>NZ_JBIBKW010000007.1:52828-529748 GCF_042959465.1 Streptomyces sp. NPDC007901 | reverse complement strand
AGCGTGAGGGAAACGCCCGGTTACATTCCGAACCCGGAAGCTAAGCCTTACAGCGCCGATGGTACTGCAGGGGGGACCCTGTGGGAGAGTAGGACGCCGCCGAACAAATTTTGGGAAAGGCCCACGCCGTATGGCGTGGGCCTTTCTGCATTTTGGGGTCCGTGTTTTAGAACGTCACGTCCGCTGTGCCGACCGTGCCGCCCTTTCGACCCGGGGCCTCCTGCCACTGCCAGTAGAGGTTCGTGTGCGTGATGACCTGCTGCGGGGGCGGTGCGCCGTACGGGGAGAGGTCCTCCGTGGTGTGGGCGTCGGCGACCAGGGTCGCGTCGTAGCCGCGGACCATCGCGCCGTGCAGGGTGGAGCGGATGCAGGCGTCGGTCTGGGCGCCGGTGACCACCACGCGGCCCACGCCGTGGTCGGCCAGCACGGACTCCAGCTCGGTGTCCTCGAAGGAGTCGCCGTAGCGCTTGTGGACGAGGGGCTCGGCGGCTTCGCGGACGAGTTCCGGGACGTACTGCCAGGGGGCGCTGTCCGGCTTCAGATCGTCGCTGGAGTGCTGGATCCAGATCACGGGGACCGCCTCGGAACGGGCCCGGGCGAGCAGCGTGTTGATGTTGGCGATGACCTCGTCGCGGTTGTGGGAGCCGGCCACCACCCCGTTCTGCACGTCCACGATCAACAAGGCGGTGTTCGGACGGTTCGGAAGGGTCGTCATGACGTCCACAGTAGGCGCGGGCACTGACAACGGCTCCGGCCTGGGCGGTCGTAAACGAGGTGAGCGGAGTGGTCGGTGGTGGCTACCGTGGTCGCATGAGCGCTACGACCAGCGGTGATCACGTCATACGTGCGATACGGGCCGACGAGTGGGAGGCCGTGAAGCAGCTTCGGCTGGTTGCTTTGCGGGACCCGGTGGCGGATATCGCGTTCATGGAGACCTACGAGGACGCGGTGGAGCGGCCGGACTCGTTCTACCAGGAGCGGGCCGCTCGGTCGGCCGAGGAGCTGAGCGGGGCACGGCAGTTCATCGCCGAGGCGGCGGACGGGGTGTGGGCCGGGGGCCTGACCGTGCTGGTCGAGGAGGCCGGGACGACGGACTGGGCCGGGTTTCCGGTCGAGCGGCGGCAGGGGCATGTCGTCGGGGTGTTCGTACGGCCCGAGCACCGTGGGAGCGGGCTGATCAAGGCGCTGTTCGACGCCGGCGTGGCGTGGGCGCGGGAGCGGGGTGCGGAGCGGGTGCGGCTGTTGGTGCACGAGGACAATGCCCGGGCTCAGGGCGCCTACCGGAAGGCCGGGTTCGTGCCGAGCGGGGTGGTCGTGGAGCTCGAGGCGGATGCGGGGAAGAAGGAGTTCGAGTTCGTGCTGGAGTGGCCGGCCTAGACCGGCAGTTCCCGGTGCGGCCAGCGGGAGCGGGCCTGTTCGTGGGAGCGGAGCAGGGCGAGCGTCGGCAGGCCCTGGTCGGTGCCGGCGGCCAGGAGGTCGGGGAGCTGGGGGAGTGGGGCCACAGCCGCCACGTCGTCCAGGACCAGGGTCAGTGGTGGGTCGAGCCGACCGGAGGATGACCGTTCGGCCATGCGCCGGCCGTGCTCGACCACGCTGGAGACGAGGGCCGTCAGGAGGGGCATGGCGCCGGGGTTGGTCCTGGGGTCCTCGATGGATTCACCGACCACATAAAGCGTGCCCCCTTCATCGATGAAGGAATCCAGGGCGAGGGCATCGGATCGGTTGGGTGTGCAGGCCTCGCGGATGTTGACCGTGAAGAGCGCCGCGAGCGCCCGGGCCGTCAACTCCTGGGCGATGTCCCGGCGTTCCGGGTGGGACGTGAGGGCGGCTTCGAGTTCGCCGGCCGCGCCGGGGGCCGCCTTCGGGTGGGTGCGGAGGGTGCGTACGGCGTCCTGGACGCCGGTGCCCTGGGCCCAGCGGTGGACGTGGCGGATCGTGCGGTTCTCCAGTGCGGCGGCGTGGAGATAGCTGCGCAGGAGCGTTTCGGCCGTGTCCGTGACCGCCTGGTCGATTTTCGCGGTGGGCTTCACGGGGGTGAGGAGGGCCTGCGCGCGCTGGATCGCCGTCTGCTTGTCCTCGCAGCCCGCCGTGGGGGACCAGTGGAAGCGGGCGGGGGTGTCGCAGAGGTGGTTCGGGTCGTAGAGGAGGGCGGGGCCGAGTTTGGCCCGGGCGTCCTTGGTCTCCGACCAGAGCGCGGGGTTCGAGGTGACGACGACGGCGGGGCCGAGTGCGTCCTGGATGGTCCGGGTGGCCGTGGCCTGTCGGCTCTCCCTGGGGGCGATGTGGATTCTCGCCCATCCGACCGCCTGTTCACCGCCTACCGGGAGACCGGCCGGGAGAGGGGCGTAGAGGTCGGTGGCGGGGACCGGCTGTTCGGTCGCGGTGGTCGCGGTGGTCGCGGGGACGGCCGGGACGGCGGGTTGCGGCAACGGGGCTGTTTCTTGTGCCTGCGGCGTCCCCGCGCGCGGTTCCGGCGCCCCGGCGGGCGTCCTCTTCGTCTCCGCTCTCCGTCGTCTTCGTCCCGCCCGCCAGCGGGCCACTGTTCCCAGCACGAACACCGTGAGGACGATCAGGACCAACAGCTGGCCGATGAACAGGCCCCAGAACAGCCCCCACCCCGACAGCTGGGCCGCCGGCGTGTCCGGCCAGGCGCCCGCGATGTCGTGCGGTTCGCCGATGAGGTGGCGCATCGCGGGCGGGGTGTGGGTCAGGTTGACCGTCGAGGGCCAGTCGCCGTGGGCGAACCAGGCGGCCAGTCCCGTCGCCGTCCACACCAGGACGGTGATGCCGAGCAGGAACCCGAGTATGCCGATCAGCAGGCCGTCGGGAATCCCGCCGCCGCCCTGCTGCTCGCGCTCCTGCCGAGGGTCCGGTCTCACGGACGGTCCTCCCTACGCCACCGTCGATTCGGAGTCGCCGAGGTGCTGCTCCACGAAGGCCGCCGCCCGCTGCTCCGCCTCCAGCTCGGCGGCGCGCAGCACGTCGTCGGCGTCGGAGAGGTCGCTGGACGACTCGGTCATCGCGCGGTCCGTGAAGACGAGGGGGCGTTCGGTCTCGGTGACCAGGTGTTTGACCACCTGGACATTGCCGTTGACGTCCCAGACCGCGATTCCCGGGGTGAGGGTGGGGATGATCTCCACCGCCCACCTGGGCAGGCCCAGTACCCGGCCCGTGGCCCGTGCCTCGTCCGCCTTCTGGGCGTAGATCGTCCTTGTCGACGCCATCTTCAGGATCGCCGCGGCCTCCTTGGCCGCCGCGCCGTCCACGACGTCGGACAGATGGTGGACGACCGCCACGAAGGACAGACCGAGCCGTCGGCCGAACTTCAGCAGTCGCTGGAACAGCTGGGCCACGAACGGGCTGGCGATGATGTGCCAGGCCTCCTCCACCAGGAAGATGCGCTTCTTGCGGTCCGGGCGGATCCAGGTGTGCTCCAGCCACACGCCGACGATCGCCATCAGGATGGGCATGGCGATGGAGTTGCGGTCGATGTGGGACAGGTCGAAGACGATGAGCGGGGCGTCGAGGTCGATGCCGACCGTCGTCGGGCCGTCGAACATGCCGCGCAGGTCACCGTCGACCAGGCGGTCGATGACCAGGGCCACGTCCAGGCCCCACGCGCGTACGTCGTCTAGGGCGACGTTCATCGCCTCGGCCGACTCCGGCTCGGGGTGTCGTAGCTGCTCGACGATGTCCGTCAGGACGGGCTGGCGGTCGAGGATCGTCTCGTTGACGTACGAGTGCGCGACCTTGAGCGCGAAGCCGGAGCGTTCGTCGAGGCCGTGGCCCATCGCCACTTCGATGATGGTCCTCAGCAAAGCAAGCTGGCCGGTCGTCGTGATGGCGGGGTCGAGCGGGTTCAGCCGGATGCCGTGGTCCAGGGCCGCCATCGGGTCGAGCCGGATCGGCGTTATCCCCAGCTCTTCCGCGATGAGGTTCCATTCGCCGACGCCGTCCTCGCCCTGGGCGTCCAGGACGACGACCTGGCGGTCGCGGAAGCGGAGCTGGCGCAGGACGTAGGTCTTCTCCAGGGCCGACTTGCCGTTGCCGGACTCGCCGAGGACCAGCCAGTGCGGGGCCGGGAGCTGCTGGCCGTAGAGCTGGAAGGGGTCGTAGATGTAGCCCTTGCCGGAGTACACCTCGCGGCCGATGATCACGCCGGAGTCGCCCAGGCCGGGGGCGGCCGTGGGGAGGTAGACCGCCTGGGCCTGGCCGGTGGAGGTGCGGACGGGTGAGCGGGTCGTCTCGACCTTCCCGAAGAGGAAGGACGTGAAGGCTTCGGTGAGGACGGACAGCGGGTCCCTCATCAGCGCATCAGCCTCTACCTTCGGATTCCGGTGGCGAAGGGCAGGGTGTTCACGAAGGCGCGGTGGTGCTCGCGGTCGCACCACTCCAGTTTCAGATACGACTTTCCGGCGGACGCCCTTATCGTGCGCTTGTCGCGGTTGAGGGCCTCGGGAGAGCGCGAGGAGACCGTGATGTAGCCGACCAGGTTGACGCCGGCGGCGCCGCTGGCCAGGTCCTCGCCGCGCTGGTCGAGGCGGTTGTGGGCGGCGATGTCGCGGGGGTCGACGGTCCGGTTCATCTTGGCGGCGCGGGAGGCCTCGGCCTCGTCGTTCGTCTTCTCGGTGAGCATGCGCTCGATGGCGACCTCGGTGGGTTCGAGGTCCATGGTGACGGCGACGGTGCGGATGACGTCCGGGGTGTGGACCAGGAGCGGGGCCAAGAAGTTGACGCCGACCGGGGTCATCGGCCATTCCTTCACCCAGGCCGTGGCGTGGCACCAGGGCTCGCGGGTGGCGGACTCGCGGGTCTTCGCCTGGAGGAACGTGGGCTCCATGGCGTCCAGTTCGGCCGGCCAGGCGTTGCGCTGGGTCATCGCCTGGATGTGGTCGATGGGGTGGTCCGGGTCGTACATGGAGTGGATGAGGGAGGCGAGGCGGCCCTGGCCGAGGGGCTGCCGTACCCGGATGTCCGCCTCCTGGAGGCGGGAGCAGATGTCGGTGAGCTCGCGGGCCATGACGACGGCGAGGCCGGAGTCGCGGTCCAGTTTGCGGCCGGCCTGGGGGCGGGCCGATCGGGCCATGGCGTGGGCCTCGGCGGCCAGTTCGCGCGAGTAGTGCATGCACGCGACGAGGTAGGCGCGGTGCTGCTCGCTGCTGGTGGAGACCATGGACTGCAGCTGGTCGTACGACTGCGCCAGCCAGCCCGGGGCCTTCTCGTCGCCGCGCTGGGAGACGTCCTTGGCGTGGGCGTCGGGGTCGGCGGGGAGGGTGCGGGCGAGCATCTGGAGGCGGGTGACGAAGCCGTCGCCGTTGGCCACGTGCTTGAGGAGGGTGCCGAAGCGGTCGACGAGGGCTTCCTGGTCCTCGGAGTCGCGCAGGCCGACGCCGGGTCCCTCGATCTCGATGGCCGCGGTGACCGTCTTGCGGTCGGCGTGCAGGAGTACGGCGATCTCGTCGGGGCCGAAGGGGGCGGCGAGCCAGCTGATGCGGCCGATGCCGGGCGGCGGGCCGATCTCGACCTCGCGGCCGTCGATCCGGGTGCCGGCCTCGCTGGCGGTGGAGCGGTAGACGGTGCCGGTGCGGAGGGTGCGCTTGTAACTGCGGTTGATCTCGAACCACTTGTAGAACGTGCGGCGCTTGTACGGCACGTAGACCGCGGCCAGCGCGAGCAGCGGGAAGCCCATGAGCAGCACGATGCGCAGGGACAGGACGGGGACGAGGAGCCCGCACATCATGCCGAGGAACGCGCCGACGATGATCAGGCCGATCTCGCCGGACTCACGGTTCCTGCCGACGATCGCGTTCGGCCGGGCGCGGCCGATGAGATACGTACGGCGGGGCGTGATCGGATGGGACAGGTGGGACTCGGTCGTCAACGCCCTTCACCTCCCGAGCTGTTGTTGCGGGTGTTGCCGGCGTGCGGGGTGTTGGCCGGGCTGGGCGCGCGGGGTGCGGGTGCGGCGGAGGGGACAGATCCGCCGCCACCACCGTTCGGGGTGCGCGTGCTGTGCGCGGCGACGCCGCCCGAGGCCGGGTTGGACGGGCGGGCACCGGAGGATCCGCCGGTGGAACCGCCTCCGCCGTTGTTGTCGGCGCGGGCGCTGTGCGTTCTGATGCCCTGGGCGACGAGGTTGGCGGGGCTGCTGATGACGGCGGCGGCCTTGCCTTCGGCGCCCTGCATGATGCGGTTGTTGCGGCCGTTGGCGATCTCGTCGCCGAACCCGGGGACGAAGCGGTAGATCATCGCGCTGGCGAAGATGGCGAGCAGGATGATGGCGAGGCCGGAGACGACGGCGGAGAAGGAGTCGGGGCCGCCGTCGGAGGACAGGGCGCCGGCGAGGCCCAGCACGATCACGATGACCGGTTTGACGAGGATCACCGCGATCATGATCCCCGCCCAGCGGCGGACGTGGCCCCAGAGGTTCTTGTCGACCAGACCCGCGTAGACGACGGTGCCGAGGAGGGCGCCGACGTAGAGGAGCGCCGCCCTGATGACCAGCTCCAGCCACAGGACGCCGGCGGCGAGGATGCTCACCAGGGAGACGACGATCAGCATGATCGGGCCGCCGCCGATGTCGTCGCCCTTGCTGAGGGCGCCGGAGAAGGTGCCGAAGAACGTGTCGGTCTGGTCGCCGGTGGTCTTGGCGAGGACGTCGGTGACGCCGTCGGTGGCCGAGACGACCGTGTAGAGGATCAGCGGGGTGAAGGCGGAGGCGAGGACGGTGAGCCAGAGGAAGCCGACGGCCTCGGAGATGGCGGTGGTGAGGGGGACGCCTCGCACCGCGCGCTTGGCCACGGCCAGCAGCCACAGCAGCAGCGTCAGGATCGTCGACGCGGCGAACACGACGGCGTACTGCTGGAGGAACTTCTCGTTCGTGAAGTCGACGTTCGCCGTCTCCTTCACGGCGTCGCCGAGCTTGTCGACGGTCCAGGACGCGGCTTTGGCACACCCCTGGGCGAGGGAGGAGAGGGGGTCGAGGGTGGAGGTGAGGGGGTCGGTGGTGGAGCCGCCGGAGCTGCCCTTTCCGCTGTCGTTCTCGCAGAACTGCTTCGCCGTGCCGTTCAACAGGCCGCAGGCGTCGCTGCTGGACGATGCGCCGGGGGAGGGCGAGGCCGAGGGGGTGGGGGCGGCGACGGCCTGGGTGGCCAGCAGTACGACGGCTGTCTGCGCGGCGGCGGCCAGGCCGGCGAGCTTGAGGACACGACGCGGGTTACCGGGCATAAGTGAACCCTCCGTACTGCTCGACGGCCTTGCTGATGGCATCGGAGGTGGCGGCTTGGTCGTCACCGGGAACCGGCGCCGGTCCGTCCGTCTGGGAGTCCGCGCTGACCTTCCAGTCGTTGTCGGCCCACTGGAGGTCGAAGGTCCAGGTCTTCCAGGTAGTGGTCACCGGGTTGGTCGAGGACGTGCCGGACATGCCGGCGAGCCCCATGTACCAGACGGACACCTTGGCGTTGCTGTCGCCGTACTGCACGACCTTGGTGCCCACCGGAACCGTCCGGGACACGAAGGTGTTGCCTTTGGGCGGGTTGCCGTTGGCGTCGAGGCCCATCTTGCTCAGCAGGCTTGTCGAGTAGGCCGCGTCCATCGGGTTCTGGAGCTTTGCCGCCGCGGCGGAGGTGTAGAGCGCGTTCACGATGCGGTGGCGGCTGTCCTTGTTGAACATGCCGGTCGAGCCCAGCGTCACGGCGTAGTTCGCCGCCGCGCTCTCCGCCCCCTGCTGGGTGTGGGCGAAGCCGGTTGGGATGCCGGCGTTCTTCGTGTCGACCGGCTTGGTGCCGGTGGCCGCGGTGGAGGAGGTGGCCGGCTGGTTGTCGGTGGTGGTGCTGTTGGACGAGGAGGACGTGGAGGAGGAGTTGTCGCCGTCGCCTCTGTTCGCGAAGGCGATCGCCGCGATCAGGAGGACGACGACGCCGACGACCGTGACCAGGCTCCGGGACGAGGAGCGGGCGTTGCGGCGGGCGCCGCCGTAGGGGTCGTCGGGCAGGCGCGTGCGGGTGTGGCCGGTCTCCGGGTAGCCGGGCTCGTCTCCGAGGCTCATGCCGGGTACTCCCCCTCCACGTCGTACCGGAACGCGTAGCAGTACGACGGTAGCCGTGCTGGTTCCCGCGCGGGCGCGGTGTGGTGACTCGACATCAGGGAAACGCAACCTCGGAGCGGGGGAGACGGAGGTTCAGGCGGCTAGACGGCCATGCCGTACACGATGGTGAACAGGGTGCCGAGTGAGCCGATGATGAAGACTCCGGTCAGTCCGGCGATGATGAGGCCCTTGCCCTGTTCGGCGCTGAAGGTGTCCCGGAGGGCCGTCGCGCCGATGCGCTGTTTGGCGGCACCCCAGACGGCGATACCGAGGCAGATGAGGATGGCGACGGCCATGACCACCTGGATCATCGTCTTCGCCTCGTTGCCCAGGCTGCCGAAAGGCCCCCAGTCCGGAGCGATTCCGCCGATGATGGTGTTGATGTCTCCCTTGTCGGCCGCGTAGAACATGTAAGTCACCGCCCCTGGTGGGTAGTTCTGTCCGCCCCTGCCCGGTGCAGAGGTCACGCATCATTCTCGCCGACAACGTCGCCGGAGTATGTCGACTTGACGTCATTGATTGGCGGGTTTCGTACGAAGGGATCGTACGGTCACTCTGTGTATCACGGCAGGTCACGCCGGGCAATGAGGCCTGGGCGGAACCTGTGGTGTGGTTCCGTCGTTGACCCCCATTACCGCCTGGTGGGGTTTTTGACGGCCAGTCGGGTGAATGCCACCGTCCCGATGTTCTCATGACGAACGGGCCGCGGCTGGTTGCCGCGACCCGTGTGGGGGTGGAGCCGGGTACTAGTTGGCGAAGGCCGAGATGCCTTCCGGGGTGCCCCAGCCGGTCGGACCGTCGTAGCCGGTCTCGGCCGTGCAGAAGTACGCGGTGGAGCAGGAGCCGTTGTAGCCGCTCGTCACGTCGTTGAGGGACGAGGTGCCCGCGTAGTCGTAGGGGTACTGGGCCGGGTAGGTGCCGCTGGCCGGGGTGCCGGCGAGGGCGTAGACGCCGGCGATGATCGGGGCGGAGACGCTGGTGCCGCCGAAGGTGTACCAGCCGGCGGTGACGCCGTAGGAGTCGTAGACGGAGACGCCGGTGGCCGGGTCGGCGACGGCGGAGACGTCGGACTCCATGCGCTTGGTGCAGCCGGTGTCGGTCTGCCAGCTGGGCTTGGCGTCGTAGGAGGAGCAGCCGGAGCCGGTGCCCTCGGAGCTGGAGGTGCGCCAGACGGACTCGGTCCAGCCGCGGGTGGTGGAGGAGGTGGACAGCTTGGTGCCGCCGACGGCGGTCACGTACTGGGAGGTCGCCGGGTACTCGGCGCCGTAGCCGCTGTCACCGGCGGAGACGGTGATGGCCACGCCCGCGTGCTTGTAGTACGAGGTGTCGTACGAGGTCTGCGAGGAGGACTCGGAGCCGCCGTAGCTGTTGGAGACGAACTTGGCGCCGAGGGCGACGGCCTCGTTCTCCGCGGTGCCGAGGTTGGCGTAGCTGGCGCTGGTGGCCTCGACGAGGGTGATGTTGCACAGCGGGCAGATCGCGGAGGCCATGTCGAGGTCGAGGGAGATCTCCTCGGACCAGCCGGCGTCGGAGGAGGGGAGGGAGGTGGTGGAGCCGGTCTGGGAGACCTTCTTGAAGCAGCCGTTGGCCGTGGTGCAGGCGGAGAGGCCGTAGTACGAGCGGTAGGTCGCGAGGTCGGACTCGGCGTTCGGGTCGTTGTACGCGTCGACGATCGCGATCGTCTCGCCGGAGCCGTTGGAGGCGGCGGCGGAGGTCAGGCCGTAGGCGGACCGGAGGTTGGTCGGGCTGTAGCCGGACGGGGTGGAGGCGTCGGCGGCCTTGGGGGTGATGCCCGTCTTCGCGGCCTGCTGCTTCTGGAAGGCGGTGAGGCCGCCGGTGACGCGGTAGGACTTGCAGGTGAGGTCGCCCGTGTGCTTGGGGGTGGCACAGGGGGTGGCGACGTAGGTCACCTTGCCGGTCGCCGTGGCGACCGCGTCGGCCTGGACGGCGGTGCCGAAACCGGCGAACACCAGCGCGGCGGTGGCGGCCACGGCGGTGCCCAGTCGGCGCCAGCCGCGGTGCAGCGAGGATCTGTTGGGGGGAGTGGAACGCATGCGTGCAGCCTCCTGATGTTCCTGAATGGGGTGGAACAGTTCGAACAGGGGCGGTGCGGGTGCGATCTGGTGCGTGGTGCCTGGTGCTTTGCGGCCGGTACGGGTTCCCCGGTCGCAGGGCGGCGGCCCGCGAAGAGAATCCTTTGTTGAGTACGCGACAACAAGAGGTGACGGGAATCCTGACTTCCGCATTGCCGAACGAGGGCTTCGCGTGACCCGTCGATGGCCGCCCGTTGTCTTGTGGGTGGCGGGCGCTTGACTCGACGCACAGGTAATTCAAGGGAGTTGCCAAGGTGCGAAAAGAGGCGAGGAGCGAAAAACGGGCCACGGCCGGATGCCGTGGCCCGTCTCTCTTTCCCTGCCGCCGAGGGGACCCCACGTCCCCCTCACGGTGGCGGCTCCCCGTGACCCGACGGGGAGGTCCTGCGGTGCGAGGGGTCAGCCGGTGAAGGCGTCGGTCCCCTCGGGGGTGCCCCAGCCGGTCGGGCCGTCGTAGCCCGACTTGGCGGTGCAGAAGTACGAGGTGGAGCAGGTGCCGTTGTTGCCGCTCGTCACGTCGTTGAGGGCGGAGGTGCCGGCGGCCGCGTACGGGTACTCGGCCGGGTAGTCGCTGCTGCCCGGGGTGCCGGCCAGGGCGTAGACCGAGGCGATGAGCGGCGAGGAGGCGCTGGTGCCGCCGTAGGTGTTCCAGCCGGTGCCGTCGGAGCCGTAGGAGTCGTAGACGGAGACGCCGGTGGCCGGGTCGGCGACCGCGGAGACGTCGGCGATCATGCGCTTCGAGCAGCTCGCGTCGGTCTGCCAGGTGGGCTTGGCGTCGTAGGCGGAGCAGCCGGAGCCGGTGCCCTCGGTGGAGCTGGTCTTCCAGACCGACTCGGTCCAGCCGCGGCTGTTGGAGGAGGTCTTGAGGGCGGTGCCGCCGACGGCGGTCACGTACCGGGAGGCGGCCGGGTACTCGGCGCCGTAGCCCTCGTCACCGGCGCTCGCGGTGATGGCCACGCCCGCGTGCTTGTAGTACGAGGTGTCGTACGAGGTGTCCGAGGAGGACTCGGAGCCGCCGTAGCTGTTGGAGACGAACTTGGCGCCCAGCTTGACGGCCTCGTTCACCGCGGTGCCCAGGTTGGCGTCGGAGGCCGACTTCGCCTCGACCAGCAGGATGTTGCAGTTCGGGCAGGTCGCGCTGACCATGTCGAGGTCGAGGGACTCCTCGCCGGCCCAGCCGCTGTCGGCGGACGGGAGCGAGGTGGTGGAGCCGGTCTGGGAGACCTTGGTGAAGCAGCCGTTGTCGGTGGTGCAGTCCGACAGGCCGTAGTACGACCGGTAGGTCGCGAGGTCCGCCTCGGCGTTCGGGTCGTCGTAGGCGTCGACGATGGCGACGGTCTCGCCCGAGCCGTTGGAGGCGGCGGCGTCCGCCAGGCCGTAGGCGGACTGGATGTCGCTCGGGCCGTATCCGGTGGGGGAGTCGGAGGCGGCGTTCGGCTTGACGGTCTTCGGGGCGATGCCCTTGAGGGCGGCCTGCTTCTCCATGAAGGCGGTGGTGCCGCCGGTGACCCGGAGGGCGTCACACGCGGCGAAACCCTTCTTCGGGGTGGCGCCGCAGCCGGCCTTCTCGTACTGGACGTGGGCCTTGGCGACCTGGGCGGCGATGGCCCGGGTGGTGACCTTGTGGGTCGCGGTGTCCGCGGCGCTGGCGTGGGCGGCGGTGCCCAGGCCGGCGGCGGCGAGTGCCGCGGTGGCGGCGACGGCGGTGCCTATCCGGCGCCATCTACCGCTGGTGTGGGGGGTGTTGGGGGTGGTCGTACGCAACGTACAGCCTCCTGGAAGAAGGGACAGAGGCCTGCGGGTGGGGGGACCACCGGTGTGGTTGCCGGTGGGGGCGGCGGCCCGCGACGACCATCGCGTTGTTGGGTACGCGACAACAAGGTGACTTTCGGAATCCTGACTTCCGCGTTACTGAAGCGCGGCAAGGGCTTACTGATCATTGGCGGCCGGATGGCCGGAAGTTGGGGTTCGGTTGACCTGGACTCCGGCCGGGGCAGGCCGCAATGCGCGTTGATCGGGGCGTATCGAGGCGGTGTCAGCGGGGTTTGAGGCCGTGCAGCAGGAGGTGCGCGTAGTGGTCCAGGCCCGCCAGGGTCTCGTCCGGCTGGAGGGTGCCGTTGGACGTCATGGCGGCCAGGCCGTGGATGCCGGCCGCGGCCACCAGGGTGACGCGCTCCGGGTCGCCCTCGACGATCTCGCCGCGCCGCTGGGCGTCCGCGATCAGGTTCACGAAGGAGCACAGGGAGAGCTCGACCGCGTCGGCCAGTTCGCTGTCGATGTCGGGGTCGTGCTTGCGGGAGTACATCAGCTCCAGCAGCTCGGCGTTGTCGACGGCGAAGGTGATGTAGGCGCGGGCGAGTGAGGTGATGCGGGGTTCGAACGTGGCGTCGGGGAGGTCGGCCGCGGTCAACGCCCGGTTCAGGCGGTCGTATCCGCCGAGCGCGAGCGCGTCCAGCAGGGCCTGCTTGTCCTTGAAGTGCCGGCCGGGGGCGGCGTGGCTCACCCCGATGTCGCGGGCCAGTTCGCGCAGGGACAGGGCGGCGGCGCCCTTCTCGCGCAGGGTGCGTTCGGCGCTGGCGAGCAGGGCGGAGCGCAGGTCTCCGTGGTGGTAGGGGCGGCTTTGCGACATGGGGGCATCGTATCCCGATGTAGTCGCCGTCATCTTTGTTGTCATTGACATCATTGTTGCCGACGCCTACATTGGCGGACATGGCTGACAAGAACGACACCAAGAACCCCAAGTGGAACGTCACCGACCTCCCCGACCTCTCCGGCCGTACGGCCGTGGTCACCGGGGCCAACAGCGGCCTGGGCCGTACGGCGGCGGAGGCGCTGGCCCGGGCGGGCGCGCATGTCGTGTTCGCGGTACGCGACCCGGAGCGGGGCCGCGCCGCCGCGGCGCAGGTGCCCGGCAGCACCGAGGTGCGCCGGCTGGACCTGGCGGACCTCGCCTCGGTGCGGGCCTTCGCCGAGGGCTGGCAGGGACCGATCGACCTGCTCATCAACAACGCCGGCGTGATGATGCTCCCGGAGCAGCGCACCGCCGACGGCTTCGAGATGCAGTTCGGCACCAACCACCTGGGCCACTTCGCGCTGACGAACCTGCTGCTGCCCCAGGTCACCGACCGCGTGGTCACCGTCTCCTCCGGTCTGCACCGCGGCGGCGACGGCGTGATCCACTTCGACAACCTCAATCTGCGCGGCGCCTACCACCCCACCCGCGCCTACGCCCAGTCCAAGCTGGCCAACCTCCTGTTCACCCTGGAACTCCAGCGCCGGCTCACCGAGGCCGGCTCCCCGGTCCGCGCCCTCGCCGCGCACCCCGGCTACGCGGCGACCAACCTGCAGAGCCACACGGCGAACCCCCTGGCCCGCCTGGGCATGCGCCTCGGCAACCGGCTCCTCGCCCAGGACGACGTCGCGGGCACCCTTCCCACGCTGTACGCGGCGACCCAGGACCTGCCAGGCGCCAGCTATCTCGGCCCGGACGGCATGGGCGAGATGCGGGGCGCGCCGACCCTGGTCGGCCGCAGCCGGGCGGCGAGCGACCCGGTGGCCGCGCGCCGGCTGTGGACGCTGTCGGAGGAGATGACGGGGGTGAAGTGGGCCCTCGGAGCGGGCCGTGTGAACGTCGGGACGGAGTGAAAGCCCAGGTGGTGGACGCCCGGCGGCCATCCGCCCGCTGCCGGATACGGTGAGCCGGTACGACCGACACGACGGTTCTCCGGGAGGTGGCCGCATGAGCGCCGGCGCCGTGGACTTCACCCTCACCGGACGCACCGCCCTGGTGACCGGCTCGGTCCGGGGACTGGGCCTGGAGATGGCACGGGGCCTGGCCGGAGCCGGTGCGCGGGTGGTCCTCAACGGCCGGGACACGGCCTCGCTGGACCCGGCGGTCGCACGCCTGCGCGAGGACGGACTCGACGTCCTGGGAGCGGCGTTCGACGTCACCGACCGGGAGGCGGCCGAGGAGGTGGTGACCGCCCTCGGCGCCCTCGACATCCTGGTCAACAACGTGGGCCACCGCGACCGCAGGGGCGTCGAGGAGATGCCCCCGGACCAACTGTCCGCGATGCTCGACGTCCACCTGACCTCGGCGTACGCGCTGAGCCAGACGGTCGCCCGGGGCCTGGCCGCGCGCCGCACACCGGGCCGCATCATCAATGTCTCCTCGGTCGTCGGCCAGCTGGGCCGCACCGGGGACGTCGCCTACGCCACGGCGAAGGCGGGCCTCGACGGCCTCACCCGGGCGCTCGCGGCCGACCTGGGCCCGAGCGGTACGACGGTGAACTCGGTGGCGCCGGGGACCTTCGCGACGGACGTCAACGCGGAGCTCGCCGAGGACCCGGAGTGGGCGCGCTGGCTGCGCACCCGCACGGCCCTGGGCCGCTGGGGACGGCCGGCGGAGATCGCGGGGATCGTCGTCTTCCTGGCGAGCGACGCCGCGTCCTTCATCACCGGACAGACGATCGCGGTGGACGGCGGGATGACGACCACCTTCTGAGCCGGAGTGGCCCGGGCGGAGCACCCGTGCCACGGCCGCAAGGGCGGTTCACAGGTAAATCTCAGTGAAGTCGGGAACCGTTTCTCACCTTTGTGGGACACAGTGGGGCCTGATGAAGCGCATCTCTCGCAGCTCACGTGTCTCGGTGGGCACTCGCCGTATCGCGCTCTGCGCCGCGGTTATGCTCGCTGCCACCTCCGCTTCCGTGGCGGCCGCCGACGACGGGCCGGGGCCGTTCGGGGTGACCGCGGTGGTCGGGGACACGGCGGAGAGCGCGCGCGTCGGGGCGCTGTTCGGCGCCGACAAGGCCGGGAGCCTGTCCGGAAACCACTTCTGCACCGCGTCCGTCGTGCACAGCCCGCAGCGGGACCTGATCGTCAGCGCCGCACACTGCGTCGACGGGGACGGTGACGCCACCGGCCTCGTCTTCGTGCCGGGATACCGGGACGGGCAGGCGCCGTACGGGGTGTGGAAGGTCGGGAAGCGGTACCTGCCCGACGGGTGGGCGCACGGCCAGGACGAGGACAGTGACGTCGCCTTCGCCGTCGTGGACGAACTGGACGGCAGGCGCCTCGAGAGCGTGACCGGCGCCAACCGCTTCGCCAGCGGGGTCGCCACCGGGGCCACCGCGGTGACCGTCACCGGGTACCCCGACTCCCGTGAGGTGCCCATCAGCTGCACCAACAAGCCCGTCGCCCACAGCGCCACCCAACAGCGCATCGACTGCCCCGAGTTCACCGGCGGCACCAGCGGCAGCCCCTGGGTGAACGGCGACCACGAGGTGGTCGGGGTGCTGGGCGGCCACGAGCAGGGCGGCTCGACCGCCGACACGTCGTACAGCGTGGTCCTCGGGAGCGAGGCCGCCGAGCTGTACAAGGACGCCACCGCGGACTGAAACGGCGTCATGTGCGCCGTCTTCCTGTGAAATACCGCCACTCTCGGCCGAAATGGCGTTGAACAGCCCTGACATGGGGGAGGGTTGGGGCGTGCGGAAAGTATGGTTGATCGGTGGCGCGGCGGTCGGGCTCGGGCTGAGCTTCGTGATGCTGCTCGTCGTCGGCGTGTACGTCGTCGCCGGGAACCTGCTCGGCGGGGTCGGCGGCGGCACCAAGGCGCTGGCCAAGGGATCCGTGCCGGCCGCCTACTCCGCGCTCGTGCAGAAGTGGGGCAACCTCTGCTCCGCCATCAACCCCGCCCTGCTCGCCGCGCAGCTCTACCAGGAGAGCGGCTTCAACCCGAAGGCGCAGAGCGCGGCGGCCGCGCAGGGGATAGCGCAGTTCATCCCGGGTACCTGGGCCAGCCACGGCATCGACGGCGACGGCGACGGCGACCGCGACGTCTGGGACCCGAACGACGCGATCCCGTCGGCGGCCTCCTACGACTGCCAGCTCGCCTCGTACGTCAAGGACGTCCCCGGCAACATCTCCGACAACATGCTCGCCGCCTACAACGCGGGGGCGTACGCGGTCATCAAGTACAAGGGTGTGCCGCCGTACAAGGAGACCCAGAACTACGTCAAGACGATCACCACCCTGGAGGACAGCTTCGCCGCGCCCGTCAGCCGGCTCTCCCCGACCAAGCAGGCCGCCGGTGCCATCGACTTCGCCCAGAAGAAGCTCGGCACCCCCTATCTCTGGGGCGGCAACGGCACCGCCGACCAAGGTGGCCGGTTCGACTGCTCCGGGCTGACGAAGGCGGCGTATGCGAGCGTGGGGATCACGCTGCCCCGGGTCGCCAACGACCAGTACAACGCGGGCCCGCACCCGTCCCGCAACGAGCTGCTCCCGGGTGATCTGGTCTTCTTCTCCACCGACCTGACCAACTCCCGGGCCATCCACCACGTGGGAATCTACGTCGGTGGCGGGTACATGATCGACGCGCCGTACACCGGGGCGGTCATCCGCTTCGACCCCATCGACAGCGCGGACTACTTCGGCGCCACCCGCGTCACCGAAGATGGCGCGAAAGCGCTCCCCACGGCGGTGTGAACCGAGTGTGAAACCCTCCCCTGAGCTGCGGCTTTGTATCTCTCTTCGATAACGTCTGCGTGATCATTCGGTGGAGGGTGGAACGAAGGGGCGTAGGCCGTGCGTTCCTGTTGACATAGCCGACCACGGGGGTGGCAGCGAGCGACGCACACGAGGTGCGTCCCGGAACGACGACGAAGGGGCCGCAGCACGATGGCTGTACTCGCCGAATCCGGATCCAACCCCGACGTCGACCTGCTCTACGACATCAACGGCCTGGCCAAGGACGCGCCGCACTGGTTCGACCGGGGCATGGCCTTCGTCGGGGAGTACGGGCTGCTGGTCGCCATGGTGCTGCTGGTGGCGGGGTGCTGGTGGTCCGTGCGGCGCCGGGGCGACGAGGACGCGCCCGCCACCGTCGCCGCCCTGGTCTGGGCACCGCTCGCCGCCGCGATCGCCGTCCTCGTGAACGTTCCCATCCGCGGCTTCGTCGAGCGGCCCCGGCCCTTCCTCGCTCACCAGGGCCTCGACGTCCTGGTCTCCGGCAAGACCGACTACTCCTTCGTCAGCGACCACGCGACCATCACCATGGCCCTGGGCGTCGGCCTCTTCATCGCCAACCGGAAGTTCGGGGCCGCGGGGATAGGGCTGGCCCTGCTGGAAGGCTTCTGCCGGGTCTACATGGGCGTCCACTACCCCACCGACGTCATCGGCGGCTTCGCCCTCGGCACCGCCGTCGTCCTCCTCCTCTCCCCCCTCGCCTCCGCCCTCCTCACACCGCTGATGAAGGCGGTCGCCGGGTCCCCCCGCGCCGGCTGGATCGTACGCACGCGCTCGGCGACGGTCGGCGTCGTCCCGGAGCCCCGCTCCGGCCTGGAGTCGGAGGAACGGGACCTGGCGGCGTAGGCCGGGCCCCGTAAGGGGCGCGGGGCTGTATCAATGTGCGGCTCCGCCGCGTGGGCGCGACCAGCCCCCACCCACCCGCAGCCGAACGCCGCTCCTACAACCCCTGTGCGTAGGAGAAGAACCTCTCGGGGTCGTACTGCTGCTTCACCTTCCCGAGCTTCGTCACGGCGTCGCCGTAGTACGCCTTCTTCCAGTTCGTCAGCGTCGGGTCCGCGTAGTTCTGGTACGCCGCGCCGGAGGCGTACGGCTTCATCGCGGCGTGCGCCGCGTTCAGCCAGGACTGGCCCGTGCTGCCGGAGCCCCCCGCGCCCCAGGACACGATGTACTGCGCCAGCATCCGCGACCGGCGGTGCACGAACGCCGTCGCCGTCGGCGAGACCCGGTTGACCGCACCGCCGAGCGCCGTGAAGGCGATGCTGCCCGCGCCGCCCCGGACCGAGCCGATCTGCCGCAGGACCGTCTGGATGCCGGCCGCCGACAGGGAGCGGTCGAAGAAGTCGGAGCGGGCCGTGTAGGTCTCCCGGCCCAGCTTGCCCTGCGGGGAGCGGCCCGGGGTGGAGCCGGGCAGGTGGCACTGGGCCTGGGTGGCGAAGGAGGAGCAGCCGGCGTAGATCTCCATCGCCTCCTCGTAGCCGTGGCGGCGCAGCGAGACGGAGGAGGCGTTGGCGCCGGCCTTGTGGGCGAGGGCGTCGACCGCGTTCTGGAGTTCGCCGTAGGTGCCCATCGAGAAGCAGGCGACCGCGATGCGCGGGCCGCTGCCCGAGTTCTCCAGGTGCAGGGAGGACCAGATCTCGTCCGGCTGGGAGGGGCCCCACTCCTGCCAGGCCTTCAGGACCTGCGCCGCCTTCGCCCAGGGCCAGGTCATGTACGCCGTCACGCCCTGCGGGGTCGGGTGGGTCTTGAACTGCAGCTCCGTGACGACGCCGAAGTTGCCGTTGCCCGCGCCGCGCAGCGCCCAGAAGAGGTCCTTGTTGCTGCTCGCGTTGGCGACGACCTGGGTGCCGTCCGCGGTGATCAGGGTCGCCTGGGTGAGGCTGTCGCAGGTCAGGCCGTACGCGCGGGACGCGACCCCGTGGCCGCCGCCGAGGACCAGGCCGGAGACGCCGACCGTGGGGCAGGAGCCCGCCGGGATGGTCACGCTCTTCGCCGCGAGGGCCCGGTAGACGTCGATCAGCTTGGAGCCGGCGCCGACGACCGCCGTGCCGCCGCTGACGCGGATCCGGTTGAGCTTGGAGACGTCCACGATCAGGCGGCCGTTGCCCGAGGAGTAGCCCGCGTAGGAGTGGCCGCCGTTGCGGATGGAGACCTTCAGGGAGTGCGCCTGGGCGTACGACAGGGTCGTGCGGATGTCGTCCGCGTGGGCCACGTAGGCCACCGCCGCCGGCTTCAGGCCGTCGAAGCGGGTGTTGTAGAGCTGGTGCGCCGTGGTCCAGGAGGTGTCACCGGGGCGGACCAGGGTGCCGTCCAGGGCGTGGGCGAGGGCGGTCCAGTTGGCCGCGGCCGCCGCGCTGGTGGTCTTCAGCGCCGTACGAGAGGATGTGGACGCGAGTGGCGCGCCGGTGGTCTGCGAGGTGTCGCCGCCGGAGCTGCACCCCGTCAGTGCGGTCGCCGCGAGGGCGGCCGCCCCGCCAGATATGAAGGTACGCCGTTCCATGCCCGTGCCTTTCGTCGGCTTTCCTGGGACGAGACGGCGTCTGTCGCACGCGGGTTCCCATCCGGTGTAACGAACGCTGTGACGTCGTAACGGCTGTGATGGCGAATGCCGAAGGTTTGTTCGCGCAACGCGTCGGTCGGAACCTCGATGTGCCCTCCCCGTGAGCATTCCGTGACCTAACCAGGCCGACGGCAGGGGTTCACCCTGCGTTCACTTCTGGCCATCGGTGGCTTCACCTGTTCTGCCTAATTTCGGCCGTACCGGTGCGGTGAAGGGCTGCGAACGTCATGTCGGACGGCCCTCTTCGCACCACGACTACCTCGCACGCCGCCGAAGGTGGCGCCTCTGGAAGGAACCCCCGAAAGTGAAGCTTCAGCGCAAGAACCGGCTGCGCGCCCTGTCTCTCGGTGCTGTCGCTGTCTCCGGCGCCCTGGCCCTGACGGCGTGCGGCTCGGACGACAACGGTGGCGGCAGCGGTTCGAGCACCTCCTCGGCCTCCGCGAACGCCAGCTCCATCAAGTGCGACGACGCCAAGGGCCAGCTGCTCGCCGACGGCTCCTCCGCGCAGAAGAACGCGATCGACGCCTGGGTGAAGAACTTCTCCCAGGCCTGTGGCGTCCAGATCAACTACAAGGGCTCCGGCTCCGGTGCCGGTGTGACCGCCTTCACGCAGGGCCAGGTCGCCTTCGCCGGTTCCGACTCCGCGCTGAAGGACGAGGAGGTCAAGGCCTCCAAGAGCGTCTGCTCCGGCGGCCAGGGCATCGACCTCCCGATGGTCGGCGGTGCGATCGCGATCGGTTACAACGTCCCGGGTGTCGACAACCTGGTTCTGGACGCGCCGACCCTCGCCAAGATCTTCGACAGCAAGATCACCAACTGGAACGACGCGGCGATCAAGAAGCTGAACCCCGACGCGAAGCTTCCGAACCTCAAGATCCAGGCGTTCCACCGCTCTGACGAGTCGGGTACGACGGACAACCTCACCAAGTACCTGATCGCCACCACCCCGGACAACTGGAAGTACTCCGGCGGCAAGGCCTGGCAGGCCAAGGGCGGCCAGTCCGCTCCGCAGTCCGCGGGTGTCGCCCAGCAGGTCAAGCAGACCTCCGGCGCCATCGGCTACTTCGAGCTCTCCTACGTCTCGGACGGCATCAAGGCCGCCTCCATCGACACGGGCGCCAGCAGCCCGGTGGCCCCGTCCACCGAGTCCGCCACCGCCGACATCGCGGCCGCCAAGGTCATCGGCACCGGCAAGGACCTGTCGCTGCAGCTCGACTACAAGACCAAGGCCGAGGGCGCGTACCCGATCAGCCTGGTCACCTACGAGATCGCCTGCGACAAGGGCAACAAGGCCGACACCCTCCCGGCGACCAAGGCGTTCCTGCGCTACATCGCCTCCGAGGACGGCCAGAAGCTGCTCTCCACGATCGACTACGCCCCGATCCCCGACGAGATCATCGCCAAGGTCCGCACCACCGTCGAGGGCCTGAGCTAAAGATCCGCGAGTGCGGCCGAGTTCCCCACGGGAGCCCGGCCGCACCGTCCGGTGCACCGCCGCCCGGAGCCGTATGCCTCTACGTGTGGGGTGTACGGCTCCTCCGAGCCGCCCCCCAGGCGACTCCGCAGACCGGAGAACCCGATGGACATATCGACGCAGACAACAGACGCATCCCCCCCGACGCCCCCACAGCCCTCCGCGGCCGAGCAGAAGCGCAACGCCCGCGGCGCCACCCGGGCCGGTGACCGGATCTTCCTCGGTCTCTCCCGCGGTTCCGGCATCCTGCTGCTGGTGATCATGGCCGCGATCGCGGTCTTCCTCACCTACCGGGCCGCCCTCGCGATCAACCGCGACCACGGCAACTTCCTCACCACCTTCGAGTGGAACACCAACCTCATCCCGCCGACCTTCGGCATCGCGGTCCTCGCCTTCGGCACGGTCGTCTCCTCGATCATCGCCATGGCCATCGCGGTCCCGATCGCCGTCGCGATCGCGCTCTTCATCACGCACTACGCGCCCCGCCGCCTGGCCGGCCCCGTCGCGTTCGTGATCGACCTGCTCGCCGCCGTGCCGTCCATCGTGTACGGCCTCTGGGGCGCGCTGATCCTCGTGCCGCACATGACCGGCCTGTTCGGCTGGCTGAACGACTACTTCGGCTGGACCGGGATCTTCTCCTGGGACGGCGGCGCCCCGCGCACGATCCTGACCGTCTCGATCCTGCTCGCGATCATGATCCTGCCGATCATCACCAACGTGAGCCGCGAGGTCTTCCGCCAGGTCCCGCAGATGCACGAAGAGGCCGCCCTGGCCCTCGGCGCCACCCGCTGGGAGGTCATCCGCATGTCGGTGCTGCCCTTCGGGCGCTCCGGCGTGATCTCCGCCTCGATGCTCGGCCTCGGCCGCGCGCTCGGCGAGACGATGGCCGTCGCCACCGTGCTCTCCCCGGACTTCGACATCCACGCCAGCCTGCTCAACCCGGGCGGCGGCACCTTCGCCCAGAACATCGCCAGCAAGTTCGGCGAGGCGACCTCGGACGGCCGTGACGCGCTCATCGCCTCCGGTCTGGTCCTCTTCGTCATCACCCTGCTGGTCAACGGCGCGGCCCGCATCATCATCCAGCGCCGCGCAGAGTACTCGGGGGCCAACGCATGAGCACCGCAGCAGCCAGCACCCTGCGTGGTGCCACCCTCCCCAAGTGGTCCTCCTACGCCATCATCGCCGCGGCCATCGTGCTCGGCGTGGCCATCGGCCTGGTCGGCGGCCTGGACAGCAAGGTCCAGTGGGGCCTGATCGCCGGCCTCCTCTACGTCCTCGGCACCTATGCCGTCGCCGCCCGCGTCGAGGGCCGCCGACAGGCCAAGGACCGGGTCGCGACCTCCCTGGTCTGGGTCGCCTTCGTCATCGCCGTGGTCCCGCTGGTCTCCCTGATCTGGGTGACCGTCTCGCGCGGTGTGAAGGTCCTGGACCCCTACTTCCTCTCCCACTCCATGGGTGTCGTCGCCAACGCCGACACCGGCGGTGGCGCCTACGCGGCCATCATCGGCTCGCTGGAGCAGGTCGGTCTCGCCACCCTGATCGGCGCCCCGATCGGCATCCTCACCGCGGTCTACCTCGTCGAGTACGGGCGCGGTCGCCTCTCGAAGGCCGTCACCTTCTTCGTGGACGTGATGACCGGTATCCCGTCGATCGTCGCGGGTCTGTTCATCCTCAGCCTCATGCTGATCTTCGACATGCAGCCCTTCGGCTTCGCCGGATCGCTGGCCCTGGCCATCCTGATGATGCCGGTGGTCGTGCGCTCCACCGAGGAGATGCTCAAGCTCGTCCCGAACGAACTGCGCGAGGCGTCCCTGGCGCTCGGCGTGCCCAAGTGGCGCACCATCCTGAAGGTGGTCCTGCCGACCTCCATCGGCGGTATCACGACCGGTGTCATGCTGGCCATCGCCCGTATCGCGGGCGAGACCGCGCCGGTGCTGCTGCTGGTGTTCGGCAACCCGTTCATCAACAACAACCCCTTCGAGGGTGCGCAGTCGTCGCTGCCGCTGTTCATCTACCAGCAGTACGCGGACAGCGCCGGTGCCAACGCGGCCTACGACCGTGCCTGGGCGGCCTCGCTCACGCTGATCGCCTTCGTGATGATCCTGAACCTGGTGGCCCGCGGCATCGCCCGCTGGAAGGCCCCCAAGACCGGTCGCTGACCGGCCGACAGCGACCGACTCCTGGAAGTGAAGAAGTAATGTCCAAGCGAATCGACGTAAGCGGGCTCTCCGCCTTCTACGGATCCCACAAGGCCATCGAAGACATCTCGATGAACATCGAGCCGCGCACCGTCACGGCGTTCATCGGCCCCTCCGGCTGCGGCAAGTCGACGTTCCTGCGCACGCTGAACCGTATGCACGAGGTCACCTCCGGCGGCCGTGTCGAGGGCAAGGTCCTCCTCGACGACGAGAACCTCTACGGCGCCAACATCGACCCGGTGGCGGTGCGCCGCGAGATCGGCATGGTGTTCCAGCGTCCGAACCCCTTCCCCACGATGTCGATCTTCGACAACGTGGCCGCGGGCCTGAAGCTGAACGGCAACTACAAGAAGAGCGAACTCACCGAGATCGTCGAGAAGTCGCTCAAGGGCGCGAACCTCTGGAACGAGGTCAAGGACCGCCTGAACAAGCCGGGCTCCGGTCTGTCCGGTGGCCAGCAGCAGCGTCTGTGCATCGCCCGCGCCATCGCGGTCGAGCCGAAGGTGCTGCTCATGGACGAGCCCTGCTCCGCCCTCGACCCGATCTCCACCCTCGCCATCGAGGACCTGATCGGTGAGCTGAAGGAGCGCTTCACGATCGTCATCGTGACGCACAACATGCAGCAGGCGGCGCGTGTCTCCGACCGCACGGCGTTCTTCAACCTCGCCGCCGTCGGCCAGCCCGGCCGGCTGATCGAGATCGACGACACGGAGCGCATCTTCTCCAACCCGTCGGTCCAGGCGACCGAGGACTACATCTCCGGCCGCTTCGGCTAGGCCGGCACCGAACCCCTCGCGGTGCTGCATGGCGGTGCCACCGCGAGGATGCAAAAGGGCCCGCCCCTGGCTCCCGGGGGCGGGCCCGTCCTTTTGCCCTCAGCGGGCGGGGGTGCCGCCGCAGGGGGCGGGTGGCGCGGTCCGGCGGCGGCTGCGGGTGTGTGGGGGCTGGTCGCGCAGTTCTTCCCCCAGCCTTCGGCCGGGGGTACCCCCAGCGCCCCTGACGGGCGCCGCTGTCCTCGGCCTCTAGAGGAACGCCAGGTCCACGATTCCGAAGGCCGCTGCTGCCACCAGGGCCGCCGCGGGCATCGTGATGAACCAGCCCATGACGATGTTCTTGGCCACGCCCCAGCGGACCGCGTTCACGCGCTTCGTCGCGCCGACGCCCATGATGGCCGAGGTGATGACGTGGGTCGTGGAGACCGGTGCCTTGAAGAGGTACGCCGTGGTGAACATGATCGACGCACCGGTCGCCTCGGCCGCGAAGCCCTGCGGGGGGTCCAGTTCGATGATCTTGCGGCCGAGGGTGCGCATGATGCGCCAGCCGCCCGCGTAGGTGCCGAGGGAGAGCATCACGGCACAGATGATCTTGACCCAGACCGGGATCGGGTCGCCGTAGGTCTCATGGCCGGAAATCACCAGTGCCATGACGACCACACCCATCGTCTTCTGGGCGTCCTGGAGACCGTGGCCGAGGGCCATGCCGGCCGCGGAGACGGTCTGGGCGATCCGGAAGCCGCGCTTCGCCTTGTGCGGGTTGGAGCGGCGGAAGATCCACATGATGGCCGTCATGACCAGGTAGCCGAGGACCAGACCGACCACCGGCGACAGGAACATCGGGATGATGACCTTGTCGACGACACCGTGCCAGATGACCTCCGTGCCACCGGCCAGGGCGGCGCCGACCAGGCCGCCGAACAGCGCGTGGGAGGAGGACGAGGGCAGGCCGAAGTACCAGGTGACGAGGTTCCAGACGATCGCTCCGACCAGCGCCGCGAAGAGGATGCCCAGGCCCTTGGAGCCCTCGGGCGTCTCGATCAGGCCCTCGCTGACGGTCTTGGCGACCCCGGTGCCGAAGAACGCGCCGGCCAGGTTCATCACCGCGGCCATGGCGAGCGCCGCCCGCGGGGTCAGCGCGCGCGTCGAGACCGAGGTGGCGATCGCGTTCGCGGAGTCGTGGAAACCGTTCGTATACGTGAAGAAGAGCGCGACCAGGATGGTCACGACGAGCGCGAAGGTGTCCATCGACGGCTCAGGACTCCTTGACGGCGATGGTCTCCACCGTGTTCGCCACGTGCTCGAACGCGTCCGCCGCCTCTTCCAGGACGTCCACGATCTGCTTGAGCTTCAGCACCTCGATCGCGTCGTACTTGCCGTTGAAGAGGTGGGCGAGAAGCTTGCGGTGGATCTGGTCGGCCTGGTTCTCCAGCCGGTTGACCTCGATCCAGTACTCGGTGAGGTTGTCCATCGTGCGCAGGTTGGGCATCGCCTCGGCCGTCAGGTCCGCGGCGCGGGCCAGCACCTCGATCTGCTGTTCGACGCCCTTCGGCAGTTCCTCGACGTTGTAGAGGACGACCAGGTCGACGGCCTCCTCCATGAAGTCCATGATGTCGTCGAGGGAGGACGCGAGGGAGTAGATGTCCTCGCGGTCGAACGGCGTGATGAACGAGGAGTTCAGCTGGTGGAAGATCGCGTGCGTGGCGTCGTCACCCGCGTGTTCCGCTGCCCGCATACGCTCTGCGATCTCGGCCCGGGCAGACGCGTCCGCCCCGAGCAGTTCCATCAGGAGTTTCGAGCCCGTGACGATGTTGTCCGCGGAAGCGGCGAACATGTCGTAGAAGCTCGTCTCCCTGGGGGTCAGACGAAAGCGCACTTGGGGTCCTCGGTATGCATGGGTTTCGGTCAGGCTGATGCTAAGCGCATCATCCGGCCACGGCTAATGGGCCGCCCTCCAGTTTCGCCCATCGGGCAAGTTGATCAGCACGGGGGCGTCCCGAGGGCCCTATACCCAGCAAAGTTCGTTACCATATACCCACCAGGGGTATATGTCTCGACGATACGGAGGACGCGATGACGACCACCGAGGCCGACGCCACCACGCCCTCCGGAAACGGAGCGCCGGCGACCACGCACGGCTACCACAAGCAGAAGGACGAGCACCTCAAGCGACTGCGCCGGATCGAGGGCCAGATCCGCGGTCTGCAGCGCATGGTGGACGAGGACACCTACTGCATCGACATACTCACCCAGGTCTCCGCCTCCACCAAGGCCCTGCAGTCCTTCGCCCTGCAGCTCCTGGAGGAGCACCTTCGGCACTGCGTCGCCGACGCGGCCGTCAAGGGCGGGGACGAGATCGACGCGAAGGTGGAAGAGGCCACGAAGGCGATCGGCCGCCTGCTGCGGACCTGAGGCCTATCCCGCCTCGCGCTCCTCCGCCACTCTCAGCACCTCGTCGATGCTCTCCAGGCTGAGCCGGTCCTCGGCGGCCGAGGCCGCGATGATCAGTTCTCCGCACAGCTCGATCTCGGCGAGGGCCACGTGGTCCTGAACTGCCGTACCGCCGACCGGAGCCACGCGCATCACCTCTTCTCTGCCGTCACCGACTTCCTAGAGTAGGCAGCGGTCTACACAACGCGCATGGCACGGACGGGCTAGTTCACAGGTTGTACAGAGCCGGTCCCGGACTAGTGCGCTGGCTGGTTTTCGGCGATCCGGCCCGCGTAGATGTCCTGGGGACGCGGCAACTCTACGGCCACGGGAGTGCCGAAGTCGTACAGCAGGGTCGTCGACGCGACCGCCACGGTGCCCTGCCGGCTGTCGTTGACGAAGCTGAACCGCTCGCGCAGCTTGCGGATACGGCCCTGGTCGTCGAGGTAGGCGTCGAACGGGACCTCGGCCGTGGCGAACCCTTTCGCCGCGGCGGCCAGCGAGGCCCGGTGGCCGGCGGAGGCCGAGCGGGCGGCGGCCGCGAGGTCGGCGGTGCCCCGGTAGTGCCGGACCTCGGTGCCGGCGAGCTCGGTCCTCCCCACGTAGGTCGCCGTGCGGGTGCCGCGCAGCAGTTCGGCCGCCGCGTACGGGTCGGTGGCGCCGCCGGTGACCAGGTTGCCGTCGGAGAGGGCGGCGGTGTCCACGCGGACCCATTTGTCGGCGGGCACCCCGGCGCCCCGGTTCTTCATGAACAGCGCGCCCGGCGCGAGGAGTTCGGTGATCGGGCGGTGCTCGGGGGTGCCGGCGGGGTCCTGCGGGAGCACGACCGTGAGCTTGCCGAGCTGCTTGTCGTAGTCGTAGACGCCCTTGCCGCGGATGGTGACCCGGGTGCCGCCGGTGGCCATCTCCATCGAGGTGGTCGCCTTGGAGGTGCGGGTGCTCCGCAGGGTGTCCGCCGCACGCGTCAGGAGGGTGACCGTCTGGTCGCCGGGGTCGCCGCCGGCGCCCTCCGCCGTGGCGCCGCCGCAGCCGGTGGCGCCCGCGCCGAGTCCGATCACGAGTCCCACGGTGACGGCCGTCTTTCCAGCGCGCCTGTGCTGCCGCCGATCCATCGCCTGCCTACCCCCGGTACGTCCGTCACGGGCCCCCTGTCGTTCCGCTTAACGAGGGGTGGGTGGGGCCGTCACGCATACCGGCCCTTTACCGCGGGTCGGTAACGTTGTCAGCGTGGCGCAGGAGGACGGTCCCGAGCGGGCCCTGCAGGGGGCGGAACACAACGCGGGAACGGTGGAGCAGGGGCGGTTCTGTTTCGCCCGGTGCACGTGCGGGTGGCGGGGGCCGGCACGGCGGGCGAGAAGCCTGGCGCGTACGGATGCGGAGGGGCATGTGACCGGAGGCTGAGTCCGGTCGGCCGGTGGGTGGGTGCGGGCCCGGTGGGGGCTCGTCGCGCCCCACGCGGCGGTAGCCGCATATCAGATGCAGCCCCGCGCCGGTTGTGGTGTGCCGTGGGTCGCGCCCGCGCGGCGGTAGCCGCAGATCGATACAGTCCCGCGCCCCTGACGGGGCGCTACGGCCCTGCGTCCCTCAGAAGGCAGTCCTCATGGAGCGTTGTGCAGGGACGTCAGCAGCTCGTCCACCAACTCGGCGTCTCTCGGCTGGGTCAGGCGCTGCCGGGCCTCCGCCGGGCGGAGCCACAGGATCCTGTCGACCTCGTGGTTCGGGGTGAAGTGGCCCTCTGTTGCCTCGGCGGCCCAGTAACGGACTTCTTTGGGGCGGCCGTTGGCGTAGTAGAGGGCGGTGGAGAGCTCGTTGCCGAGGAGGGCGGTGCAGCCGGTCTCCTCGTGGACCTCGCGCAGGGCGCCGGTCACCGCGTCCTCGTCGCGCTTGAGTTTGCCCTTCGGGTGGGACCAGTCGTCGTACTTGGGACGGTGGACGAGGCAGACCTCGAGGTTGCCGTCGACCGGTGAGCGGCGCCACAGGACGCAGCCCGCCGCCAGTACCGGGGTGTCGTTCACACGGCCTCCAGCGGCTGCTTCTGCCAGGCCTGCTGGAAGGCGAAGCGGGCCGCCTCGACCTCGTGCCGCTGGTCGGCGTGGAGGACGCCGAGGGCGTAGGCGGTCGCCGGGGCGATGCGGGGGGTGCGGGCCGCGGACGCGGCGGCGGCCGCCGCCTCGGAGGCGTCGCGGTGCCGGTTCAGGGACTGGCCGGCCGCGAGCAGCCGTACGTCCACGGGGGCGTCCTCGCCGGCCAGCAGCACCTCGCGGGCGTAGCGGTGCAGCCGCAGCAGCAGGCGGACCTGGTGCCAGGGGCCGTCCTGGGGATGCGGGGAGGGGTCCGGGGAGAGGCCGTGGACCAGGGCCTCGGCGTTGTAGGGGTGGCCCGCGGTGACCAGGGGGAGGGCCGCGATGGCGTCGGTGAGGCGCTCCTCGGCCGCAGCGGCCGACGGGCGCAGGTCGGTGCCGGGGGCCGCCGCCGTCAGCGGGACCTCGCTGGCCAGCACCGCGACCTTGTCGGCGACCGCGTGGAAGCGGGAGGAGCCGAGGGCCTGCAGGGCCGTGGAGTGGGCGCGGGTGCGGGCCAGGGTGAGCTGGCGGTCCAGGAGGGCGCCTGCCTTGGCCGCGCCCACCGTGAGGTTGCCGCGCTCGGCCGCCGCGCCCTCCGAAGTGGCCTGGCTGGGCAGGGCCGTGGAGCCGGAGAGGCGGTGCAGTGCCAGCAACAGGCGCTCCAGCCGGGCCTCGTAGGCGTGTTCGAGGCCCAAGGTGCCGGAGAGCCAGGCCAGTTCGGGGCGGATCTCCTCCGACCAGTCGGTCTCCAGCAGGGGACGGAAGGTGTGCAGGCTGCCGCTGATGCGCCGGGCCGAACGGCGCAGTGCGCGGGCCGCGTCGACGGACTCCTCCGCCGTGCTCGCCGTCCCGGTCTCCCGGTGCAGGCGCAGCGCGCGGAGGAACTCCGTGGCCTGGGCGCGCAGGTAGCCCGCGAGGGCGTCCCCGGTCACGTCCCGGGCCGTCGGGTCCGTCGGTTCAAGGTGTTGCTGTGCCACGCCGGCGCCTCCGGGCGTCTATGAGCGTCTCCTGGATGTTGCGCAGGGGCTGTCCGTCGGCGTCGGTCGCGTGCCGGGTCCATTCGCCGTCCGGGCCCAGGTGCCAGGAGGAGGTGGAGTCGGACATGCCGTTTTCGAGGAACCGGTTGAGCGCGGCCCGGTGGGCCGGGTCGGTGACCCGGACCAGCGCCTCTATCCGGCGGTCGAGGTTGCGGTGCATCATGTCGGCGCTGCCGATCCACACCTCGGGCTCGCCGCCGTTGCCGAAGGCGAAGACCCGGGAGTGTTCCAGGAAGCGGCCGAGGACCGAGCGGACCCGGACGTTCTCCGACAGGCCGGTGACGCCCGGGCGGATGGCGCAGATGCCGCGCACCCAGATGTCGACCGGTACGCCCGCCATGGACGCGCGGTACAGCGCGTCGATGATCGCCTCGTCGACCATCGAGTTGACCTTGATGCGGACGAACGCGGGGCGTCCGGCCTTGTGGTGCTGTACTTCCTTGTTGATCCGCGCGATCAGTCCGTCGCGCAGCGACTTGGGGGCCACCAGCAGGCGGCGGTACGTCTCCCGGCGGGAGTAGCCGGAGAGGCGGTTGAACAGGTCGGACAGGTCGGCGCCCACCTGCGGGTCGGCGGTGAGCAGACCGAGGTCCTCGTACAGGCGCGCGGTCTTCGGGTGGTAGTTGCCGGTGCCGACGTGGCTGTAGCGGCGGAGTGTCTCGCCCTCCTGGCGGACCACCAGGGACAGCTTGCAGTGGGTCTTCAGGCCGACCAGGCCGTAGACGACGTGGCAGCCGGCCTCTTCCAGGCGCTTGGCCCACTTGATGTTGGCGTGCTCGTCGAAGCGGGCCTTGATCTCGACCAGGACGAGGACCTGCTTGCCGGCCTCGGCGGCGTCGATGAGCGCGTTGACGATCGGGGAGTCGCCGGAGGTCCGGTACAGGGTCTGCTTGATCGCGAGGACGTCCGGATCCTCGGCGGCCTGCTCGATGAAGGCCTGCACCGAGGTGGAGAAGCTGTCGTACGGGTGGTGCAGCAGCACGTCACGCTCGCGCAGGGCCGCGAAGATGTCGGGCGCGGAGGCGGACTCCACCTCGGCGAGGTCGCGGTGGGTGCCCGCGATGAACTTGCGGTACTTCAGCTCCGGCCGGTCCAGGCCGGCGATGCGGAACAGGCCGGTCAGGTCGAGCGGGCCGGGCAGCGGGTAGACCTCGGCCTCGGAGACCTTCAGCTCGCGGACCAGCAGGTCGAGGACCTCGCGGTCGATGGACTCCTCGACCTCCAGGCGCACCGGCGGCCCGAAGCGGCGCCGCATGAGCTCCTTCTCCAGGGCCTTGAGCAGGTTCTCCGCGTCGTCCTCCTCGACCTCCAGGTCCTCGTTCCGGGTGAGGCGGAAGGCGTGGTGCTCCACGACCTCCATGCCCGGGAACAGCTCCTCCAGGTGGGCGCCGATGACGTCCTCGATGGGGACGTACCGGCCCGGGGAGCTCTCCAGGAAGCGGGACAGCGACGGCGGCACCTTGACCCGGGCGAAGTGCTTGTGGCCGCTGACCGGGTTGCGGACGACCACGGCCAGGTTCAGGGAGAGGCCCGAGATGTACGGGAAGGGGTGCGCCGGGTCGACCGCCAGCGGGGTCAGGACCGGGAAGATCTGGTGCCGGAAGAGGGTGAAGAGCCGCGCCTGTTCCTTCTCGGTCAGCTCGGCCCAGCGGACCAGGTGGACGCCCTCCTCCGCGAGCGCGGGGGCGACGTCCTCGTGGTAGCAGGCGGCGTGCCGGGCCATCAGCTCACGGGAGCGGGCCCAGATCATCTCCAGCACCTCGCGCGGCTGCAGCCCGGAGGCGGAGCGCGTGGCCACACCGGTGGCGATACGGCGCTTCAGCCCTGCCACCCGGACCATGAAGAACTCGTCGAGGTTGCTCGCGAAGATCGCCAGGAAGTTCGCCCGCTCCAGCAGGGGGGTGTTCGGGTCCTCGGCGAGCTCCAGCACCCGCTCGTTGAACGCGAGCCAGCTGCGCTCCCGGTCGAGGAAGCGCCCCTGGGGCAGCTGGGCCCCGTCGGCCTGCGACTCCTCGTAGGCGTCGAGGTCGGCATCGATGTCGGGTTCCAGGTCGGACACCGCCGCGGCGACCGTGTGCGGACGGTGCGCGGCTATGGAGCCCACGGAGGGCTGGGCGTGCTGAACCTCGGCTGCCTGGGTGTTCTGCTGACTCATGACCCCATTCTTCCGCGCCCGGGGCGTGACAGGCGCGTCGGAACGCGCGGGTGGGAGCTGGACGACCCCGTTTCCCGCGAACCCCTGAGGGGGAGGCGAAGGCTCTGGCACGGCGGGCTTCATTGGCTGAGCGTCGCAAGCCCGTCTGAACCAATGGTTACGAAGACATGGCGTGCGGGATAGCGGGGAGAGGCTCGCGGACGTCTGTGATCAGCCCGTGGCGGCCTTGGGGATCACGAAAGCGACGTTCCTGTACGACCTTCCCACGGATCCCGTCCGTCCTTGCGCCGACGGGGGGACGCCCGGGTCAGACGGTCCCTCAGCGGGCCTGCCGGCGCAAGAGGGAGAACGCGCCGGCGACGGCCGCCGCGGCAAGGACGAGCACCATCGCGGTGGCGCTGAGATGAACGGCCCAGAAGCCGTGCAGCGGGCCGCGCAGCGGCTTCCACGCCTCGCGCAGATACAGCCGTACGACGAGGGTCGCGGCGGCGGCGACGGCCAGCGCCGGCAGGGTGCGGCGCAGGGCGATCCCGGCGAGGGCGCCGACGGCGAGGCCGAGCAGCAGCAGGGCGGGCAGCAGCGGGCCGTGCGGGATGAAGACGCGGTCCCAGGTCCAGTCGCTGACCAGCGACTCCCGGTCGGCACTCCACACCCAGCCGAAGACCAGCGCCAGCAGTCCGCCCCCGGCGGCCAGCGGCAGGGCGGCCGCGGTCAGCTTCCCGGCCAGCCAGCGCGCCGGGGAGACGGACTGGGTCCAGGCCAGCTTGGCGGTGCCGGACTCCAGCTCCCGGCCGACCAGCGCACCGCCCGCCCAGGCGGCGACGGCGACGCAGGAGTAGGTGAGGACGTCGCCGAGGAAGTTGAAGACGTTGTTGGCGTCGGTGAGCGCCGAGTAGCCGCAGCTGGGGAGGTTGTCCTCGGTGGAGTAGGAGAAGCCCTGGCAGGCCCGCTCGGCCGGCAGCTCCGAGAGGTGCAGCCAGAGCAGCCAGCCGGTCACCAGCAGCACGAACGCGGCCCACACGAGCAGGGCGGGGCGGTGCAGCCGGCTCAGGGAGCGGCGGGCCGAGGCCGCCGGTGGCGCGGTGGTGGTCGCGGTCATGCGGGGGACTCCGTGCGGTGCTTGAGGAGACGGAAGGAGAGGAGGACGGCGAGGGCGGCGACGGTGAGGACGATCGCGGTCTCGGTGAGGTGGAGGGGCCAGTAGTGGGAGGCGGGGTGGTAGGTGGCGAAGTAGCCGTGGGCGGTCCGGCCCCCGGTCACCTCCCAGGCGCCGTCGGGGAGGTCGAAGGAGCGGGGCGCGGTGCGGTGCAGCGTGGGCCACAGCTGTCCGCGGTAGTACGTCAGCACGGCGTTGAGCAGCCACATCGTGCCGGTCGCGACCGCGAGCGAGGGCAGGGTGCGGCGCAGCAGCAGTGCGGTGAGGGTGCCGACGGCGAGCGCGCAGAGGCCGTACGCCACCACCAGCGGGCCGCGGGCCACGAACGCGTAGGCGTCGAACCAGTACTCGCCGACCAGGTCCGGGTCGGCGGCCCAGGTCCGGCGGAACACCAGCGTCAGGGCCGTGCCGCCGGCGGTGACCGCCAGGGCGGGCAGCGCGAGCTTGGCGGTCAGCCAGCGGGCCGGGGAGACGCCCTGGGTCCACGCCAACTCGGCGGTGCCCGACTCCAGTTCACGGCCGATCAGGGCGCCGCCCGTGAAGGCGGCGACGGCCAGGAAGCCGTAGCAGGACAGGGTGCCGGCCCAGGACAGCTGGAGGTCGAAGGAGTCGAACAGGGACACCGGGCCGCAGACGTCCGTGACGCAGGCCCGGGCCTCCGCCGCGCGCGCCCGGTCCGCGACCACCTCGGTCAGCAGGACCAGCCAGCCGCACAGCGCCGCCACGAACACGGTCCAGGTCAGCAGGGCGGGCCGGTGCAGTCGCAGCACCGTCCGCGGCAGCCCGCCCCGGGGCGCGGTGAGGGCGCTCATCGGGCGGCCGCCTTTCCGGTCAGGCGGCGCAGGGTCAGGAAGCAGGCGAGGGTCAGCAGGGCCGCTATGGCGAGGAGGAGGGCGGTGGTGGTGAGCTGGAGCGGCCAGTAGTCGGCATATGTGTGGTATGTGACATAGTACCGGGTCCGGTCCGTACTCCGGCCCTCCGCCAGCTCCCAGGTCCCCGACGGCGCCCCGGTGGCGTACGACCACCAGCGGGTGGCGGCCGGCCACAGCCGGGGCAGCAGCAGCTGGACCGTCCCCCAGATCGCGGCGGTCAGCAGCAGGCCCAGGCCCAGTGCGGGCAGGGTGCGTCGCAGCAGCAGCCCGGCCAGCGCGCCCGCGGCGAGTCCGGTGAGGGCGAGGGCGACGAGGGTGGGGCCGTTGGTGTGGAAGGTCCAGATGTCGTACCAGGTCTTGGCGCTGTCGATCCGGCCGCGGCCCGCGGCCCAGGCCAGGTGGTGCAGCCAGACCAGCAGGCCGGTGCCCACGGTGACCAGTGCCGCCGGGGCCGCCAGCCGTACGGTCAGCCAGCGGACCGGGGTGCTCGACTGGGCCCAGGCCAGCTGGGCCGTGCCCGACTCCAGCTCCTTGCCGAGGAGCGCGCCGCCCGCCCAGGCGGCCGCCAGGAAGGGCACGGCGACGAGGGCGAGGGTGCCGTAGTCGTACCAGTCCTTGTAGCGCAGGATCGCGCTCTGGTCGTAGCCGCAGTGCGTGCCGTACTCGCAGTCGCGGAACTGGCGCCAGCCCTCGGCCGCGCCGTCGACCAGCGGCCCGTGCAGGAGGAGCAGCACGGTCGCGGTGGCGAGGACGAGGAGCGTCCAGGCGTACAGGGCCGGTCGGTGCAGGCGCAGCAGTACGCGGGTCAGGCGCGGCCGGCCGGCCGGTGCGGTGGGGGTCGCGGTGGTCATACGGCGGCCTCGGCGGCGCTCAGGGCCGGGGCGGCGGGGTTGCGGAGGTGGGCGAGGACCAGTTCCTCCAGGGAGGGCGCGGTGGTGTGCCAGTCGCCGGGGAGCGGGCCCGCCGGGCGGATCAGGGCGCTGAGCTGACGGCCGGTGGCGCGGGACTCCACGACGGTGTGCGGGGCGAGGTCGGCGTCGGCGTCGGCGCCGACCCGGGTGTGGGCGGCGAGCAGCTCGTCGATCTCGCCGGCCAGCCGGACCCGGCCGCCGCCGATCAGCAGCAGATGGTCGCAGGACTCCTCCAGTTCGGCGACCACGTGCGAGGACATCGCGATGGTGGTGCCGTGCTGGGCCGCCTGCACCATCAGCGTGCCCATCAGCTCGTGCCGGGCCAGCGGGTCCAGGTCGGCCATCGGCTCGTCCAGGAGCAGCAGTTCGGGCCGCTTGCCGAGGGCGAGGGCGAGCGCGACCCGGGTGCGCTGGCCGCCGGAGAGGGCCCGGATCCGGGACTTCGGGTCCAGGTCCCCGCCGGACACGACCTGTTCGGCGGCGGCCGCGTCCCAGCGCCCGGGGTTCAGGTCGGCGCCCATCCGCAGCGTCTCGGCGACCGTGAGCTGCGGGTACAGCGGCTTGTCCTGGGCGACGTAGCCGACCCGGGCGCGGGCCCCGGCCGGGGTGGTGCCGAGGACGGTGAGCTCGCCCTCGGTGGCGCCCAGCAGACCGGCGGCGAGGGCGAGGAGCGTGGACTTGCCCGCCCCGTTGGGGCCGACGACGGCGCACACCCGCCCGGCGGGCAGCCGGAAGGCGCAGTCGCGCAGCGCCCAGCCTCCGCGCCGGCCGAACCGCTTGCCGAGCGCGGACGCCGCTATCGCGGTGTCGGTCATCAGTTGTCTCCCTGAAAGTGCTTCTCGAGTACGGCGGTGAAGAGTGCGGCCACGTCCTCGCGGTCCAGGCCGGCCGCGCGGGCCCGGTCCGCCCAGGCGTCCAGCTCGCCGGGGAGCGGCGACTCGGCGGCCGGGGCGGTGCCGAGCGAGCGCTTCACGAAGGTGCCGAGACCGCGCCGGGCCTCGACCAGGCCCTCGCGCTCCAGCTCCCGGTAGGCCTTGAGGACGGTGTTGGGGTTGATGGCGGTGGCCTCCACCACCTCACGGGCGGTGGGCAGCTTGTCCCCGGGCCGCAGGTGCCCCAGGCGCAGGGCCTGCTTGGTCTGCTGGACGATCTGGACGTAGGTGGCGACGCCGGAGCGCCGGTCGATGCGGTACTCGACCACCCGTACAACCACCCTTTCACTAATTGAGTAGTGAAAGGGTGGTGGAAGGGCCGTCCGAAAGTCAACCCGGGATCCGTGAACCGATCGGCCGGGCTCGTGCGATGAGGAGACGTGAGCGGAACGAGAAGCGACGGAGAGCTGCTGCGGGCCATCGCGGCGGACGCGGACCGGCGCGCCTTCGAGGAGCTGTACCGGCGGTACGCGCCGTGGCTGACCGCGCGGCTGCGCGGCCGGTGCGCGGATCCCGCGGTCGTCGACGACGTCGTACAGGAGACGTTCCTCGCGGTGTGGCGGGGAACCGCCCGGTACCACGAGGACGCCGACGCCGCCGGATGGCTCTGGCGGATCGGGTCGCGGCGGCTCGTCGACGCGCTGCGCGGCGACGGGGCCCGGGGCCGGCTGCGACAGGCGCTGGCCCGGCTGCGGCACCGGGACGAGGCCTCGGCGGAGGAACGCGTGCTCGCGGGGGTGGAGCACGGGGACCTCGCCGGGGCCCTGGTCCGGCTCTCGCCCGAACTGCGGGCGGTGCTGCAGGCGACGGTGATCGACGGGCTGACCACCCGGGAGGCGGCGGTGCTGCTCGGCATCCCGCCGGGGACGGTCAAGACACGCGCGATGCGGGCGCGCAAGCAGCTGCGGGAGGAGTTGGCATGACGGACACCGAAGCTCCGAGGAGCGGCTGGCACGTCGCCGAGGAGGATCTACGGGCGTACGCGCGCGGCGAGCTGGCGGCGCCGCTGCTCTGGTCGGCCGACACCCACGTCGGCTCCTGCGCCGACTGCCGGGCGGTGCTCGCGGCCGTCTCCGACCCGGTCGCGCTGGACGCCGGCTGGGAGCGGCTGGACGCCGAACTGGATGCCCCACGGCCCGGGTTCGGGGAACGCGCGCTGGCCCGTCTCGGTGTCGCCGAGCACACCGCACGGCTGCTCACCGCCACCCCGGTGCTGCGCCGGTCCTGGCTGGCCTCGGTCGCGTTCGTGCTGCTGGCGATGGTTCTCGTGGTCCGCGTGGTGGACGCCCCGGCGCTGTTCCTGGCCCTGGCCCCGCTGCTGCCGCTGGCCGCGGTGGCGGTGTCGTACGGACCGGCCCTCGATCCCACCTACGAGATCGCCGCGGTCGCCCCGACGCACGGCTTCCGGCTGCTGATGATCCGTACGGTGGCCGCGCTGACCGCCTCCCTCGGCCTCAACACCCTGGCCGCGCTGGCCCTGCCGGGCTACGGCCTGCTCTCCTTCGCCTGGCTGCTGCCGGCCCTCGCGCTCACCGCGGCCGGGCTGGCGCTCTCCGCCCGGCTGGGCCCGCTGCTCGGCCCCGGGCTGGTCGGCGGCGCCTGGACGCTGCTGATGGCGGTGGCCGCCATGCACCCCGCCGACACCCCCGCGGCCTTCACGGCGGCCGGGCAGTCGGTGGCCGCGGCACTGGCCGCGCTGGCGACCTTCCTGCTGCACCAGGCCCGTGACCGCTTCGACGCCAAGCCCTACTGACCTTCACCGACCTTTTCTGGAGATCGAGTTGACCACCACTGTCTCCGCCGCCGGTCTCACCGTGCGCTACGGCTCCACCCGGGCCCTGGACGGCGTCTCCCTGCGGCTGACGGACGGCGTGACGGGCCTGCTCGGCCCGAACGGCGCCGGGAAGACCACCCTGCTGAAGGTCCTGGCCACGGCCGTACCGCCCGACTCCGGCGGCTTCACGGTGCGCGGCGAGGACCCCGCGGCCCCCGCCGGCCGGCTGGCCGTCCGCCGCACGCTCGGCTATCTGCCCCAGACCCCCGGCTTCCACCCGGACTTCACGGCCTTCGAGTTCGTCGACTACGTGGCCGTCCTCAAGGAGCTGACCGGCCGCGCCGAACGCCACCGCGAGGTACGCCGGGTCCTGGACCTGGTGGGGCTCGCGGACGTACGCGGCCGGCGCATCAAGCGGCTGTCCGGCGGGATGCGCCAGCGGGTCGCCCTGGCGGCGGCCCTCGTCGGCGACCCCGGCTTCCTGGTCCTGGATGAGCCGACCGTCCATCTTGACCCCGAACAGCGCATGCGGTTCCGGGAGTTGATCGCACAGGCGGGGGAGGGCCGCACGGTTCTCCTCTCCACCCACCAGACGGAGGACGTGGCGATGCTCTGCCACCACGTGATCGTCCTTGCGGGCGGCCGGGTCCGCTTCGAGGGCACCCCCGCCGAGCTGACGGCACAGGCGGACGGCCGGGTGTGGAGCAGTACGGAACGCGCCCCGGGCGCCCGGGCGGGCTGGCGCACCGGCACCGGCGCCTTCCGCAACGTCGGCGACCCGCCGGCCGGCGCCGACCTGCTCGAACCGACCCTGGAGGACGGCTACCTGCTGGTCCTCGACGAGGAGACCACGGAGGTGGCGGCGGCATGACGACGACACTCGTGAAGCCGGAGACGCCGGAGACGCCGGTGGCGCCCGATTCCGGCCGCCGTACCGCGTCCGTGCTGGCCCTCGCGGTCTTCGAGGCCCGCCAACTTGCTTTGCAGATACCGGTGGTGCTGCTCAGCCTGCTCTATCTCGCCTACGTCGGCTACCAGTTGGTCGGCCGGGACGAAGGCATGGACGCCTACCCGGTCCTGCACGACGCCGACCGGGCCACCCAGGGCGGTCCGATGCTGCTCTGTGTCGCTCTGCTGGTGTGCGTGCACCGGGCCGCCCTGCTGAACCGGCGGCGCGGCGTCGAGGAGCAGCTCTCGGTGCTGGTCATGTCGCCGCCGCGGCGCACGCTGGCGCACCTCCTGTCGGTGGTGCCGTTCGCCGCCGGGGTGGCCCTGGTGGTGGGCGTCCAGTTCGGCTGGGCGGCGCTGCGGCCGGGCGCGGTCGGGCACGGCTCGCTCGCCGAACTCGCCGTCGCCCCGCTGACGGCCCTGCTCTCCGGGGCGGTCGGTGTCCTGCTGGCCCGTGTCCTGCCGTACCCGGCGACCCCGGTGCTGTTCGTGGTCGCCCTGGCCGTCGTCGTCACCCTCCTCGGCGGTGTCACGGGCGGCGCGCACGGGGTTCAGTGGCTCTGGCCGACGGTGCAGGAGAACGGCGGCACCCCGGTCCCGGGCGAACTGCTCGGCCGCCCGGCGGGCTGGCACGCGCTGTACCTGGCGGGGCTGGCGGTGCTGGCGGCGAGCGTCGCGGTACTGGTGGCCGGCGGCCGGACGCGCACGCTCCAGGCGGTGGCCGCGGTCGCCCTGGCCGCGACGGTCTTCGGCGTGAACGGCCAGACCCCGGGCACGTCCGCCTCGCTCCAGGCCCAGCGCAAGGCCGAGGCGGACCACCCGGGGAAGTTCCAGACCTGTGTGGAGCGCGACGGCTCCCGCTACTGCGCGTACCCCGACTGGACGGGCTGGACGGCCGACTGGGCGGGCACGGTCCGCCGGGTGCGGGCCGAGGCGGGCGGCGACGCGGCGACGACACGGCTGACCGTCCGCCAGCGCATCGAGGAGATCACCGACCTGACCACGGACGCGACGCTGCCGACGAGTTCGGCCCGCGACACCGTCACGGTCGGCACCCAGTGGGGCGGCAACCGGGTCCCCGAGTTCGCGGTCGGCGTCGCCCGGGTCCTGGTCGCGGGCAGCGAACGCGACGCGGAGTGGATGTGCGACGCCCGGGTGGTGACGACGGTGTGGCTGGCCCTGGCCACCGACCCCACCCCGGCGGACACCTTCCGCCACCTCCGCATCGACGACAGTCTCTCCGGCCCTGCCTCGGTCCTCACCCCGGACGGCGGCAGCATGGGCGTCACCGCCCAGCAGACCCAGGTCGTACGCGAACTCTTCCGGGAACCGCACGACGAGATCGCCGCCCGCGTGAAGTCCCACTGGCCGCAACTGACCTCGGCGGCGACGACCACGGCCGAGGCGGCCCGGCTGCTCGGCGTGAAGGTCCCGAAGGGCGCGGACGACTGCACGGACGCCTGACGCCCCGGTCTCGGGCTGACGCCCCGGACTCAGGTCTCCGTCCGGTACATCAGGTCCGTCTCGTGGGTGACGAATCCGAGCCGCTCGTAGACCGCCACCGCCGCCGTGTTGTCCGCGTCGACATAGAGCATCGCCGTCGGCAGGCCGCGTTCGGCCAGGTGGCGCAGGCCGATCGTGGTCAGGGACTTGCCGAGGCCGCCGCCCTGGGCGGTGGGGGAGACGCCGAGGACGTAGACCTCGCCCAGCCGCTCCTCCTCGTGGACCTTCGTCCAGTGGAAGCCGAGGAGGTCGCCGCCGCGGTCGGCCAGGAAGAAGCCGGCCGCGTCGAACCAGGGCTGGGCCTTGCGGTCGTCGAGGTCGCGCTGGGTGAGGGAGCCCTGTTCGGGGTGGTGGGCGAAGGCGGCCGCGTTCAGGGCGAGCCAGGCCGTGTCGTCCTGGCCGGAGACGAACGTACGGACCGTCACACCCTCCGGCAGCTTCGGGTCCGGCAGGTCCAGGTCCGTCAACGAGCGGCGCATCTGGCGCAGTTCGCGGAACAGGGTGAGGCCGAGCACCTGGGCCAGATGACGGGCCGCCGAGTGCCCGCCGTGCGCCCACACCCGCAGCCGCTTCCCGGACGCGCCCAGCAGCGCGTTGCCCAGCGCCCGGCCGTGGCCGTGGCCCCGGTGGGCCGGGTGGACGACCAGCTCGGCGGCCGGTGCCTCCACCGGGTCGGTGTCCTCCAGCTGGGCGTAGCCCACGAGTTCGTCGCCGACGGTGAGGAGCAGGTGGGAGACGCCCTCCCGGGCGCCCCCGCTCAGCTGGAGCCGGCCCTGCTCGGACACCGGCTGCTGGCCGTCGGTCCGGGCGGCCTCCGCCAGCAGCTCCAGCACGGCCCCGGCCTGGTCCGGGGCGAGCGCGGAGTAGGTGTCGATGGAGCGGGAGTACATGGGCGGCCGTGCGGTGTCGTCGCTGGTCATGCGTACGAGGGTACGGGGCCGCACCGGCAAAGTGGGGGCAAGGGGGAAGGTAAAGGGCAGGGCAATGAGAAACCAGGAATTAACCATGAAACCCCTGTTGCGCTACGCGCGTTGACCTTAGGCTGCGCCGGATCGGCCCACTTCTCAGCTGACCCACAGGGGGGTTCCATGCAAGCGAAGTCCAGACGGTCCGGACGCCGTACGTACGCACTGCTCGCGTCGGCCGCCGGGCTCGCCACCGTCGCGGCCCTGGCGAGCGCGCTGCCCGCCGACGCGCACTCCGGCAAGGGGCACGGGCACCACCGGCCCGACCGCTACCAGGACGTCCAGCTGCTCTCCTTCAACGACCTGCACGGCAACCTGGAACCGCCGTCCGGCTCCTCCGGACGGGTCACCGAACTCCAGGCCGACGGGACGACCAAGACGATCGACGCGGGTGGGGTCGAGTACCTGGCCACCCACCTCCGCCAGGCCCGCGCCGGGCACCCGTACTCCATCACCGCCGCCGGCGGCGACATGGTCGGCGCCTCGCCGCTCATCTCCGGGCTCTTCCACGACGAGCCGACCATCGAGGCGCTCAACAAGCTCGACCTGGACGTGACGACGGTCGGCAACCACGAGTTCGACGAGGGCGCGAAGGAACTCGCGCGCCTGCAGAACGGCGGCTGCCACCCCACCGACGGCTGCTACACGGACCAGAAGTTCCAGGGCGCGGACTTCCCCTACCTCGCGGCCAACGTCCTCGACGAGAAGACGAACAGGCCGATCCTCAAGCCGTACTGGGTCTGGCAGAAGAAGGACGTCAAGATCGGGTTCATCGGCGTCACCCTGGAGGGCACGCCGAACATCGTCTCCGCGGACGGCGTCAAGGGCCTGACCTTCAAGGACGAGGTCGAGACCATCAACAAGTACGCCAAGGTGCTGCAGCGCCAGGGCGTCCAGTCGATCGTGGCGCTGGTCCACGAGGGCGGTTTCCCGAGCTCGTCGTCGTACAACTACGACTGCGACTCGCCGGGCGCCGGTGACGGCATCTCCGGCCCGATCGTCGACATCGCGAAGAACGTGACCCCGGCCGTGGACGCGCTCGTCACCGGCCACACCCACACCGCGTACGTCTGCACGATCGACGACCCGGCCGGCAACCCCCGCATGGTCACCTCGGCCGCCTCCTTCGGCCGCCTCTACACGGACACCACCCTCACGTACGACCGCCGTACCGGCGACATCGCGCGTACGGCCGTGCAGTCCGCGAACCACGTGGTCACCCGGGACGTCGCGAAGGCGCCCGACCTGACCGAGCTGATCGGCAAGTGGAACACCCTCGCCGCCCCGATCGGCAACCGCGCCATCGGCTACGTCTCCGCCGACGTCAACAACACCGGCACCGAGTCCGCGATGGGCGACCTGATCGCCGACGCCCAGTTCGCGTACGGCAAGGAGCTGGACCCGGAGACCGACCTGGCGCTGATGAACCCGGGCGGTGTGCGGGCCGGCCTCACCTACGCGGCCAAGGGCGCCGAGGGCGACGGCGTCGTCACCTACGCCGAGGGCTTCACGGTCCAGCCGTTCGCCAACACCGTGAACCTCCAGGACTTCACCGGCGCCCAGCTGATCCAGGTGCTCAAGGAGCAGGTGAGCGGCTCCAACGCGGCCGCCCCGAAGATCCTGCAGCCCTCCGGGAACCTCACCTACACGCTGGACCTGACCAAGACCGGCGCCGACCGGGTCGTCACCGACTCCATCCGCCTGAACGGCGCGGCCGTCGACCCGGCCGCCACCTACCGCGTCGCCACCAACTCCTTCCTCGCGGGCGGCGGCGACGGCTTCACCACCCTCGGCCTGGGCACCAACGACCTGGTCGGCACCGACGACCTGTCGGCCCTCGCGGAGTACCTGACCGCCAACTCCTCGGCCACCGCCCCGCTCGCGCCTCCGGCCACGAACCGGATCACGATCGTGCAGTAGCCCCCAGCCCCAGCCCCCCGCCCTCCCTCACGGGCCCGGTCCGCGCAGCCGCGCGCACCGGGCCCGTTCTGTTTTATAAAACCTGTGTGAGGTGGGGTTTGGTTCCTCGTTGCTCCTGAAAATATGTCTCAGCTGTAATTCATCCATGTCTTAGTGAAAATGGCTTTCTTCGGCTCGCGGGTCGCGTAATGTTTTCCATGTCGAAAGCGAACGGCGCGGACGACAGAACGAAATGGATCGAAGGAGAAGATCATGAGCTTCCACAAGATCGTCCCGGTGAAGAAGGCCGACAAGCCCGCCCCGAAGCCGGCGGCCAAGAAGAAGGACTGCAAGAAGTCCCAGCCCAAGCGCCCTGTGGGTCACCGGTAAGTCGCCAGCGTCAAGGAGGGAATCACCATGAGCTTCCACAAGATCGTCCCCGTCAGGAAGAACCACAAGCCCGCTCCGGCCCCGAAGAAGCCCGCGCCGAAGAAGCCGGCTCCGAAGCATCGCCCGGTCGGCGACGAGCGCTGACAAAGAATTTACAGACGTAATTCAAATCAATTCACAGGTCATTGCAGCAGAGCGGTAAAAGAACTGTTGCAGAACCAGGACAGAACTTCCGGCAGAAGCCGTTACCGAGAGGAACAGCACCATGAGCTTCCACAAGATCGTCCCCGTCAGGAAGAACCACAAGCCGGCCCCGGCCCCGAAGAAGCCCGCGCCGAAGAAGCCGGCCCCGAAGCGCCGCCCCGTCGACAACGGCTGAGGCAGCAGCACGTAGAGCAGCACGTAGCGAGGCGGGGTCACCGGTTACGCGTGGTCGCACCGGTGGCCCCGCCTCGGCCATGTCCACCCCCGTCGTCCCCGCCGATACCTCTGAAGGGAGTTGTCGACCATGAGAGAAGCCCTCGTGGCCTTCCGCCGCTTCTGGCCGCTGACCCGCGGCGACCGCAAGTGGCTGTGGGTGATCATCGCGTGCGTGGTGGTGTCCGCGCTCGCCGAGACCGCCGCGATCCTGCTCTTCGCGAACCTCACCGACAACGCCCTGGAGGCCGGTTCGCTCTCCGCCTTCTGGGGGCCGGCCGGCGCCTGGCTGCTGGTCGCCGCGCTGGGCGCGTTCGTCGGCTACCTCGGCAACTCACTGGCCACCTGGACCGCCGAGAGATTCGTCCTGCGGCTGCGCGCCAAGGTCTTCCGGCACGTCCAGGACCTGCCCCCGCACTTCTTCCAGAAGCACCGCCAGGGCGACCTGGTGGAACGCCTCACCGGTGACGTCGAGGCCATCGAGCAGATGGTGGTGTCGGGCGTCGTCGGCACCGTCGCCGCCGCCTTCTCCGCCGTCTTCTACTCGGCCGCCGCCTTCTGGCTGCGCTGGGACCTGGCCCTGGCCACCTTCGTCCTCGCGCCCCTCTTCCTGTTCGCCGCCCGCCGCTTCTCCGGCCGGATCAGGACCGCCTCCCAGGACGAGCGGGTCGCCGACGGCGCGATCACCTCCGTGGTCGAGGAGTCCCTCGGCAACGTCGTCCTCACCCAGGCGTACAACCGCCGCCAGGACGAGGAGAAGCGCCTGGACGTCGAGGCCCGCGCCTGGATGCGGGCGAGCGTGCGCGGCGCTCGCCTCAGCGAGATGTACGCCCAGTTCGTCGAGGTCGTCGAAACCCTCTGTGTACTGGCCGTCATCGGTCTGGGCGTCTGGGAGATCTCCGCCGACCGCATGACCCTCGGCCAGCTCCTCGCCTTCGCCGCGTTCCTCGGCTACCTCTACCCGCCGATCCGCAACCTCGGCCAGCTCGGCCTCACCCTCACCGCGGCCACCGCGGGCGCGGAGCGCATCAGCGAGATCCTGGACGCCGAACCCGCCGTCACCGACCCCGCCCGCCCGGTCGCCCCCTGGCCCGTCCGCGGCTGGGTCAGCTTCCACAACGTCTCCTTCCGCTACCCCGAGTCCCCCCGCGCCTCCCTCCGGGACGTCGACTTCGCGGCCGGCCCCGGCGAACTGGTCCTGGTCACCGGCAAGAGCGGCGCCGGCAAGTCCACCCTCTCCAAGCTCCTCACCCGCTTCTACGACCCCTCGGCCGGCGTGATCTGCCTCGACGGCGTCCCGCTCGGCGACCTCCCCCTGGAGTTCCTCCGCGAGAACGTCGCCCTGCTCCCGCAGCAGACGCTGATCCTCAACGGCACGGTCCGCGAGAACATCGAGTGCGGCCGCCCCGGCGCGACGGACACCGAGATCGAACAGGCCGCCCGCGACGCCGCAGCCCACGACTTCGTCACCACCCTCCCCGAGGGCTACGACACCCACATCGCCCCCGGCACCGCCGCCCTCTCCGGAGGCCAGCTCCAGCGGATCGCCATAGCCCGCGCGATGCTCCGCGCCGCCCCGGTCCTCGTCCTCGACGAGCCGACGGCCGGCCTGGACGCGATCGCCGCCCGCCAGGTCGTCGCCCCCCTGCGCAGGCTCATGGCGGGCCGTACGACCATCATGATCACGCACGACCTCACCCTCGCCCCCGACGCCGACCGCATCCTGGTCGTCGACCGCGGCCGCCTGGTGGAGGCGGGCACCCACTCCGAACTCCTCGCCCGCGAGGGCGCGTACGCCGGCCTCGCCCACCCCCTCCCGGAGGCGATCGCGGCGGAGTCGGCGCCGGTCCCGGACGAGACGATGATCCTCAGGTGGTAGCTCAGCCGGCGGGAGCCGTCCGCAGGGTGTACCCCATCCCGCGCACGGTGTGGATGAGCCGCGGTTCGCCGCGGCTCTCCAGTTTCCGCCGCAGGTACATGATGTAGACGTCCAGCGTGTTGGACGACGGCTCGAACTCGAATCCCCAGACGTCCCGCAGGATCCGCTCCCGGCTGAGCACCCGCCCCGGATGCCGCAGCAGGAACTCCAGCAGCGAGTACTCGGTCCGGGTCAGATCGGCGGCCCGCTCCCCGCGGTGCACGGTCCGGGTCCGCAGATCCATCGCCACGTCCTCGAAGGCGATACACGGGTCCCCGGGCGACCCCGGTCCCGGCTCCGGCTCCCGCCGCGGACTGCGCCGCAGCAACGCCCGCACCCGGGCGAGGAGTTCCTCGTTGGCGAAGGGCTTGGCCAGATAGCCGTCGGCCCCGTTCTCGAGGGCGACGATGCGGTCCCCCACCGCGTTCCGCCCCGTGATCATCAGAATCGGCACGGTGGACCCGGAGGCCCGGATCCGCCGGGTGGCCGCCAGCCCGTCAAGACCCGGCATCTCCACATCCATCAGCACCAGGTCGGGCGCGCTCCCCGGAGCCCCGACGAGATCGAGGGCCACTCTGCCGTCCCCGGCGAGGAGCGTCTCGTATCCCTCGAACCTGAGCAGCCGGCCGATCCCGTCCCTCACGGCCGCGTCGTCGTCGGCCAGCAGAATCTTCCTCGCCATCTGACAAACGTGTGACGAGGGGCTGTGACGGGGCTGGGGGTGGGATGTGGATGGGCTACGGCTGCCGGGCCGGGGAGCGCGGCGGCCGGGCGCTCCAGTACCGGTCGAGTACGACGGCGAAGACGACGCTCGAGGCCACGGGCACACACACCATGAGCAGGAACGGGTGGTCCGGGCGCCCTGCAACGGCCCGCCAGATGTCGACCACGAGCATGAGGACGAAGACCGCGATCCCGCCGTATGTCCCCCATACCCACGCCCTGCGCCGCACCACCCCCCGCTGGATCCGCTCCTCGACGTCCGGACGGCGCTCCCAGGTGAGGCTGCGGAGCGGGGCCGCGGCCAGGCACAACTCCGCGACCTCGGCGTAGGGGTCGTCCAGTTGCCAGTCGTTGAGGTGCCACAGCAGGAAGCGGCGGCCCTCGAAGTCGTACAGGTAGGTGAGCCACTGCGGGGCCGCCCGCCCGGAACCGCGCGGAGCCTGCTCCACCCGGATGTCGTACACCTCTGACCAGGCCCAGGTCCGCGCACGCAGCGGGCCCTGCGCGGTGATCCCGGCGGCCGTGACCCTGGTGCGCGCCCGGAACTGCTCCAGCGCGATCCGCGCGATCGTCAGGGCCATCAGCAGCGCGAAGACCGGTGGCCCCCACCAGAACCCGCTTCCGTCCCCGTCGCGGGAGACCCGGCTGGTCTGGATGAACGCGTTCACCATCAGCAGCCCCGGCAGGAGGAGGTACGCGAGGGGCGGCTTGCGCCGCCTCCGGTACTCCCGCTCGACTCCACCCTCGTCCACGAACCGTGCCCCTCCCCAGACGCACCGAACGGGTGCGCGACTGGGGAGAGGATAAGGCGGTCTACGTGACGGACGACGGGCTCGGTCTGACGGCTGCGGCTGTACGGGTCGTCTTCGAAGTCGCCTCTCCTGGGAAGCGCAGTCCAGACCGCGACCGCGTCCGCAAGCGCCGTGAGTACGCCCGCGCCGGAATCCCGGTGTACGTGATCATCGACGACTACGACGGCCAGGGCGCCGTCACCCTCTTCACCGGGCCCCGCCCCGAAAAGGCCGACTGGGAGGACATCCACCGTGTCCCCTACGGCACCGAGGTCACCGTTCCCGAGGGGCCCGCCAAGGGGTTGTGAACTGGTGGTGGTTGGCGGCACGTGAGTGTGTTCTGGCACGTGTGAGTGAGCTTCCCGGTAGTGGTGGGCGGACTCCCGCTCATAGGGAACGGGAGTTCTTGCGTCGAATGCGTGACCTTCTATGGTGGCGGTCGGGGTGTGGTGACAGCTTTCTTCGACATGGGCCCAGAGGGGATCGAGGTGGGCGGACTGCGGGATGTGGCGGCGTCGTTCGTAGTACCCGGACCCTCGGGTGTCACGGTCCGTATCCGGCTCAAGGGCCTGACCGGCGGGGACGAGCAGGTGCTCGGCCTGGTCGGCGACCACCTCGGCACGCTGGCCTCTAGGGATCTGAAGACGCGGTGTGCGGCCGGGCTGGAGCACGACAGTGAGCGGTGGGCCGAGCGTAAGCGTGTCCTGACCGGGGAGTCGTCCTCGCGATAAGGGCGTAAAACTGCCCCGAACGAGTGGGGACCCCTGACGACGGGCCAGACGGCCCCGCGACGGGACCATGGTGTGCTTATGGCAGACGACACGACCATCCAAGTGTCCCGACAGGTCAGGGACCACCTCGCCCAACTCGCCAAGGAGCGAGGTGTGACCGTGGGACAGCTCGTCGAGGACCTGGCGGCACAGCAGCTCACCACTGATCAGATCGTCGAGCGAGTGGCGGCCACCCGCAAGGTCCTACGGGAGCGGATGGGTTGCTCTTTGACCGATGAGGAGTTCGATCAGAGGTCGGATGTGCTGGCCAACCTCTACGCGGTGGCAGCTGAGAAGATGCGCGCCCGGAGGAACACGGTGTGATCGATCTTGGGGCGTCAGTCGTGCTCCAGCAGACGCCCGCCGCGGCTGACCGCGATCCGGATCACGTCCTCCAAGGACTCGGTTGCCCGCGTCAGGGCGGACCGTACGGCGAACTCCCCCGCCTTCTCGTCGGCGAGAACGGCCCGGGCCCCGGCCAGTACGTCCTTGCCCGAGGCGAGTTGAGCCACCTCGACGCTGTCCGCGAGGAGGGAGAGGCTACTCCGGGTGTCGTCGGTGCTGAGGTAGCAGGGGCGGCCGTCGAGGTTGGTCCAGGGGAGGAGGCGCATGCCGGGGTCCTTCGGAGTGGGGAGATCACTGTTCGTGCTCTGATCGTCACTGACGGACCGTACGCTGCGGAAGGGGGCCGGAGTTGACGACGGCTCCCGGCAACGGGAGGGGTGACGTGGGCGAACAGGCTGACGCGGGACCGGTTTCCGGGCGGGCCGTGCTGGGGCAGACGTTGAAGGTGCTTCGGGACAAGGCCGGGAAGTCGCTGGGGCAGCTGGCCGCCGAGACCGGGTACGACAAGAGCTATCTGAGCCGGCTGGAGTCCGGGGAGCGGCTGTCCAAGGTGACGGTCATGGAGGACTTGGACGGGTACTACGGCACGGGTGACCTGTTGGTCAGCCACTGGAAGGTGGCTCGGCTGGACGCGTTCAAGGACCAGTACAAGGAGTACATGGGACTGGAGGCGACGGCCCGGGTCATCCGGGTGTTCTCGCCGGGCATTCCCGGACTTCTCCAGACCGAGGACTTCGCTCGTGAGGTGTTGTCCGGGGCGCTGACAACGGCAGCCGGAGACGAGTCGGTCGAGGAGCAGGTGGCCGCGCGACTCGGTCGGCAGTACCTGCTGAGGCAGAAACCTCAGCCCGAAGTCCGGGTCATCGTGGACGAGTTCGCGTTCCGTCGTCCCGCCGCCCAGGGCGAGACCTGGCAGGACCAGTTGCGTCATCTTGAGGCCGCCGCGCTGTGGGCCAACGTGACGCTCCAGGTACTCCCCTTCTCCGCGGGGGCGCATCATCATATGATCGGGTCGCTGACGCTGCTCTGGCAGCGGGACGGAAGCGCCGTCGCCTACACGGAAGGCAACAGCAAGGGTTGGTTGTTCGAAGATCCGGACGAAGTCCTGCGGGAGCGACTGTCCTACGATCGGCTCCGCGACCTGGCACTGTCCCCGCCGGACTCGCTCGCGTTCATCAGGGACCTACTGGAGGAGCACGGACCATGACCCGCACCCCCGACCTCAGCACCGCGGTGTGGCGCAAGTCGAGCTACAGCGACGGGGGTGCCAACAACTGCGTCGAGGTCGCCGACGGCCACCCCGACATAGTCCCCGTCCGGGACAGCAAGCTCCCGGCCGCCCGCCCTCTCGTCTTCTCGGCCGTGTCCTGGTCCGTGTTCGTGGCCGGGGTCAAGGAGAAAGTCGGGCGGCGCACCTTCGGGTGACATATGCCCGAAGTCCTGATGTTCGAGGCGGCGCCGCCCACACGCTGGATCCCGTGACCACGACACGAACGACCGATCCACGGAGTGCGAGGCGGCTATGGTCGTAGACCTGAAGCGCCGAAGGAGGGCATCGGTCATGACCGCTCACGCCACGGAGAACGGCCAGGTCATCCCGCCGATGCCGGAGCGGACGCCCAAGGCGCTGCGCGCGGCCATCGCCGAGCATGCCCCCGTGCTGCTCCCCGACTTCGACAGGCACTGGAAAAGGGCGATTTCCTCGAGCGCCGACACCTTCAATCTTCCCCCTGTGCCGGCGTTCATGGCCTTCTGGTGGGGGGAGTACGCCCTTGCCCGCGATCCTAGGTTGGACGCGCACGTGCACGATCTCGAACTCCGGGCCTCCGAGTCCACCGAGGGCGCCGAAGCCAGGGCCCTTCTCGAAGAGGCGTCGAAGATTCGTCACCGAGTGCAAAAACTGGAGCCCGGCGAGTGACCGACGGACTTATGGGGCCACCTTGGCAGATGGACTGGCGGCTTGATGCCCTTGCCGCCTATGAGGCACTGCCCGGCCATGTTCGTGAGATCATCCGCGCCGCGCGGGCCGAACTGATCACGGTGAAGGACCCTTATGTCCGAGGCATCGAAACAGATGTCTGCCTTCCTGATGGCATGCAGGTGATGCCGGTCCGATCCAGTGACCCGAAGGGCGCTCGTGTGCTCTTCTTCGACGACGACAACGGCTGGCGCAAGTACACGTTCGTACCCCGCATCGAAGACCCTCAGATCATCGTGGAACAGCTTGTCTGGCTGGGAGTCGAGCCGTCTACGGAGCCTCCGGCGGAGCCGTAGGCGCACCCGGCAGCCGTACGGTCGCCACCGTGCCGCCGCCGTTCGCGCGGGCCAGGGTGACGTCGCCGCCGGCCTGCTGGACCGTGCGCGCCACGATCGACAGACCCAGCCCCGAGCCCGGGAGGGCCCGTGCGCTCGGGGAGCGCCAGAAGCGGTCGAAGACGTGGGGGAGTTCGTCCTCGGCGATGCCGGGGCCGTGGTCGCGGACCGTCAGGACGCCGCGGTCCAGGGCGACGTCGATCGTGCCGCCCTCGGGGCTGAACTTCACCGCGTTGTCGAGGATGTTGACGATCGCGCGCTCCAGGGCGGAGGGCTCCGCCCGTACGAACCACGGCTGGACGTCCGCCGTGATCGTCAGCTCCGGGCCGCGCAGGCGGGCGCGGCGCAGGGCCGCCTCGACCGTGTCCTGAAGGGCCACGATCTGCACACGCTCACCGCGCTGCCCCTCCGAGCGGGACAGCTCCTGCAGGTCGCCGATCAGTGCCGCCAGCTCCGTCATCTGCGCCTTCACCGAGGCGAGCAGCGCCTTGCGGTCCGCCGGGGGCAGGGGGCGGCCCGTCTCCTCGCTGCGGGTGAGGAGCTCTATGTTCGTGCGCAGGGAGGTGAGGGGGGTGCGGAGTTCGTGGCCGGCGTCGGCGATGAGCTGTTGCTGGAGTTCCCGGGAGTTGGCCAGGGAGGTGGTCATGCTGTTGAACGAGCGGGACAGGCGCGCCACCTCGTCGTCGGCGTCCGCCTCCACCGGGATGCGGACACTCAGGTCCTCGGTGCGGGCGACGTGTTCGACGGCCTCGGTGAGTTCGTCGACGGGACGCAGCCCCGCCCGGGCGACCGCGAGGCCCGCGGCCCCGGCACCGATGACGCCGATTCCGGAGACGAGGAGGAGGATCAGGGCGAGGTCGTTGAGGGTGTTCTGGGTGTTCTTCAGGGGGAGCGCGGTGGCCAGTCCGACGAAGGATCCGCTCTGGGTGCCGAACACCTGGATCATCACGCGCAGCGCGTCGCCGTTCTCGTCGGTGCCGTTGCGGAAGTAGTACCTGTCGGTGTTCCCGGCTTTGATGATGTCCTTGTCGGCCTGAGTGATCTTGATGACACCCGTGGAGCCGGGCAGAAGGCAGGCCTTGCCGTCGATCGTGACGCCCTGGGCGTAGCTGGTCCGGTAGCTGTTGTCGTTCTGTGGAGTTGCGGAGCAGTCGAGGAGGGCGGCGCTGAGGACCTGGGCGACCGGCCCGTGCTGCTCCTTCTGCAAGTCGTTCGTGAGCTGCTCGTACAGTTTCCCCTGCACGATGAACCAGCACGTCACCGACACCGCGGCCACCGCGAACGCCACCGCTGCCGCGACCAGCATGGAGAGGCGGGCGCGGATCGGGAGGGTGCGGAAGCGGCGGGTGAGGGTGTTCACTCGGCGCCGCCCTGGCGCAGGACGTACCCGACGCCGCGCACGGTGTGGACGAGGCGCGGTTCGCCGCCGGCCTCGGTCTTGCGGCGGAGGTACATGACGTAGACGTCCAACGAGTTCGACGACGGTTCGAAGTCGAAGCCCCAGACGGCCTTCAGGATCTGCTCGCGGGTGAGGACCTGGCGCGGGTGGGCCATGAACATCTCGAGGAGGGTGAACTCGGTGCGGGTCAGTTCGACCTGGCGGCCGGCCCGGGTCACCTCGCGCGTCGCGAGGTCCATGCGCAGGTCGCCGAAGGTGAGCGCCTCGTCCGCCTCGGCCCCTTCGACCACGGACGCCGCGTACGAGCTGCGGCGCAGGAGGGCACGGATACGGGCGAAGAGCTCGTCGAGTTCGAAGGGCTTGACCAGGTAGTCGTCCGCCCCGGCGTCGAGCCCGGTGACCCGGTCGCCGACCGTGTCGCGGGCCGTCAGCATCAGGATCGGGGTCGTGTCGCCCGCGCCGCGGATGCGGCGGGCGGCCGTCATGCCGTCCATCCGCGGCATCTGGATGTCGAGGACGACCAGGTCCGGCTTGTAGGCCGTCGCCTTCTCCAGCGCGTCGGCGCCGTCCACCGCGACCTCGGTCTCGTACCCCTCGAAGGCGAGGCTGCGCTGCAGGGCCTCGCGTACGGCCGGCTCGTCGTCGACGATCAGGATGCGCTGGGGTTCACGGTCGCCATCGGCGGGGCTCATCGCTCGCGGTTCCTCAGGGTGTGATGGTTCGGGATGCGGTGGTTCCTGGTGGACGCCTCTCAGCCTCGCATGTTTCCGGGCTGTCGGGTATGCACGCTGGTGGGCCGGAACGCCCCTAGCCGCGTACCAGGGTCATGCGGCTCAGCGGCACCTTGCGCTGGTGCGGCCGGGCCGCGGAGGTGCGCAGGCCCATCAGTTGCGGGGCCGGCGCGACCTCCGGGGCGCGCGGGGCCGGGGTCGGGGCCACCGTCGCCTCGGTCGGTGCGTGGAGCTCGTACGCCACGGCAAGGGCCAGGCTGAAACCGGCCGGGCTGTCGGCGGCCATCGTGTGCGAAACCTGCTTGATCATGACGTACTCCCTACGTGCTCGTGCTGGGTGGTTCAGCTGGTGGAGCCCGCCCGCAGCTTGGCCAGGTCGGACTTGACGGTGTTGATCGGGATGGCGAAGCCGAGGCCGACACTGCCCGCGTCCGAGGAGGACGAGGAGGAGTCGGAACTGGCCGAGTACATCGCCGAGTTGATGCCGATGATGTTGCCGCCGGCGTCGATCAGCGCGCCGCCGGAGTTGCCCGGGTTCAACGAGGCGTCCGTCTGGATCGCCTTGTAGGTCGTCGTCGACGAACCCGTGTCGCCGTTGAACTGCTGGCCGCCGAAGGAGAACGGCCACTGGCCGGCGCCGCCGCTGCCCTGGCTCTGCTGGTCCTGGCCCTCGTCGGTGGAGACGGTCACGTCCCGGTCGAGGGCGGAGACGATGCCGCTGGTGACGGTGCCGCTGAGGCCCTCGGGGGAGCCGATTGCCACGACCGTGTCGCCGACCTGGACCCCGTCGGAGTTGCCGAGGGTGGCGGGCGTCAGGCCGGAGGCGTCCTCGAGCTTGATGAGGGCGAGGTCCTTGGCGCTGTCGGTGCCGACCACCTTGGCGGTGTAGGACTTGCCCTCGCTGGTCGTCACCTTGACCGACTGGGCGCCGGAGATGACGTGGTTGTTGGTGATGATCTCGCCGTCGCTGGTGATGATCACGCCGGAGCCGGTGGAGGTGCCGTTGCTGAGGGTCGCGGTGATCTCGACGACGCTCGGGCTGACGGCCGCGGCGATCGTGGCGACGTCGCCCTTCTTGCTGGAGGGCACCACGCTGGTGGTGGTGCTGGAGGAGACGGTGTCGTTCTTGCCGGTCAGCTCCTGGAAGGCGTACGCGGTGCCGCCGCCCACCGCCGCCGCGACGATCGCGACCGCGGCCAGCAGGGCTATCGGGCCCCGGGCGCGCTTCTTCGGCGCCGAGTGCGCGGCACCCTCGGGAGCGGCGCCTTCGTGGGGGGCCGAGAACTCCGGGAGCTGTGCGGTCTCCGGCTCCACCGTCACCGCCTGCGGCGCCGGCTGCGGCGTCGGCTGGTGGGCCGGCGGGGGCGGCCACTCCGGGTTCACGGGGGAGGGAGCGGAGGCGTGCTGCTGCTGGGGGTACGCGCCCTGGTAGGCGTCACCCTGGGGACCCTGCGGGTTCTCGTACTCGCCGCTGCGGCGGAAGCTCTCGGTCATGACAAATAGCTTGTCCCGTGACCATGAGAGCTTCCTGAGTGCCCGCTGAGAAGGCCGCGAGAAGCGCGTTTGCCCGAAATAAGGAACCTTCTCGCAGGTCGGCGAGGGTTCTCAGAAGGCGTTCATAAAAGCTTTCCTGTGGGTGCGGCTCGGCGGGGAACTGGGCGAGCAACCACCACGCACCCGCACCCGCAGGACTACGCGCACCCGCAGGACTACGCGCACCCGCAGGACCCACGCACCACCAGCCGCGAGGGAAACGTCTTCAGACGCTCTCTCCTCGATCCCGCCACCCGCAGCCCGTCGTCGAGCACCAGGTCCACCGCCGCCCGTGCCATCGCCGGCCGGTCCGAGGCGATCGTCGTCAGCGGGGGATCCGCCAGCGCCGCCTCCTTGATGTCGTCGAAGCCGGCCACGGCCAGTTCCCCGGGCACGTCGAGCCGCAGCTCCCGTGCCGCCCGCAGCACGCCGAGCGCCTGGTCGTCGGTGGAGCAGAAGACGGCCGGCGGGCGGTTCGGACCGGAGAGGATGTCCAGGGCCACGCGATACGCGTCGTAGCGGTTGTACGGCGCCTCGAACAGCCGGCCCTCCGTGTCGAGCCCCGCCTCGTCCATGGCCCGCTTCCAGCCCTCGACGTGGTCGGAGACCGGGTCGCCGACGGCCGGGGTCTCGGCCGTACCGCCCATACAGGCCACGTACTCGTACCCGTGCTCCAGCAGATGGCGGACGGCGAGCTGGGCACCGCCCAGGTCGTCCGTCACCACGGCGACGTCGTCGATGGCCTCCGGCCGCTCGTGGAGGAGCACCACCCGGGCGTCCCAGGCGTCGATCTCGGCGGCGGCCAGGTCGTTGAGGGCGTGGGAGACGAGGATGAGGCCCGAGACCCGCATCCCGAGGAACGCGCGCAGATAGTGGACCTCGCGCTCGGCGACGTAGTCGGTGTTGCCGACCAGCACCATTTTCCCGCGCTCGGACGCGGCCTGCTCGACCGCGTGCGCCATCTCGCCGAAGAAGGGCTGGCGGGCGTCCGGGATGATCAGGCCTATGAGGTCGGTGCGCCGCGAGGCCATCGCCTGGGCGACCCGGTCGGGCCGGTACCCCAGTTCCTTGATCGCGGCGAGGACACGCTCGCGCGTGGCCGGGGCGACCGGCCGGGGTCCGTTGTTGATGACATAGCTGACAACGGCGGTCGAAGTTCCCGCCAGCCGCGCCACGTCATCCCGAGTCACCTTGGCCACGCGCGGAGTCTACGCGGATGGACCCGCTCTGGGCAGGGCGTATCGAAGCTTCGCTTGCGTAAGCAATGCCCCGGCCGGGCTACGGCCATGCCTCGCCCGGCCGACCACTATGCCTCCGTCGGTACCTCGACCGCGTCCAGCGCCGCCGAAGCGTCCGCATCCTCCTCCTTTGGCCGGTCCGCCTGCGCCTTCGTCGGGTCGCCGGCCCGCTCGCCGCGCTCACCCTTCTCGGGTGTAACGAATCGATAACCGACGTTCCGGACGGTGCCGATCAAGGACTCGTGCTCGACGCCGAGCTTGGCGCGCAGCCGTCGTACGTGTACGTCGACGGTCCGGGTGCCACCGAAGTAGTCGTACCCCCAGACCTCCTGGAGCAGCTGTGCGCGAGTGAACACCCGGCCGGGGTGCTGGGCCAGGTATTTCAGCAGCTCGAACTCCTTGAAGGTGAGGTCGAGGACCCGGCCCTTCAGCTTCGCGCTGTACGTCGCCTCGTCGACCGACAGGTCGCCGTTGCGGATCTCCATGGGGGAGTCGTCGGCGACGATCTGCTGGCGGCCCATGGCCAGGCGCAGCCGCGCCTCGACCTCGGCCGGGCCCGCGGTGTCGAGGAGCACGTCGTCGATGCCCCAGTCGGCGGTGACGGCGGCGAGCCCGCCCTCCGTCACGACGAGGATCAGCGGACAGCCGGGGCCGGTGGAGCGGAGCAGCTGGCAGAGGCTGCGGACCTGTGGGAGGTCACGGCGGCCGTCGATCAGGATGACGTCGGCACCCGGGGTGTCGACGAGGGCGGGGCCTTCGGCCGGGGCGACCCGCACGTTGTGCAGGAGCAGGCCGAGGGCGGGCAGCACCTCCGTCGACGGCTGGAGGGCATTGGTCAGGAGCAGCAGAGAACTCATACGTCTGGTTCCTCCTCGGTCCCTGCGAGGACTGTGTGCAATGACACTGCGCTGCGCTCCCGAGCCTCCGTACATCCACGGTCACCTGGAGTTTCCCGCTTCGTATACAGAGCTTCCGAAAGCACAAAAGGACCCGGTGGCGGCGCTGCCCGAGTCCTCTGCCCATGAGAATAGCCCACATGAGCATGGGTTCGGCAGGTCATGTGGCACGTTCCATCGTTCGTCCGCACTCTGAGACAAGCAGATACGCCCCTATCCGGACGTTTCTGCGCACCACCGACGGGGTTTCCATCGATTCCGTATACGATCCGGCCTCCGTCGTATACGACGGCTCCCCGCCACCTTCCCGTGACCTGGTGTTCGTCATGGCCCACGGTTTCACCGGAGACGTGGACCGGCCACACGTACGACGGGTGGTCGCCGCGCTGACGGATTACGCCCCCGTGGTCAGCTTCTCCTTCCGGGGCCACGGCCGCTCCGGCGGCCGCACCACCGTGGGCGACCGCGAGGTCCTCGACCTGGCGGCGGCGGTGCGCTGGGCGCGCGACCTCGGGCACCCGCGCGTGGTGACCGTCGGTTTCTCCATGGGCGGCTCGGTGGTCCTGCGGCACGCGGCGCTGCACGCCGGGGTCGACGCGGTCGTCTCCGTCTCGTCGCCCGCCCGCTGGTACTACCGGGGCACCGCCCCCATGCGCCGCGTCCACTGGCTGGTCACCCGGCCCGAGGGACGGCTGGTCGGCCGCTACGGCTTCCACACCCGTATCCACCACCGCGACTGGAACCCGGTGCCGCTGTCCCCGGTGGAGGCGGTGCCGAAGATCGCCCCCACCCCGCTGCTGATCGTGCACGGCGACAGCGACGGCTACTTCCCGGTCGACCACCCGAAGATGCTGGCCGACGCCGCAGGTGAGGCCGCCGAACTCTGGCTGGAGCCCGGCATGGGCCACGCGGAACACGCGGCCGACGATGCGCTGCTGGCCAGGATCGGCGACTGGGCGGCGTCCAGGGCGGGCTAGCCTGACCCCGTACACAGCCGACCGACTGATTCTCCAGAGGAACCTGATGCCCAAGGTCACGGTGCGCTACTGGGCCGCCGCGAAGGCCGCGGCCGGCGTCGCCGAGGAGCCGTACGACGCGGACACCCTCGCCGAGGCGCTGGACGCGGTACGCGCGCGACACCCCGGGGAACTGGCGCACGTCCTGCGGCGATGCTCCTTCCTCGTCGACGGTGACCCCGTCGGGACGCGTGCGCATGAGACGGTACGGCTGGCCGAGGGCGGCACGGTCGAGGTGCTCCCGCCGTTCGCAGGAGGGTGAGCGAGAGCGATGACCAACCAGCCGTACGAGGGCTACGACCCGTACCAGCAGCAGCAGCCGCAGCAGCCGCAGCCTCAGCAGGCTCAGCAGCAGTGGGGGTACGAGGAGCAGCAGTACGCCACCCAGCAGTGGCAGGGGCAGACCTGGGAGACCCAGACCCACGCGCCGGTGCAGGCGGCACAGGCACAGCCGCAGGCGCCGGCGCCGGCGCCGGAGACGGCGTACCTGCCGCAGCACACGTACGCCGCACCGGCGCAGCAACCGGCGTTCGCCGCACCCGCCGCCCCGGCGCCCGCTCCTGCCCCTGCCCCTGCCCCGGCGCCCGCCGGGACCGAGAGCGAGCGTGGGGCCTACGGCCCCGCGACCCTCGCCGGCAACGCGCGCATCACCGACGCCCAGCGGGCCCGCCTGGAGGGCCGCTCGCCGATCATCGAGCCCGGCATGCAGCCGGCCCTGCTCACCGCCCTGCTGGGCGTGCTGCTGGCGGCGACGGCGTCCCTCTCCTCGTACGCGCTGGTCGTCCCCCTGGTGATCCTCCAGGCCGTGACGGCTGCAGGCTGGTTCCGTCTGAACGGCATGTGGCCGGCCCGCCAGGGCATCGCCCTCGCCTTCCTGGGCGGGCTGACCGCGGACGTGGCGGTCCTCGTCGCGGGCCGTGACCAGGCCCCGGCGGCGATCCTCGGCCCGCTGGGCATCTGGGTCCTGCTCACCCTGGTCCTCCAGCTCCGCTCCCACGCGGACCCGGACACTCGTATGTACGGCCTGATGGCCACGGTCGCCTCCTCCGCGCTGGCGATCATCGCGACGGGTTACCTCGGTGCCGACCCCGACGCCGTGTCCGTCGGCGCCACCGCGGTCGCGGTGGCCGTCCTGGCGAGGGCCCTGCCCCTGCCCACCCCGGCATCGGTGATCGTCTCCCTGCTGGCCGCCACCGGCGCCGGCATCGCGGTGGGCGGCATGACGGACCTGGGTGCGAAGGGTGCGCTGGTCGGCGTGGCGGCCGCGGCCTGCGCCCTCGTCGGCCACCGGGTCGCGAGCTACGACTACCCGTCGAGGTTCGTCCACTTCACCGCGGGCGTTGCCCTGCCCCTGACGGCAGCGGCGCCGGTGGTCTGGATCCTCCACTGACATTTCCCACCCAGCCACCCGACTCGGTGGGTGGAGAGGTGCCGTCGAAAAGGGCGAGTCAGGCAGCCGACGTAAGGGGCGCTGACGTAAGGGGCGCGGGGCTGTATTTGATATGCGGCTGCCGCCGCGTGGGCGCGACCAGCCCCCACCGGCCCGCAGCCGAAACTCATGGGCTCTCCCCCGGCCATGCCACCCCCGCACTGTCACAGCTGGTCGACAATCCCCTGTCGGCCCGCCCCGGCAGGGTTAGCGTGGCGGGACCGACCTGCAGATGCCGACCCGGGGGACCCCACCACATGCGCGCCCTGCGAATACTCCTGATCACCGTCGTCGTTCTCGGCGTCCTCTTCGTGGTCGTCGACCGTGTCGCCGTGTACTTCGCCGAAGGCCAGGCCGCGGACAAGCTGAAGACGACGGAGGGCCTCGCGAGCACCCCCGACGTCTCCATCAAGGGCTTCCCGTTCCTCACCCAGGTGGCCGACGGCACCCTCGACGACGTCGAGGTCGGCATCAAGGACTACGACGCGGCCACCGGCACCGCCGGCAAGACCATCCGCATCGACGACCTGCACGCCGACATGAAGGGCGTCACCTTCACCGGCGACTACAGTTCCGCCACCGCGCGGACCGCCACCGGCACCGCGCTCATCTCCTACGACGAGCTGCTCAAGAACGCCAAGACCGAGCCCACCGACCTCGGCCTCGGCTTCACCGGCCAGGTCGTCGGTCTCGCCGACGGCGGCAACGGCAAGATCAAGGTCACCCTCGACGTCACCGTCCCCGGCGTGAACACCCACCAGAAGGTCCCCGTCCTCAGCACGGTCACCGTCAAGGACAACACCGTGCAGGTCCACGCCGACAACCTTCCCAAGCTCGCCGGTGTCAGCCTCGTCGAGGACCGCTTCCGCCAGGCCTCCGACTTCCAGCAGGCGATCGACCAGCTCCCCGGCGGCGTCCAGCTGGACACCGTGGAGGCTGCGAAGGACGGTGTGGAGATCGCGGTGAAGGGTTCGAACGTCAAGCTGGCCGGGTAGAAAGCGCCACGGCGGCGATCGCCGGCGGTCCACCGGCAGCCCACAGGCGACTCACCGACGGTCCACCTGCCGTCCACCAGGCGAGACGGCGGTGTCCGCACCGTAGATGTGACGACGGACGCAGGCACCCGCCCCTCCCGGAACCCCGCCCCGGGCCCGCACCCCGTCCCGCAATCCGGACGATCGCGTCTCAACATGCGACATGCCGGTGACATGCCCGGTTATCCGTCCCTACGATCGACGGCATGCAGTGTTCGACAAGCGTCCTCCGGTCGCGGGGACAGGCGGATCTCACGAAGCGGCGGGCAGTCGACCTGTGCCGCGTCGCCGCCATGCTCTGTCGCCCCTTCTGACGGCGGAGGCCGTGCCGCCTCCGCATCCCCCTGCCCTCCCCTGCCGAGGGCATCCGTGCGCCCCGCCGCGCACCCCCCGCACTCGCACGCCCCGCCGCAACTGCCCCGGAGGAGAAAGAGCATGAGCCGCAGCGACGTCCTCGTCGATGCCGACTGGGTCCAGGACAACCTGGACAACCCCGAGATCGCGATCGTCGAGGTGGACGAGGACACGTCCGCCTACGAGAAGAACCACATCCGCAACGCGATCCGCATCGACTGGACCAAGGACCTGCAGGACCCGGTCCGCCGCGACTTCATCGACCAGGAGGGCTTCGAGAAGCTCCTGTCGGCGAAGGGCATCGCCAACGACACGCTGGTGATCCTTTACGGCGGCAACAACAACTGGTTCGCGTCCTACGCCTACTGGTACTTCAAGCTCTACGGCCACGAGAACGTCAAGCTCCTCGACGGCGGCCGCAAGAAGTGGGAGCTGGACGCCCGCGAGCTGGTCGAGGAGGTCCCGGACCGCACCGAGACCACCTACACCGCCAAGCCGCAGAACACCGCGATCCGCGCCTTCCGCGACGACGTCGTGGCGGCCATCGGCTCGCAGAACCTCGTCGACGTCCGCTCCCCCGACGAGTTCTCCGGCAAGCTGCTCGCCCCGGCCCACCTGCCGCAGGAGCAGTCCCAGCGCCCCGGCCACGTGCCCTCGGCCCGCAACATCCCGTGGTCGAAGAACGCCAACGACGACGGCACCTTCAAGTCGGACGACGAGCTCAAGGAGCTCTACGCCGAGGAGCAGGTCGACCTCGCCAAGGACACCATCGCGTACTGCCGCATCGGCGAGCGCTCGGCCCTGACCTGGTTCGTCCTGCACGAGCTGCTCGGTGTCGAGAACGTCAAGAACTACGACGGCTCGTGGACCGAGTACGGCAGCCTCGTCGGCGTCCCGATCGAGCTCGGCGCCAACAAGTAAGACCCCCGGCAAGACCTCAGACCGACCTTTCAAGACCTCTGGAGTAACAGCATGTGTGGAGCGAAGGCCGGCGGCCCGGACCCCTCGACGATCAAGCCCGGTGAGACCACGATTCAGGGTCAGGTGACGAAGGACGGCGAGCCCGTGGTCGGCTACGTCCGCCTGCTCGACTCGACCGGCGAGTTCACCGCGGAGGTCCCCACCTCCGCCACCGGACAGTTCCGCTTCTACGCGGCGGAGGGCACCTGGACCGTCCGCGCCCTCGTCCCCGGCGCCACCGCCGACCGCACGGTCGTCGCCCAGCAGGGCGGCCTGGCCGAGGTCGCGATCGCGGTCTGACCACAGCACCACAGCCGCAAGGGCCGCGCCCCCCGTGCCACACACGGAGGGCGCGGCCCTTCGCCATATCCCCACCACACTGCTGCGCAGGCTTCGCGGCGCTGCGCCGGACTCCGTCCGTCGGTCCTGGGGCGGGAGCGTGCGTGGTGCCCGGGCCGCGCCCACCCGGCGTCGCCGACCTACCCTGGACTCATGCTGGCAAGGCGCCGTCGCGTGGCCCCTCCCTGACGCGTCCCTCGCACTGCTGCGCAGGCTTCGCGGCGCTGCGCCGGACTCCGTCGGTCGGGCCTGGGGCGGGAGCGTGCGTGGTGCCCGGGCCGCGCCTACCCGGCGTCGCCGACCTACCCTGGACTCATGCTGGCAAGGCGCCGTCGCGTGGCCCCTCCCTGGCGCGTCCCTCGCACTGCTGCGCAGGCTTCGCGGCGCTGCGGCGGACTCCGTCCGTCGGGCCTGGGGCGGGAGCGTGGGTGGTGGCCGGGCCGCGCCCACCCGGCGTCGCCGACCTACCCTGGACTCATGTTGGCAAGGCGCCGTCGCGTGTACTTCGCCATGATGGGGACCTGTATCGGGCTCTTCGTCCTGGCCTGGGGAGTCGTACGCATCTGGTCCGTCCCCGCTGCCGTGGGGATGTGTGTGGTGGCCATGGTCATCCCTCCGGTCGCCGCGATGGTCGCGAACCGTCGCGGCCCCGACGACCGCTGGTGGGACGACCCCTCCGGTGATCCGCAGTCGGACGAGTGGTGGGACGAGCTGGACGGCAAGAAGCGGCCGAGGCCCTAGGTGCTGTCCCAGGCCTCGCCCCAGGCACTGTCCGGCGCCGCCTAGTACACGAGCGCCTGCGTCCCGTCCGCCATCGCCTCCTGCACGAAGACCTGCGCGCCCGCGATCCGTACGCCCTCGATGACGTCCTTCTCCGTGATGTCCCGGCGGGCCGCGCACTGTGTGCAGAGGGTGAGCGTGCCGCCCGCCAGGATCGAGTCGACCAGGTCGGGGAGCGGGGCCGCGTGCGGCAGTTCGAACTCGGCGGCGCGGCCCGGCAGCGCGAACCACGCGGACTCGCCGGTCAGCCACATCGACACCTCGACGCCGCTGGCCACGGCCACCGCCGCCACCGTGAACGCCTGCGAGCACCGCTCCGGGGCGTCCGCCCCCGCCGTCACCTTGATCACGAGCTTCTTCGCCATGCCGGAAGCCTAGCCACCCGCCGGCCTACGCCCGCGTCGGCACCGCGTACCGGCACCTGCCGGAAGACACGGCGGGTCACGGCCGGTGCTCCGCGCGCTGGTGCTGGCGCAGCAACACGTTCAGGTCGGTGGCCGCGCTGTGGTCGTGGCCGACCAGCGCGGTCTCCCGGCGCCCGCCGAGTTCCGTGCACTCGGCGCAGCCGGGGACGGGCAGTGGTGGGCGGCTGAGGTCCTCGGGGTCCGGCGGCACGGCCCACGTACGGTCGTTCGCCGCGCGTACGCCCGCACTGATCCGCTCCCTGTCGGTAGCGGGCCGTAGCGTCGCCGGATCGGCCTGCCACTCCCTGCCGCCGCCCACGGGACGGAGTATCGCGTACGGCCCCAACCGGTCCCGGTACTCGCCGACCTGGTCGGTGGCGGTGTCGTAGAGCAGGGTTCCGGGCTCCATGGCATTCGCTCCTTTCGTCCAACATCTATACGAAATGCACGAGTTGGACTACTCTGCGTGTCGAGGCTGCTACGACAATGGCCCGGATGTGGCGTAGGCACGCCGATGGCGAGGCGTTCTTCCGCCATTGGCGCCGCTAATTCCATAGATTCCACAGGGAGGGGTGCGGTGCCGCAGAGGCGCGTGGTGACGGGGCGTAGCCAGGAGCCCAGGCGACGGTTCGCCGAGGAGTTGCGCTTGCTGCGGGCAGAGAAGGGGGTGAGCTTGAGGGAACTGGCCGAACGGCTGGGCTGGGACCCGTCATAGTTCGGGAAGTTGGAGAACGGCCACACGCTGGGCGGGCCGGAGGTGGTTCAGGCGCTGGATCAGTTCTACGAAACGCCGGGACTGTTGCTCGCGTTGTGGGAGCTGGCGATGGCGGATCCGACGCAGTTCCGGGAGCGGTATCGGCGGTACATGGTGCTGGAGACCGAGGCGGTGAGCATGTGGCAATACTCGCCGAGCCTTCTTCCTGGCCTGCTGCAAACCCCTGAGTACGCGACGGAGTTGCTCAGGCAGGGCGGACTCAAGGGTGACGAACTGGGAGCGCAGGTCGAGGCTCGTATGGGCCGCCGTGAGGCGCTGTTGCGGGATGACTGCCCGCAGTACCGTGCGATTCTCTCCGAAGCCGTGCTGCGCACCCCGCTCCAGGAACCCGATGAGTGGCACGGGCGGCTGGAGCACCTGGAAGTGATGAGCCACCGCCTCAACATCACGATCCAGGTGCTGCTGCCGATGTCCGTTGGACTCCACGGCCTGACCAACACCCACACCATGTTCCTGCGTGGCTCCAGTGGCCAGACGGTGGCCTGGGTCGAGACCGGCTATTCCGGCGAACTCGTGCAGGAAACAGCCTCGGTCGAACACCTCCAGCTCCGATACGATCGAGTACGCGATCTGTCCCTATCGCCGGACGAATCACGGGAGTTCGTCGAACGGATGCTGGAGGAAGCGCCATGCGAGCCATCGACTTGAGTGACGTCACCTGGCGCAAGAGCAGCTACAGCAACCAGGACGGCGGCGAATGCCTCGAAGTCGCCCCCGGTCTCCCCTTCCTCGTCCCCGTCCGTGACAGCAAGGCCCCCGCCCTCGGAACCCTCCTTTTCGAAGCCTCTTCCTGGTCGGCGTTCGTCGATTTCGCCGCTCGCACGCGAAAGTGACTCCGATGTCGGACTACGGCCTACCGCGGTTGGCGAGGATGCGCGGAAGTGGCTCGACATCGCCCGCGTCTTCCTCTGACCCCGATCAGCCGTAGGCCGCGACCGCCACCCGCACGAACGACCGCAGCAACGGATTCCCGTCCCCCTCGGCCCACGCCACCACCACCCGGCTCGGCGGCATGTCGGTGACCGGTACGACCGTGAGCCCGTCTCCCGGGTCGTGGCCGGCCAGTGTCATGCCCACCGTGCCGTTCCAGAGCACCGCCTGCCGGCACTCCTGAACCGCCCGCACGACCGGCCCCTCCCGCGCCTCCCCGCCGTTCCAGTACGACTGCCAGAGCGGGTCCGTGCCCTCGGGGAACCGGAACCACCGCCGCTCGGCGAGGTCGGCCAGGTCCAGGCTCTCCCGGCCGGCCAGCGGATCGTCGGCGCGGAGCAGCGCCCCCACGGGGTCGGCGCGCAACTCCCGTACCACCAGCCCTGTTCCGTCGAACGGCGCGCGGGTGAGAGCGACGTCGACGGCACCGGTACGCAACCCGCACGTGGGATCCGTCAGGTCGGTCTCGCGGATGCGGATCTCGACGCCCGGGTGGCGTTCGCGGTACGCGCGGGCCAGGCGCCGTACGCCCGGATCCGTGCTGTCGCCCAGGAGGCCGACGGTCAGCACGGCGGTGCCCGCCGCCGCCGAGACCCGCACGCGCAGCCTGTCGGCCTGGTCGAGAAGGGCGCGGGCCTCGTCGAGGAGGACGGCCCCGACGGGGGTCAGGGCGACCCCTGCCGGTGACCGCTCGAAGAGCCGCGCGCCGGTCTCGGCCTCCAGCGCTTTGATCGCACGGCTCAGCGGAGGCTGGCTCATATGGAGCCGTGCGGCGGCCCGGCCGAAGTGGAGTTCCTCGGCGACCGCCACGAAATAGCGCAGCGTCCGTAGCTCTATACGCTCCATCCGCTCCATACGCTCCATACGCCCCATACAGCAACGATACCGATCGGGTATCGGGTCGGCGGAACAGGTCTTGGACAGCCGGACCGCCCCGGCCGTCGAATCGGAACATGACGACTCACGACAACAACGACCATCCCGCGGTATCCGTCGTAGGTCCCGGCGACGGCGAGGTGCTGATGCTCGGCACCACCCGGATGCGCGTCCTGGAGGACGGCCGTACCACCGGCCGCCGCCTCGGCCTCGCCGAGTCCGTCCTCGCGCCGCACACCCCCGGCCCGCCGCAGCACCGGCACGCCCGGCACGACGAGGGCTTCTATGTCATCTCCGGCTCGGTGCGCTTCACCGTCGGGGACGAGGAGTACGACGCCACGGCCGGAACCCTCGTCATGGTGCCGCCCGGCGCCCCGCACACGTTCGCCAACGTCACCGGCGAACCGGCCGTCATGCTCAGCACGTTCACGCCCGACCTGTACGTGCAGTACTTCCGGGACCTGCGGGACCTGTTCGCCACCGGCGGGCCGCCGAGCCCGCAGGCGAGCGCCGAGGTCATGAGCCGTTACGCCACCGAGCCGGCCACCGCCTCATGAGCGTCGCGTACTGGGTCGTGGCCGGTCTCCTCGCGCTCTTCTACCTCTACGGGGGCGGGGTGAAGGTCGTACAGAGCAGGGAGCGGCTGCTGCCGATGATGGCCTGGGTGGCGGACACGCCGATGCCGGCCGTGAGAGCGATCGGGGTCGTCGAGGTGCTCGGCGCGGCCGGTCTGGTGCTGCCGCGTCTGACCGGTGTCGCACCCTGGCTGGGCGTGGCCGCCGCCGTCGGGTTCGTCGTGCTCCAGGCCGGTGCGATCAGGGTCCATCTGCGGATGGGGGACCGTCAGATCGCCCTCAATACCGTGCTTTTCCTGACGGCCGCGGTGAGCGTGTGGCTGGCCGCGGTGTCCTGATCGTAATTAATCCTTGTACAACTCACTGAGTTTTCCGTGAGTCTCCTGTGCAGCGCGGATCAAGGAATCCGCACTCCCGTATGCACAGGGGGACGAATTGGACGCACCGGAAACACCATCTGAAAGACAGCCCGAAGCACCGCTCGAAGCACCGCCCGACGCGCCTTCCGAAAGACGGAAGCGGGGTCGTGCCGGTGTGCTGATCGCCACCGCCGCGGTCCTGGGCGTCGTGGCCGGCACCTGCGTCGGCTACCTAATCCAGGCCGACCGTGAGCCCACCGCGCTGCCGCCGCTCTCCCAGCCGTCGGTCGCGCAGGCGAAGGGCGCCGCGCCGGAGCCGCTGTCGGCCGCCCAGGACCGTAAGGTCAAGGTCGACGGCGACCTGCGCAAGCTGCTGCTGAAGAAGCCGGGCGGGGCGCGCAAGGGGTTGGTCGAGGCGGGCGAGGACGGGTGGATGGACCTCGGCGAGTACGCGGAGTCGTTCAAGTACCCGGCGGGCGCCTTCCGCAACCTGGCCGGGGACGACGAGTTCCGCCGGGCCGCCGTCACCAACTGGCGTGAGGGCAGCACGTACAACGTCGAGATCCGGCTGGTCCAGTTCCGCCAGGAGGAGACCGGCACCGAGGCCGCCGACGCGGCGGACGACGGCTACTACTACGCCCAGCCGACGGACGACTACACCACCCGGAGCTGGCCGATACCCGGCACGGGCGACGGCATGGCCTACGTCCACACCAAGCCCGACACCTCCTACGGCGTGAGCCTGTACACGGCGGAGGCGCACGCGTGGCGCGGGGACATCGAGATGCAGGTCTGGATCTACGACACGAAGCCGATCCCGAAGGCGAAGGTGCTGGACCTGGCGAAACGGCAGATGGAGCAGCTGTGAGCGACAACCCGGAAATCTCCGTGAGCCCTGACCCGACGGCCGCCGAGCCGTCGGCCGCGGACCCGAAGGCCGCTGAACCGTCGGCCGCCGAGCCGTCTCTCATCGAGCCGTCCACTGCCGAGCCGACGGCCGCGAACCCGACGGCGCCCTTGCCGACGGCCGCGAACCGCACGGCGCCCTTGCCGGCCTCCGCCGCCCCGGCCTCCGTCGACCCGTCTCTCATCGAGCCGTCCGCTGCCGAGCCGACGGCCGCGAACCCGACGGCGCCCTTGCCGACGGCCGCGAACCGCACGGCGCCCTTGCCGACGGCCGCGGACTCGGCCTCCGCCGCCCCGGCCTCCGTCGACCCGACGGCCGCCGCCCCGGCCTCCGCCGCCCCGGCCTCCGTCGACCCGACGGCCGTCGACCCGGCCTCCGCCGCCCCGGCCTCCGCCGACCCGACGGCCGCCGCCCCGGCCTCCGCGGACCCGACGGCCTCCGCGGACCCGGCCTCCGCCGACCCGACGGCCGTCACCCCGGCCTCCGCCGACCCGGCCTCCGTCGACCCGGCCTCCGTCACCCCGGCCCCCGTCGACCCGACGGCCCCCGCCCCCAAGCGCCCCCGCAACCGCCGCCGTGTCGCCGTCCTCGCCGCCACCGGCGTGCTGGTCGGTGCCGTGCTGGCCGGCGGTGGCTACACCGTCGTCACCGTGCGGGACGCCGAGCGGGATCCCGGGTCTCCTTCCTGGAGCCTGCCGAAGGCGCCCAAGGAGGCGAAGGCGGCCGCGGCCACCGGTCTGCGGGGGATGCTGCTGCCGTACGACGGCGACACCTACCTGCGCGGTCCGGACATGGCCGAGTTCGGGTCGGACGTGGCGCTGTCCGGCCGGCAGGCGACGCTGCTGCGCAAGGAGTCGGTCAAGGACCTGCCGCGTTCGCAGCGGCGGGAGCTGGAGCGGCAGATCGACCGGAACCCGGTCAAGGGCATGGCGATGCGCAGCTATGTGAGCACGGACGTCACACCGGGTGACCAGTTCACGATGGAGTTCGTGCTGGCGCAGATGGGGAACGCGCGGGCGGTGCGGTCCATCGCGGGCGTGCAGAAGGAGTTCTTCGACGCGCTGAAGGTGTTCCGCAAGGGCCCGGAGATCGAGGGCTTCAAGGACTCGACCGCGTGCTTTCTGCCGCCGGCCGACTCGGACGAGAAGCTCGACATGATGTTCTGCTCCGGCTACGTGGGCGACGTCCTGGTCACCGCCACGGCCACCGCGGCCAAGCCGCTCGACAAGAAGGGCGCGGCCGAGATGCTCCGCGCACAGCTCGACCGCATCAAGGAGCCGGGGGCGGCCGTATGACCATGGAAGTGAACCCGCCGGAGTCCGTCACCGACCTCCCCGAGGCCCGGCCGGAACCTCAGCCGGAGGCGTACCCGGAACCCCAGGCACCCGCGCACCCCGAGCCCCCCAAGAAGGACCGGCGGCGGCTGCGGGCCGCGCTGCGCTGGGCCTCCGCCGTGGCCGTCTTCGCGGTCGTCGGGTCCGGGACGGCGTACGGCATCACGCGCCTGGACCGCACCGACGTCCCCGGTCTCGCCACGCACTCGGACGGCCGCTGGGACTACCCCGTCCTGGTGCGGCCCCCGCTGCCCTCCGGCAGCCCCGGCCCGAACGACGACGCCCGCAACCCGGCCGGCACCCACTACGCCGACCTGCGGAAGCTGGTTCTGCCCGCGCCGCGGGGCGCCACCGCCGACGCCTCGCTGAAGGGGACGGACGGCTGGCTGGCGACGAAGACCTTCCTCGAGGAGTTCGCCCTCGCCCCGGACCGGGAGGACGTGGGCCAGCGGCTCACCGACAACGGTCTGCGACACATCGCGGCCCGCGGCTGGACCACGCCCGACGGCACGCACACCCGTGTCTACCTGCTGCAGTTCGACACGGCGGCGGTCGCCGAGCACCTGCTCAGCGACGAGCTGACGGGGTACGAGGCGCCGATCTACCGGATCCGCGGCGGCGACGCCTACGAGCGGGACCTGGACTTCCCGGTGGCCGCCCACCTCAAGGACGTGCACACGGCCCCGATCCGCGAGACGAAGCCGTACGGCGCCGAGCAGGTCCGGCAGGCCTACCTGTCCTCCGGGGACACCCTCGCGCTGATCGTCCAGTCCCGTAAGGGCACCGCGCCCGCCGTCCCCTTCCAGCAGACGGTGACCCTCCAGGGCGAGCTGCTCGCCTGAACCCGTAGGGCACCCCGTAGGGGTGTACCTCGCCAAGAGGCCCGGGCCCCGGCCGCGTAAGCTGGGGCCCGGCTCTTGTACGTACGCCCGCCCTCGCTCAAGGAGCACCCGTGGAAGCCTTCTTCGAAACCCTGTTGGTCCTGGTCTGCGTCGGTGTCCTCGCCTTCGCCTGGCTGACCGTGAAGAAGCTGTACCAGGGCCAGCGCTGAACCACCCGTCCAGGAACCGTCTAGGAAACCGCCGACATGATCGAGATTCCGTCCGACCTGCACAAGGACCTGGTCCCGCTCGCCTTCCTGCTGGGCAACTGGGCCGGTGCGGGCGTCCATGACTTCCCCGGCTCGGAGAAGTGCAACTTCGGCCAGGAGGTCACCTTCAGCCACGACGGACGGGACTTCCTGGAGTACCACTCCCAGACCTGGGTGCTGGACAAGGACGGGAACAAGGTCCGCCCGCTGGAGACGGAGCACGGTTTCTGGCGCATCGACGGCAACCGCAGGGTCGAGGTCACGATGACCCGGGACGACGGTGTGATCGAGATCTGGTACGGCGAGATGGCCGACCAGAAGCCGCAGATCGACCTGGTCACGGACGCCGTGGCCCGGACGGCCGCCTCCACGCCGTACAGCGGCGGCAAGCGGCTCTACGGGTACGTCAAGAGCGACCTCATGTGGGTCGGCGAGAAGCAGACCCCCGAGGTCGAGCTGCGCCCCTACATGTCGGCCCACCTGAAGAAGGTCGTCACCCCGGAGGACGTCGAGCGCTGGGCCAAGGCCCTCCCCGACGACATGCCGGACGACGGGATCGCTTTCTTCAAGTAGTCCTAGACTCTGTGGTGTGGTGAGCACCGACTGGAAGAGCGACCTCAGGCAGCGCGGCTACCGGCTGACGCCGCAGCGGCAACTCGTGCTCGAAGCCGTGGACACCCTTGAGCACGCGACCCCCGACGACATCCTCGGCGAAGTGCGGAAGACCGCGTCGGGGGTCAACATCTCGACGGTCTACCGGACCCTGGAGCTCCTGGAGGAGCTGGGGCTGGTCAGCCATGCCCACCTCGGGCACGGAGCGCCGACGTACCACCTCGCCGACCGGCATCACCACATCCACCTGGTCTGCCGTGACTGCGAGAACGTGATCGAGGCGGACGTGTCGGTGGCCACGGAGTTCACCGCGAAGCTGCGGCAGGAGTTCGGCTTCGAGACGGACATGAAGCACTTCGCGATCTTCGGCCGCTGCAAGGACTGCGCGCTCAAGAGAACCAGAGCCGCAACCGTCCAGACTTCAATTACCGAGTCGTAGGCTTACGTCCATGAAGAGCCCACTGCTGTCCCTGCCCGGCGCCGTCCCCGGCGAGGGCGTGGACGAAGGTGTCGCCGCCCACTACGGCGACCTGTTCCGCGAGCAGCGCGCCCTCGCCGACGGCGCCGGTTTCGTCGACCTGTCCCACCGGGGCGTGGTCACCGTCACCGGCGAGGACCGTCTCGCCTGGCTGCACCTGCTGCTCACCCAGCACGTCAGCGAGCTGCCGGTCGGCGAGGCCACCGAGGCGCTGATCCTCTCCGCACACGGCCACATCGAGCACGCGCTGTACCTGGTCGACGACGGTACGACGGTCTGGGCGCACGTCGAGCCCGGCACCCAGGAGGCGCTGATCGCCTACCTGGAGTCGATGAAGTTCTTCTACCGGGTGGAGGTCGCCGACCGCACCGACGACTTCGCGGTCGTCCACCTGCCCGCCGGCTCGATCGCCGAGGTCCCGGACGGCGCCGTCGTCCGCGAGACGCCGTACGGCCGTGATCTCTTCCTGCCCCGGGCCGACCTGGAGTCGTACGCCGCGAAGGCGGGCCCGGCGGCCGGTCTCCTCGCGTACGAGGCGCTGCGCGTCGAGCAGCACCGGCCTCGCCTCGGCTTCGAGACCGACCACCGCACCATCCCGCACGAGCTCGGCTGGATCGGCACCGCGGTGCACCTGCAGAAGGGCTGCTACCGGGGCCAGGAGACGGTGGCCCGGGTGGAGAACCTCGGCAAGCCGCCGCGCCGCCTGGTCTTCCTCCACCTGGACGGCAGCGAGGTGCACCTGCCGCCGGCCGGCACGGAGATCCGGGTCGCCGACGAGGGCGAGGACGGCCGCAGGATCGGCTTCGTGACGACGTCGGTACGGCACTACGAACTCGGCCCGGTGGCCCTCGCGTTGGTCAAGCGCAACGTCCCGGCCGACGCCCGGCTGGTCGCGGGGGAGACGGCGGCGGCCCAGGAAGTGATCGTCGAGCCCTAGGGCCCCGACGACCTGCTCCGCCGGGCCACCTCGACCGGCCCCCGCATCCGGATCCCCCCGAGGCATTCGGCCCCCCGCATGCCCCACCGGATCCCCGGCATCCGCCCCCCACCTGGCCCCCGCCGACAGTGAGGGGGCGGGCCGGTCGGTCCGGGCCGGCGTGAGCCGGTTCCCCGGTCGACCCGCGCCGGTCCCAGCCGGTGCCGCCCAGTCTCGACCAGTCCGAGAAGGACGCTGCGAGATATGCCGTTGACACTCCATAATTGGCAACGGGCGGCGACCAATTGGACACGGTGTGCGCGTGTTCGACCCAGTGCGCGGCGTGCCCGCCCGCAGGGGACCCGCAGGGAGGGCCGTGACACCGCAGGAGGAGTTCGCCGAGGCGCTGCGCGTCCGCAGGGAGGCCGCGGAACTCTCCCTCGCGGAGCTCGCCCGACGGGTCCACTACAGCAAGAGCTACCTCAGCCGGGTGGAGAACGGCCTGCGCCCTCCCGGCCGGCTGCTGGCCGAGCGCTGCGATGCCGCCCTGCGGGCCGACGGCGCCCTGCTCGCCCTGCTGCCGCCCACCCCCGAACCGCCCGAGAGACGCACGGAGCGCACGGAGCGCACGGAGCGCACGGAGCGCACGGGGACCGACACGGGGACCGAGCGGCCCGCCCGCGCGGCCCGGCGCCGCCCGCGCGCCGACCACCCGGTCCAGTCCCCGGCCGCCCGGCCGAGCGGCTACGGCGCAGAGTTCGACCAGCACGTCCGGCGCGGCGACACCCGCCACCTCCTCGGCGAGATGTACGAGGCAGGACAGCACTACCAGGCCGCCTACGAGGCCGCGGGCAGCGACGACCTGGCCCGCGCCCACGCCGTCGTGCGCAGCGCCCGCCGCTGGTCGGACCCCGGCCAGGTCGACCGCGACCTGCTCTTCCGGATCGACGCCTGCCTGGCCGCGCTGGCCGGCCGCGAGGACCCGCGCGCGGTGGAACTGCGGCTGCAGCTGTCCGCCCACCGCGCCAAGAAGCTCGCCATGTCCATCGGCGACGACACCGCGATGACCGGCGCGGAACCCCGCACCGGCGCCCGGCTGGCCCGCCAGACCCTCGCGGAGCTGCGCGAGCACGGCCGCCGCTTCCCCGTCCCGGGCCCGCGCGGCGGCGGCATCGGGGACGAGGCGCGCTGCGAGGTGCTCACCGAGACCCGCTGGGCGCTGTACGACTTCGAGCCCGCCCGCGGTCTGCTCGCCCTCTCCACCGAGCTCCGCGACACCGCCGTACGCTCCCACTCCGCCTACTTCGAGGGCGAGGCGCTGGTCGCCCTCGCCATCGACCAGCTGCGCACCGGCCGGGTGCCCGCCGCCGAGGCGACCCTCAGCCGGCACCGGGAGTACGCCGCCCGGCACCGCAGCCGGCTCGCGCACTGGCAGCAGCACACGCTGGACGCCCTGATGAGCGTGTGGCGCGGGGAGTTCGCCGCCGCCGAGGAGTGGATCCTCGGGGAGGCCGGGAAGGTGGCGGCCGCGATGGAGGCCGGGCTGTCGATGCCCGCCGACGCCCTCGGCCAGACCGTGCTCGGCCAGGAGTTCTGGCTGCGGTACGAACAGGGCCGCCTGGCCGAGCTGTTCGCCTCCCCGCGGATGGCCGGCGTCCAGCGCCGCGGCTACTTCCCGGTGTGGCGGGCGGGCCTGGCCCTGGCCCTGTGCGAGACCGGGCGGCACGAGCAGGCGCTGGACCAGCTGCGGGCGTTCGCCGCCGACGCCGACGACTTCACCCGGTTCCCGCCGAGCGGCTGGGCGCTGCCCACCGCGGCGGTCCTCGCCCAGGTCTGCGCCGAGCTGGCGGCGCGCGCCGACGACCGCCGTACCGAGCTGTCGGCGTACGTCCCGCCGCTGCGCGCCCTCCTCGACGCGCACGGCGACGAACTGGTCCTGGCCGGCTGGCCCACCGTGCTGCTGGGCCCCGCCGCCCGCTTCAGCGCCCTGCTCGCCCTGGTCGCGGGGGAGCCGGAGACGGCCCTCGGGCACCTCGGCCGGGCCGTACGGCTCGTCCAGCGCTACCCGGCACAGATGGCCCGGCTCCGCCTGGACGAGGCCCGCGTCCGGCTGCGCACCGCCCGCACGCGAGCCGCCCGGGCCGCCGCCCACGACCTGGCCCGCACCGCCCTCGCCGCCGCCGAGGAACTCGGCATGGCGGGCGTGGCCCGCGACTGCCGGGACCTGCTCACATCTCCAGCAGGACGGTGAACGGCCCGTCGTTCGTCAGCGACACCCGCATCTGCGCCCCGAACCGCCCGGTCGCCACGGTCGCCCCGAGCGACCGCAGCTGCGCCACGACCTCCTCCACCAGCGGCTCGGCCACCTCGCCGGGCGCCGCCGCGTTCCAGGTCGGCCGCCGCCCCTTGCGCGCGTCGCCGTACAGCGTGAACTGACTGATCACCAGCAGCGGCGCGTCGATGTCACTGCACGACCTCTCGTCCGCCAGCATCCGGATCGACCAGAGTTTCCTGGCGAGTTGGGCGGCCTTCTCCTTGGTGTCCTCATGGGTCACGCCGACGAGCACGCACAGGCCCTCGCCCTCGATCGCGCCCACCGTCTCGCCGTCCACGACGACGCTCGCGCCGTCCACCCGCTGTACCACCGCTCGCATGCGGACCATCATGCCCGGTGCCCGTCCGGCCTCCGCAGGGGGCCCGTTATTGATCCTTAACGTCCCAACTAGGGCCGTTCGGGGGCACTCGGTCACATTGCGGCCACTTGGGGTGACACCATGCTTCCACACGCCGGTCGAGGGGACGGTAGAGACGCATGAGCACACCGAGTACCGGGCGACTGAAGACGCAGGGCACACCGAGCCTGCACCGGCCGCCCGCACAGCGCGGCGAGGACATCCCGCTGCCCGTGGAACCGCCCGAGCACGACCTGGCCCGCCTGAGCCTGCCCGAGCTGCGCGTCCTGCGCCGGGACGCCCAGCGCGACGAGGCGGACCTGAGCTATGTACGACGGCTGCTCCAGGGCCGTATCGACATCCTGCGCGCGGAACTGGCCCGCCGCTCCCCGGCGGGCGCGGCCTCCGTCGTGGACCGCCTCCCGGAGATCCTCACGGACGCCCCGGCCCGCCACCGCTCCTCCGCCCGCCACGTCACCCTGGGCACCCCGCACAACGAGGAGTACGGCAGGCTGGCGGCCGACATGCTGGCCGAGGTCGAACTCTCCGACCTGGAGGCCCGCACGGACACCGAGCTGACGACGGCGATGGGACGCCTGGTCCGCTACGAGCAGGAGGTGTCGCGGCGCAGGCAGCGCCTGCAACGGACGGCGGACGATTCGAGCGGAGAGATCACCCGCAGGTACCGGGAGGGCGAGGCACAGGTCGACGATCTACTGACGTAAGGCCGAGCGCCCCTGTTTTTGTCCTTCAGGGGCGCGGGGCTGTATCGGTATGCGGCTCCGCCGCGTGGGCGCGACAAGCCCCCGCCCACCCGCCGCCGAAATTGAATCGGCACCACCCCCACCGAACACCTACCGTGCTGTCCATGACTGACGCCGTCGAAGTCCGCCCCATAACCGAACCCGAGCTAGCCGACTGGCACCGTGCCCTGACCACCGGCTTCCTCCAGACCCCCACCCTCTCGGCCGACCAACTCGAGGCCCGCCGAAGGCAGTTCGTACCGGGCAGACTCCTCGGCGCCTTCGACGGCAACCGCTGTGTCGCGACGTTCCGCTCCTTCGACCAGGAGCTGACCGCCGTCGGCGGCGCGACCGTCCCCGCCGACGCCATCTCGAACGTCACCGTGACCCCCACCCACCGCCGCCGCGGTCTGCTCACCCGCATGATGAGCCAGGACCTGGCCGCGGCGAAGGAGCGCGGCGAGGTGGTCGCGACCCTGATCGCCGCCGAGTACCCGATCTACGGCCGCTACGGCTTCGGCCCGGCGACCACGCTGACGGAGTGGACGATCGAGGTCCCGCGGACCGGCCTGGACCCGCGCTGGTCGGGCCCCGGGGACGGCGGCCGTATCGACCTCGTCGACGGCGAGGACATCCGCAAGCTCGGCCCCGACCTGCATGAACGCATCCGGCGCAGCACCCCCGGCGCGGTCAGCCGCACCGATCTGTGGTGGCAGTTGCGTACCGGCGTGGTCCGCTTCGAGGACGAGTGGAAGGAGCCCTACTTCGCGGTGTACCGCTCGGCGGCCGGAGAGGTGGAGGGCATCGCGTCCTACGAGTCGGACGACAACTGGCAGGGCAAGCAGCCGTACAACACGGCCGACGTGCACTGGCTGCTCGGCACGACCCCGGCGGCCGAGCGCGCCCTGTGGCACTACCTGTGCTCGATCGACTGGATCACCCGGGTGAAGACCGGCTGGCGGTCGCCGGACGACCTGCTGCCGCACTACCTGCCCGACCCGCGCGCCGCACGCGTCACCAACCAGGCGGACTGGCTGTGGGTGCGGATCCTGGACGTCGTACGGGCTCTGGAGGCGCGGACGTACGACAGGTCGGGGTCGCTGGTCCTTGAGGTGGCGGACCGGCAGGGGCTGGCCGGCGGCCGGTTCCGGCTGGACGCCTCCCCCGATGGGGCGTCCTGCACCCCGACCACCGACACCCCCGACCTCGCCCTCGGCGTCGCCGAACTGGCGAGTGTCTGGCTCGGTGACCAGTCCGTGGCGCGGTTGCACGCGCTCGGACGGGTCCAGGAAGAGCGAGTGGGCGCCGCCCGGGAGGCCGACGCCCTGCTGCGCGCGCCCGGGCGTCCTTGGTGCCCGGACATCTTCTGAGACGGGTCTCCTTCCTCCCGGGGACGGGTGCCTGAATCACCTTGTTCAGTTGTGTCTGTGCTGTTGAGCCTGTGCTGTGCTGCTCATCCGTAGCGAGCTGTGAAGTTGTGGCTGTGCGGGTCTGCCTGTGTTCAGTTGTCGGTGTTCAGTTGTGACTGTGCTGGTCGTGCTGGTCGTGCGCCCCGGCGGCCGTCCTGGTTGACCAGGCTCCCGGCTCCCCTCCGGAAGGGAACCCGATCGGCCAACCGCCGAAGAAGTTTGACCATGTTGCGAGAGTTGGCGACCAACTCCACTGTACTTATCTCCGTTTGGAAGCGACTCATAACCACCTTCCCGTGAACTGACGAAAGATGGCGGGAAGTTGTACTGTTTGTCCGTGGAGCCGGAACACGCCGCCGCCAATGGGCGGAAGAGGTCACAGCGGCCTCAGGCGTCCCACCGCGAGGTGGCCGACGCGCTGCGCACCCGGATCAGATCCGGAGTGCTGCGGCCGGGCCAGCGCATGCCCACGCAGGCCAAGCTGGCCGACGAGTTCGGGGTCGAGCGGGGTGCCGTACGCCAGGCGCTGCGCATCCTGCAGTCGGAGCACCTGCTCACGAACATATCGAAGGGCGCTCCGGCGACGGTGGCCCCGGAGCCGGGCCCGTTACGGCTCGCCGTGGGGCCGGAGGCGCCGCCGCAGCCCACCATGGTGGCCCTCACCCCCCGCATAGAGGCGGCTTTCGCGGCCCCGCACGTGGAGATCGACGCGCTCTGCCTGACCTCGGTCTCTCTCAATCTGGCCATCGGCGAACCGCTGCGGCTCATCCACGCGGGGCGACTGGAACCGGCCAAGGTCGACGTCCGGGTGCTGCTGCCGAGCCGCAACATCGATCTCGCGTTCCCGACGGCGGTGGAGGCCTCGGCGGAGGACGCGGTGCACACCCGCTGGCTGGCCCAGCGCAACGCGCAGGGCCAGGTGCTGCGGCACAACCTGCTGGCGCTGCGCGCCACGCACGGCATCGACGTGCACGTCACCTTCCGCGCCCTTCCTTTCACCCCGCCGGTCAAGCTCTACCTGCTCAACGGGGTGGAGGCGCTGTTCGCGTACTACACGCTCGGGCGCCACGAGCGGGAGATCGGCCACGAGCACCTGCAGACGTACGACGCCGAGGGCACGCGGTCGATGCTCTTCGCCTTCGAGCAGGGCGCGGGGCTGCGGGACACCACGTTCGTCGAACAGTCCCATCTGTGGTTCAACGCCCTGTGGGAGACGATCAGTTCGGAACTGAAGCTGAACGCCTAGGGATGCTCACGCGGGGCCGGTGAGCAGGAGGGCGAGCAGGATCGCGCCGGCGGAGCTGAGCGCCGGGCTCTTGGCCTTGATCCCCACGGTGAGCAACAGCAGACCGATAATGCCAGTGGCACCGTACTTCGACTGGACGATCTGTTCGAAGCCGAGGACGAACACGGCGGAGAGAAGAGTGAGGGCGGCGGGCATGGCGGTTCCCCCATCGTCGGGAAGCAAAGCTTCCACCAACTCAACCAAGTTGGTAACCAACTCTGATTAGGTTGTCCCCAGTTGGCTACTACTTATAACCAATCTTCAAACAACTCCCGTTAGATGGATCAAAGTTGTAGCGTTTGGTCGTGACCCAGGAGAACGTGGCAGTGAACACCGGCAGCACACCTCAGGAGATCGCCGACACCTTGCGGGGACGCATCCGCACGGGCGACCTCAAGGTGGGCGACCGCCTGCCCACCCAGGCCGAGCTGGCCGAGGAGTTCGGCGTCGAGCGGGGTGCCGTCCGGCAGGCGCTGCGGGCACTCCAGGACGACGGCCTGCTCAGCAGCGTCAGCCGGGGCAGCCCGCCGCGCATCGCCGAGCCGCCGCGCCCGACCCACGACGAACCCCAGCCGACGATGGTCGGCCTCGGCCCCCGGATGACGGAGGCGTTCTCCTCCCCGCACGTCCGTATCGACGCGGCCTGCCTCACCGCCCAGAGCCTGCTCCCGGCGCTCGCCGAGCCACTGCGCATGATCCACGAGGGCCGGCTCCGCCCCGAACGCATCGACGTCCGCGTGCTGCTCCCCAGCCGGGACATCCCGCTCGCCTTCCCCACCGCGGTCGAGGGCGACGACGACACCGTCCACAACCGCTGGCTCGGCATGCGCAACGCCCAGGGCCAGGTCCTCCAGTACAACCTCCAGGGCCTGCGCTCCACCCACCAGATCGACGTGAACGTGACCTTCAGGGCGCTGCCGTTCACCCCGCCGGTCAAGCTCTACCTCCTCAACGGCGAGGAGGCGCTGCTCGCGTACTACATGATCACGCGCCGGGAGGAGCAGACGGAGGCCGGCATGCTCGACATGTACGACGCCGTCGGCTCCGAGTCCCTCCTCTTCTCCTTCGAGAAGCGGGCCGGCCACCGCGACGCCGCGTTCGTGGAGCAATCCCAGATGTGGTTCGACGCCCTCTGGGAAACCATCACCACGGACCTGACACTCTCCTAGTGACTTCTGATGCGACGCAGACTGAACTGGTGGCAGCCAAGAGCAAGAACACGACCGAAGAGCTCACGGAACTGATCAGCAGCGCCCGAGTCGTCCTCTGGGACTTCGACGGACCGATCTGCCGTCTGTTCGCGGGCCACTCGGCGGAGGTCGTCGCCGACGACCTGGTGGAGTGGCTGATGAGCCGGGGCCTGCACGGCCTGGTCACGGACACCGAGCGGAACACGCTCGACCCGCACCTCGTGCTGCGTGCGGTGGACCGTCGGCACCCTGGGAGTGACCTGGTCGCGGAGTTGGAGGAACGTCTCACCAAGGAGGAGCTGCGGGCCACGTCGACGGCGATGCCGACGGCGTACGCGGACATCCTCATCCAGACCTGGCGGGCGCGCGGCGTACGCATGGCGGTGACCACCAACAACTCGCCCCGCGTGGTCCGCGCCTACCTCGACGACCGCGACCTGACCCCCTGCTTCGCCCCGCACATCTACGGCCGCACCCAGGACCTGCGCCACCTCAAGCCCGACCCGCACTGCCTCAACCGCGCCCTCAGGGCGATGGGCGCCGCCCCCGACGCGGCCCTGATGATCGGCGACTCGCCGACGGACCTCCAGGCGGCCCGGACGGCCGGGGTCCCCTTCCTGGGCTACGCGCGTAACGAACGGAAAGCCAAGCTTTTGACCGAGGCCGGCGCGGACTGTGTCGTGCTGTCCTTGCGGCCGCTTCTGGAGATACTGCGGCACTAGACGATACTTCGCGCCTGTGGCGCCGACGCCTGCGCGCCCAGGCCGCCAGGGACGCCAGTAAACCCGTGACCCAGAAGGCCAGTTGAATGAGATCGTCGATCTGCACGCCGACCCCGAGCACGTGGACAGTCATGGCTTTCCACCCCCCTCGTATCGCGAAGCCCAGTCAACCCATCAAGTCGGCCAGTTGACTGATTGGTTGACTGCTCGTGGCAGGGATGCCCGGTCAACTAGATCCAGTAACGTGGGTAGTTGGCTGACTGGTTGCCTGACTGGAAGTTGTTTGCCGGGTGACGTGAAGAGGTACGTACGGCGTGTGGCCAACCGGACGAACGAGGGCGGCGGCGCGGTGCGGCGGGTCTCGGACGAGCTCCGAGTCCGGCTCTTCGACGGCGCCTATCCGCTGAACTCCTTCCTGCCGTCGCAGGAGGCGATCGCGCAGGAATTCGAAGTGTCCCGAGACACTGTGCAGAAGGCGCTGCGCATACTGCGTACCGAGGGCTGGATCGAGTCCCGGCAGGGCAAGGGTTCCCGGGTGGTGCGGAGTCAGCGCATACAGTCCGCCACGCCCCGGGCCACCCGCTCCCGCCACCCGATGACCCTGGGGCCGCTCATCGCCGAGGCCTTCGAGCGCGAGGAAGTCGCCCTGGACATCGCCACCTTGACCTCCGAGAGTCTGGACGCGCATGTCCGGGTCCAGGCGGAGCGGATTCGGGCCCGCATCATCGAACCCCGGAAGATCACCCTGCGCATGATCCTCCCGGCCGAGACGCTCGCCATGCCCTATCCCCGGAACAAGGACGATCACGACGACCCCCGCCTGCCTCAGCGTCTGCAGGCCATCACCCGGGCCCACACCGGCTCCCTGCGCACGGTCCTGGACCAGCTCCGCACCGAGAACCTGGTGTCGGACATCGATCTGCAGATCCGTCACACCGAACTCACCCCGACCTTCAAGCTCTACGTCATCAACCATGACGAGGTCCTGCACGGCTTCTACGAGCCGATCCCGCGCACGGTGATCCTTGAGGACGGAACCGAGGTCGAGGCCGTGGACGTGCTGGGCCTGGGCGCGACTCTCACCCACCACGTCCGCGACGCGGACCCGGATTCGACGGGCTCGGCCTTCGTCGACAACGCGACCCGGTGGTTCGAGTCGGTCTGGAACCTACTCGCCTCTCAGGCGTAGCAGCCCTGTGATCTGGAGGGGCCCCTGTTGCGCTAGAGTCCGGAGTCGTCTGAGTAACTGCTCGGTCGCGTGCGTACTAGGGATGGCTAAAGAGCCGGCCTCGGACGACCGTACCGACGGGCGACCGCACAGCTGAGCGACCCATCACCCATCAGGGTTACTCCACCGCCCCTCGACTCGTGTCGTGCGTCACCTGGCAATACCGTTTCCCTGCCCGATCCACGCGAAGTCGCGCGCGTACCACCCCCGGAGTGATGAGTGGGTGCACCGCCTGTCCCCCCTGTCGCCACCGGGAGAGACACCAGCAGGCCTTTGCTCGACGACGAGTACGAGGCGTTTCTGGGACATGCGGCGGAGCAGGGGCTGGCGAGCAGCGGCTTCCACAACCAGAACTACGTCCTCCCCCTGACGGAGCCGATGGCCCGGTTGCTGGGCCGGGAATCCGGCACCGCCGTGACCGTCCGGGTGCGCAGGACCGATGCCCTCTCCGTGGTGATCCGGACCTGGGACAACGAGGCGCGGATCCTGCGGGCGATCCAGGGCGTGCTGCCCAATGTGCCCGAGTGCCTCTTCGAGGGGAATCGCTTCACCATCCACAGCTTTGTGGACGGGGTCCCGCTCTCCAGCGTCTGTGAGAACGGCAAGCCGGTCGACACCGTCTTGCTGAAGGATCTGGCCAGCCTGTTCGCCCGCATGACTCAGGTGCGCGGTAGCGCGTTGCCGCCGCTGCCGTCCGACTGGCCGCGGAATCACACGGACAGCCAGGGTTTCCTGCGGACGCTGGCCCGGATGGCGGACCTCCAGATCCGCCAGGCCAACGGGTCCGCCTTCGGCTGGCTGTTCGCCGCCCTGGGGATTCCGGAAGACGCCCTGCTCCGTTTCGCCGAGCGGGTTCCCGCGCTGACACGACGCCCCTACAGCCTTCTCCATGCGGACCTGCACCGCGACAATCTGATCACCTCGCCGGCCGGTGGGCCGCTGCTCACCTGCGTGGACTGGGAGCTGGCCACCTTCGGCGATCCCCTGCACGATCTCGCCATCCACCTGGTCCGGATGCAGTACCCGGACCACCAGTGGGACGAGGTGGTCGACGCGTGGGTGGACGCCATGCGGGCGGTGCGGCCCGCCGCCACCCACGGGGTGCACAAGGACCTGCGCCACTACGTGGACTTCGAACGGGCCCAGTCCGTCTACCCGGACGTGATGCGGGCCGCCAAGTCTCTGGCGGAGTCGTTCGACGAGAAGAATCTGCGGGAGGCGACGGTGGCCGTCCGCCGCGCGCTGGAGGCGGGCGCCGAGCCGCTGCGGCTGCGCACGGTGCCGGGCGACCGGGAGATCGAGCGCGTCCTGTTCCGCTGGGTCGCCTCCGCTCCCGCCTACGGGTCAGCCGGGCACGGTCGGATCGCCGACGTCATGGAATGGCGGCCCGACCGGCGGGTCCCTGAGCACCCCGACTTCCCGCACTCCGCGGTGCGTGCGGCCCTGTTCCTGGAGGGCACCGCACCGGCCCGCCAGGTGTTCAAGGGCACCGCGCACCTCAACTCGGTGATCCGGGTGCCGGGCATCGACTTTCCCGTGGTGATCCGCCGCAAGGTGCCGCACCTGTGCCGTCGTGAGCGGAGCTACCTCAGCGAGCACGCGGTGCTGCGGGCGATCGAGCGCTCCGGAGCCGCCGTGGCCGCACCTCGCGTCCTGGCGCTGGGGGAGAGCCACTCCCGCTATCTCTTCGCCTATTCCCGGGACCGCTTCGCCATTCACACCTACGAGGGCCCGGGTGGCGGCGACCGCAAACCCGACCACCCCGTGCACGGTCTCCGCCCGCAGGAGGCCGACGGGCTCGTCGACCAGCTGGCCGCGCTCACCGGGGTCGACCACACGCAGCTGGACCCCGCGTCCGGCGAGCCCGACTTCTACAGCTGGCTCAGTGAGCAGCTCGTCGTCCTGGTCGCGGGCCTGCCCAAGGAGTCCCAGCAACTGGCCCGCTTCGTGGGCCTCCCCGACGCCGCCCGGCTGCGGCAGATCCTCGCCCGGCACCGCGTCAGCCGTCGCGCCTCGGCCCTGCTGCACGGCGACCTCAACCCCTGGAACCTGGTCCGCCGCGACGACCGGCTCGCGCTGACCATCATCGACTGGGAGATGGCCCTGGTCGGTGACCCGCTGTACGACTTGGTGCGGCACATGCACCTGACCCCGACCCGGCCGGAGATCCGCGATCGGATGTTCCGCCGTTGGGAGCGCGGGCTGGACCCCGGGTTCACCCATGACTGGCAGCAGGACTGGCGGGTCTACCGCTGGATCGAGATCGTCCGCTCCGCCTACGTCGACCTGGACCGCCTGGTCACCGGGGCAAGCCTGGACGCGCCCAACGTCCGCCGAGCCGTGGATTCGTATGCCATGACGTTGACGGCGGCCACAGGTTCCATGGGCCTGCCCGCCCGGGCCACGGCGAATCCCCATCTTGCCCGTGCTCTGGCCTAGCGGGAACATGAGTGCTCCGCATACCCGTTTGCCCTTGGGCCTGTAGGGGCCGGCCGGGCAGTTTTGCGCGGAGGGGGCGTGCATGTCCGGGCGGCGCGGTGGTTCGGCGGATGAGGGTGGAGTAGCGCGGCTGAGGCGCTTCCAGAAGCGCGTCGAGCCGGTGGTGACCCGGGTCCTGTTGCTGGGCATCTTCGCCACCGGCCTCACGGCCCAGTTCGTGAAGCCGGTCGGGGACGCGCTGCAGGGCAAGGTCTATCTCGGCAGCGCGCTGCTGAGTTTCGTCGGCTATGTGCTGTACGACCAGGTGAAGGAGCTGACGGCGTCGGTCCGTGCGCCGGTCCGGGCGCTGGTGAACTCCAGCCAGTTGGGGAGCTTCGTCAGCGAGGCCTTCGAAGCGCGAAGAGTCGAGATCAGCTTTCTCGGCTACACGGGTGAGACGCTCTACAACGCGCTGTACCACCGTCTGGAGGATCTCTTCGACCACCCCGGCCCCACCCGCAGGGTGCTGATCCGCATGCTGGTCCCCGACTTCGGGCAGCCGATGACGGTGCCCTCCAAGGTGGGGGAGCGGGATCTGCCCGTGGACGACCCCGACTTCCGCGAGCGCATGGAACAGCGGTGCCGTGAGTACGACGGCATACTCTCCCAGCTCGCTGAGCAGCTCACGGACGCCGGCCGGGTCCGTGTCGACTGCGAGTACCGCCTCTATCCCGGTATCCCGCGCGACAAGATCTGCATCTTCAACCGGCAGCAGGTGCTGCACGGCCTGTACGACCTGTCCGCGCGGATGCGGCTGCACCACATGGGCGACGAGTACTACGACCCCAAGGGTTATCGGACCGACCTGAACGTCTGGAACCGGGAGGGCCCGGCCGAGGCGGCCGTGGCGACCTGGACCAAACACTTCGACGACCTGTGGCTGCTGGCGAAGCGCCCGCGCTGGCGCCGGCAGCCCGCGCCCTGACCCCCGCTGCGTAGGCTCGCCCCATGGGTGAGATGGGCCTGCGTGAGCGCAAGAAGCGGCGGATGTACGAGGACGTGTCGGACACTGCCGTGCGGCTGTTTCTGGCGAAGGGGTTCGACGCGGTGTCGGTCGCCGAGGTGGCCGCCGCGGCCGGGATCTCCAAGCCGACGCTGTTCCGGTACTTCCCGGCCAAGGAGGACCTGGTCCTGCACCGGATCGCCGATCACGAGACGGAGGCGGCGCGGCTGGTCGCGGGCGCCGGGTCGCCCGTCGCGGTGCTGCGGGACCACTTCCTCGACGGACTGCGGCGCGGCGACCCGATCACCGGGCTCAACGACCACCCCCAGGTACTCGCCTTCCACACCCTGCTCAACAGCACCCCCACCCTGGTCGCCCGGCAGTACGCCTACCTGGAGCGGTCGGAGGCCGCGCTCGCCGAGGCGCTCGGCGGCACGCTGGACGCGCGGCTCGCGGCCGGCCAGATCATCGCCGTACAGCGGATCCTCGCGCGGGACAACTGGCGGCGGATCGCGGGCGGGGAACGGGTGGAGGACGTGCGGGAGGACGCGGTGCGGGCGGCGGAGCGGGCGTTCGGGCGGCTGGCGGCGGCACTGGCCGCGGCGGACGGGCCGGATGAGCCGGATGAGCCGGTTGAGCCGGACGAGTCGGAGGAAAATATTTAACCCGGTTACATTTTTGCCGTTACGCTGTCTCCATGCAGCAGGAACTCGACCGCGAACGCGCCTACCACGACCTCTGCCGAGCCGCCCTCGCCCACATGGTCGAGGGCGCCGTCGAGCACGTCGTCACCGGCGAGGACGTCTCCGCCTCCGGTGCCGACGCCGAGGTGCTTGGGTACCGGCTGCGCAGCCGGGCCAAGGAGATGCGCGAGCTGCCGGAGGGGCCGCTGTTCTTCGGCAAGCTGGACTTCGAGGCGGGGGAACACGCCGGGCAGAGCTACCGCATCGGCCGGCTGCGGATCAGCGAGGAACCGACCGCCCCGCCCCTCGTCGTCGACTGGCGGGCCCCCGTCTCCCGCGCCTTCTACCAGGCCGGCCCCGACGACCCGCAGGGCGTGGCGGTACGGCGGCGGTTCGGCTGGGCCCCCGGCAGCCGCGGCGACTCCGCCGATCTCACGGGGCTGGAGGACGAGCATCTGAGCAAGGGCGAGGCCGGGACCGGGGCGCTGCTCACGAACGAGATCGAACGGCCCCGCGTCGGCCCGATGCGCGACATCGCCGCCACCATCCAGCCCGACCAGGACGACCTGGTCCGCGCCGGCCTCACCGACTCCGTCTGCGTCCAGGGCGCCCCCGGCACCGGCAAGACCGCCGTCGGCCTGCACCGCGCCGCCTACCTCCTCTACACCCACCCCCAGCGCATCCGCCGCTCCGGCCTCCTCATCCTCGGCCCCAACCGCACCTTCCTCTCCTACATCTCCGAGGTCCTCCCGGCCCTGGGCGAGACCGGCGTACGGCAGACCACCCTCCGGGACGAGATCGGCCGCCACCCGGCCACCGGCACCGACCCCGACCGGGCCGCCGCGCTCAAGCACGACCCCCGGATGGCCGAGGTCCTGCGCCGCGCGCTGTACGCCCATGTGTCGACCGACGGCATCGACGACCTGTCGCTCTCCGACGGCACGTACACCTGGCGGGTGCCCGCCGCCGTCCTGGCGCGGATCGTCGAGGAGGTACGGCGCGAGGAGCCGCCGTACGCCGTCGGCCGCGAGCGGGTACGGGGGCGGGCGATGCGGGCCGTACAGCTCCAGGCCGAACGGCGGGCCGGTCCGCAGCCGGCCGCCTGGACCCGCCGACTGGAACGGTCCCGGGCGATGAGCGCCCACCTCGACACGGTCTGGCCGAAGGTGCGCCCCGAGGAGGTGGTGGCCGAACTCCTCACGGACGGCGGCGGGGCGCTGGCGCGGGCCGCCGCCGGGATTCTGACCGACGACGAACAGCGCGCGGTGCTCTGGCCCCGCCCGCCCCGCTCCTACAAGTCCGCGCGCTGGTCGACCGCCGACCTCGTCCTCCTCGACGAGGTCGCGGGGCTGATCGAACACCCCGAGGGCTACGGCCACATCGTCGTCGACGAGGCCCAGGACCTGTCTCCCATGGAGTGCCGGGCCATCGCCCGCCGCGCCGCCTTCGGCTCACTCACCGTCCTCGGCGACCTGGCCCAGGCCACCACCCCGTGGTCGGCGCGGAGGTGGGACACGGTGCTGCGACATCTCGGCAAGCCGGACGCCGCCGTCGTCCCGCTCACCGTCGGCTTCCGCGTCCCGGCGGCGGTCGTGGACCTCACCAACCGGCTGTTGCGGCAGCTGGGCACGGACGTTCCCCCGGCCAGGTCGTTCCGCACGGACGGGGAGCTGACCCTGCGCCCTACGGACGACGTGCACGCGACGACGGTCACCGCGGTCCGGGAGGCTCTGGCCCGGGAGGGCTCGGTCGGAGTGATCGCGGCGGACCCGGAGACGGCCGCCGTACGCGAGGCCCTCGCCTCCGCGGGCATCACCGCCGCCGACCCGGCCGAACTCGGCGCCCGGGTTGCCGTGATCCCGGCCAGCATGGTCAAGGGCCTCGAATACGACCACGTGGTGGCCGTGGAGCCGGCGGCGGTGGCGGAGGCGGAGGAGCGGGGGCTGCACAGGTTGTACGTGGTCCTGACGAGGGCGGTGTCGCGGCTGGACGTGGTGCACGCGAGACCGCTGCCCTTTTGAGAAGCGGCGCGACCAGCCACAACCCACCCGCAGCCGCGCTACTACCCTTTGCGCCCCTCTCTTGCGATCCTGACCCCCGATGCTCCTCTTCCTAGACATCGACGGCACCCTCATCCCCTTCGGCGCCCCCGCCGACCGCCCCTATCCGGTCTACGGGACCGACCCCACCCCCTCGACCCCCCTCCTCACCCGCGTCGACCCCGCCCTCGGCCCCCGCCTCGCCGCCCTCCACTGCGACCTCGTCTGGGCCACCACCTGGATGGACGACGCGAACTCCTGCGTCGCCCCCTGGCTGGGCCTGCCCCCGCTGCCCGTCGTGGAGTGGCCGGACGAGGACGCGCCGCCCGCCCTGCTGCACTGGAAGACCCGGCCGCTGACGGCGTGGGCGGGGCAGCGGCCGTTCGTCTGGATCGACGACGAGCTCACCGAGGCGGACCGCGCCTGGGTGGCCGCCCATCACCCCCAGCCCGCCCTGCTCCACCGCGTCGACCACGAGTTCGGCCTGACGGACGCGGACTTCGCGGTGCTGACGGAGTGGCTGGCGGCTCATCGCTGACGGGCGGCCACCAGGGCGCCGACGTCGGCCGACGGAAGGAACCCGCCCATGCCCGACTTCCCCGCCGCCTCCGCCCAGGCCGTCGTCCTCCTGCGGGACCTTGGTGCCGCCGGGATCGCGCATCCCGGAGGGACGCTGCTCGCGCACCTCCAGCGCGTCGAGGAGCAGCTCGCCGCGTGGGGCGCCCGCCCCGCCCTCCGGCTCGCGGGCCTCTGCCACGCGTTCTACGGCACCGACGGCTTCCCCACCGCGCTGCTGTCCCCGGCACCGGACCGCCGCGCCGAACTCACGGCCGTGATCGGCGCCGAGGCCGAGGCCCTCGTGTACCTCTACGCCTCGTGCGACCGGAAGGCGACCTACCCGGCGTTCGCCGACGCCGGCGCCGCCGTCCACGACCGGTTCACCGGCCTTGCCCACGTCCCCGAGCCCGGGCAGCGCCGGGACTTCGCCGAGCTGACGGCCGCCAACGAACTCGACCTCGCCCGGATCTCCCCGTCCTTCCGCGAGCAGTGGGGAGCTCAGCTCCTCACCCTCCTCACCCGCTTCCGCCCCCTGCTGAGCCGTCCGGCCTGGTCGTCCTGCCATGCGGTGCTCGCGGAGCGGTGATGACCGGACCCGTCCCGTGGGTGGTCAGGTCGTACCTGGTGGTTCTAACCTGTCAAACTGTTCATGGGGATTAGGAGGGACGGCGATGACGGTGGTCGACCGAGGGCATCACGACACGCTGCTGGACCTGCTGAACAGCACGCCGGTGGTCGACGGCGTCGGCACGGACGAGTTGGCGGATCCGGTGGCGGCCGTGGCGTGGCAGCGGGCTCGTGGCGGCAGCGGTGGCGCCGAGGAGCTGCGGCAGCTGCTGCGGGCGCGTGACGTGCTGCAGGACGTCGTGCGCGGCAGTCGGCCCGCCGAGTCGCTGGCCCCGCTCCTGAAGGGCGTCGTGCTGAGCCCGCGGCTTTCGGGGGCGGGAGTGTCCTGGGAGCTGGAGGCCCCCGCGGAGCGGCGGCTGGCGGCGGAAGCGGTCCTGGCCTGGGGTGCGCTGCGGGAGGCGATGCCCGGCAGGCTGCGCCCCTGTGCCAACCCGGAGTGCCGGCTGTTCCTGCTCGACCGCAGCAAGGGCAACAGTGCCCGCTGGTGCTCGATGGCCGTGTGCGGCAACAGGATGAAGGCGCGCCGCCACTACCAGCGCACGCGCGACGCCGAGGCCGGGTAGTTCGCGCCGTGGTGGGTGTCGGTCGGCCGTCCGGGTATGACACGGCACACTTTTGCAAGCACGTGCTTGCAATTGTTAGCGAGGGTGGGGCACTGTGGGGACATGGCATCGCTCAACGTCGGCAATCTCGGTGAGTATCTGCGCGAACAGCGGCGCAACGCGCAGCTGTCGCTCAGGCAGCTCGCCGATGCCGCCGGGGTGTCCAACCCGTACCTGAGCCAGATCGAGCGCGGGCTGCGCAAGCCGAGCGCGGAGGTGCTCCAGCAGGTCGCCAAGGCCCTGCGGATCTCCGCCGAGACGCTGTACGTCCGTGCCGGCATCCTCGACGCCGAGCGGGATCTGAACGAGGTGGAGACCCGTGCGGTCATCCTCGCCGACCCCACGCTCGACGAGCGGCAGAAGCAGGTGCTGCTCCAGATCTACGAGTCGTTCCGGAAAGAGAACGGCTTCGGGTCGGGCGAGGAGACCGTGAACGACGCGGACGCCGCCGGTGTGAAGGGCGACGACGCCGATGACGCCGACAGCGAAGGCAAGAGCGACACCGACAGCGAGACCGGTCCACGGCGGACGGCCGGATGAGCCGGCCAAGCGTGCCGGCCGCCCTGCCGCGGACCACAAAACCCTCAGCCGAACGTGAATCCGGGAGGACCATCACCATGGCCATCACCGACGACCTGCGCAAGACCCTCAGCGACCCGACTCCGCTCTACTTCGCCGCCGGCACCGCCGACCTGGCCCTCCAGCAGGCCAAGAAGGTCCCCGGCCTGGTCGAGCAGCTGCGCTCCGAGGCCCCGGCCCGTATCGAGGCGGTCCGCAAGACCGACCCGAAGGCCGTCCAGGAGAAGGCAGCCGCCCGTGCCAAGGAGGCCGGCGTCAAGGCCAAGGAGGCGCAGGCCACCCTCCAGTCCAAGGTCAACGACTTCATCGTCTCCCTCGACGGCGACCTCAAGAAGCTCGGCGAGTCCGCCCAGGACTTCGCGCTGCGCCAGGTCGGCGTGGCCGCCGAGTACGCCGTCAAGGCCCGTGAGACCTACGAGAAGGTCGCCGAGCACGGCGAGCAGGCCGTGAAGACCTGGCGTGGCGAGGCCGCCGACGAGATCGAGGACCTGGCCATCGCCGTCGAGGGCAAGCCCGAGCCGGTCGTGGTCAAGCCCGAGGAGAAGAAGGCCGAGGAGCCGAAGGCCGTCGAGGCCAAGCCGGTCGCGGTGAAGAAGGCCCCGGCCCCCAAGAAGGCCCCGGCCCCCCGCAAGGCCACCCCGGCCAAGAAGACCACCCCGCCGGCCAAGTAACCGCACGGGTGGCAACGCGCACGGGCCGGGCACTTCCGAGGTGCCCGGCCCGTTGTCGGTGTAGCGGGAAGGCCCCAGCGGGTACGGTGACCGCGTAGGAACAAGCCGAATCGGGTGGTGGACGTTGTGCTGATGCAGGGCTTCACAAGTTTCCTGGGGCTGCTCTACCTCGCGATGCTGGTCCTCGCCGTGGTGGCGCTGGTGATGGCCGCGCTCTTCCGGGACGACGCCTACCGGGCAGCCAGCAAGCAGAACAAGGGCTTCTGGCTGATCATCCTCGGCATCACGGTCGCGGTGAACCTGCTGGTCCCGATGCTCTTCCTCCAGCTCGCGGGCCTGGTCGCCACGATCGTCTTCTTCGTCGACGTCCGCCCCGCCCTCCGCCAGGTCTCCGGCGGCGGCTTCGGCCGCCGCGGCCGCGGAAGCAGCAGCGACGGCCCGTACGGCCCGTACAACGGCGGCCGCTGACCCGGATCTCCGGGACGCGCCCGCATCGGCGCGCCCGCATCGGCGCGCCCGGTCGGCGCGCCCCGAAGGGGCGCGGGGAACTGCGCGACCAGCCCCCGCACACCCGCAGTCGGCCGACTACACAGCCCTTCGCGGCGAGCTGCCGATCAGACCCCCCGGTCCAGCAGCACCACAGCCACGTCATCCGTCAGCTCGCCCCCATTGAGCTGCCGCACCTCGTTCACGGCCGCCCGCAGCAGCGCCTCCCCGGTCAGGCCGGAGGCCAGCTGCCGCCGCACCATCTCGACCATCCCGTCCTGACCGAGCCGCTCGCCGCCCGAGCCCACCCGGCCCTCGATCAGCCCGTCGGTGTAGAGCATCAGGCTCCACTCGGCGCCCAGCTCCACCTGCATCCGCGGCCAGCGGGCGCCCTTCAGCAGCCCCAGCGCCGGCCCGTTGTTGTCGTACGGCAGCAGCTCGGCCGGCCGCCCGGGCCGGGCGACCAGCGGTGCGGGATGGCCGGCCAGGCACAGCCCGGCCCGGCGCCCGTCCGGCGCTATGTCCACCGTGCAGAGCGTCGCGAAGATCTCCTCGTCGGAACGCTCGTGTTCCAGCACCTCCTGCAGCGTGCCGAGCAGCTCGTCCCCGCACAGCCCCGCCAGGGTCAGCGCCCGCCAGGCGATCCGCAGCTCCACGCCGAGCGCGGCCTCGTCCGGGCCGTGCCCGCAGACGTCGCCGATCATCGCGTGCACGGTCCCGTCCGGCGTGCGCACGGTGTCGTAGAAGTCGCCGCCGAGCAGCGCGCGGGAGCGGCCGGGGCGGTAGCGCGCGGCGAAGCGCAGCGAGGAGCCGTCCAGCAGGGGTGTGGGCAGCAGGCCACGTTCCAGGCGGCGGTTCTCCTGGGCGCGCATGCGCCCCTCCGCGAGCTTGCGCTCGGCCGTGAGGGAACGTTTGCGCTCGACGGCGTACCGGATGGCGCGGCTCAGCAGCCGTCCGTCCAGTTCGTCCCGGAAGAGGTAGTCCTGCGCGCCGACGCGCACCGCCTCGGTGCCGCGCTCGGCGTCACCGGAGGTGGTGAGCGCGAGCACGGCGTGCCGGGGGGCGAGCTGGAGCACGTGCTTGAGCACGGCGAGCTCGTCCTCCTCGTTCCGGCCGCCCGGCGCGGGGAGCGCCAGGTCCAGCAGGATGCAGTGGACGTCGTCGGTCAGCAGCCGCTCGGCCTCGGTGAGGTTGCGGGCGGTGCGGACGCGGATCGAGGTGCCGGACGCGTCCCGCAACTCGGGCAGGACCGGCGAACCGGCCGGATCGTCCTCGATCAGCAGCAGGGTGAGAGTGGTGCCGCCGGCATGGGAGACGGCGGCTTCCGTGCGGTGGGCCTCTTCCTTGAGGGGGCCGCCGCCCTGTGCGGGTGCGGCGGCCGGCGCCTGACCACTCTCCACGGCCGGGATCGCTCTCTGCCGCGGTACGGGTACGGGCATCGTGTCGGGTTCCTTCCCTCCCCCCGAGGGCACGGTGGGGCGAGGGACCTCGACCCACCAGACGGGGACCATAGCGGTACTGGCCACCGCAACGGAATGGTGTGAGCCACGTCGCCCTGTCTCAAGCCCCTGGCATATGCCGCGTGCCGTAGCGCAGTTGGACAAGAGGGCCGTCCTGCGGGAATGACGAAGGTCACGTGCCGCCCGGGTTTCAAAGGATGTTGGCGTGCACTGGGTCACATGGCGCAGCTCACGAAAGGGACATCACACTCAAACGGATCGCCCGCGAGGGGAACGTTCAGGCGTCCGGCCGGACCACCCCGAGGATCGGCATCGAGCCGGCGCCGGCGATCGACACCGTCCGCCCCGGGCGCGGGGCTTGGATGATCGCGCCGTCCCCGATGTACAGCGCCACATGGCTGGCGTCGTCGTAGTAGATGATCAGGTCGCCGGGGCGCATGTCCTTCACGTCGACGTGCCGGAGCTGCTTCCACTGCTCCTCGGAGGTGCGCGGGATCGGCTGCCCGGCGCTCGCCCAGGCCTGGGAGGTCAGTCCGGAGCAGTCGTACGAGTCCGGGCCCTCCGCGCCCCACACGTACGGCTTGCCGATCTGGGCGGTGGCGAACGCGACCGCCTTCTTGCCCGCCGCGGACGCCTTGGTGTGGATCTCGTCGAGTATCCCGGTGTCCAGCCAGGCGGTCTGCGCCTGGTAGGCGGCCTCCCGCTCCAGCTCGGCGAGCCGCTCCTTCTGCTTCTTCTCCAGGTTCGACTCGAGCTTCTCGGCGGCGGCGATGCGCTGCTTGATCTTCTTCTTCGCGGCGGCCTTCGCCTTGCGGCCCGCCTCCAGCTTGTTCCACTGGTCGGCCGCGTCCGCCGCGTACTGCTTCAAGTCCTGCTGGGTCTGGGTCAGTTCCCTGATCAGGCCCTTGGTGGCCCGCTCGCCCTGGAGCACCCGCCCGGCCCCGTCCAGGAACTGCGAGGGGTTGTCGCTCAGCAGCAGCTGGGCGGTGTCCGGCAGTCCGCCGCTGCGGTACTGGGCGGCGGCGGCCCGGCCCGCGCGCGCCTTCAGCCCGTCCAGCTTCCGCTGCCCCTGGACGATCTTCTTGGCGAGCTCGACGATCTCGGCCGATTGCTTCTCGGCGGCCTCCTCGGCCGCGTTGTACGCGTCGGTGGCGACAGCCGCGTCATGGTAGAGCTTGTCCAGTTTGTCCCGCACGGCCTCAAGGTCCTTGTCCGGCGGGAGAGTCACGGACGGGGAAGCGGAGGGGCTGGGGGAGGCCGACGCGCCGGGAGAGGTCGATGCGCTCGGGGAAGGGGAGGGGTTCGGTGCCGCGAACGCCGTGCCGGGCGCCGCCAGTACGGTCACCGCGCAGACCACCGTCACCGCCGTCGCCAGGATCCCGCGTCCACCCGGCCGGACGGTGTGCTTGTCCGGTCCCATGACCCGACCCTCCAAAACTGATTAACCGTCAGTAACTTATGGCGCGTGGAGGATCGTGCCACGCCGCGTCGCAAAGTGACAGAGGTAACGGCAGGTGGGTTCCTCCCCGGTTTCCCCCCGGACATGACGATCTCCCCGCCTTTGTGACGTACGACTCACCGAGATCGTTCCCCGGCCCGTCCCCCGGGTCCCGTCAGGCCGCCGGCGCCAACGCCCCCCACGTCACCGTCACTTCCCCCTGCCGCCAGCGCGTCACCGAGTCCGTCACCGGCCAGTCGGCCGTCAGGTCCCGCACCGCCCGGATCCACCGCTGCCGGGCGCCGTACGACGCGTAGGGTGCGGCCGCCGCCCAGGCGCGGTCGAAGTCCCGCAGGAACGCGTGCACCGGCTCACCCGGCACATTGCGGTGGATGAGCGCCTTCGGCAGCCGTTCGGCCAGGTCCGAGGGGTGCTCCAGGGACCCGAGCCGGGTGGCGAAGGTCACCGTCCGCGGCCCCTCCGCACCGAGCGCGACCCACACGTGCCGCCGCCCGATCTCGTCACAGGTCCCCTCCACCAGCAGCCCGCCCGGCGCGAGCCGCGCGCACAGCCGCTCCCAGACGGCGGCGACCTCGTTCTCGTCGTACTGCCGCAGTACGTTGGCCGCCCGGATGAGCAACGGCCGCGCGGCGACCGGGATCTCGAACCCGCCGTGCCGGAAGTCGAGCCCCTCCCGCTCGTACGGCTTCGCCGCCGCGACCCGCGCGGGCTCGATCTCCACCCCGACGACCCGCGCACGCGGCGCGACGGCACGCAGTCGCCCGAGGAGTTCGACGGCGGTCCAGGGGGAGGCCCCGTACCCGAGGTCGACGGCGACGGGATCGTCCGCGCGGCGCAGTTCGGCCCCGTGCGTGGCGGCGATCCAGCGGTCCATGCGACGCAGCCGGTTGGGGTTGGTGGTCCCGCGCGTCACCGTTCCCACGATGGGGGTCCCCCCGCTCGAGCGGAGCCGAGAGTGGGGGAGGGAAGCGCGGGCACTCATGCATACGAGGGTAAGTGGAGGCGCCCCTTTAGGGGTGCGGGGCTGTGTCGATATGCGGCTACCGCCGCGCGGGCGCGACAAGCCCCCACCGGCCCGTACTCGACCGTCGGCCCCAAGACGCCCCACGCATCCCACCCTCGAACGGTTGAGCGACACAAGGTAATGTCCCGGCAAAATCACCCACCCCCGGAATGGGAACCGGCCCCTCCGCTGTTCCCACCCTGGAGGACACTCGATGCCCTCCCGACGGCATGCCCGCACAAAGGAGGACCGCCACGTGAGCCAGTACGCCAGCAGGCTCGGGCGCCGCTCCCCGTCGGCTGCCGGCCGGCTCCTGCGGCCCCGCCGCCCCCGCCGCGTCGCGATGCTCTCCGTGCACACCTCACCGCTCCACCAGCCCGGCACCGGCGACGCCGGCGGCATGAACGTCTACATCGTGGAGCTCGCGCAGCGCCTCGCCGCGATCAACATAGAGGTCGAGATCTTCACCCGGGCCACCTCCGGCGGCCTGCCCCACACCGTGGAGCTCGCCCCCGGCGTCCTCGTCCGGCACATCGACGCGGGACCGTACGAGGGCCTCGCCAAGGAGGAACTCCCGGCCCAGCTGTGCGCCTTCACGCACGGCGTGATGCAGGCGTGGGCCGGCCACCGCCCCGGCCACTACGACCTCGTCCACTCGCACTACTGGCTCTCCGGCCACGTCGGCTGGCTCGCCGCCCAGCGCTGGGGCGTCCCGCTCGTGCACGCCATGCACACCATGGCCAAGGTCAAGAACGCCAACCTGGCCGACGGCGACACCCCCGAGCCCGCCGCCCGGGTCATCGGCGAGACCCAGATCGTCTCGGCGGCCGACCGGCTCATCGCGAACACCGCCGAAGAGGCCGGCGAGCTGGTACGGCACTACGCCGCCGACCCCGCGAAGGTCGCCGTCGTCCACCCCGGCGTGAACCTCGACCGGTTCCGCCCCGCCGACGGCCGCGCGGCCGCCCGGGCCCGCCTCGACCTCCCGCAGGACGCCCTGATCCCGCTCTTCGCGGGCCGTATCCAGCCCCTGAAGGCTCCTGACGTACTGCTCCGGGCCGTCGCCGTCCTCCTCGACGAGCGCCCCGAACTCCGCTCCCGGATCGTCGTCCCGATCGTCGGCGGCCCCAGCGGCAGCGGCCTCGCCAAGCCGGAGGGCCTGCAGAAGCTGGCCGCGCGGCTCGGCATCGCGGACGTCGTACGGTTCCGTCCCCCCGTGGGCCAGGAACAGCTCGCGGACTGGTTCCGCGCCGCCTCGGTCCTCGTCATGCCCTCCTACAGCGAGTCGTTCGGCCTGGTGGCGATAGAGGCGCAGGCGGCGGGGACGCCCGTCCTCGCCGCCTCCGTCGGCGGGCTGCCCGTGGCCGTGCGGGACGGCGAGACCGGCTTCCTGGTGGGCGGCCACGATCCCGCCGACTACGCGCGCGTGCTGCGCCGTTTCGCCGACGACGCGACCCTGGCGGACCGTTTCGGCAGTGCCGCCGCCCGGCACGCCCAGTGCTTCGGCTGGGACACGGCCGCCGCCGCCACCGCCGACGTCTACCTGGCCGCGACCCAGTCCCACCGCCGTCGCGTACGCTCCCTCCATGGGTGAAGCTCCACAGGAACGGCAGGCCGCGCAGGTCATCGAGGGTGTCCTGAAGGACGCCGAACTGGAGTGGGAGAGCCCCGAGCCCGGCAACTTCGTCGTGCAGCTCCCCGGCACCCGCAAGCTGAAGACGACCGTCTCGCTCCTGGTCGGCCGGCACTCGCTCTCCCTCAACGCCTTCGTCATCCGGCACCCCGACGAGAACGAACCGGCCGTCCACCGCTGGCTTCTGGAGCGCAACCTCAAGCTGTACGGGGTGAGTTACGCCGTCGACCGCCTCGGCGACGTCTACGTCACCGCCAGGCTCCCGCTCGCCTCCGTCACCCCCGACGATCTCGACCGCCTGCTCGGCCAGGTCCTGGAGGCGGCGGACGGTGCCTTCAACACCCTCCTGGAGCTGGGCTTCGCCTCCGCGATCCGCAAGGAGTACGCGTGGCGGGTGGCCCGGGGCGAGTCGACGCGGAATCTGGACGCGTTCACCCATCTGATCGAGCGTCCGGCCAACTGACTTCAGGTCCAGACCTGATTGACCCCTGCACGACTCTTTCTAGGCGCCCGAACGCCGTGGCATGCTCACGCCTGACGCAGATCTGAACGTCGTTCACATCCATGAATAGTCACCCGCATGGAAGGACGTACGGAATGGGCACCGCGCACCACGGCATGACCAGACGCACCCTGCTCGTCGGCGCCACGGCGGTGGCCGCGACCGTCGTGGCCGGCACCCCGGCCGGCGCATCGGACAGCGCGTTGGCCGGCGCATCGGCCGGCGGATCGAACAGCGAAGTCCCCACCCTCTGGCGGGAGTTCACCCGCACCCCCTTCACCCACCTGCAGATCCCGTACGTCGGCCGGGCCGGGGCCGCCCGGATCCGCCGCCTCCCCGTGGTGGCCGACGTCCGCGCGTACGGCGCGGTGGCCGACGGCGTCACCGACTGCGCCCCCGCGATCAACCGTGCCATCGCCGCTGCCGCCAGGGCCGGCGGTGGCACGGTCACCATCCCGCCCGGCACCTTCCGGATCGACGGCCTGATCCATCTCGGCTACGACAACGTGGTGCTGCGCGGCGCCGGCAGCGGCCGTACGACCCTGTACGCGACGAAGAACCTCACCGAGCTGATCGGCCCGTACGGCTCCCGCTACGGCGGTACCAAGTCGGCGTGGTCCTGGGCGGGCGGTCTCATCTGGCTGGCGCCCAAGGCCCGTTGGGACTCGCTGACGGCCGCGATCAGGGCGCAGGCCTGGCCGTTCGAGGGCTGGACCGGCAACAAGCGCGACGAATGGGAGGAGTTGACCTCCGTCGCGCCCGCCCGCCAGGGCGACCGGACGGTCTCCGTCACCGACCCCGCCCGTCTGCGCCCCGGCCGCCTGGTCCTGCTCCGCGTCGCCGACGACCCCGCCCACACCCTCCTCCAGCACATGTCCGGCGGGGGCCCCGGCCCGGCGTCGTACTACTGGGAGGACAAGACCAAACTGCTGTCGTACGTCCCCTACGAATGGCCCGTCCGCGTCGTGGCCGTGCACGGTCGCAGGGTGACGCTGGAGCGGCCGCTCCCGGTCGACCTGCGCCCCGAGTGGAACCCCCTGCTCACCACCCACGTCCCCGAACTCACCGGATCCGGCGTCGAGGGCCTCACCCTGGACGTCATGGAGACCCCGCAGTCCCCGCACCTCCTCGACAAGGGCTACAACGGGGTCGTCCTCCAATGCGCCTACGACTGCTGGGTGGACGACGTCACGGTCCGCAACGTCGACAACGGCTTCGGCCTGGTCGCCGCCTCCGCCTGCACCCTGCGCCGCACCCGGGTCGGCGGACGGGGCGAGCACCACCCGTACTTCTGCCGCGAGGGCTCGCACGACAACCTGATCGAGGACTTCACGATCGAGGAACGCACGGTCCCGGCCCCGTCCGACACCCAGCTCCACGGCATCAACGTGGAAGGACTGTCGTCGTACAACGTCTGGTCGCGCGGCGACATGCGGATGGGCACCTTCGACTCGCACCGCGGCCTGCCCTTCGCGAACGTCCGCACCGACATCACGGTGAACAACAACGGCCGGCACGGCGGCGACGCGAACGCCGGGCCGCTGTTCGGGGCCCGGTTCACCCACTGGAACGTCCGGGTCACCAACGGCCGCGCGGGCCTGATGAGGCTGGACGGCCTCGCACCGTACTCCGCGACCGTCGGCCTCAACACGGTCACCGACTTCGACCAGATCGACGTACCGGACTTCACCGGCGAACTGCACTCCCGCCTGGAGCTGTACGGCACCTGGGACGCGGTACGGCCGCGGAACCTGTACGAGGCGCAGCGCCAACTCCGTTCTTGTTAGCCTGCCATAGCCCCGGGAGTCACCCGGGGTTCACCTTCTCTCCTCGTTCTCGAAGAGGTGTGCATGCGCGCAGGCAGATCATCCGGCTCGGCAGTGGTGCTGGTGGGCGCGCTGGCCCTGGGGGCGTTCGCGGTGCCGTCCGCGGCGGCGGCCGACACCGGGATCACGGTGACCAAGATGGTCGTGAACAACGGCAAGCCCGTCGTGGTCGGCACCAGCGCGACGGTGAAGCCCGGCTTCACCTTCCGTATGACCTGGCCGTCCGGCGTCAAGCTCGCCGACGCACAGGTGCTCCCGTTCCTCTACCACGACACCACGGCCGCCAAGGGCGACGCGGACGGCGGGATCTACCTCAGCAGCGTGAGCTGCGGCGACAACGGCTCCCAGCCCGCCGACTGCGGGGGCCGGCTGTACATCGAGCCGCGCTACACCCTGGACTCCAACAACGACGCGACGACCTGGAAGATCGCGGCTGCCGCGAAGATCTGGTCGGGCGACAGGCTGAAGAGCCAGGAGTTCCTGACCGGCCTCGGCACCGTCCAGGTCCAGCGGGCCGCCAAGGTCACCGCCAACGCCACCCCCGAGCCGGTGGCCAAGGGCGGGACGCTCACCGTGAAGGGCGCGATCACGCGCGCGGACTGGGCGAAGCACAAGTACGTCGGCTTCGGCGGCAAGTCGGCCAAGCTGCAGTTCCGAAAGAAGGGCAGCGGTACGTACACCACGCTGAAGACCGTGAAGGCGGACTCCGCCGGTGCCCTGCGGACCACGGTCAAGGCGTCCGCCGACGGCTACTACCGCTGGACCTTCGGCGCCACCTCCACCACGGGCGGCGCGACCTCCGCCGGCGACTACGTCGACGTCAAGTGAGGTATCGGCTGCCGCGGCCGCTCGGGGCGCCGCTCGGGGCGCCACTTCGATAGCGCCCCGGGGTCACCCCCACCAGTTTCCTGAAGTGCCGGGTGAGATGCGCCTGGTCGTAGAAGCCGGTGGCGGTGGCCGTCTCGCCGGGCGGTACGCCGTCGAGCAGCAGCCGGCGGGCCCGGCCGACCCGGCGGGACATCAGGTACTGGTGCGGGGCGATGCCGTACGCGCCGCTGAACGCCCGCACGAGATGGGCGGGGTGCGCGTGCAGCAGCCGGGCGGCCTCCGCGAGGACGAGCCCGTCGGCGACCCTCTCGTCCAGGAGCTCGCGCAGGGCACGGGCGAGGGCCGGGTCGGCCGGCCTCTCGGCCGCGAGCCGGGGGCGGAGCAGACCCCGCAGCCGCTCGCCGATCAGGGTGAGCCGGCTCTCGGCCTCCAGCTCCTCGCCGGTGAGGGCGAGGGCGGAGTGCAGCTGCCCGACCCTGTGCCGCAGCAACGGGTCCCGCAGGTCGGGCCCGTCGACGGCGGCGCCGATGAGCTCGTCCCCGAGCAGCGTCCCGTCCAGATAGACCACGCGCTTGCGGAAGCCGTCCGCCGTGGCCGGGGAGCCGTTGTGCGGGACGTGCGGGGGCAGCAGGGTCACGGTGTCGTCCGGGGTGCCGTGCTCGTGCCGGTCGAGGTCGTACCGTACGGCGCCGTCGTCCACGATGAGCAGCGTCCAGGCGTCATGCACGTGCATCGGATAGGCGTACTCGGTGAAGTGCGCGTGGAAGACCTCGGTGACGCCCGGGACACGCGGACGCCAGGCGGTGACTTCCTGGACTTCCTGGGTGACGGGCTGCCGGGCGGCCATGCAAAGAACGTACAAGACGGCGTCGTACGACGCTCGGCAGTCTCGTCCCATGAGCACTGAACTCCTCCGTTTCGACACGAAGATCGCCGTCCTGCTGCGCGAGGACCTGGAGCCCTGGCAGCGCCTGAACGTCACCGCGTTCCTGGTCAGCGGCCTCGGCGCCACGCTCCCCGAAGTGGTCGGGGAGCCGTACGAGGACGCGGACGGGGTGGCGTACCTGCCGATGTTCCGGCAGCCGGTACTGGTCTTCGAGGGCACCAAGGAGACGCTGAAGGCAGCCCACGGCCGGGCCCTGAGCCGCGCCCTGCCCCGGGCCCTCTTCACCGCGGACCTGTTCTCGACCGGCAACGACCACGACAACCGCACGGCGGTGCGAGCCGTGCCCACGGCGGAGCTGGACCTGGTGGGGCTGGCGGTCTACGGGCCGCGGAACGCGGTGGACAAGGTGCTCAAGGGGGCGCGGATGCACCCATGACACCCGCGATCCCTCCGTCGCCGGCTGAGCCGACCGAAGGAATCGGATGGCGCGACCGGGTGATCAGGTCATTTAATCTGATCAACTTCTTCGCAGATGTCGCATCTCAGAGTCATGCGATACATCCGATTCTCCAGTGCGGCCGCGGTAGCGGCGGCGATCGTGACGTGCGTGACGGGCGGACCGGCGGCCGCCGGCGACGACGCCTCGACACCGGTCCCCTGCTACACGTCAGCGCTGACGAACGCCATCAGCAGCGCCTCGTCGGGGGACACCCTGTCCCTCGCCCGTGACTGCACCTACCACCTCACCGCAGCTCTGCCCGACATCGTCCAGCCCTTCACGATCCGGGGCAACGGCGCGACGATCGTCCGCGACGGGAACCCCACCCCCGCGTTCCGGATCTTCCATGTCGTCTCCACCGGCACCGGCAGCTTCCGCCTGGAGAAGCTCACCGTCCGCGGCGGCAACGTCGTCGGCAACGGCGGGGGCATCCTCGTCGACAGCGGCGCCAAGCTCGCGCTGGTGGGAGTCGACGTGATCGACAACACCGCCACGGCCAACGGGGGCGGTGTGGCGCTGGCCACGGGCGCCACGGCGACCATCCGACGCAGTTGGCTGGCGTTCAACAACGCGAACAACGGCGGCGGGGTGGCCAGCCAGGGGATGTTGACTGTGGAGGGCTCCGAGTTCGGCCGCAACCACGCCCAGGCCCTCGGCGGCGGACTCCTGCAGAGCGGCAGCATCGCCTTCATCCACGCGAGCGTCATCAGCCGCAACGCCGCGGGCGGCAGCGGCGGCGGTGTCTACAACAGGAGCGGCGCGCAGACGACGATCATCGAAAGCAAGATCGCGAACAACACGGCCGCCGGTGCCACGGGCGGCGGGCTCGTGAACCTGGGGGGCGGGTCGACGCTGACCCTGGAGAAGTCGGAAGTCAGCGGCAACGTCGTCGGAGGCCCGGGGGGCGACGGCGGCGGCATCTACAACTCTGGTACGGCAACCACCCGGCTCACCCTCAAGGGCAGCAAGGTCATCCGCAACAGCGCGAACGGCCCGAACGCCGGCGCGAACCTGTCCCAGGCCGGCGGCATCTTCAACGACTCCGGCTCGGTCACGCTCGACCACAGCTACGTCCGCAACAACGCCTCCACGGCAGCGCCCGGCGGCCTCCGCACCAACAACGGCGCCACGCTCATCGACTCCACCATCACCCACAACATCCCGACGAACTGCGTCCCGAACCCCATCCCGGGCTGCACGGACTGACCCCGGCGCCACCAGCAGCACGCAAAGCCCCTGCCCTCGCCTCTCCAGAGGGCAGGGGCTGCTGCCGTGACGACCGTCGGCGCTCGACCCCGCCGCCGAAACGCCGCGACACGACCATCGAGGTCTCGTACGCTGCGAACCGGAGAAGGGCGGCGAGTGCGGTGGCAGACGAGTACTTCCTGCTTGTGTGCGACGACGTCCCCCATGACGTGGTGATCACCGACCCCGGCGTCCGCGTGCTGGACGTCGCGCAGGTCGTACGTCGACTCACCGGCCTGAGCCTCTGGCGCAGCAAGGCCCTGGCCACGCAGGTCCCCGCCGTGGTCCTCGACGCCCGGCACCCGGACGACGCGGCGGCGGCCGTCGCGGCCCTCCGCGCCGCGGGAGCCCGGGCGGAGACGAGAGAACGACCGGGTTGCGGTGCGGCAGTTGTCAGCTCTCCAGGGCTGTGAGGGCCTGGCGGAGGACCGTGCGGCCCGCTCGGGTCGCGTCTCCGTGGGCCTGCCTGGCAGCCTGGTACTCCTCGGAAGCCACCGCGCATCCGGACGCCGGCGCTTCGCGGACCCGGAGCAGTGAGCGGTACGAAGCGTCTATGGCGTCCGATACTTCGGCGTCCGCCATGAGGGAGTTGGGCCTCGAAGTCAGCCCACCGCCACCGCCCCCAGGACAGTGACAAGCCCCCCCCACCGGCGGAGAACGCACGGGCAGGGGGCCTGCGGGCGTCGAACTACTACTTCTTGCCCTGGTTCTTGACCGCCTCGATGGCTGCGGCTGCCGCGTCCGGGTCGAGGTAGCGGCCGCCCGGGGTGACCGGGTTGAAGTCGGCGTCGAGCTCGTAGTAGAGGGGGATGCCGGTGGGGATGTTGAGGCCCGCGATGTCGGCGTCCGAGATGCCGTCGAGGTGCTTGACGAGGGCGCGGAGGCTGTTGCCGTGGGCGGCGACGAGGACCGTGCGGCCGGTCAGGAGGTCGGGGACGATGCCGTCGTACCAGTAGGGGAGCATGCGGACGACGACGTCCTTGAGGCACTCCGTGCGGGGGCGCAGCTCCGGGGGGATGGTCGCGTAGCGGGGGTCGGCGGCCTGGGAGAACTCGGAGTCGTCCGGCAGCGGCGGGGGCGGGGTGTCGTACGAGCGGCGCCAGAGCATGAACTGCTCCTCGCCGAACTCGGCCAGTGTCGCCGCCTTGTCCTTGCCCTGGAGCGCGCCGTAGTGGCGCTCGTTCAGGCGCCAGCTGCGGTGGACCGGGATCCAGTGGCGGTCCGCGGCCTCCAGGGCCAGCTGGGCGGTGCGGATCGCCCGCTTCTGGAGGGACGTGTGGACCACGTCGGGGAGGAGGTCGGCGTCCTTCAGGAGCTCACCGCCGCGGACTGCCTCCTTCTCGCCCTTCTCGTTGAGGTTGACGTCCACCCAGCCGGTGAACAGGTTCTTCGCGTTCCATTCGCTCTCGCCGTGGCGGAGGAGGATCAGCTTGTACGGTGCGTCGGCCATGGGTCAGAGCGTAATCCACGTATTCGGGGCAGGGTGCGGGCGCCCGCGGGCCGTCCCAGGGGGCGGACAGTTGACTGCATTTGTTAATTGAGTGGCTCAGGCGAGCGCCGTAGAAGTAACTTCCGTATCGGCCGTGTGCCTCTTACTTCTTGTCCCGTCTCGCCATGTCTCGCCCTGGGGGAACCATGTCGTCCGTCGCCCTTCGGCGCGCTGTCCGGGAGACCGTCTCCGGTCTGCCCCGAGAGTTCTGGTGGCTGTGGACCAGCACCCTCGTCAACCGGCTGGGTGCCTTCGTCGCCACGTACATGGCCCTGTACCTGACGCTGGACCGCGGGTACAGCGCCTCGTACGCCGGGCTGGTCGCCTCCCTGCACGGGCTGGGCGGGGTGGTGTCCTCCCTGGGCGGCGGGGTGATGGCGGACCGGCTGGGGCGGCGGCCGACGCTGCTGATCGCCCAGGGCTCCACCGCCGGGGCCGTCGCGCTGCTCGGGTTCGTGCGTGGTCCCGTCGCCATCGCCGCGGTCGCCTTCCTCGTCGGCATGGCCTCCAGCGCCTCCCGGCCGGCCGTGCAGGCGATGATGGCCGACATCGTGAAGCCCCGGGACCGGGTGCGGGCGTTCTCGCTCAACTACTGGGCCATCAACCTCGGTTTCGCCGTCTCCTCCATGGGGGCCGGGTTCATCGCCGAGGTCAGCTACCGTGCCGGGTTCCTCATCGAGGCCGGGATGACCGCCGTCTGCGCGGTCCTCGTCTTCGTCAAGCTGCCCGAGTCGCGGCCGGAGCGCACCGCCAAGGAAGCCGCGAAGGAGAGCGAGGTCAGCCTCGGGAGCGTGCTGCGCGACGGGCGGTACATGGCCGTCGTCGGGCTGTCCTTCCTCGTCGCCCTGATCTTCCAGCAGGGGTCGGTCGGGCTGCCGGTGGCGATGGGGGAGGCCGGGTTCTCGCCCGCCGACTACGGCATGGCCATCGCGGTCAACGGGGTGCTGATCGTCGTCCTGCAGATCCCCGTCACCCGCGTCATCGAGCACCGGGATCCGCGGTCCCTGCTCGTCGTCTCCTCCCTCCTCGCGGGGTACGGGTTCGGACTCACCGCCCTCGCCGGGTCGGTCGGGGTGTTCGCGCTCACCGTGTGCGTGTGGACCCTCGCCGAGATCGTCAACGCGCCGACCCAGACCGGGCTGGTGGTACGGCTCTCGCCCGTCCACGGGCGCGGGCGCTACCAGGGGATGTACACGCTCTCCTGGTCCGCCGCCGCGCTCGTCGCGCCGCTGATGTCGGGCGTCGTCATCGACCGGTTCGGCGCGCAGTGGCTGTGGGGGTTCTGCGCGGTGCTGGGCACGGGCGCGGCGCTCGGGTACGGCGTGCTCATGCGGGGGCTGCGTGCGGACGGACGGGCCCCGGCCCCGCAGCCGACGGTCGCCACCGAGGCCGAGGTACGGGCCTGACGACGCAGGTCTCTCCCTGGCCATCGACCAAGCCCGGCTGGAACCCCCGGAAGCCGACCGCGCGCTCGCGACCCTGGCCACGGGCACTGACAACGGGCCGTCCCCGCGCGAAGGACCTGGATGTCAGAGGCAGGTGCTAGCTTCCCCGGTCCGAGAGCAGGGACGGGACGACGGGTAGAGGGGGCGAGGACCGGTGGGGGCTTCGGGGTGGGAGTACTACGTGCCGTACCAGGAGGACCTGGACGCCGCGCTTCAGCAGCTGCGGTGTGAGGTCTTCGAAGCCGGTGACTACTACTGGGTCAACGGCGCCGACTGGCGCCCGGAGGAGGAACGGGAACCGCGGCCCCAGTCCCTGGAGGCCCTGTGGGAGGACGAGTTGGTCCAGGAGGCCGGTACGCACTCGATCCTGGACATCTTCCACGTCCTGGGCCCGGACGACACCCCGGACTACAACACCGTGGAGCCCGTGACGGCCGCGGAGGCGCAGGAACTGCTGGGCGTCGACAAGCTGACCCGCGCACACGTCAAGGACTTCGACGTCTTCCCCCGGTCACGCTGGATCGGACGGTGCGCGGTGCTGCACGACGACGCCGGCAACCCCCGGGAGATCTGCTTCTGGGGCCACTCGGGCGACTGAACCGCGCTACGAGTGGAAGCCCTCCCAGTACGCGGCATGGCCGCATACGAAGTCACCCGGACGTTCCTCGCGCAGCACCGTGTACCTCGCGACGAAGGCGTCGAGGCCCTCATGGAGCGAGCAGCCCAGGTGGGCGCGGATGGCGATGATGCCGCGGAGGATCTGGTTGCCGAGGATGTGTTCGTCGGCGATGTCGAGTGTGGCGCCATCGGTCATGGCGATGATCGAAGCGGATCGGCGGGGGCGGCGGCAACAGGGTTTGCCGGGAGGCTGACGGGCGTCGTCGGCCTGGTTCGCACCGGACTGACCGGCGCGCTCAACCGGTACCGGAACATGGACCGCGACTGGGAGGATCTGGCGGCCTACGACGGTGCTCCGGTCACGCAGCCGTCCCTGTTCGCCGGCGGCAGCCTCGACGTCTCGACGACCTGGCTGGCGGACGCCGTCGAGGCGTACCCGGTCACCCTCCCCGGGCTGGTCTCCTCCCACCTCCTCGACGGCTGCGGGCACTGGATCCAGCAGGAGCGGCCGGACGACGTCAACCGGCTCCTGCTCGACTGGCCCGCGCGGCTTCACCAGATCGACAGCGGCACCTGATGGATCTCGTCGGCCGGATGGCCCGCGCGTTCGTGGACGCGCTTGACCGCCTCGGCCGACGGCGCCTCGGAGAGGCAGTAGACCTTGCCGGAGGCGGGGTCGGCCCAGGCCCGTTCGAAGTGCACGCCCTCCTCCTTCTCGATGGCGAGATCCGCGTCGTGGGCTGCTTTCAGCTGCTCGGCGGTGAGGCCCTTCATCCCGTTGTGGACGTCCATGTACTGGGCCATGGCAGTCACACCTCCTTCGCCTTGTCCGTCTCCCCTCCATGCTGCGCCCACCCTCGTGGCCCGGCACGCGAAAGGGCCCCGGACCGGAGTCCGGGGCCCTTCGCCGTAGCTGAAACATCCGCTCAGTCGCTCAGTCGCTCAGTCGCTCAGCCGCACTGGCAGGGGCTGCCCGACTGGCAGCCGCAGCCGCAGCCCGAGCCGCACCCGCACGCGCCGATGACCAGGAGGTTCTTGATCTCGGCGGGCTGGTCGGTCTCCTGCTGCTGCGTGGGGTCGGGCGTGATGCTGGGGGATTCGGCCATGGATCCTCCTGGAGGTCCGGTCCTTGGATTCCCTAGGTTCCTAGAGGCGGGGCGTGGTGCCTTTGCCCGTTCCCTTGCCCATTTCATGCCCGTTTCACTGGGCGCATCAACGGCGCACAGTGGCGCCCGTACGCCCGGCCCGCACCCCGCGAGCCCCTCCGACCAGGGCGGTTACGCCCCCTCGGCGCCCGTCACCGGCTGGATGTCGGGCTGCAGCTCGTCCGCGTGCTCGCCGGTGACCAGGAAGACGACGCGCTTGGCGACGGCGACCGCGTGGTCGGCGTACCGCTCGTAGTAGCGGCCGAGCAGCGTCACGTCGACGGCCGTCTCGATGCCGTGCTGCCAGCGGTCGTCCAGCAGGTGCTGGAAGAGCGTGCGGTGCAGCAGGTCCATCTCGTCGTCGTCCTGCTCCAGCTGGAGCGCCAGGTCGACGTCCTTGGTGACGATGACCTCGGCGGCCTTGGCCATCAGGCGCTGCGCGAGCTGGCCCATCTCCAGGATGGTGGCTTCCAGGTCGCGCGGGATCACGCGCTCCGGGAAGCGCAGCCGGGCCTGCTTCGCCACGTGCTGGGCGAGGTCGCCGGAGCGCTCCAGGTCGGCGGACATCCGGAGCGAGGTGACGACTATCCGCAGGTCCGTCGCCACCGGCTGCTGGCGGGCGAGCAGGGCTATCGCGCGCGCCTCCAGGTCGTGGTGGAGCTCGTCCACCTTCTGGTCGGCCTCGATGACACTCTCGGCCAGCTTCAGGTCGCCGTCGAGGATCGCCGTCGTGGCGCGTCCGATCGCCGATCCGACCAGACGGGCCATGTCGACCAGGCTGTCGCCGATCGAGTCGAGTTCCTCGTGGTACGCGTCCCGCATCAGGGTTCCCTCTCGTGCGTGTGTTCCAGGGGTTCCGGGGGCCGGGGCCCGTGGCCGAAACCAGCTGCGAACCCCACGCTCCCATGTTCAGGTCCCAGTCCGTCCGTTTCTGCCACCCCAAATGAACCAATACTGGCTCCAAGGTGAACTCTGGGCGACGAGTGTTCGAGCTGACACCTTCCGGACTGTGGGGATGTCGTACCCCCTGCTTAACCTGTTTGCATGGACGTGAACGCGGCGGTCGCCGCAGCGGCAGCGATCGCCGGGGTGCTTACCGGTGTCATCGCCATGCTGGCGTTCCGCTGGAGCGAACGCGACCAGAAGCGACCGACCAGGACTTCTCTGCACACCGACCCCGTGCTGCCCCCGGGCGTGGACACCGTACTGAGCGTGCTGCGCTCCTCCGCGGTCGTCCTCGACGAGGGGGACACGGTTGTCAAGGCGAGCTCGGCGGCGTACGCCCTCGGACTCGTGCGCGGCGGCAAACTCGCCATCGAGCCGATGCTCGGGATGGCCCGGGACACCCGGCGCGACGGCGAGATACGCCAGGTCGAGCTGGACCTGCCGAGGCGGGGGACCGGACGGGGCGAGGCCCTGGCCGTCTCCGCCCGGGTGGCTCCCCTCGGCTCCCGGCTCGTGCTGCTGCTCGTCGAGGACCTCACCGAGGCCCGGCGTATCGAGGCGGTACGACGGGACTTCGTGGCGAACGTGAGCCATGAGCTGAAGACCCCGGTCGGCGCGCTCTCCCTGCTCTCCGAGGCCGTCATGGACGCCTCGGACGATCCGGAGGCCGTGCAGCGCTTCGCCGGTCGCATGCAGATCGAGGCCACGCGCCTGACCAACCTGGTCCAGGAGCTCATCGATCTGTCGAGAGTGCAGAACGACGACCCGCTGGAGGACGCCGAGCCCGTCCGGGTCGACGAACTGGTCGCCGAGGCGATCGACCGGTGCCGCCACCAGGCCGGCACCAAGCAGATCACCATGGCCGCCGGCGGCACCGCCGACCTGCATGTCTGGGGCAACCGCGGCCAGCTCGCCGCCGCTCTCGGCAACCTGGTCGAGAACGCCGTGAACTACTCACCGGCCCGCACCCGGGTCGGGATAGCCGCCCGTCGGGTCAGCGCGCCCGGCGGCGACATGATCGAGCTCGCCGTGACCGACCAGGGCATCGGCATCACCGACAAGGACAAGGAGCGCATCTTCGAGCGCTTCTACCGCGTCGACCCGGCCCGCTCGCGGGCCACCGGTGGCACCGGTCTCGGCCTCGCCATCGTCAAGCACGTGGTCGCCTCGCACGGCGGGGAGGTCACGGTGTGGAGCGCCGAGAACCAGGGCTCCACGTTCACCCTCAGGCTGCCGGAGGCGGGCGTGGCCCGCGACCGCGCGTCGCAGCACCCCGACCCCGACCTCGACGACGAGGCCGGTACCACCGAGTCATCCCCGTACGAACCGCTTCCCGCCCCGGAGGTCCTTCCGTGACCCGAGTGCTTGTCGTCGAGGACGAGGAGTCCTTCTCCGACGCCCTGTCGTACATGCTCCGCAAGGAGGGCTTCGAGGTCGCTGTGGCGGCCACGGGCCCCGACGGACTCGACGAGTTCGAGCGCAACGGCGCCGACCTCGTCCTCCTCGACCTGATGCTGCCGGGGCTGCCCGGCACCGAGGTCTGCCGCCAGCTGCGCGGCCGCTCCAACGTTCCCGTCATCATGGTGACGGCCAAGGACAGCGAGATCGACAAGGTTGTCGGGCTCGAAATAGGAGCCGACGACTACGTCACCAAGCCCTTCTCCTCCCGCGAGCTGGTCGCCCGTATCCGGGCCGTCCTGCGCCGCCGCGGCGAGCCGGAGGAGGTCACCCCGGCCGCCCTGGAGGCCGGCCCGGTCCGCATGGACGTCGACCGCCACGTCGTGACGGTCTCCGGCTCCAAGGTCGACCTCCCCCTCAAGGAGTTCGACCTCCTGGAGATGCTCCTGCGCAACGCCGGCCGGGTCCTCACCCGCATGCAGCTCATCGACCGCGTCTGGGGCGCCGACTACGTCGGTGACACCAAGACCCTCGACGTCCACGTCAAGCGCCTACGCGCCAAGATCGAGCCGGACCCGGGCGCGCCGCGGTACCTGGTGACGGTGCGTGGTCTGGGCTACAAGTTCGAGCCGTAAGCCGCTGACCTGCCATTACGGCGACCGTACGACGAAGGGCGGCCCCCTCGGGGGTACCGCCCTTCTCGTGTGGGTGCGAGCCGTACGGCCGCCGCTCAGCCCGCGTTCGCCGACTCCGAGGCCGAGTCGCTCGGGGTGGCCGAGGCGCTCTCGGAGTTCTTGTCCTTCTTGCCGGCCTTGGCGCTCTCGCTCGCGGTGGAGCCGGCGGCCGGGCTGACGGAGGCGGAGGCCGAGGGCGACGGCACCGCGCTCGGGCCCCAGCCCGTGAAGTAGCTCTCGGCCGGCACGACGAACGCGCGCAGGCTCACGTCGCCCGTCTTGCTGAAGGTGAACGTGATCTTCTGGGCGTTGCCGTCCTGGATCGCCTCACGGCTGCTGGGCAGCACGGCGGACGCGTTGTCCTTGCCGCCGAGGATCAGCCGGCCGCCGGCCTGGATGGTCAGCGGCTGCGTCTTGGTGGCGTGCAGCTCGGCGGTCTTGTTGGTGCCGGCGACGACGATCGACTGGAGCGTCTCCGGCTCGGTGCCGGTGTTGAAGATGGTCGCGGAGACCACGGCCGGGCCGGTCGACGTGAGGTCGGGCTGGGTGATCACGGTCGCGTTCTGGACCTTGATGGTCCCGACGCTCGTGGCCGCGTTGTCCGGCTTGATCTCCAGCGTCTGGGAGTTGTTGCCGGCACCGCACGCGGCGAGCGAGGCGACGGAGAAGGCGAGGGCGGAAGCGGCGAGGGCGCCGCGTCGAAGGCTGCTGCTCACGGCGGCGGCAACTCCTTGAACGCACGGGCGGCTCCGCTTATAAAGCCGCCCTAAGTGTCTGTCAGCGGCCTTAGGTTACCGAGCCGTTCCCGCACGGCCGCACCCGACCCTCCCCAAGCCCCTCGCTTCCCTCGGGCAGGGGTACCCCGGGGGTCCACAGGTGACTCGTCGGTCACTTTGCGGGGCGCTCGTCAGGCATTCACATAACTCGTTCGCAAGACCGCGCGCAAAATTTCCGTGAAGGAATGCGGGACCGCCGGGGAAATGGATCACGTACCACTCGGTCGGACGCCTGTGATCAATTCCGGAAACGTCTCGGATCCGGCTCAGGCAACCGAACGGAGTAGCGGAAGTCGTACCCTTGGAAGCAGACATATCGGGACGTTCAGCCACTTGGGCGGGCGTCCGGATGTGTGTAACGTGCCCGTTTCACCCTGCCCGGAGAGCCGCTCCGACCTGCGAATACCTGCTTCCGGACGGCCCGCGAAGCACGTTCCTGTTGCTGTTGTCAAGCCCCGAGATATGCCCTGACCTGCGAAAACGCCATTCAGAACCGCCGGTTTCCGTGTTACCCTGGATAGCCACGGAAGGGGTACCTGTCACATGACGTTCAAGGTTGGCGACACCGTGGTCTATCCCCATCACGGGGCCGCGCTGATCGAGGCTATCGAAACTCGCCAGATCAAAGGCGTGGACAAGACCTACTTGGTGCTGAAGGTCGCCCAGGGTGACCTGACGGTACGTGTGCCAGCGGACAATGCGGAGTTCGTCGGCGTGCGTGATGTGGTCGGTCAGGACGGGCTGGACCGGGTCTTCGAGGTGCTGCGTGCGCCGTACGCCGAAGAGCCCACGAACTGGTCCCGTCGTTACAAGGCAAACCTGGAGAAGCTCGCCTCCGGCGATGTCATCAAGGTCGCGGAAGTCGTGCGTGACCTGTGGCGTCGTGAGCGCGAGCGTGGACTCTCCGCCGGTGAGAAGCGCATGCTCGCCAAGGCCCGCCAGATCCTGGTGAGCGAGCTCGCCCTCGCGGAGAACACCAACGAGGACAAGGCCGAGGCCCTGCTCGACGAGGTCCTCGCGTCCTGACGCGATCCAGCTCGGCACGCTGAAACGCCGCACACCGAAATGCCGCGGTGCCCGATGACACTCCACATGTCGCCGGGCGCTGCGGCATGTCCGTGTCCGGAACCTGCTCTGGACCCGCTCATCCGGAAACCCGCCCCCGCGGGAACCCCCGATACTAGGCGTGCCGGGCCCGGGCTGCTGGCTCGACCAGTGTCACGGAAGGGTCCGGTCAAGGCGTCGCGCCCGGCACTTCCCAGGCCATACCCACGCCAGCCCCGCACACAAACCTGACAGGAACCGATGTCTGACGATTCGCGTCCTTCGCGTCCGGAACCGCGTACCGCACTGCGCACGGCAGCCGTGATTCCCGCCGCCGGCCGGGGCGTGCGGCTCGGTCCGGGCGCCCCCAAGGCGCTACGCGCGCTGAACGGCACGCCCATGCTCATCCACGCCGTGCGCGCCCTGGCCGCCTCCCGCGCCGTCTCCCTGGTCGTGGTCGTGGCCCCGCCCGACGGCGCGCCCGAGGTCAAGTCCCTCCTCGACGCGCACGCGCTCCCCGACCGCACCGACTTCCTCGTCGTCCCCGGCGGCGACTCCCGCCAGGAGTCGGTCAGGCTCGGCCTGGACGCGCTGCCCCCGGAGTACGGCATCGTCCTGGTCCACGACGCCGCCCGCCCCCTCGTCCCCGTCGACACGGTCGACGCGGTGATCCAGGCGGTCCGCGACGGCGCCCCGGCCGTGGTCCCGGCCCTTCCGCTCGCCGACACGGTCAAGGAGGTCGAGCCGGCGGCGGTGCCGGGCGACCCCGAGCCGGTCGTCGCCACCCCGCAGCGGTCCCGGCTGCGCGCCGTGCAGACGCCCCAGGGATTCGACCGTACGACGCTGATCCGCGCCCACGAGACGGTCACCGACAACGTCACCGACGACGCCAGCATGGTCGAGCAGCTCGGTGAGCGGGTCGTGGTCGTCCCCGGCCACGAGGAGGCCTTCAAGGTCACCCGCCCCCTCGACCTGGTGCTCGCGGAGGCGGTCCTGGCCCGCAGGAGGCTGAACGATGGCTTCTGACCTGCCACTGCTCCCGCGTGTCGGCATCGGCACCGACATCCACGCCTTCGAGGAGGGCCGCGAGCTGTGGTGCGCCGGCCTGAAGTGGGAGGGGGAGGGACCGGGACTCGCCGGTCACTCCGACGCGGACGTCGTCGCCCACGCGGCCTGCAACGCGCTGTTCTCGGCGGCGGGGCTGGGTGACCTGGGGCAGCACTTCGGCACCGGTCGCCCCGAGTGGTCGGGCGCGTCCGGGGTGACCCTGCTGACGGAAGCCGCCCGCATCGTCCGCGCCGCCGGTTTCACCATCGGGAACGTCGCCGTACAGGTCGTAGGACCACGCCCGAAGATCGGCAAGCGGCGCGACGAGGCCGAGAAGATCCTCTCGGACGCGGCGGGGGCACCGGTGTCGGTTTCCGGGGCCACCACGGACGGCCTGGGATTCCCGGGCAGGGGCGAAGGTCTCATGGCGGTGGCGACGGCGTTGGTCGTACCAACGGCGTGACCGGATTCCGCGAAACGGCGTGACCGGATTCCGCGAAACGGCGTGACCGGATTCCGGCGGGGGCGCGGGGAATCACGCGACAAGCCACAGCGCACCCGCACCCGACCCACGGCGCTTCACACACCGGTGCCACGCACTACCCTCCGCCCACTACCCTAGGTGCCGTGACTATTCGCCTGTACGACACCAACGCCCGGCAGATCCGTGACTTCGCCCCGCTCGCCGCGGGCTGTGTCTCGATCTACCTCTGTGGTGCCACCGTGCAGGCGGCGCCCCACATCGGGCACATCCGGTCCGGCCTGAACTTCGACATCATGCGCCGCTGGTTCGAATACCGCGGCTACGACGTGACGTTCATCCGGAACGTCACGGACATCGACGACAAGATCATCGCCAAGTCCGCCGACCAGGGCCGCCCCTGGTGGGCGATCGGCTACGAGAACGAGCGCGCGTTCAACGACGGCTACGCCGCGCTCGGCTGCCTCCCGCCGACGTACGAGCCCCGCGCGACCGGGCACGTGCCGGAGATGATCGAGATGATGCGCGGCCTGATCGAGCGCGGACACGCGTACGAGGCCGACGGCAACGTCTACTTCGACGTGCGCTCCTACCCGGACTACCTCCAGCTCTCCAACCAGGAGCTGGAGAACCTCCGCCAGCCCGAGGGCGAGGGCGAGACCGGCAAGCGGGACCAGCGGGACTTCGCGCTGTGGAAGGCCGTGAAACCGGGCGAGCCCAGCTGGGAGACGCCGTGGGGCCGCGGCCGGCCCGGCTGGCACCTGGAGTGCTCGGCGATGGCCCACAAGTACCTCGGCGAGGCCTTCGACATCCACGGCGGCGGCCTCGACCTGATCTTCCCCCACCACGAGAACGAGATCGCCCAGGCCAAGGCGTACGGCGACGACTTCGCCCAGTACTGGGTGCACAACGCCTGGGTCACCATGAGCGGCGAGAAGATGTCGAAGTCCCTCGGGAACTCGGTCCTCGTCTCCGAGATGGTCAAGCGCTGGCGCCCGATCGTGCTGCGCTACTACCTGGGCACCCCGCACTACCGCTCGATGATCGAGTACAGCGAGGACTCGCTGCGCGAGGCCGAGGCCGCGTTCGCGCGCATCGAGGGCTTCGTGCAGCGCGTGGTCGAGCTGGCCGGGGGAGCCGTCGAGCCCTCGCCCGAGGTCCCGCCCGCCTTCGCCGAGGCGATGGACGACGACCTGGGCGTCCCGCAGGCGCTCGCCGTCGTGCACACCACGGTCCGGCAGGGCAACAGCGCACTGGCCGCCGACGACAAGGAGGCGGCCGTCGCCCGCCTCGCCGAGGTCCGGGCCATGCTCGGCGTCCTCGGTCTCGACCCGCTCGACCCGCACTGGGCCGGTGGCGTCGAGAAGGGCGACGACCTGCACGGGGTCGTCGACAGCCTCGTACGGCTCGTGCTCGACCAGCGCGAGTCCGCCCGCGGACGCAAGGACTGGGCCACCGCCGACGCCATCCGCGACCAGCTCAACCAGTCCGGTCTGGCGATCGAGGACAGCCCCTCGGGGCCGCGCTGGACCCTCAAGTCCTGACCGTCGGTCATCGAAGATCAACTGTGCCGCCCGGCCCACCGGGCGGCACACTGCATAAGACGTACGTACGAAACGAAGCTCACGGAGACGGGTAACCCATGGCAGCCAACAACCGCCGCATGTCCGGCAAGAAGGGCGCGCAGGTCGGCAGTGGCGGCCAGCGGCGCCGGGGCCTGGAGGGCAAGGGTCCGACCCCGCCCGCCGAGATGCGCAAGGGTCACAAGAAGAACCGCATCGCCAACGCCAAGTCCAAGCAGGTCCAGCGCCGTCCGGTGGCGCGCGGCCGGGGCGGCAAGGGCACCTCGGAGATGGTCGTCGGCCGCAACCCGGTCGTCGAGGCGCTGCGCGAGGGCGTCCCAGCCTCGACCCTCTACGTCCAGCAGTTCATCGACAACGACGAGCGCGTCCGCGAGGCCCTGCAGCTCGCCGCCGAGCGCGGTGGCATCAACCTCATGGAGGCCCCGCGCCCCGAGCTCGACCGGATGACCAACGGCCTCAACCACCAGGGCCTCGTCCTCCAGGTCCCGCCGTACGAGTACGCGCACCCCGAGGACCTGGCCGACGCGGCCGCCGGCGAGGGCGAGGACCCCCTCATCGTCGCCCTCGACGGCGTCACCGACCCGCGCAACCTCGGCGCGGTCGTCCGCTCCGTCTCCGCCTTCGGCGGCCACGGCGTGGTCGTCCCGGAGCGCCGCGCCGCCGGTATGACCGCCGGTGCCTGGAAGACGTCGGCCGGTACGGCGGCCCGCACGCCCGTCGCCCGCGCCACGAACCTCACCCGGGCCCTGGAGTCGTACAAGAAGGCCGGCATCGTGATCGTCGGCCTCGCCGCGGACGGCGAGCACGAGATCGGCGACCTGGAGGCGCTCGGCGGCCCGGTCGTCATCGTGGTCGGCAGCGAGGGCAAGGGCCTGTCCCGCCTGGTCGGCGAGACCTGCGACTTCCGGGTCCGGATCCCGATGCCGGGTGGTGCCGAGTCGCTGAACGCCGGTGTGGCGGCGGGGATCGTGCTGTACGAGGCGGCGCGCCGCCGGAGCTGAACAAACGTCCGCGACCTCACCTGTGCGGGGTAATTCCGGCGTCCAGGACATCCTTGACGGGGTCCGGACACATCCCGGGCGGTCAAAGCAGTGTCCTAACTCCACGTCACTCGGTTAGATGAGTGTGGACACCAGAACACCCCGCACACCCACGGGGGACCGCTCGTCGGGATTCCGCTCCGGATTCGCCTCCGGTCCCGACGACGCTCCCGCGCTGAGCATGGTGAAGGTGCCGAGCGATCCGGCGCAGGTCATCGTCAACCACGCGAGCTTCCGCGTGCAGCTGGGCGTATCGACACGGCGTACCCAATCTCCCCGGGTCGCAGGGCACTTGAGCGCCACCGAGGACACCGCGCGGTTCCCGCCCGTCGGCACGGCGGGCAGAGCGGGGGCGGCGCCCGGCCGTCGCCGCCCGCTCGTCTGGAGCGGCAAGTCCGCGCCCGACGACACCGGCGCCCACCGGCTGCTCCAGGCCGTCCGGGGCGGCAGCGTCCGGCACGCCGAGGAACCCGTCGAACCGGCCGGCGCGACCCAGGTCATCCCGCGCGTCGACGACGGCTACGCCCACCTCGACCAGACCGTCGAGACCCCGTTGGTCGGCCACCCCCGCGACCCCGCCTCGGGCGAGACCCGGCTCCTCCCGCACACGCGGACGGTCGGCAGCGCCTACGACGAACCGGCCTACGACGAACCGGCCTACGCCGGACCGGGCTACGCCGACGACCGGTACGGGGACTTCGACGACCTCGAGGGCCTCGACGAGCCGCGGTCCACCCGACGGTACGGCGAAGGCGATCCGGCCCGGCACGCCTACTACCCCGGCCGCCGGATGAACCTCGGCGTGGTCCTGCTCCCGCTCCGGGTCTTCCTCGGCTTCATCTCCGTCTACGCCGGCATGGGCAAGCTGTGCGACCCCGTCTACTTCGACGGCGGCAAGCGCGGCTCCATGGTCACCTGGCTCAACACGCTGCACCCGTGGGAGGTCGCCGAGCCGCTGCGCCAGTTCGCCCTCCAGCACCCGGTCGGTTCCGGCCTGGTGATCGCCTTCTTCCAGGTGATCGTCGGCGTGCTGACCGTCCTCGGCTGCTGGCAGCGGGTCGCCGCGGTCGTCGGCGCGCTGCTCTCCGCCGCGCTCATCGTCACGGTCAGCTGGAAGACCGTCCCCGCGTACGACGCCCCCGACATCATCTACCTCGCCGCCTGGTCCCCGCTGATCATCGCCGGTGCCCCCGTCTACTCCATCGACGGCCGGCTGGCGGGCAGCGCCTGGCGACGCCTCGGCCCGCACTCCGACATCTGGGACCTGCGCGCCTACGTGCTGCGCCGCGGTGCCCTGGTCACGGCCGTCACCATCGGTCTGACCCTGCTCATCGGCTCCCTCCTGGGCGGCGCGGTCCGCGACTCCAGCCGCGTGGTCGTCCCCGGCCCCGGCGAGGCGCCCCGCAACAACCTCCCCGGCTCCCCGCTCCCCGGCGAGACGGCACCGCGTCAGCAGAAGACCCCGTCGGCCTCGACGTCGCCCTCCGGCGGCGCCACGGCCGGTGCGAGCCCCTCCGGGGCGGCGACGACCCCGGGCGCCGACCGCACGACCAGCGGCGCCACCACCACGACCCCCAGCCAGACCCAGGGCACCACGGGCCAGGCCCCGCCCCGGCACACCGCCCCGGCGCCCACCACGGCCGGCCCGACGTCCGGCGGCACCGCCACCGGCGGCACCTCCTCGACGGGCGGCACGGGCAGCGGCACGGGCACCAGCACCGGCGGCGGCTCGTCCTCCTCGGGCCAGCCGGGCCTGGTGGGCGGCCTGCTGGGCTAGCGCGATTCCGGTTGTACGGCCTTGAGGGCCCCGCACCTGCAAAGGTGCGGGGCCCTCAACGCGCCCCAAAGGGGCGCGGGGCTGTATCGATATGCGGCTCCGCCGCGCGGGCGCGACCAGCCCTCACTCAACCGCAGCCAACCACGGCCGTTACCGCCCCAGCGCGGCCAACTCCTTCGCCGCCTCCGTCAGATCCTTCGCCGTGTCGATGGCCCGCCAGTACGCCCCCTGCGGGATCGGGAACCCGGCCAGCTGCCGGCTCCGCGCGAGGTGCGGGAACGTCGTCCGCTCGTGGTCGCCCCGCTCCGGCAGCATCTCGGCGAAGCCGGCGGAGAAGACGTACACACCCGCGTTGATCTCGAACGTCGACGGCGGTGCCTCGATGAAGTCCGTGATGTGGCCGAAGCCGTCCGTCTTCACCGCACCCCAGGGAATCCGCGGCCGGGCGAGCGCCAGCGTGGCCACCGCGTCCCGCTCCGTGTGGAAGTCGGCCATGTCGCGCAGCGAGAACCGGGTCCAGATGTCGCCGTTCGTGGCGTACCAGGGCCGGTCGGTGTGGGGCAGATGCGCGGCCGCGTACTTGAGGCCGCCGCCCCGGCCCAGGGGCTCGCTCTCGACCACCGTCGTGACGGAGAGCGGCAGGTCGGCCGTGGCCAGCCACTTCTGCAGGACCTCGGCGAGATGGCCGCAGGAGACCACCACGTCCGTGACGCCCTCCTCGGCGAGCCAGCGCAGCTGGTGGCCGATGATCGGTGTGCCCGTGCCCGGAATCTCGACCATCGGCTTGGGCCGGTCGTCGGTGTACGGCCGAAGCCGTGAGCCCTGGCCACCGGCCAGGACCACAGCTTGGGTGGGGCGCAGCGCGGCGTTCGGATGAGTCATGCCCGCACTGTACGCGGCGCCCCGGGGCAGGTCTTCTGCCGTAATAGGGCCCTTAAGGACCTGTTACCTGCTTACCGACCGGTGTTCAGCTGTGGGCCGCCAGCACGCCGGACGCGAAGGAGGTGTCGCAGACCGGGCGGGCGTACGACTGGGCGCGCGAGGCGCCGTAGATGCGCACCGCGGCGCGGCCCAGGGCGCGGGCGATGGACGTGCAGTGCTGGGCGAGCGACGGGTGGCCGTTGACCGCCTGCTGGAGGTGGGTGAGGACCTGGCCCGGGTTCTTGTCCTGGAGCTCGGTCATCAGCTGGTCGCGCAGCACGTCCTGCGGGGCCTGGGCGACGGCCTTGGAGGAGACGCGCGCGTCGGTCACGTCGGTCGCGGTGAGCACCGAGTTCCGCGGGCTTCCTGTCCAGTTGACTCGGGTGACGGCGAGGGTCCCGGAGAGCACCAGGACGACGGGCAGGACGAGGGCGAGAGTGCGGCCGATCCGGCGGGCAGGGCCGCCCCGGTGGCCGCGTCGCGTCTGAGGGGTGGTGGAGTGCTTCACGCGTGTGAGGGTAGCGTGCGGTAATGATTTGGCGACATTTAGTCACCGGTTCGGGGGATGGAGAAGGGCCGTGTTTCGGGTACGGGGTTGACGCACACTGCTCGAAAACCACCCGCTTGGCGGGGTAAATCGGGGCAACGGAAAGGCCCCGCAGCAGGCTGCGGGGCCTTCGTCGTCAACCTGGGCAGATTCACCCTGGTCAGAGGTTTGTCGCCGTGACGCGCACTCAGTCGGAGATCAGTCGGAGAGACGCTCACCCGTGGACGTGGAGAACACGTGGGTCTCGCCGGGCCGCGGCACGACGTGCAGCGTGGCGCCCTTCTCCGGGACCGCGCGGCCGCTGACGCGGACGACCAGGTCCTTGAGGTCGTCGCCGACCTTGGCGCTGCCGTAGACGTAGCCGTCGGCGCCGAGCTCCTCGACGACGTTCACGGAGACCGCGAGGCCCGCCGGGGCGTCCTCGGTGTCCTTGGAGAGGGAGGCGGCGGCCTCGCCGTTGTGCTCGACGATGTCGAAGTGCTCGGGGCGGACACCGACGGTGACCGTGCGGTCGCCCTTGTCGGCGGCGGCCTGCAGCGCCTCACGGTTCACCGGGACCACGCTGTTGCCGAACTTCACGCCGCCGTCGGTGATCGGGACCTCGACCAGGTTCATGGCGGGGGAGCCGATGAAGCCGGCGACGAAGAGGTTGGCCGGACGGTCGTACATGTTGCGCGGCGAGTCGACCTGCTGGAGCAGACCGTCCTTGAGGACCGCGACCCGGTCGCCCATCGTCATGGCCTCGACCTGGTCGTGGGTGACGTAGACGGTGGTGATGCCGAGGCGGCGCTGCAGCGACGCGATCTGCGTACGGGTCGAGACACGGAGCTTGGCGTCCAGGTTGGACAGCGGCTCGTCCATGAGGAAGACCTGCGGCTCACGGACGATGGCACGGCCCATCGCGACACGCTGACGCTGACCACCGGAGAGCGCCTTCGGCTTGCGGTCCAGGTACTCGGTGAGGTCGAGGATCTTCGCGGCCTCCTCGACCTTCTGCCGGATCTCCGCCTTGTTGACGCCGGCGATCTTGAGCGCGAAGCCCATGTTGTCGGCGACGCTCATGTGCGGGTAGAGCGCGTAGTTCTGGAACACCATGGCGATGTCCCGGTCCTTGGGCGGCAGGTGCGTGACGTCGCGGTCACCGATGCGGATGGAGCCGCCGTTGACGTCCTCGAGCCCCGCGAGCATCCGGAGCGAGGTGGACTTGCCGCAACCCGACGGGCCGACCAGAACGAGGAACTCGCCGTCCTCGATCGCGATGTCGAGGCCGTCGACGGCGGGCTTGGTGGAACCCGGGTAGATCCGGGTCGCCTTGTCGAACGTGACAGTGGCCATGGCTCAGAGGCCCCCTTCTACCGGCAGGAACGTGCCGGACGATCCGTTGTAGGAAGGTGGTGGTGTAGTCCACGAGAGTGAACTGGCTCTGGACGGTACCTGGCGTTCACCCCGTATGTCAGTACCTGGAGCCCTGTGAACTTCGCGGAAATTTTCGACGGGCCCCCTCCGCGACGTGGGTACACTGCACTGGCACATCGCCGCCACACGCGCGTGCACGCCTCCTTAGCTCAGCTGGCCAGAGCAACGCACTTGTAATGCGTAGGTCGTCGGTTCGAATCCGACAGGGGGCTCAGCTAGAGGGCAGGTCAGGGGGTGTTTCTTCTCCGGTCTGCCCTTCTTCTTCGCCCTCCTGCGTGAGCGATGCGTGAGCGCCGGTGTCAGAGAGAGGCTTCCGGGCCCGGGGCACAGCCGCCGCCGCCCGCTCCGCCAGATCCTCCTCGTACTCCTCGAACAGCTCCATGTACGTGTCCGACGTCAGGGCGATCGTCGAGTGCCGCAGCTTCGCCTTCGCGTCATGGATGTCCCCGCCGCCGGCCTTCACCAACGCCGCCGCCCCGTGCCGCAGATCCCGCAGGTTGATCGGCGGCAGATCCGCCGCGGCGACGATCTCCCGGAACGCGTCGCTGACCATCTCCGGGTGCAGCCACTCCCCGCCCTCCTGCACGAAGATCTTGCCCGTGTCCGTCCACGGCAGCCGGGCTTCCAGCCGCGCGGCCCGCTCCGCCTGCTGCCGCTCCCGGTGCGCGAGGAGGACCGCCACCGTCTCCCGGTCCAGCTTCACCGGCGCCGCGGACCCGTCGGTCTTCGGATCCGTCTCGATGGGCGTCCACCCGTCGGTCACGATCTCCTTGGCCACGGCGATCGTGCGGGCCTCCCAGTCGACGTTCGTCCAGTCCTGGCCCACGCCTTCGCCGCGGCGCAGCCCGTGATGGGCCACCAAGTGGAAGAGGGCGTACAGGCGGTGCCCCTCGGCCGCGTCCAGGAACGCGCCAAGCTGCGCCGGCGTCCACACCATGACCGGGCCGGGCTTCACCCCGGTCTCCCGCCAGCGGGCCACCCGCTCCGCCGTCCACAGCATGCCCTTGGGGCGTTTCGCCGAACCGATGTCGACGTGGGCCGCCGGGTTGAAGGTGATGTACTGGCGGCCGATCGCGAAGTTCAGCGCGGTGCGCAGGGCCCGGCGGATGTCGTGCTTCGTCGAGTGTCCGGTGATCCGGCGGAACGGTGGCATCTCCGCCAGCTTCGCCTTCTCCTCGGCCAGCCGCTCGGCTTCGGCGGCTGGCGGCCGGGACCGTTTGCCCCACGTGGCCCGCGCGGCCTGCTCGCGCCGCGCCTCGTTCTCCGCGCGGATCACTTCGTTGCGGTCGTCGATGCCGTCGAAGAAGGCCTGCACGTGGCCGACGTTGAGGCGATCGAGCCGATGGTGCCCGAGGCCGTCGCGCAGGTGGTAGTTGACCCGCGACTTGTAGCCGTTCACGGTCGTCGCCCGCCTCGACTTGGACTTGGCCTCCAGCCACTCGTCGAGCAGGTCCGCCACGGTCATCGCGTCCGTCAGCTTCAGCCCGGTACGGAACCGCCGGCGCGTCTCCTCCAGGCCGGGCAGCGGTGCCTTCTTGTTCTTCGACACCTCCTCCAGGAGGTCGCCGATCCGTACCTGGCCCTCGGTGTCGTCGCCGTCGGGCAGGTCGAGTAGGGCGCGCACCTTGTCGAGGTCGGCCTGGGCGTCCTTGGCGGTGTCGTAGCCGCTGCGGGAGAACGAGCGTCGGCTCCCGTCCTCGCGCGGCGGCAGCTCCTGCCGTACCGCCCACACCCCGTGCCGCCGGCTCGACAGCTGCGGACACGCCTTGCCCAGCACCTTGCCGCTTTCGTCGCGGCAGTAACAGCGGCGATACGTCGAACCCTTCACAAGGTCACCTCCGACTAGGTGTTCTTGGGGCCATTCTCGTCGCCTTCCTGGGCCTTCTTAAGGCGATCCGCGTTCGCCTTGCGTACCCCCATCTCCTTGCGCCAGAGGGCAAATGACTGCGCCACGACCTGATCGATCTGCTCCTCGGTGAGACCCAGGTCGAGGGCGTTCATGACGGCAGCGCCGACTTGCGCTACAGCCGCCTGTAGGTCGTCGTGCAGATTCAGGATGGGCCGCACCACAGGCAGTTGGTTCTGGGCCCGGAACCTCTCCTGCTCTCCTTCAGGCGTGTTCAGCTGCTCCTCGTCGACCAGCTTCCAGATGTCTCCGAGTGGGATGTCTCCGGTGGCCCATGTCCATGCATCCCAGGGCTCTAGGGCCAACTCCGGTAGAAGGCGAATCACGGGAATCGGAGCCCGGTCGTTTCCTGCGGAGTCGGTCCAGGGGTGCCATTCCCAGATCTCATCGTGTGCCGGATCATCCGGCTCGTCGACACCGGTGGGCGGTGGGCCGAGGAGCAGCCGCGTCGGAGTCACCTTCAGCGCAACGGCAAGGGCGACAAGGTCGTCTGCGTCGACGCGTCGGCTCCCTTGTTCGATCTTGGTGATTCCGGAAGGCAGGATCGGCCGGCCCAGCTTGGCTAGGCGAGCCGACAGTTCCCTCACCGTGGTGCGGCCCCGTAGCCGCGCCACCTCCTTTGCCACCCGTTGCCCAACGCTGCCAAGCCTTGTCGTTGTTTCCATGGTGGAAACGTTAGAGAGCAGGGCGCGAACACGCAATGCCTGCCAACACTTGTGGCCGACTGTCGCTGTTTCTGTTCTAGAAACACGTGATGCCACTTGACGAACAAGTGGCGCTTGCCGCAGTCTGTTCCCACCTTCCACTGTTTCGTTTCCAGAAGGGAAACAGACATGAGTGCTGCCACGCAGCAAGAGGAGCAGCGCCGCCCGCTCGCCACGCCTGACGAACTGGCCGCCTACCTGGGAGTTTCCAAGGCGACCATCTACCAGTGGTCATCTCGGGGCGGCGCCTTCCCCCTGATCCGGGTGGGCCGCCACCTCCGCGCCCGCTGGGCCGACGTCGACGCTTGGCTGGAAAAGAGGGCGGCGTGACCGCCCCGGCTCTGACCATCGCCGAGCTGCTCGACCAGCCCGCCGTCGTCCCCCTGTGGCCGACCGTGGGCCGGGCCTTGGGCCTCGCCGAATCCACCACGTACCAGCTGGCGGCCGAGAACAGGCTGCCCATCGAGGTCATCCGCCTCGGGCGTCGACGGGTCGCCCGGACCGTGGACCTCTACCGCTTCCTCGGGCTCGCCCCGAAGGAGACCGGTGTCGCTCCGACGTACCAGGCCGGAGCGGCCGCCGGAAACGACGAAGAGGCCGGGTACCAGCCGGCCTCTCCAGTCGAGCAATCCGCACTCCGCTAGAAGAGATCGGAACAGCTCCATGAGAAGCATCGCACAGACGTCAATGGCGACGCCGGAAGACCCCTTCACCCACCTCTCCCTCGTGCCCGCCGTAGTCGATGGGGTTCAGGTCCCCGTCGCCTGCCCGGCCACCTGGTGCAAGCAGGACCACACCGGCGAGGACGCCACCAAGCACCTCGACGACGTCGACCACAGCAGCACCCACATCGACCTCACGATCCCCAACGTGCGCACGGGCGAAGACACCTTGTTCGGCTACGTGCACCTCGGCCAGGACGTCTACAGCCCCGACGAGTTCATGCGCACCCCGCACCTGCGGTTCGAGAACGGCGGCGGCGAGGAGACCACCACCAGCCTCGACCAGGGCCTGGAGTTCGCCGACCGCCTCGTCCAGTTCGCCGACGAGATCCGCGCCCTGGTCCGCACCGCCCGGCCGGAGGTGCAGTCGTGACGACCACCACCGACACCCAGATGGCCACGCGCGTCGAGCAAGACGCCGCCCGCATCATGGCCGCCATCACCGACCCGACCGCCGCCTTCCAGGCCCTCGCCACCGAGTACGGCATCCAGGTCGAGGAGTGGGACGCCCGCGGCCTCGACGAGGACCTGCGCGCCCAACTCCGCGCCCACTACCTGGAGAAGGACGGGCGTCGCATCTTCGTCGTCCGCGTCGGCCAGGACCCCGCCGAACGCCTCTCGGCCCTGCGCGCCCTCCTCGCCTACCAGGAGGTGGCGCCGGCATGAGCAGCGCCAAGCACCAGCTCACTCCCGAACAGGCCACCTTCACCGACGACTACGGGTTCGGCGGCGCGATGACCGCCCCTGTCGAGACCCAGCTGGCCGACATCGCTGCCGACCCCGACCCGGAATGGCGGGTGACTCCCCAGTGGCTCGCTGCTCGGGCCGTCATCCAGGACTACCGGTCGCAGGCGCACGGGCGGCACACCAAGGTGTGGCTCTCCTACGGCACATCCACCGGCGAGCTCACCGTCGCGGAGGCGCGCGAGGCACTGAAGGTCATGAGGGACTTCCTGCCCCAGCTTGAAGCCGTCATCGAGATTGCCGAGGAATCGGCCTCGAAGGACTTCGAGGGAGACCCGGAGATCGCCCGCCTCGACGACGAGTACGAGGACCGCAAGGTCAAGGAGGCGGCGTGATCTTCTCCATCCACACCCCGTTCGCCGAGCGGATCGTCGCCAAACACGACGCGCTGCTCTGCAACGACGGCCCCGAGGAACAGACGGCCCGAGCCGTCACCGCGCTGGAGCGCATCGGAGCCGTCACCACCTTCGGCCCGACGCACACCGGACGCGTCGTCGACCTTGCCGGGTTCGGCGAGGCACCCATCGTCTACATCACCAAAGACGACGACTACCTGCTCCTGTCCGACGTCGCCGAGGCCCTCGGCTGGCCGCTCCACAAGGCCCACGACTGGGCCCAGAAGCAGTACAGCTGGGCAATCGAGGACCAGCGCAACCACGACGAGGAACGCGGCGACGGACGCCTCGGCTGGGAATGCCTCCTCGGCTACATCGACCTGCGCCTCGACCTCATCGAGGACGACCCCGAGGCCAAGCCGGATGCGGGCGGGCGGCAGTGGTCGTCCGCCGGCGACTGGCTGATCAGCAAGGACAGGCTCCCCGCCCTCCTGTCCAGCTCCCCGTGGGGCAAGGAATTCCTCGACAACGTCGGCGACCACATGGGCCTCATGTTCCAGAAGGTCCTCGGCGACAAGCTCAAGAACAGCCCCACCGTGCACGCCGACGGCACCCCGACCGGCCACAGCGCCTGGGACATGTTCTCCAGCGACCTCACCGAAGAAGAGGCGCTCCGCAAGGCCCGCCGCGGCCCCGCCCTCGACGACGCGGACGGCACCGGCTGACAGACCGCCGGGGGCGGGTCAATCCCCCCGACCCGCCCCCGGCTTCACGGACCACCACCAGATCCAGTCCAAGGGACACGTTCGTGAACAACTTCCCCGGCGTCGCCGTCGAGCGCGTACTCAAGGCGTGCGACGACAACGGCCTCAGCTACCGCCGGTCCGGCGGCGGCTACGAGGCTCAGTGCGGGAACCCAGCCCACCCCGACGACAAGCCCTCCATGTCCATCAAGCAGGGCAACCTCGGCGCCGTGCTCCACTGCCACGTCTGCGGTGAGGAAGCCAAGGAGGACATCCTCGCCGGCCTCGGTCTGACCAAGGCCGACCTGTTCGACCAGCCCCTCGAGCGGCCCGACCGGCCCCAGGTCGTCGCCACCTACATCTACGAGGACGCGGACGGGAACGAGCAGTACCGCAAGGACCGCCGCGAGCCTGGCAAGGACGGCAAGTCCAAGGACTTCATGCAGTACCGGCTGGTCAACGGCCAGAAGGTCTACGGCATGAAGGACGTAGCACGGCTGCCGTGGCGTCTCCCCCAGGTGATCGAGGCCGTGAAGGACGGCACGGAGATCTTCTGGAACGAGGGCGAGAGGTGCGTCCAGGTCCTGGAGGAGCTCGGCCAGGTCGCCACTACTGCGGGCGGTGCACAGGACTGGCGGCCCGGCATGGCCGAATGGTTCGACGGCGCCGTCAAGGTCACGATCATCGTTGACAACGACGAGCCCGGGATCAAGCACGGTCGCAAGGTGGCCGCCGCCCTCAAGGGCCGAGTCCGCGAACTCCGCATCGTACGGGCCGCCGTCGACCGTCCCAAGGCCGACATCGTCGACCACCTCGCGGCCGGCCACACCCTGGACGAGCTGGTCGACATCACGGACCAGCGCAGCCACCTGCGCTCCGTGCCCCCGGCCGCCGACATCCCGCCCATCGACGGCACCGCCGCCCGGCAGCCCGAACCCGAAGCACCCGCACCTGCCACCCAGGCACGCCTCGACCTCAGCACGGTTTTCGGCCTGAAGCAGTGCAAGGAACCGCGCGGATTCCGCATCACAGCCCGGGGCGTGGACGCCAGCACCGGCAAGGACGACAACCCGTGGGCGCGCATCGCCTACGCCCCGTTGGTCGTCACCGCCGCATATGAGGACCCGGACGGCGAACAGAGCGTCCAGCTGTCGTGGACCGACCGGGGCCGGACCGTTTCCAAGGTCGTCGCCCGGGACATCGCCAAGCGCGGCCGCGAACTGGTCAAGGCCCTTGGATCCGCCGGCCTGCCCGTCATCGAGGGCGATGCTCGCGCCGTAGAGCGCTACCTCGCCGAGTTTGAGGTAGCCAACCCTTCCGGGATTCCGCACGAGAAGCTCGCCCGGAACCTTGGCTGGCAGCCCGACGGCACGTTCGTCGCCTCACCTGACTCCGGGATCAAGCTGGAGGTCCGGTACGACGAACAGCGGGTCCCCTCCCAGGCTTTCGGGGCCGCGGGCACCTTCGAAGAATGGCGTCAGGCGGTCGCCGCCCTGGAACCGCACAAGGTGCCGAGGATCGTCATCGCCGCGTCCCTCGCCGCACCACTGCTGCGCCCGCTGGGCCTGCCGTCCTTCACCGTCGACATCTCCTCCCGGTCCACCAAAGGCAAGACCACCGCCCTGCAGTGCGGATGCAGTGTGTGGGCCAACCCCAGCGAGAACGCCGCCGCCATCTCCAACTGGCGCGGTACCGCCTTCGCCATCGAGAAGCGCCTCAACATGGTGCGCGGCCTGCCGACATTCCTCGACGAGACCATGGCCGTCTCCGACGAAGGCATCATCGACTACGTCCTCTACCAGCTCCCGATGAACCAGGGCAAAGACCGCTCCGGCGGGTACGCGGGCGCCCTGCCGTGGGAGACGATCCTGCTGTCGTCCGGAGAGCGGACGGCGCTGTCGTACACCCGGAACCAGGGCGCTGCCGCGCGCACGCTGTGCACGACCGAGGCCCCGTTCGGAGACGACGGGGACACCGCCCGCCAGGTCCACGACGGGGTGTTCGCCAACTACGGTCACGCCGGACCGCACTTCGCGGAACTGGTCCGCAAGGGGCTGGCCCGCGACGGCGGCCGCGAGCGACTCAGGCAGCGGCACAAGGACCTCGCAGCGCTCTTCAGGGGCGACAACGCCATGACGGGCCGCCGCGCCCCCATGGTGGCCGTCCTGGCCCTCGCCGAGACGATGGCCTGCGAGACAGGGATCCTGCCCTACGAGCCTCTCCCGGCGGAGACGTGGGCCGAGACCTTCACCTCGTCCAGCGCCACCGACAACCAGCCGGAGATGGCCATGGACGTGGTCCGCGAGTACATCGCCGCCCACTCCTTCGAGCTGTGGCCCAGCCGGGACCCAGAAGACCGGCCGCCGCTGCGCGGATGGCTCGGCGCGGTCAAGGTCAGCAACGGGCAGACGTTCATCGCGCTCATGCCCGAGCGGCTGCGGACGATCCTCTCGGACGCCGGCTACTCCCTGGACGCGGTCCTGGACGGCTGGGTCAACGCGGGCTATCTCTCCTCGGCGGTGGACCGCGGGAAGACGACGTACCGGATCGTCACGCGGTTCGACGGACGGACCGCCCGTTGCTTCCAGTTCACACCCACGGCATTGACGTTGAACGAAGAAGTCCGGGAGGCAGCGTGAACGCCCCCGCCAACCGGGCTGTTACGCAGCCCCGTTACGAGGTTTGCGTAACGGGATCTGAGGGTCATACGCCCAGTTCAGAGGCTCGCGGCGACGCGAACGACGGCTGTTACGCAATCGGCCGGAACACACACCCGGCAGCGCGCGTGCGTGCGCAGGCGCGGGCGCACACATGCACGTACATGCGTGTTCTACGTAACTACGTAACAAAGAAAGAGAAGAAGAAAGAACAGCAGGTCAGAGGCCCAAAAAGCCGTTACGCAGGGCGTTACGCAGGCGTTACGCGCCACGTAACAGGCCTGGCCCTTCTCCCCCTCACCGTCCGAGCCGAGGTGACCCATGCCTGAATTCACCCCACGCCCCTACCAGACCAAGGCCATCCAGGCACTCACCGCAGGCTGGGCAGCAGGCGAGAACAACCGGCTCGCCGTCGTCCTGCCAACCGGCGCGGGCAAAACCGTGGTGTTCGCCAACCTCGTCAGCCAGATGCTCGCCCAACTCGACGGCCACCGCGCCCTGGTCATCGCCCACCGCGAAGAACTCCTCACCCAGGCCGCCGACAAGATCCGCGCAGTCCGCCCCGACCTCCGAGTGGGCATCGTCAAGGCCCAACACAACGACCACCACGACGTCGACGTCGTCGTCGCCTCCATCCAGACCCTCGCCGTCGAACGCCGCCGCAACGCCATCCAGGACATCGGCGTGATCATCGTCGACGAATGCCACCACGCCGCCGCCCGCACCTATCTCGACGTCCTCGAACATTTCGGTGCCTGGCGTGGAATCCCGGTCGCCGGCTTCACCGCGACCATGACCCGTCAGAACGGCGGACTCGCCGAAGTCTGGGAAGAGGTCGTCTTCACCCTCGACATCCTGGACATGATCCGCGACGGCTACCTCGTTGACGTCCGCGGCAAGCGCGTCGTCGTCGACGGCCTCAACCTCGACAAGGTCAAGACCCGCAATGGCGACCTCGCCGACGGCCAGCTCGGCCAGGCCCTTGACGACTCCGGCGCCGCCGAGGTGGTGGCCGACGCGTACAAGGAGTTCGCCTCCGACCGAGCCGGCGTCGTCTTCACGCCGACCGTGGCGACCGCGCAGTCCATGGCCGACGCCCTCAACGACGTCGGTATCGCGGCCACCACGATCTGGGGCGACATGCCGAAGGAGGCCCGGCAGACCGCACTCAAGTGGTACGAGGCGGGCGACGTCCAGGTCTTGACGAATTGCATGGTTTTGACCGAAGGCTTCGACGCCCCGTGGACGTCGTGCGCGGTCATCGCCCGGCCCACCAAGTCGGCAGGCCTGTACTGCCAGATGGCCGGGCGCGCGCTGCGCCTGTGGGAGGGCAAGAAGGACGCGCTCCTCTTGGACGTGATGGGTGCCTCCACCCGGCACAAGCTCGCGTCCATCGTCGACCTCACCGGCAGGAAGCTGTCCAAGGCCAAGGAGGGCCAGTCCCTGCGGGAAGCGGCCGACGAAGAAGACCTCCATGCGCCGATCGGCAGCGTCGAGTGGGAGGACGTCAACCTCTTCCACGAATCCCCGGTGCGCTGGCTCCAGACCGACGACGGCGTGTGGTTCGTGCCGCTCACCCCGCGGATGTTTCTGTTCCTCGTCCGGGGCAGCAAGCCGGGCGTCTACCGCGTGCGCCGCTGGGACTCCGGCGTGGGCGTCCGCCCGCCGAGCCCGGACCTGGAAGCCCCGCTCACGGAGACGATGCGCTGGACGGAAGACCAGGCCCGGCGCCTGGTGCAGCCGTCGTACCTGGATCGCGCGGCCCAGTACCGGAGCAGGCAGCCGAGCGCGAAACAGCGGGCCTGGTGCCGCTACAAGCGGGTGCCGATTCCGCCCGGCAGCACAGCAGGTGACGTCTCAGACCTGATGGACATCCACGAGACGGGGCTCGCCCTGCGCAGCTACAACCCGGCCGTCGCGGCGTGAAGGGAAACACCGTGCAGAACGACCCCGACGACATCGTCACCGAGGTGACCGAGGCCGAGTTCCATGCCGCGGTCCGCACCTCCCTCGCCCAGCTCGGTCTCACCTACGCCGAGCTCGAAGACCAAGCCCACCGTCGCGACTTCACCAGCGCCCAGGCCCAAGTCCTGTGGACGTCCATCGGCGGCGCCGTCCGCCCGGAGATGCTCGGCGACCAGACGCCAGTCGTTGCTCAGAAGGCAACGGTTCCCAAGGTGATCGGCCTCGACGTCAGCCTCACCTGCACCGGAGTGGCGGGCGAGGGCTGGACGGACACGATCCGCCCGCGCACCGGTGTACGCGGCCACGCACGGCTGGCGTTCATCGTCGAGCGGATCACCGAACACATCGCCGGCGCCGACCTGGTCGTCATCGAAGGCCCGTCGTTCGGCGGCGGTGTCGCCCACCGGCACGAGGACCTCGCCGGGCTCCGCGTCATGGTCCGGCATGCCTGCTGGCGCCGTGGCATCCCCTACGCGGTCGTACCGCCGTCCTGCCGGGCCCTGTACGCCACCGGGAAGGGCTCAGGATCCAAGGGTGCCGTCCGCGACGCGGTACGCACCCGGTACGGCCTCGACTGCGACGGACCTGGCCGCTACGACCAGGCCGACGCCTACGTCCTCCTCGCGATGGGCCTGCACCACCTCGGCTGGCCCCTCACCGTCGTCCCCGACACCCATCGCCGCGGCCTCGACGGCTGCCAGTGGCCCACCCTGGAAGGACTCGCAGCATGACCATGGACGAGATCCTGATGCTCCTCTACGGCGTCGCCCTCGGCTCCGAGCTGACGAGCCTGCTACACATCTACTGGTCCCGCCGGGACGAACGCCGGGCCCGTAGCGAATCCGCGGTCGCCCGTCACCGTGCGGCCGGCGACCTGTTCTTCTCCAGCTTCCGCCTGTACCGGCTCCAGCAGCGGACGGGAGTACGACGGTGACCGCGTCCTGCGGCCTGTGCGAGAGCGCCCTCGAGGACGGCTACCTCTGCCCGGGGGACACGCTCGCCCTGGCGGAGCGGCTGGAGCGGATGCCCAAGATCTACGCGGCGCTGGCCGGGTTCCTCACCCCAGCTGTCCGGGGCAGCGCCGAGCGCGTCTCTTCCACAATTGTGGAACCGTCCCTGCCCGTCGACGAGGCGGTCATGGATCTGCGGTACGGCGGGATCGCCCTGGTCCTGGAGGGCTGGCGGTCAGACGTCCAGCGGGAGCGCGGCTGGGGCGAACCGGCCGTCGAGGGCGGCGTCGAACGCCGCGTGCTCGTCGCCTCGCGCTCGCTCAGCATGAACCTGGAGTGGATCGCCGCCAGCTACCCGCCCGCCGGCGACCTGGCCCGCGAGGTCAAGGAGTTGGAGGGCGCCGCGCTGTCGATCGTCGGTGCCCTGCCGGAGCGCGGCCGGCGGATCGGGCAGTGCGTGTCCATCGACACCTCGGGTGTGGTGTGCGGCGCGGTGATCCGCCAGCTGCCGGGGCAGACCCGGCTGGTGTGCGACTGGTGCCACTGCGTCTACAGCACCGCCCAGGACTGGGCGCTGCTCGCCCACTACCAGCCGAAGGAGGTCGCGTGATCTCCTTGCATCCAACCCCCGGGTTGGATACCTTGGTGGGGATGGACCCGAAGCCCTGGCGGGAACGGATCCGCGACGAGGACGAGCTGTTGGAGCAGCTCAACCAACTCGCCTCCGACTCCGCCGACCGACGGGCCGAGGCGCTGCTCGAAGGAGTGGGCGACCTCGGCAACATCGCCAACGTCGCCCGCGATCTCGGCGTCAGCTGGACCGCCGTCGACAAGGCGATCAAGAAGTACCAGCGCAAGAAGTCCGCCGACACCGGCGGCACCACAACCGAATAGACCGCGAGGGCCGGACGACAGCTCTCCCCGGTGTTGGAGCACCAGGGAGGCGCGCGCGCCGCCCGACCCTCTACCGAACATCCTGATCACAGCAGGAGTCGGCATGACCGATCTTTCCGCGCGCCCCGGCGCGCCCGCAAGTTCCCCGACCCGCCGCCTCGTCGCGGCCGGCTTCATCCGCCGGGCCACCGGCCGCGTCCTCACCCTCGACGCCACCGGCCCCCGCGTCACGGGCACCATCCGCAAGGCGGGTGCCCGATGAGCCGCTTCCAGATGAACGACCTCGACCGGAGGACGGTCGAGCGCGCCCGTGCCGCAGTCACCGACGCCACCGACGTCGGGTACATGAGCGACGTCGAGATGGCCCGCCGCATCGGCCGACTGGAGGCCGTCGTCGAAGGCCTGATCGAGATGGTCGACCAGGCGGTGACTGAGTGACCCCCGAACCCCGCACCGTCCAGGTCGGCATTCTCACCGTCCGCACCCTGGAGATCGACGAGCCCGATTGGTGCGCCGGCCACCCCGACCTCGACTCCGACGAGGCCCGCGCCCAGTTCAAGCCCGACGTCACCCACTACGGCGAAGAGCACGTCCTCGAGGCCCCGAACGGCGACGCTCTCCTCAAGGTCATGCTCGCCCAGTCCCCCTACGCCGAGCTCGCCCCCACCACGGTCGAGCTGTACGTCGAGGCCGGTGACTACGCCGGAGGCTGCGACCCCGAGGGCATCGAGGAACTCGCCGACTCCCTTGTCGACGCGGCCGCGAAGCTGCGCGCCCTCGGCCGCCAGCTCGCCCGGATCCTCGACGGAGGCACCGCGTGAACAACGACGTCCTCAAGTGGGGTGCGCTCATCGCCGCCCTGGTCGCCACCGCGTCCGCCGAGTACGAGCTGGCGCTCGCGGTCGGCTTCAACACCTGGGTGGCCGCCGCCGTCCCCGGCGCCCTCGACCTGTACACCGTCCGCGCCCTGCGCACCGGCCGGGAAGTCCTCACCGCGGTCGTCGCGATGATCGGCGTCAACGCCGCCAGCCACCTGGTGACCGCCGGCCTGCTCCCGGTGAACGTGCCGCTCGTCGTCGCCGTCTCCGCCATCGCACCGCTGGTGCTGTGGAGGATCCACTCCCTCGGCACCGCGCCGGACGCACCTCGGGATGCGCAGGACACCGAGGACGCGGTGCCGTCCCCGGCCGTCCCGAGCGTCCCGCCCAGGCCCGAGGTGGTGCCCGCCGGAACCAGGCTGCTGCCCCTCGTTGCCCCACCGAGGCCCACCGTGACCCTAGAACGCGAGGACGCCCAGGACGGCGACAGGACGCCCGAACTCCCGCCCGGGACGCAGCAGGACGCCGAGGACGGACCACCGCCCGAGCCACCCCTGATGACCGCCAACGACGTCGCCGACCACTACGGCATCAAGCCCTCCACCGTCCGCAACTGGGTCGCCGCAGGACGCATCCCCGTCCACTCCAAGGACGCCACCGGACGCAACCTCTTCCACCCCGACCAGCTGCCCAAGTTCCAGGTAGGGGTGCCGGTATGAAGGCGATCCTGTTCGGCGCCGCCCTCGGCGCCCTCGCCCAGTGGCCGGCCGCGCTCTCGCTCGCCACCAGCATGGTGTCCGCGCTCGCCCCGGCCGCCGTCCTCGCCGTCGCTGCCGGTGTCCTCGCCCGGTCCGCCGTCCAGCGGATCCGGAGGTGGGCGCGGTGACCGACGACGCCCTGAAGAAGGCCGAGGCCGCGGTCGCCGAGGCCGCCGACAACACCGACGTCGTCCGGATCGTGGCCGCCGTCCTCGCCACCCAGCAGGCGCAGCCCCCGGCCGCGCCGTCGCCCGTCCAGCAGCCGGCGCGGCGCCCGGTCGGCCTCTACATGGCAGCTGGCATCGGCGGCGCCGTCGCTCTGTCCTTCCTGGCCATGGCCGCCGCGGTCCTCGCGGTCGCCGTCGCCGTCGGCGCGGTCTGCGCCACCGTCTGCCTGCTCGTCCTGCGCTCGATGTGGCGCGACCTCAACAACCGCTGACCCAAGGGGGATCCGACATGACCCGCGAACACCGTCTGACCATGGCCAATGCCGCCGCCACCCGGGCCGCCGGCCTTGCCCGCCAGGCGCAGGCCGCCGCCGAGAAGAGCGGCAACGCCGCCGACCTGGCCGCCGCCGGCTCCCTGTGGGCCCTCGTCGCCCAGGCCCACGCCGGCATCGCCAACCTGCTCCCGCAGACCACCAAGGAGGACTGATGGCCAAGACCGACGACATCACCTGGGACGACCTCACCAGGGCCGAGAAGCGGGCCGTCCTGCGCGCGGACGCCAAGGGCGCCTGGCGCGTCCTGCGTACCCGCACCACCCGCACTCCGGCTGCAGACCGCCGCGTCGAAGCCATCTACGACCAGGCCCGAAAGCGCATCGCCAAGGGCAAGTAGCTCACCCCGGGGACGGCGTCCTACCGCCAAGCAGCCGCCGTCCCCGGGCCGTCCGCACCCCAGCAAGAGGCAGGACACCGCCAGCATGACGAACAACGTCGTCCAACTCCACAAGGACGCGAGCCAGGACACCCCGGACACCGAGGACACCCGCAGCGTCCTGACCGAGACCATCATCGACGTCATCCACGACGCAGAGCCCCGCCCCGTCGACCCGCCCACCCCGGCACCGGAGCCCGGCACCTGGGTTGCCGAACGGCAGGCCTACCTCGCGGACGCCCCGCCCGTCGTACCGGCGGCCCTGCGCCGCTGGGACGTCTTCAAGGACACCGTCCGCTGGGCCGCGTCCTACTACGGACACGTCACCGGCTTCCACACCCTGCGCGCCCCCGTCTACCTCGGCCGCCTGCTGCTCCGCTCCCCGCGCGGCGCCGCCCGCCTAGTCGTCCGCTGGGGCAAGTGGGTTGCCGACACCGAGGCCCGCCCAGTCGAAGCCAAGGCCGCTGCCACCGCGGACATCGAGGCGTGGCTGGCGCTGTCCCGCGAGCACTCCCGTCGCGTCCGGCCGCGCCGCATCGCCTCTCTGGTCGTCGCCACCACCACCGGCATCACCACCCTCACCGCCGCATTCCTCGTGCCCGGCTGGACCATGGCGGCCGCCGTCGCCGCCGCAGCCCTCACCGGCACCGCCGGGAAGAAGGGCGACAAGCCGCTGGTCACCCGCTACGTCGCCAAGAACGTGCTGCGCCGCCTCGACTCCACCGAAGTGTTCGACGCGCTCGCCGCGATCGGCATCGAAGGCAAGAAGGGCCGCAAAGGCGTCGAGTTCGCCTCCGAGGTCATGCGCGACGGCCCCGGCTGGCGCGCCGAGGTCGACCTCCCGCCCGGCATCGAGGCCACCGCCGTCCTGGAGAAGCGGGCCGCGCTCGCCGCCGCCATGCGCCGCCCCATCAGCACCGTGTGGCTCGAAGGCGACCGCACCGCCCACCCCGGCCGCCTGGTCCTGTGGGTCGCCCAGCGCGACCCCGCCAAGGCCGGCCGCAAGCTGTGGCCCCTCATGAAGTCCGGCCAGGCCGACGTCTACCAGCCGCTCCCCTACGGCTTCGACCCGCGCGGCAACCTCGTCGAGATCACCCTCATGTACTCCAACCTGCTGGTCGGCGGCATCCCCGGATCCGGCAAGACCTCGTGCGCGCTCGCCATCGTCCTCGGTGTCGCCCTCGACGCCACCGCCGAACTGTGGATCTACGAACTCAAGGGCAGCGGCGACCTCGACTCCGTCCGGCCCATCTGCCACCGGTACGTCTCCGGCGACGACGAGCCCGACCTGGAGGCCGCCCTCGGCGGCATGCGCTCCGGGATCGCCGAGTACCAGCGCCGCGCCGAGTTCATCCGCTCCCTGCCGTCCAGCGAGGTCCCCGAAGGCCGCAAGGTCACCCGGGCGCTCGCCGAGAAGTACCCCGAGCAGAACCTGGGCCCGCGCGTCATCGTCATCGACGAGGTCCAAGAGCTGTTCACCCACGACGACTACAAGGACGAGGCCGCCGCCCTGGCCACCCGCCTCATCAAAAAGGGCCGCGCCTACGGCATCATCCTCATCCTGCTCACCCAGAACCCCGACGCCCCGTCCCTGCCGAGCAGCGTCTCCAGCTCGGTCGGTACCCGCCTGTGCCTTGCCGTCATGGACTGGCGGGCCAACAACAACGTCCTCGGGACCGGCGCCTACGACCGCGGCCTGCGCGCCACCGACATCAGCATCGACGAGCAGGGCACCGGCATCCTCGCCCGCAGCCGCGAAGGCATCACCGTGCGGGCCGCGTTCATCAAGCAGACCGAAGCCGAGGACATCGCCAAGCGCGCCCTCGCCCTCCGCATCGCCGCCGGCACCCTGTCCGGGCAGTCCGTCGGCGCCCAGGTCGAGGAGCAGGACGTCGAGACCGTCGTCGACCACCTGCGAGCCGTCTGGCCGGACGGAGTCGAGTCCATGCACTCCCACCGGCTCGTCGAGGCCCTCGCCCGCCTGCGGCACGACCTGTACAAGCCGTGGACCGAGATGGACACGGCCGCCGCGTCCACTGCGCTCAGCGCCGCCCTGAAACCCTTCAAGATCTCCACCAAGCAGATCACCATCCGGGAGTGCTGCGGGGGCGCCAAGGGGCTGCGCTACACCGACCTGCCGACCGACGAGGACGCTGAGTAGGGCTGTCCGGACTGACTCCGGCACCTTAAGTGTTGCATCGCTTGCAGGGCTGCCGGAGCGATGCAACACTTAAATCATGAGTAGAGGCCACGGACGCATCGAGCGCGCCATCCTTGAAGCGGTCGCCGGAGCGCCCCCGTATGACGGTCTGCCGATCAGCCAACTGACCGCCGCCGTCTACGACACACAGCAGCCGAGTCGGTCTCAGACGGTGAGCCTCAGACGGGCTGTCCGGCGCCTGGAGGAACAGGAGCTCGTCATCTCCCGCCGAGACCCGGCATACCCGACGCCCGGTCGTCACTACTGGCGCCGCACTGGCCGCACCATCGCGTGCGGTGGGGACAGCTGTACCTACTGCGCCGCCGGGCACCAGCCATACGGCGAGCTGGGCCAGCCCGTCCATGTGGAGTACGCACAAGTCCGGGACGTGATCGAGGCGTGGGTGCGTAAGCATCCAGCGCAGTGGACGGACCAGGAGGCCGCCGAGGCGGAGAAGCGCCGCGCCGAAGCCCTCCAGAGGATCGCCGCGATGGAGCGCTCGTTCCGCTAGATGGGCCGCCGGACCGGTTTCGGATCAAGCCCGTGGTTTCACCTTGATCCGAAACCGGTTTCGCCCCCGATATCGGTCCCCACCTGCGAAGTTTCGGGTTTCGACCTCTCAGGCGATCGCCTGAAAACCAGGGGTACTCACGATCTGGGTACCCTTCGCGGCCGACATCGCTGCCGCATCATGGGGTCATGGAGTCGCTGACCTACCGCCCCGGCCACTACACCGCCCACCAGGCCGCGCAGATCCTCGAAGTCGGCCTCGGGACCATCCGGCAGATGGTCAGGCGCGGCCAGCTGCACCGCTCCGGCGGCACACCCCGCCAGCCCTGGTATCCCGCCGCAGAGGTCAACGCGCTCGCCGCCGAACGCCGCCAACGCGCAGCCGCTTGACCGCAGGTCAGACAGCGTGTAACGATCTCGGTGTACAACTGTGCCCCCACACAGGCACCACAGACGCACACGAAGCCCCGGCAGGCCGCTCACCCGCCGGGGCTTCGTCGTGCCAGCCGCCAAGGAGGTCCTCATGCCTCTGCCCGACGGCATGGCCACCGTCACCCTGACCGGCAACTACCCACACCCCGACGGCACGGCCACAGCAGGCCAGGTGCACCTCGTACCCACCGCCGGCCGCCTCGTCCACGCCGACAGCGGCACCACCATCCAAGGCCCCGCCACCGCAGCCTTCGACGCCACCGGCAACGTCACCATCACCGTGGTCGCCAACGACGCCGACGGCATCAACCCCACAGGCGGCACCTACCAGCTGACGATCTCCTTCTACGACGCCGACACCGTGACCTTCCCGGTCCGGCTCCTGAAGGCCAACCCCACCCAGAAGATCGCCGAACTCACCCCAGTCACCGCCGACGACGGCAACTACCTCATCGTCCAGGGACCAGCCGGACCCGCAGGACCGACAGGCCCCACCGGCGCGACAGGCGCCACCGGACCCGCCGGAGCAGACGGAGCACAAGGCCCCACCGGACCGGCAGGACCCACCGGCCCCCAAGGCCCGGCCGGCCCCAGCGGAACACTCCGCACCGCCACCGTCCGCATCACCGACGACAACCTCAGCGGCCTGCCCGCAGCGGCATCGTGGACGATCGTGCAGACGTCGGGCGGCACGCCCCTGCGGTGCTCGATCGCGGCGGCGGCAGGTGACCGGATCAAGATCTACGGCAACTTCATGTACATCGGTGCGACGTTCCTCGACTGGGCACTCCTCGACAGCAGCGGCGCACCCGCCGTCTACGCCGCATCCGAGACCAGCAGCCCACTCGCCGAGGGCAACCCCACGATGTACCCATCCACCAGCTTCAGCCGGATGACCACCTCCGAGGCGTTCACCGTCTCCTCCGGCCACCTCAGCGCGGGCCAGGCGACGGTCGCTCTGGCCTACCAGGGGTCGGCAGACGGAACCGCCAAGGTGTACGCCCACCCCACCTACCCGTGGCGGTTGAGGCTGGAGAACATCGGACCCGAGCCGAGCTAGTCCTTCGACCTACGCCACGGCCGGCCATCCCCACCCGGACGCAGAGTCACCTCCGGGTCAGGCCCAGTCCGCCGCCGCCGCGACGTCGCCACCAGCGTCCCGACCATCACCGCCACGGCCAACACAATCAGCAGCGTCCACCCCTTGATCACCCCCACGATCAGGACGACCAGCGCTGCCACGAACACTCCTGCTGCTGCATCACTACGCATGCACGCCACCCCCAGGCGGCACACGGTAGCGGAGGTGACATGGCCAAGTCCCAGCGCTGGCGGGTCTGCTCCGAGCCCCGATGCCCCGAGTACACCCAGCACGGCAAGTGCGACCAGCACCGACGCGCAGCCGAACAGCGGCGCGGCAGCGCACGACAGCGAGGCTACGACGGCGAGCACGAACTCCGCTTCCGCAAGCCCGTGCTGCAGCGCGACCCGACGTGCGTGTGCACCGACGAGGACCACGGACACGGCAGCCCGTGCGGCCAGCCCTCCCGGCACGCCGACCACCACCCCCAGGACCGCCGCGCCCTGGTCCAGGCAGGCCTCGACCCCAACGACCCGCAGTACGGGCGCGGCCTGTGCGGGCCGTGCCACAGCAGCCACACCGCACACGAGCAGCCCGGAGGGTGGCACCGATGACCCAGCACCAGCACGCCAGTCAGCCCAGCCTCGGCGACCTGCGCCACGCCGGAGTCGACCTGATGGTGCACAGGTTGTGGGGCGAGTTCGAGCAAGGCCTCAGCCGTACCCGGCGTGGTCCCCTGGCCCTGCGCCTGGCCCGTTGCTGGGCGCGGCTGACGACCCGACGGCGCTGAGCCCAATGACGCGGAGCACGGAGGCAGACGCATGACCAGCAGGACCAAGGCCAAGGCCGAAGACGAGGCGCCACAAGCGAGCAGCGAGGCGCAGCCGGCGGAGGCAGAGCAGCCACCACTGTGCGGCAAGCCCCACTTCCTGCCCGCCCTGGTGCACATCACCTGCCAGGAGCCGGCGCCGGACCCGGACCTGCCGCCCGGCACCCCGGAGCACGAGCACCGGCACCAGGACGGCGACGCCCTGTACGTCTGGCAGTGACCACCCAGACGCATCGCCGCAGCTCAGAGGGATCCACGGACGTCACACACGGTGACGAAATCCATGATCCACCCCGGGGGGTGACCCCAAACCAAGATCAGCCGAAGGACCGCCGGGGAGGTGGCTGCCCGGTCTGCCGGGTTCAGAACCCCGATGATCATGGTCCGCCGTCACGCAAGGTGACGGCACTGACGTCGCGCAAGGCGGCCGACTGGAGTGATCAACATGCCGAAGGGCGGAGCGCGTTCGCGGTCCGGCCCGGCGCCCGACCCCGAGGCGCTGCGCCGTGAGCGGGACGCCGGCGAGTGGACGATCCTGCCTGCCGAGGGACGCCAGGGTGCCGCGCCCGACTTCCCCCTGACCTGGCCGGAGCAGCGCGAGATGGAGCTGTGGGAGCACTTCTGGAAGCTGCCGCAGGCCCTGATGTGGGAGAGGTGCAGCCAGGAGTTCGAGGTGGCGCTGTACGTCCGGCGCCTGGCCCAGGCCGAGGAGCCGCAGTCCTCGGTGGCACTGGGCACTCTGGTTCGGCAGATGGCCGACAGCCTCGGCCTGACCAGCCCCGGACTGCGGGCGAACCGGTGGCGGATCGAGCGTCTCAGCGAGGACGACCAGACCCCGGCGGGTCCGACGCCAACGGCCGTGCCGACCTCGGCGCGTGCTCGGCTGAGGGCGGTGGCCGGTGGTAGCGGCTGACGACGGCACCTGGTCGTTGGACTTCCCGACGCTGTTCGTGGTGCCGGACTGGATCACCCGGCACTGCAAGCTGCAGTCGGTGGGCGGTCTGGACCCGGAGCCGCAGCCGTTCGTGATGTACGACTGGCAGCTGCGGATCACGGCCAACCTCTACCGGGTCAAGCCGACCGCCGAACTGGGGCAGCTGGCGCCGGCCTTCCACTACCGGCGTGCCCAGGCCGTCGCACCTCAGAAGTCCGGGAAGGGCCCGTGGGCCGCGTCGATCGTCGCGGCCGAGGGTGTCGGCCCGGTGTTGTTCAACGGCTGGGCCAGCGGCGGGGAGCGGTATCGGTGCTCGGACCACCGCTGCCCCTGCGGCTGGGTGTACGAGTACGAGCCGGGCGAGCCGATGGGCCGGCCGTGGAACAAGCCGCTGATTCAGATCACGGCGACGTCCGAGGACCAGACGGACAACACCTACCGGCCGCTGCAGGAGATGATCCGGAACGGTCCGCTGTCCGAAGTGATGAAGGTCGGTGAGCAGTTCATCCGGCTGCCGAACGACGGCCGGATCGATGTCGTCACCTCCAGCGCGCAGTCCCGGCTGGGCAACCCGATCACGTTCGCCGCGCAGGACGAGACCGGGATCTGGACCGAGGGCAACGGCATGACGAAGGTAGCCACGACGCAACGCCGTGGCCTGGCGGGCATGTCGGGGCGCTCGCTGGAGCAGACGAACGCCTGGGATCCCACAGAGAACTCGGTCGCGCAGAAGACGGCCGAGACCAAGGTCAAGGACGTCTACCGATATCACCGGCTTCCTCCGAAGGGCTTGGACTACGCCAAGAAGTCCGAGCGGCGGAAGATCCACACGGCGGTGTACAACGGCAGCCATCACGTGGACCTCGACTCCATCGAGGGTGAGGCGGCCGAGCTGCTGGAGAAGGAGCCGGCCGAGGCCGAGCGCTTCTACGGCAACCGCATCACTGCGGGCATGGGTGCCTGGCTTCAGCAGGACCGGTGGGACGCGCGCCTGAAGCGCCGCAAGGTCCCGGACGGCGCGCGGATCGTGCTCGGCTTCGACGGGTCCGACGTGGACGACTGGACCGGTATCCGCGCCGAGACCCTGGACGGCTACCAGTTCACCCCGGTCTACGGGCCGGACCGGCGGCCGTGCGTCTGGGACCCGGCGGACTGGGAAGGCCAGGTTCCCCGCCTGGAGGTCGACACGGCCTTCCGGGAGATGTTCGACCGGTACGACATCGTGCGCGCCTACGCGGACCCGCCGTACTGGACCAGCGAGGTCGCGGCCTGGCAGGCGACTTTCGGGGAGAAGCGCGTCACCGAGTGGCACACCAACCGCGTGGTGCAGATGCACGCCGCGTGTGAGCAGCTGCTCACCGACGTCACGAAGAAGGACAGCACGTTCTGGCACGACGGCTGCGAGACCGCCTCGATCCATGTGCGCAACGCCCGGAAGGCCGCGCGACCGTCGAACCGGTACGTCCTTCGGAAGGCCTCGGTCCTCCAGAAGATCGACCTCGCGGTCTGCTCGGTCCTCGCCCACGAGGCCGCGCAGGACGCCATCGCCGCGGGGCAGGCGGCGCCGCCACCGAAGTACTACGCCTACACCGCTTGAGAGGGGGTTGCGCGTGGCTACGGAGGAGCAGGCCCGGCGCCTGGTCGATGTCCTGGCGACGGAGCTGACGTCCCGTTCGGGGTCCGTGCTGCGGCATGACCGCTATTACCGGGGCAAGCACCCGCTGAAGTTCGCGTCGGAGGAGTTCCGGAAGTACTGCGCCGACCGCTACGAGGGGTTCTCGGACAACTGGGTGCAGCCCGTTGCCGACAGCCCGGTCGAGCGGCTCACCGTGACCGGCGTGCAGGCGCCCGGCCAGACGAAGGCGGACGCCGACCTGTGGTCGGTGTGGCAGCGCAACGGCCTGGACGCCGACAGTCAGCTCGGGTTCCTCGGCGCCGGGAACGCGGCCCGTTCCTTCGTGCTGGTGTGGGGTGACCCGGACGATGAGGAGACCCCGTGCGTCACCTTCGAGGACGCGTCCTCGGCGGTCGTCCAGTACGAGCCGGGCTCACGGCGCCGGCGGCGGGCCGCGCTGAAGCTGTGGCAGGACGGCTTCAAGGAGTTCGCGACCCTGTACCTGCCCAGCGAGGTGTGGAAGTTCGAGCGGCCGCTGTCCGCTGGGGACAAGAAGTCGCCGCAGATGGCCGAGGCCGACGAGGTCATGGACTCCTGGACGCCCCGCGAGATGGACAACGAGCCGAACCCTCAGCCGAACCCGATGGGCGTCGTGCCGATGGTGGAGCTCCCGAACCGGCCCCTGCTCGCCTCGGAGCCGGTGTCGGACGTGTCCGGGGTCATCGCCATGCAGGACGCCATCAACCTGCTGTGGGCGATGCTGTTCACGAACGCCGACTACGCCTCCCTGACCCAGCGGATCATCACCGGGGCCGAGATTCCGAAGGTCCCGATCCTGGACGCGAACGGACAGAAGGTCGGCGAGAAGCCGATCGACCTGAAGAAGTTCGTCACCGACCGCATCCTGTGGCTGGAGAACCCCGACGCCAAGGCCGATTCCTGGCCCGCTGCCCAGCTCACCGCCTACACCGACATCATCGAGGTCGCCGTCGGCCACATCGCCGCGCAGACCCGCACCCCGCAGCACTATCTGATCGGCAAGATGGCGAACCTCTCTGGGGATGCGCTGATCGCGGCTGAGACCGGCCTGGTGAAGCGGGTCGAGGAGAAGCAACTGTGGTTCGGGCAGGCCCTGCGCGAGGTGTTCCAGCTGATCTGTCTGGCCCGCGGCGAGGACGCCAAGGGCAAGGCGCTCGGCGGCGGTTCGGTGCTGTGGAAGGACCCGCAGTCCAGGAACCTGGCGCAGCTGACCGACTCGCTGCTGAAGCTGAAGCAGATCGGGTTCCCCTTCGAGTGGCTCGCCCTGCGGTTCGGTCTGACCCCGACCGAGGTCGCGACGCTGATGGAGATGCGGGCCCGGGAGGCCGAGCAGGACCCGGTCGCGGCCATGCTGGGCGCCGGCGGGCAGCCGCCGGAGCCCGCACCCGGGCCGCCTGCGCCGGTTGATGGCGGCGTGCCGTGACGGACCCGCTGGTCCTGGCCGGGCGGCACCTCGCGCAGCAGCGGCGGATCGCGGCGACGACCATGGCAGCCGCCCTGCGGGAGTGGGGCATGCTCGACGCCGGACAGCTTCGCGCGTCGTGGAGCTCGGTCGGTCCGCGGCTGGTCGCGGTCCTCACCTCCGGGCAGCTGGCGGCGGCCACCGGCGCCGACGATTACATCGACGGGGTCGCCGACGCCGAGGACGCCGGCGGCGCCGAGGACCGGGTGAACCCGTCCGCGTTCGCTGGGGTCGCGGCCGACGGGCGGCCCTTGGACACGCTGATGCTGCGCCCGCTGTTCACGACGTTCGAGGCCATCAAGGCAGGTTCCGGCACACAGCAGGCGCTCGGAGCGGGCCGCGGCCTGCTGGCCACGATCATCCGCTCGGAGGTCGCCGACGCGGGCCGCGGCGCCGTCGGCGTCGGGATCGCCGGGCGGCGGACGATCCAGGGCTACGTCAGGGTGGTGCAGCCTCCAGCCTGCGCCCGGTGCGTGATCCTGGCGGGCAAGGAGTTCGGCTGGAACAAGGGCTTCCAGCGGCACCCGCGCTGCGACTGCATCCACCTGCCGACCACGCTGGTCGCCCGTAACCAGCACCGTGGCCGCCTCGACTCGGACGCCTTCAGCCCGACGACCCGGCCCGGCCGCGGCGGCGGAGCGTTCGTCGACCCCGTGGACTACTTCCGCAGCCTGTCCCTGGCCGAGCAGAACCGCGTGTTCGGCGAGGCCGGCGCCCGTGCGATCCGCGAGGGCGCCGACCCCGCGTCGGTCGTCAACGCCCGCCGCGGCATGTACACCGCCGACGCCTACGGCCGCCGGGTCGCAGCCACCCGCGAGGGCGTCACCCGGCGCGGTGCGTTCTATCGGGCCGAGCGGCGCCGGGCAATGGACCGCGGCCTGGTCGGTCCCTCGGGACGCGGCTTCCAGCTGCGGACGCCTCGCCTGCTGCCCGAGGAGATCTACCGGCTCGCCGAGGACCGCGAAGACGCCATCCGGCTGCTGCGCCGCTTCGGCTACCTGACCTGACCGGGCGCAACGCCCTGGTCCCGACTTCCGCAACGGGAGACGCATCACCATGACCGCAACGACCCTGCCCGTCCACCCCACCACCGGCCGTACCGCGCTGGGCTGGCGCAAGGCCCGCCCCGGCGAGGACCCGGACGAGCAGTACCCGATCTGGCCCGTCCTCGGCGCCGCCGACGACGATGACGACGACGGCCAGGACGACGACGCCGGCGGAGGGGACGACACCGACGACGACCAGGACGACGACGCCGGAAACGGCAACGACGACCAGGACGACGACGGAGCGGATCAGGACGGCGCCGACCAGCTCGGCGACGCCGGCAAGCAGGCCCTGGACCGCATGAAGGAGCGGTGGCGCAAGGAACGCGACCGGCGCAAGGCCGCCGAGTCCGAGCGCGACCAGCTCAAGGGCACCAGCGGCGGGAACGCCGACGACCCCGAACGGATCCGCAGCGAGGCCGACAAGGCGGCAACCGCCAAGGCCAACCAGCGGATCGTCCGCTCCGAGATCCGCGCGGCAGCAGCGGGCAAGCTCGCCAACCCGCGCGACGCCCTGGCCTTCCTCGACCTCAGCCAGTTCGAGGTCGACGACGACGGCCAGATCGACGAGACCGAGATCGCCGACGCGATCGAGGACCTCCTGAAGGAACGCCCCTACCTGGGAGCCACCGCCGCAAAGGCACCGGAGGCCAGGTTCCAGGGGTCCGGAGACGGCGGTGCCCGCAAGGGGCGCGGCGGTCCTGTCCAGCTCACCGAGCAGGACGTAGCCAAACTCACGCCCGAGCAGATCGACGAGGCTCACCGCAAGGGTCAGCTCCGCGACTACCTCGGCGGATAACCACCCGAGAGGAAACCGATGTCCATCAAGCGTTTCCGGCCGGAGATTTGGTCCGCCAAGCTCCTGGTCGCACTCCGCAAGGAGCTGATTTACGCCGGGCCCGGCATGGTCAACCGCGACTACGAGGGCGAGATCTCCGACGCGGGCGACACCGTCCGTATCACGTCGATCTCCCGGCCGACGATCGGCACCTACAACGCCAACAGCACCGTCATCACGCCCGAAGAGCTGAACGACGCCCAGCGCACGCTGGTCGTCGACCAGTCCAAGTACTGGGCGTTCAAGGTCGACGACGTCGACAAGCGGCAGGCCAAGGGCGACGTCATGCCGCAGGCCATGTCCGAGGCTGCCTACGCCCTCGCGGACGTGGTCGACCAGTACGTCGCCAACCTCTACACCCAGGCGCAGTCCGCGAACCAGCTCGGCACCATCAGCATCCCGACGACGAACCCCGAGTACTTCTACTCGAAGATCTGCGTCCCGCTGAAGGTCACCCTCGACAACGCCAACGTGCCCCGCCAGGGCCGCTGGATGGTCGTCCCGCCGTGGCTGGAGGGCCGGGCCCTGCTCGACCCGAACTTCATCAACGCCGAGAAGGCCGCCGACCAGGGCGCCGCCCTGCGCAACGGCTTCATCGGCCGCGCCGCCGGCTTCGACATCTACATGTCGAACAACGCCCCCAACCCGACCGGCGACGACTACGTGGTCACCGCGGGCAACAACACCGCCGTCTCCTTCGCCGAGCAGATCAACAAGACCGAGGCCTACCGCCCCGAATCGTCCTTCTCGGACGCCATCAAGGGCCTGGCGCTGTACGGCGCGAAGGTCATCCGCCCCGAGGCGCTGGCCACGGCCATCGCGTCCCAGACCTGATCAGGAGGGCCAGCCACCATGGCACGCACCGCTGTCTCCTACAGCTCCCTCGTCGCCAACAGCAGCCTCGCCGACCCGGCCGGGACCGCGGTCACCTCCGGCGCCGGCAACGGCGGCCAGATCGCCGCGTCGTTCCCGGAACTGACGCTGCTGCGCGTCTCCAACGCCTCCGGCGGCTCCGGCACCGCCTCGGTCCTGGCGGGCTCCCTGCCGCTGGCGATCGCCTCCGGACAGGGCCCGCTCACCGTCACCGTCGCCAACTCGGCGACCCAGTGGATCGGCCCGGTGGAATCCGGGCGGTTCCTCCAGAACGACGGCTCCCTGATCGTGGAGACCTCCGTCGCCATGACCATCACCGCCTTCAAGGTCCCGAGGAACACCTGACATGGCCGAGACCATCTACGTGCGCGGCGAGGGCGGCGGCATCCACGCGATGGACCTGCCGCTGCCCGAACCGATCCAGGAACGCCTGACCAAGGGCATGCTCCAGCGCGTCAACGAGGACGGCAGCCCCTACACCGCCCCCGCCGACGAGGAGCCGACCGGCGTCGGCAAGACGCCGGCCCCGGGCCAGCAGGTGGCCGGCCTGCCCCTGACCGAGCCCGCCAAGACCGCCAACAAGCCGGAATGGGTGGGCTGGGCCGTAGTGAAGGGCGCCACCCCGGAGGAAGCCGACGGCATGACCAAGGCGGACCTCATCGAGAAGTACGGCACCCCGACATCCCCGAGCAACGACTGAGGGGAGGGCAGCCGTGAGCCTCCCCACGCCGCTCGCCGGCAAGACGGACGCCATCGCCTACGGCTACAGCCTCCCGGTGGACTCGGCGGACGCCCTGCTCGCCCGCGCGTCGGCCCGTATCCGGCGCGCGGCCGGGCAGCCCATCACCCCCAGCACCGTCATCGTGCAACTGACGGTCGCCGGCGGCGTGGTCGAACTGCCGGCCCCGCCGGTCCTCGAAGTCCAGGCTGTGTCGTCGGTCGGCGAGGACGGCACCCTCACCACGGTCACCGGCTGGTGGTGGGACGGCGAGCACCTGCGGTTCCCCACCTGCCTGGTGCCCCGCGCCCAGGTCACCTACCGGCGCGGCTGGGACCCGGTACCCGACGGCATCGTGGAACTGACCTGCTCGGTCGCCGACCGGCTCTCCGGCACGCCCAAGGGCATGGAGTCGGGCATCCGGCAGGAGACGGTCGACGACTACAGCGTGACCTACGCGTCCGAGGCGATCCAGTACGCGGGTGACCTGCTGCCCGGTGAACTGGCCGCCCTCCAGCGCGAGCTGGGCGAGCGGTGCGTGTGGGTGGTGAGCGGGCCGTGAGCCTCGACAGCGTCCTGGCAGCCGGCCGCGCGGCAGCCGAGGCCCGTATGCGGGACACCGTGCGGTTGTACGAGCAGGCCGAGGACACCTTCGACCGGACCACCGGGACCACCACCCCGGGCGCCCAGACCACGCTCTACACCGGGAAGGCCCGCGTGAAGCCGGTGGCGCAGGCCTCCGGGGAGGACGTCCAGGCCGCCGACCGTGAAGTCCGCCTGCTGGAGTACCAGGTGGCCCTGCCCTGGAGCACGCCGCTGCCGTCGGGGAAGCGGGTCCTGCCGGGCATGCGGATCGAGGTCACCGCCTCACCGGACGCCCGCATGACCGGCCTCATCCTGTGGGTGACCGGCGCCCAGTTCAGCGGCCAGACCACGGCCTGGCGGATCACCACGGAGGACCGGTCCTGATGAACGATCCCTTCGACATGGGCGATGTGCGCCGCCTCCAGGCGCACCTGGCCCGGAGCATCCCGATCGTCCGCCGGGAGGCCCGCCAGGTCGTCAACCGGGGCGCGCTGAACGTGAAGCGGGACTGGGCGAAGAACGCGCGAGCCTCGTCCGGCCGGCACGCCCCTGCGTATCCGGCGTCCATCGGCTACGACCTGCTGACGGTGGGCCCGGACATCACCGACGCCCGGATCGGCCCGGACAAGGAAGCCCCTCAGGGGGCGCTCGGCAACCTGCTGGAGTACGGCTCGGTGAAGAACCCGCCGCACAACGACGGCGGCCGGGCGCTCGCCGCCGAACTGCCACGGTTCGAGGCACAGATGGACCTCGTCACCGCGCGCGGCCTGGCCTGGTGGTGAGCAGGTGGCCACCGCTCCTGACGTCCTGCCGCACGCCGACGCCGTCCAGGCCGCGCTGGAGGCGGCCGACCTGACCGTCTACCTCGGCGGCACCCCCACCGGAGCCGGGTGGTCACCGCCCGACAAGTTCGCCGTCCTCTACCCCGACCCCGGTATGGCCGTGCGGGAGTCCCTCGCCGACCAGCGCACCGACTTCGACTCGACCATGCAGATCACCTGTGTCGGCAGCAGTGCCGAGCGCGCCCTGTGGGTGGCCGGCCGCGTCCGCCAGGCCCTCGCCGCGCCGCTGCTGGTTACGGGCCGGTCCTGCTGGCCGCCCGAGGACCTCGGCGGGCCCCCGGTCGCGCGGGACGACGACGTCACCCCGCCCATCTGGTTCGTCCCCGTGCAGTACCGGATCTGTTCCACACCCGCCTGATTGGAGAGCCTCATGGCGCTTCTCGCCCAGCAGGTCGTCGCACTGAGCGGCCTGACCCCGACGTACTCGGCCGCCGCCGCGTCCACCACGGTGACGTGCGGCGAACGGTCGTTCCTGCACGTCAAGAACACCAACGGCTCCAGCATGACCGTCACGATCACGGCGACGGCCAAGGTCCGCGGCCAGGCCGCCGCCGACCTCGTGGTGACCGTGCCGGCCACGACCGGCGACAAGATGATCGGCCCGATCACCGCCGACCTGTTCGCGTCGCCCTCCGACGGCGTGAGCGCGTCGATCACCTACTCGTCGACGACCAGCGTCACCGTCGCCAGCCTCGTCATCTGACGTCCAGCACCTTCCCGCCCGCCCCGCCGCCCGGGGCTTTTTCGTGCCCTGAGGAGGGCCCATGTCCGACCTGATCAACGACGGCATGACCAAAGTGGTCTGGGCGTCGTCCATCGCCAACATCAACGCGCCGACCACGACCGAGCTGAACGCCGGCAGCGACTTCACGACCCGCGTCACCCCCGACGGCCTGAAGATCGACCCGTCCACGGCGGACGTCGACACCTCCAGCCTGGCCTCCACGTTCGACACGAAGACCGTGGGCCGGATCGGCTTCGACACCGAGATGACGTTCAAGCGCGGCACCACCGGCGGCGAGGACCTCCCGTACACCACGCTGAAGTACGGGGTGTCCGGCTACCTCGTCGTGCGTCGCGGTGTCGCCTACGCCACCGCGTGGGCGACCTCGCAGAAGTGCGAGGTTTACCCGATCACCTGCGGCGAGCCGCAGAACGTGGCCCCCGCCGCGAACGAGGTCATGAAGTTCGTGTCCCCGATGAAGGTCACGAACCCGCCGGCGACCGCGGCGACGGTGGCCTGATGCCGTCGATCGAGGAGATCCTCAAGCAGGCCAAGCCCCGGGAGCGCACCGTCATGGTGTGCACCCGGGGCGACCTCGCCGGGGAGGCCGAGCGCCTGGCCCAGGAACTCACCCAGGTCAACGAGGACTGGGAGCCCAGCGACCTGTCCGAGCAGCACCCCGCCCGCGCGATCGCCGCCCGGCTCAAGGAGGTCCGCGACCAGGCGCGCGAGTCCGAAGTGCCGTTCACGCTCCGGTACATCGGAGACAAGGCCTACAGCGACCTGCTCGCCGCGCACCCGGGCAAGACCGAGGACCAGCTGTTCGACGAGAACACCTTCCCCCGCGCCCTGGTCGTCGCGTCCTGTGTGGAACCCAAGCTGACCGCCGAGTCGGCCGCCGCCCTGTTCGAGGTCCTCAACCAGGGTGAGATCCAAAAGCTCGCCTCCGCGGCGTGGGACGTGCACACGTCCGCGGACCTTGCCCCTTTCTCGCTGGCCGCCTCCGCACTCCTGGCGGGCCTTGGCGGCGGGAGCTAGAAACCGCCCGGTCCTGGGGTGTCCCCCGCTCGGTGTTCCTGGGGCGGGTGGTCGCCGAAGGGGAGCCGCTGTGGCTGCCCGAGGACCGGGCATGGGCCGAAGCCCTCCACACGGTCGAGGCGGACACCTGCCCGGAGTGCGGGCAGCCCTGGGGCGAGGCCACCGACGCCGACAACGAGTTCCGGTACAAGGCCGAGCTGGTGCGCTGCCACGCCTGCACCGCGTCCGCGTCCGCCGTGAAGGCCTACCAGGACAAGGGCGGCAAGAGCGAAGGCCTGCACGTCCACATCACCCACAGTTCGGCCTGACGGCCCTGCACCCCGCCGGGAGGTGACATGGCCGTCCGTACCGTCACCGTCCGGCTCCGCGCCGACGTCAACCAGTACACGCGCAGCCTGCGGCAGGCGAGCGACCGGACCAGCCAGCTGGCGGGCGCCGGCGCGAAGGTCGGCGCGGTCATGCTCGCGGGCTTCACCGTCGCGGTGGCCGCCGCCGCGAAGTTCGACAAGGCCATGAGCAACGTCCGCGCGGTCACCGGGGCGACGTCGGCGGAGATGGGCAAGCTGCGGGCGGCGGCGCTGGAGGCGGGCAAGAGCACGTCGTTCACTGCCTCGCAGGCGGCGGACGCCGAGGCCGAGCTGGCGCGCGCCGGCGTCTCGGTCGCGAACATCACCGGTGGCGCCCTCAAGGGCACGCTGGCGCTGGCCGCGTCCGGGCAGATGGACCTGGCCGACGCCGCCGTGATCGCGGCGCAGGCGATGAACACGTTCGGCCTGCAGGGCAAGGACGTCACGCATGTCGCCGACGTCCTGTCCGCGGCGGCGAACAAGTCCGCGGCGGACATGTCCGGGCTGGGCATGTCCCTGCGCCAGGGCGGTCTGCTCGCCAAGCAGACCGGCCTGGACCTTGAGGACACCGTCGGCACGCTGGCCGCCTTCGCCGACCACGCCCTGATCGGTTCGGACGCCGGTACCTCGCTGAAGGTGATGCTGCAGCGGCTGACCCCGCAGTCCGACGAGGCCCGCCAGATGATGGCGAAGCTCGGGTTCACCGCCTACGACAGCCAGGGCAAGTTCGTCGGCCTGTCCAAGCTCGCCGGGAACCTGCAGTCCAGCTTCAAGAACCTCACTCCCGAGGCCCGCAACGCCGCCTTCGCGACGATCTTCGGCGCGGACGCGGTGCGCTCGGCGACGATCCTGTACGAGCTCGGCTCCAAGGGCATCGACAAGTACGTCAAGGCGGTCGACGACCAGGGCGCGGCCTCCCGGATGGCGTCGATCCAGACCGACAACCTCGTCGGTGACTTCGAGCGGCTGCGCGGCGCCCTGGAGGTCGCGCTCATCGAGGGCGGATCCAGCGCCAACGGGGCGCTGCGGGACATGGTCCAGTGGGTGACCAACCTGGTCAACGCCTACAACAGCCTGCCCGTGCCGCTCCAGAAGGCGGTCACACTGCTGACCGGTGTCGGGGGCGCCGCGATGATCGCGGTGGCCGGGTTCCTGCTGCTGCTGCCCCGGATCGCCGCGACCCGTACCGCCCTGACGGCCCTGGGCATCACCACGGCCCGCACGAGGGCCGCCCTGGGCACGCTGGGCACGATCGGCAGCGTCGTCGGGATCGTGGCGGCCCTGGCCGTCGGCGTGAACCAGCTGAAGGCGGCCATGCGGGACGCGCCGCCCAGCACGGCGAAGATGGCTAACAGCCTCTTGGACTTCGCCGACACCGGGAAGATCTCCGGGCAGGCGGCGAAGAGCTTCGGCAAGGACCTCGGCGACCTGAACGAGGCGGTCCAGCAGATCGCCCACCCCGGGTTCAATGACCGGATCCGGCACTTCAAGGAGTCCATGGCGCTCTTCACCGACGAGGACGCCCTCGGCACCGGTCCGATGAAGCTGGACGACGCCAAGGACCGCATCAAGGCCCTGGACTCAGCGCTCGCACAGCTGGTGCAGTCGGGGGCCGCCGACCAGGCCGCCACCATCTTCAAGGGCCTGTCCAGCAGCCTGGACGGCACCTCGGTCGAGAAGTTCCGCAGCCTGCTGCCCTCCTACACGGACGCTCTCGCGGACGCCGACACCCAGTCCCGGACCACCGCCGAAGGCCAGTCCGCGCTGGGCGACGTCGCCCAGACGACCGCCGACGAACTCGAAAACCAGAAGTCCGCAGCGGAGCAGCTGTCGGACTCCCTCGACAGGCTCAACGGGTCGGCCATCAGTGCGGCGCAGAGCGAGATCGGCTTCCAGCAGTCGATGGCCGATCTGAACGACGCGGTGAAGGACAACGGGCACTCGCTGGACGTCTCCACCGACAAGGGCCGCAAGGTCAAGTCGGCGTTCCTGGACGCCGCGAAGGCAGCCATGGACCACGCCGAGGCCGTCGCCAAGGAGAAGAACTCTCAGGAGGCCGGGCAGAAGGTCCTGGAGAAGGACATCGAGCTGCTCAAGAAGGACCTTCGCGCGAAGGGGTTCAGCAAGGACGCCGTCGACCGGCTCGCCGCCGCCTACCTGAAGCTGCCCCCGTCGGTGGCGACAGAGGTCGACGCCAAGACCCAGGGCGCCCTCAACGGCTTGCAGGCGGTGCAGGAGAAGATCAAGAACACCAAGGGCAAGAAGGTCACCGTGGACGCCCTGACGGCGGACGCGAAGACGGCCCTCGAATCCCTCGGCTTCAAGATCAAGAACACCAAGGGCAAGAAGGTCGAGATCACCCTGCCCACCGCCGGCCCGAAGGCCGCGGCCCAGGCGATCCAGAACTACATCGACGGCGTCCACGGCAAGACCGTCGGTGTCGGCGTCTACACCACCGAGTATTACAAGAAGGTGCAGGCGGGCGGCGGCGCCGGCGTGCAGCTGCCCAAGGGCGGCCAGGCCCGCGGCGGCCTGGTGCCCGGCTACGGGGCCGGCGGTGCCGTGCAGATCGCCCCCAACGGGCTGCTCAGCGGTCCGGGGACGGGCACCTCGGATTCCATCCTTGCGTTGTTCGCCAGTGGCGCCATGGGCAGGGTCGCCAACACGGAGTTCGTGGTGAACGCCGCGGCGACCAAGCGGTGGCTGCCCCTGCTGAAGGCCATCAACGCCAACCGGCTCGCGCGCGGCGGCCTGGCTTCCGGCGGGATCCCCGGCTTCACGTACACGCCGACCGGACAGGCCGTGCTCGGCGGCCCGTCGGACGCGAAGGAGCGCTACGACAAGGAAGTCGAGGACCTGAAGAAGGCCTGGGACGACCTGAACAAGGCGCTCAAGGCGCAGAAGAAGGCGGCCGACAGCCTCCGGGACGCCGAGAAGAACCTGGAGCGGGTACGGAAGGGGCACCACACGGCGGCACAGATGCGGGCCGCCGAGGAGAAGGTCGACAAGGCCCGCTCGGCGAAGAAGGCCGCGGACAAGACCGTGTCCAAGGAGCGCTCCGACGTCTACGCCGCGGACAAGGCGCTCGGGGTGAGCAAGGGTGCCAAGGCGCCCACCGTCTTCAACCTGAAGGCCTACGAGGCGCAGCTCAACAAGAGCGTGGCCTCGACCGAGAAGTGGCGGAAGAACCTCAACAAGATCGGGACGCGGGGCGGCAAGGAACTTCAGGCGCTGCTGGAGGGCATGGGCGAGGACGGGTACGCCCTCGTCAACGCCCTCGCCGGGGCGTCGGACAAGCAGTTCAAGTCGATCACCGCGAAGCTGGAGAAGACCGGTGAGCTGGCGAAGGCCACGCTGAAGGACTTCACGAACCAGCTGAACGCGTCGACGAAGGAGAACGCCCAGTTCGCGGCGGACTTGCAGAAGCTGGCCGCGCAGGGCTTCGGCGACCTCGCCCAGGCCCTGGCCGCCCAGGGCGACTCCAGCGCCATGGAAATCGCCCACCAGGCGGCCGGCGACACCAGCGCCGCGAAGAAGGCGAACGCGAGCGTCGGCAAGGCGCAGGCCGCACTCTCCGGCGACGACCTGTCCAACAGCCTGGTCTTGCTGTCGACACTGCGCAGTGGGCCGGGCAAGGGGTTCGCCGACCTGATCTCGGCAGGCCTGGACGTGGCCACCATCCGCGCCCTGGTCCCGAAGATGACCGCCCAGATCAAGGCGTTGCCCGCGCTGTACAAGGACACCTTCGTGCAGCAGTGGAACGCCCAGGGCGGGGTGGCGATGGCGGCCGGCGGCATCCTGTCGAGGCCGACAATGGTCCTCGGCGCCGAGGCCGGGGTCCCCGAGTCCTGGATCCCCTGGAACGGCTCGTCCCGCTCCCGGGCGCTGCTCGCCAAGACCGCCTCGTCGATGGGCTACCAGCTGGTCCCCGCCGGCCGGTACGGCGCGGCCCCGTCCACGGCCACGGTCGCGCGCGAGGTGTCCAAGCACATCGAGGTGCATCTGCACGGCGCCAAGCAGACCGCCGCCGAGCAGGCCCACGACATCGCCCGCGTCATCGGCTTCGTGGGCTGAGGGAAGAGGGGAGCGGGCATGCCGTACACGCCGGGCGCCGCCCTGGACGGCCTCCAGGCGACCCTGGGCGCCATCGCCCTGGGGACCGTGGACTCCAACGGGGTCGCCTGGATCCTCCAGACCCTGGAGGGCTGGGACTCCCCGGACGTCCGGGCCGAGTTCACCGAGCGCGACGGGGACCACGGCGCATGGGCGTCCCCGGTGTACCTGGGGGCACGGCCCATCACCCTGGGCGGCACGCTCGTCGCGCCGTCGAGGACCGCGCTGGAACAGGCGATGGACCAGTTGCGGGTAGCGGCTGCCCTGACGGACACCGTGCTGACGGTATGGGAGTCCACTCCCAAGCAGGCGACCGTGCGGCGCTCCGGGAAGCCGATCATGCAGTACCTGACCGACACCCGGGCCACGTTCAGCGTGATGGTGACCGCTGCCGACCCTCGACGGTATGGCGTCGATCTCCAGTCCGGCACGATCGGCTTGCCGTTCACGACGGGAGGTCTGACGCCACCGGTCACGCCCCCGTTGGTCAGCAGCGCAACCACGGTCTCCGGGCAGGTCTCGGCAGTCAACTCCGGCACCTTCGACAGCCGTCCGGTGTTCACCATCGGCGGGTCGGTGATCGCCCCGCAGGTCGTCGTGCAGAGTCCGGACGGCACCGTGCGGTTCCTGAACTACAGCGACACCCTGTTCACCGGCGACCAGCTGGTCATCGACACGGACGCCAAGACCGTCGCCCTGAACGGCTCCACATCCCGGCGCCGCTATCTCACCGTTCCCAGCGGCTGGCCCGTCATCGCTGCCGGCGGCTCGACGACCGTCCTGTTCCGGGCCTCTGCCTACGATTCCAGCGCCCAGTTGACCGTCACCTGGCGCTCCGCCTGGCTGTGAAAGGAGCTGCCTCATGGTGGTCAACCCCGCGTGGATCGACACCGTCAGCCTCAACGCGTTCCAGCTGCGCCGTGTCGACTCGCTGATCGTCATGACCAACGGCGCGAACCCGCTCGGCGCCCGCTCGGGTGTCGCCCCGGGCAGTAACGGTTTCGCCGTGTCCGTGTCAGGTACGACCATCACGGTGGGAACCGGCATCACCAGCCTGTACTTCGCCGGGCAGGGCACCTACCGGGTCGCCATGACGTCGACGTCCACCCTCACCCAGAACGCGCCGCACGCCACCCTGCCGCGCATCGACCTGGTGTATCTGCGGGTCTGGGACAACTCCGTCGACGCCTCGGGTCTCAACCAGGCCGACGTGCAGTACCTGGCCGGGACCGCGGCCTCGTCCCCGGTTGCGCCCACCCCGGCGGGCACGGTCATCTACATGCCGCTGGCGCAGCTCAACGTGCCCGCGTCCGGCGGCGGGTCGACCACGGTCAACTCGTCGGTGCTGCCGATCACCGTGGCGCCCGGCGGGATCCTGCCGGCCAGCAGCGCCCCCACCAGCCCCTACACCGGCCAGTACTACGACGACGGCACCAACCTGCGCCGGTACAACGGATCCAGCTGGGACACCTACCAGAAGGCGCCCGGCGCCTCGACCGCCTGGCTCCCTCTCTGGACGACGTCGACCGGCGCCCACTCCCCGTCCTACGGCAACTCCACCGTCGACTGCACGTACATCAAGGTCGGCAGGTTGGTGAACTTCTGGATGAACATCACCTTCGGCGGCCTGACCAACTTCGGATCGGGCGCCACCAGCGCCGACAACTGGCAGTTCAGCCTGCCGTTCACCGCCGCGAAAACGACCTACCCGATCGGCACCGTCGGCTTCGGGCCCGGCACCAGCAAAGGCTCCCCGGGCATCGCTCACACTTCGGCCGACGGCACAAACCTCCTGCTGTACATGAGCGGTGCCATGTCGAACGCGTCGGCCGTGCCGACTGGCATCGCCGACTCGGTCTCCCCCTGGACGTGGGCGTCGGGCGACCGCTTCACCGTGACCGGCCAGTACGAGGCGACGACATGAGCGCGCTGCCCTACCAACTCGCCTGGTACGGCTGCGACCTGCGCACCGGCGGCATCGTCGAGGACCTGCCGTCGCTCACCCCGAGCGGCGCCCTCACACGCAAGCTGGGCACGTCCACGACCCTCCAGGCCGACCTGTCGCTTAACGGCGCGGCCGACGAATGGGAAGCGGCAACCGCTCCCGGCCGCTCCCTGCTCGTCGCCGTCGACACCGCCACCGACACCCCCCTGTGGGCCGGCGCCGTCCTCACCCGCGAGGCCGGCAGCGCACAGACCGTGGACCTCGGCGCCGCCACCCTGGAGCGCTACCTGGACGGCCGCTACCCCGGCTCCCAGGTCCTGCTCGCCACCGACCAGGCCGCCATCGTCAGCGCGCTCGTCACCCCGGCGCTCACCGCCGGGCCGCCGATCGTCATCGACGCCCCCACCATCGGCACCTCGCTCGACTACACGACCACGGACGGCGACGACAAGACCATCCTGTCCTGCCTCGGCGAGCTGATGAGCATGGACGGCGGCCCCGAGTGGACCATCGACGTCACCTGGAACGCCTCGCACTCCGGCTTCCAGTTCCCGCTGCGCGTCCGCAAGGCGGTCGGTATCCAGACCAGCACGGCCGTGACGTTCGACTTCCCGGGCTGCGTCAACGCCTACACCCTGACCGAGTCCTACGAGGCCGGGAAGGGCGCCACCACCGTCATCGCCCGCGGCGAGGGCGAGGGCAGCTCCCGGCTCACCTCCACCGCCCACGAGGCGACCGCGCTGATCGCCGCGGGCTGGCCGCGCTGGGAGTACCGGTTCACCCCGGCCACCGGAGTCACCGACCCCGTCCAGCTCAACGCGCACGCCACACAGTCCCTGACGCTGATGGCGCAGGGCGCCCAGGTGTGGAGCATCGAAGCCGTCGCCTCCCAGGCGCCCCGGCTCGGCCAGGACTGGGCGCTGGGCGACTCCGTCACCCTCGCGGTCGAACGCTCCCCCCGGCACCCGCTGGGCGCGAGCGTGACGGCCCGCTGCTGGTCGTGGGAGCTGGACGCCGGAGCCGACCGTGTCCGCCCGATCCTGGTACAGGAGAGCTGATGCCCAAGCAGGTCGACCAACTGCCCCCCGACGCGACCGCCCTGGCCCGCCGGGTCGCCGCCCTCGAACGGCAGATCAAGGAACTGCGGGCCGCACGCCGCATGAGCAGCGCCACCGTCGGCAGCCTGAAGATCTACAGCGACGACGGCCAGACCCTGATCGCCGAACTCGGCCTGATGGACGACGGCGGGGGCGGCGTCTGGACCCGCGGCACCCAGGACGACGGGACCCCCGTGACGGCCTCACTGGCCTCCGGGCAGCTCCGGTTCCGGCCCGCCGACGACAGCGCCGCCGCCGAATTCGGCGGCGCCTACTACAGCGCGATCCCCGGCCTGGCCAGTGACCTGACCCTCACCTCCGGGGCCATCGAAGCATCGGACTGGCAAGTCCTCATGGACCTCAGCTCGGTGTCAGGCGGCGACCTGCCGACCGTGCTGCTCTCCGGGTTCCGGACGGTCGCCGGCGTCGGAGAAAGCGGCGCCTGCAACATGGACATCGCCGGCATCCTGACCTTCGCGAACATCGCCTACGGGTCGACCACGATCACACCGTCGGCGGCGAACACCCCGACGTCGGCGGCCGTGACCGGCCTCGGCCTGTCGGGCACCACCTTCTACGCGCAGGTCACCGCCTCCACCTCCGTGCCGGGCAGCCAGGTCACCGGGGTCAGCGCGACCAGCGTCAGCAGCAATGGGATGACCCTGTGGGTCACCCGCACCAACACCACCGCGACCGTTGTGCACTGGCTGGTGATCGGCTCATGAGCAGCATCGTGTTCGAACCCGCCCTCTGGTACGCGGTGACCGCACGGGATGTCACCGAGGGCTGCGTCAACTACGGGCAGGAGTTCGAGGTGAACCCCTGCTACTCCAACGGCGGCACCGTGATCATCGAGTGCGGCCGCTGCCATCAGCTCATGGAGATCGTGGCCGCGACTCTGTTGAATCCTCAGCCCGAAGTCTCCTGAACCGCCCCCACACCACCAGCCCCGAGCCGACCGGCCGGGGCTTCGTCACGTCTGGAGCACCTATGGCCACACCCCTGTCCGCTGACGCCTTCGTGGCAGCGCTGAAGGCCGAGGGCGTGCACGTCGCCGAGTACCCCGGCTGGCGCACCCGCTCCCGGGACGCTGCCACCGGCAAGACCTTCGGCCCGGTCCACGGCGTCCTCATCCACCACACCGCCGCCACCAGCTCCCTGGACATCGTCGCCAAGACCGGCCGCGCGGACCTGCCCGCGCCGCTCGCCCACGGCCACCTCGCGAAGTCGGGGCTCGTCACCATGTGCAGCGCCGGCCGCGCCAACCATGCCGGGCTCGCCGCGGTGAACGCGTACAACGCGATCCTCAACGAGTCGGTGACGCACCCGGCCCCGTCGAAGGCGTCCGGCACGGTCGACGGCAACGACTGCCTGTACGGCCTGGAGATCGAGAACCTCGGCAACGGCAAGGACCCCTACCCCGAGGCGCAGTACGACGCCGCGGTCCGGTGGGCCGCCGCGCTCTGCCGCGCGCACGGCTGGGGCGCCAACTCGGTCGCCGGCCACAAGGAGACGTCGGTCGAAGGGAAGGTCGACCCGTCCTTCGACATGGCCAAGTTCCGTACCGACGTGGCCGCTCGACTCGCACACCCCGCCAGCTGGAGCCCCAGCAGCGGCACCGACGACACCGACACCAAGGAGCCCAACGTGGCCGGCTTCGACCGCACCGACCTCAAGACCTTCGCCACCACCGACGGCGTGTTCCTCGCACCGAAGGACGCCGCCGACTACAGCGACGACCCCAACAACGCAGGCCACTACTGGTCGTTCGGCACCCACGTCATCGGCCAGACCACCAAGCTGCGCGCCCTCGAGGCGGCCGTCGCCGAGAACGGCCGGAAGCTCGACAAGCTGACCCTCGCCGTCCAGGCCCTGGCCGCCGCCCTCACGAAGGAGTCCTGACCCATGAGCGACGCAGCCAAGCGCACCGCACGCACCGTCCTGCAGACCACCGTCGGTGTCGCCGTGGCCCTACCCGGGATCGTCGACGCATCCGGGATCCCCGCCTCGCTTCCGTGGGCGGCCGGGGCGCTCGCGGTCGCCGGCGGTCTCGCCCGGGTGATGGCGCTCCCGACCGTCCAGGCCCTGCTCCCGTCGTGGCTGCGCACCGACGACACAGCGAGCCGCCAGTGACCGCCCCAGCGGAGCCGTCGGGTGTCTACATCTCGTCGGCCCAGATGTATCAGGAGCTGAGATCCCTGAGCGATGGCGTGAACCGAGTGGAGACGAAACTCGACACCATCGCCCAGGGCCTCACCGAGGTCAGCAAGGACGTCGCCGACCACGAGTCCCGCCTGCGGACCCTGGAGCACACCATCTGGCGCGCGGCCGGCGGTGCTGCCGTCCTCGGCGCGGCTGCCGGAGTGCTCGCCCAGTTCCTCATGCGCTGACAGCGGCCCCGCTCTCCTCCGGGAGGGCGGGGCCGCTTTCGTGCGTCCAGGGTCAGCCCAGAGCGTCGATGGCCTTCACGATCAGGGCGCGCGCCTCGGCCCCGTACACGGCCATGCCGCGCAGTTCCTCGAACGCCGTCAGATAGAGGGCGATCTCCACAGGCTGATTGATCCGAACCCGGGCGGACACAAGCTCGACAGACACGAGCCTGTCGTCGTACACGTGGAAGGTCTCGCGCGGCCACTGCTCTCTCGGAGGTGCCGACATCGGGACGATGCCGAGCGAGATCTGCGGCAGCGCGCCCGCCGTCATCAGATATCCGAGCTGAGCCGCCATCGCATCGGCATCACACACCTGGTACCGCAGGGCCGCCTCTTCGATGACGAAGACACACTGGCGCCCAGGCTTGTGGATGACCCGGCTACGTTCGACGCGGGCCCGGGCCGCCTCTGCGCTGTCGTCCACCGGGATCCGCCGGAACCGGGCACTGATACCGAGGACTCCCGCCGCATACCCCTCCGTCTGAAGCAAGCCGGGCACCAGCGATGACGAGTACACCCGGAACAGTCGAGTGTCCTGGAACAGCCGAGGCTCCATTCCCTGGAGCGCTTTGAGGCCGGCGCGTACCTGAGTGCGCCACTCGGTGTATACCGATTCGGCGTTACGGGAAGCGGCGATCAGAGCTTCCGCCTGGTCGTCGGCGCCGCACGCCTGGCACCATGCCCGGATGTCTGCGACTGAGGGCGCGGTGCGGGCGTTTTCAACGCGAGAGGTCTTGGCGTAGTGCCAGCCGCACCGGTCGGCCAGCTCGACCACCGTCAGTTCGGCGTCCTGCCGGAGTTCCTTGAGACGCCTTCCTACAGCCTCGCGCGCGGCCTGCGCCGAGGACGATGGTGATGCGGGCATGAGCTGGCCTGTCCAGTGTGGTGTGTTATCGGATCTCGTACTGCTCGTGCGCGGTCGCCCGTTCCCACACCGCGTCGAATGCGGACGCGCACAGCTTGACCGTGGCCGGGTCCTCGTCCAGTGCGTGCCCGGTGAGGGCGCCGTCGCCGCTGAAGAATCCGAAACGGACCAGCCTGTTGTCGAAGAGCCAGAAGTCGTTGCCGGGCAGGGCGATGTCGGATGCCCGGCGGCGCGGCAGCCAGCGGACCTGTTCCCCAGCGGCAAGATTGACCGGGGTGCCGGCGTGCTCGTAGCGGATGTAGTCGGTCACCGGTTCGGAGATGATGCGGGCCCGGCTCACGGCCACGCCGCGGGTCACAGCGCGCCGGACCACGCTGGTCCATTCCCGCCAGTAGTCCGAGTCAGGGTCGTCCGGCCGTTTGCCGGTCTTCAGCCAGTGCTGGAATTCGCTGGTCTCCTTGGAGACCGCGTAGACGTCCCGCATCTCCAGGTGCACAGCGGAGTGTTGGGCGGCGTCGAGCAGTTCACCGATCGGCGGAACGCTCAAGGTCATCGCATGCCTTTCGGAGGATGTGCACCATGCGTGCGGGGATCCGGATGATGGTCTCGTGCGGTGGGACTCCGTGCGCGTGCCCGGGCGCGGTGCCGGCCTCGCTGTAGACGCGTGCTTCTTCGTCCGGTGTGGCGGTCCAGCCTTGGAGCAGAAGCTCTTGTTTGTCGGTGTCGATCCATACCGTCGGGCTGTCGCCAGTGTCGGTGTCAGGGTCGATCCCCGAGAACTGTAGGGGCATGCCAGCCTCCCGCGATCAGTGTTTGCAGCCGTGTGCACCACCATTTCTCTGTGTGTGGAATGACGTCAAGGGCGCGAAGGAGTCAGGCCTTAGCCCCTGGAAGTCGTCTGCAAAAGGCTGCACATCTATGGCGCCCGGAGAGGGCGGCTTCCTAGCGTCGGGGGATACGACGAAACCCCGGCGAGGCGGCGGAGCCTCCCGGGGCGCGGCCAACGCTGTTGAGGAGCGTCGACATGGCAGAGACTACGCAGCCCGCGATCCCCCAGGCCAGCCTCACCGGGGTCGGATGGTGCCACTGGCACAAAGGCCTCGGCGAAGACGTCCGGGTGATCCAGGTGGTGGAGGTCCCGTCCGGGCCGGGAGCCCAGCACTCCGCCTGCGCCCGCTGCCGCCGGCTGCGCCGCCTAGTGCCGTTCGCCGACCAGCCGTGAACGCTGCCGAGCTGAAGCCCTCGGAACTGCCCGACGCCACGAAGCTCACCCGCGCCCAGCACTCCGGGTGGGCGTGCGTCTTCTGTCACGCCGGCCTCTGGAAGGGCGCCGTCAAGGCGGGCCGCGCCGTCGGGTTCATCGGCGCCCACGACCTGAGCATCGACGTCTACGCCTGCGCCGGCTGCGCGCCGCAGCTGGGCCTCACCGAACGACTGCCGGAAGGTGCCCCGCGATGAAGCAGATCAGTGCGGACACGAAGGAGCGCGTGGCCAACGCCAACGGGGACGGCTACCGGGCGGCCGGCCTCTGCGCGTCCCGGCACTCCAGCGGCGCTCTGTGCACTCGCAGCGCCAAAGACCGCCACGGCTCCGGCAAGCACGGCAACCCGTATATCCGCAGCGGGCCGATGGACGCTGTCGGCCTGCGCTGGTAGAACCCCGGGCCCGGCGCAGACGGCGTGCCGGGACCGGTCCGACGGCCGCCTGTTCCCCCCGAGCAGGCGGCCGTTTCGCGTCTCCGTTGTGGTGCGCGGGGGAGTGCGGGACAATGGAAGAGGCCCAGTTCAGGGCACCTACCGGGTAGGGCATCTGCGTGAGCGGTGCGTGAGCGGAGGTCCCGATGGGGGCCGGAATGACCGGAGTGGATCAGAGACTCACCCCGCTCCGACCAGGCATTCTCAGACTGGCCGGAGCATCTCAGAGCGAGCCGGAGTAAAACCCTGGCACTTGTAATGCGTAGGTCGTCGGTTCGAATCCGACAGGGGGCTCAGAACGTAAAGGGCCAGGTCACGTTGTTTGTGACCTGGCCTCTTCTGTTATGTGCGGTCAGCTGGAGGTGGGGAAGTCGAAGCCGGCGGTGAGCTGCTGCCTGGGCTCGGGCCAGCGGGTGGTGACGACCTTGGGGCGGGTGTAGAAGCGGATGCCCTCGGGGCCGTGGATGGGGTGGTCGCCGATGAGGGAGTCCTTCCAGCCGCCGAAGGAGTAGTAGGACATGGGGACGGGGACGGGGACGTTGATGCCGATCATGCCGACCTTGATGCGGCGCTGGAAGCGGCGGGCTGCTTCGCCGGAGGCGGTGAACAGGGCGGTGCCGTTGCCGTAGGGGTTGGCGTTGATGAGGTCGATGGCCTCGTCGAGGGTGTCGGTGCGGACGATGGCGAGGACGGGGCCGAAGAGCTCCTCCTTGTAGGCGTCCATCTCGGTGGTGACGTGGTCGAGGAGGGACGGGCCGGTGAAGAAGCCGTCGGCGTACGCGGGGTCGTCGAGCTTCAGGCCTCGGCCGTCGACGATCACGGTCGCGCCCTGGGCGGCGGCCACCCCGATCGCGTTCTCGACGCGCTCCTGCGCGGCCTTGGTGACCAGCGGGCCCATCTCGGTGCCGGGGACGTCGCCGGGGCCGACCTTCACCTCGCCCGCCTTGCGCTCCAGGGTCTGGACCAGGGCGTCGGCGGCGTCGCCGACCGCGACGGCGACGGAGACGGCCATGCAGCGTTCGCCCGCGGAGCCGTAGGCGCCGGCGGTGAGGTGGTTGGCGGCGAATTCCAGGTCGGCGTCGGGGAGGACGACGGCGTGGTTCTTGGCGCCGCCGAGGGCCTGGACGCGCTTGCCGTGGGCGGTGGCCTGCTCGTGCACGTACTTGGCGATGGGCGTGGAGCCGACGAAGGAGACGGCCTCGATGCCGGGGTGGGTGAGGAGGGCGTCGACCGCGTCCTTGCCGCCGTGGACGACGTTGAAGACGCCGTCGGGCAGGCCGGCCTTGCGGTAGAGGTCGGCGACGAAGTTCGCGGCGGAGGGGTCGCGCTCGGACGGCTTGAGGATGAACGTGTTGCCGGTGGCGATGGCGACCGGGTGCATCCACAGCGGGACCATCGCGGGGAAGTTGAAGGGGGTGATGCCGGCGACGACGCCGAGGGGCTGGCGGAAGTTGTGGACGTCGACGCCGCGCGAGACCTGGTCGGAGAAGGAGCCCTTGAGCACGTCGCCGAGACCGCAGACGTACTCGACGACCTCGCGGCCGCGGGTGATCTCGCCGCGGGCGTCGTCGACGGTCTTGCCGTGCTCGGCCGAGATGATCCGGGCGAGTTCCTCCTCGTGGTCGACCAGCAGCTGGCGGAAGGCGAACATGACCTGGGTGCGCTGGGAGAGGGAGGAGTCCTGCCAGGTCTCGAACGCGGTCGCGGCGGCCTGGACGGCGGCGTCAACCTCGGGGGCGCTGCCGAGGACGACGCGGGCCTGCTCGGCGCCGGTGGCCGGGTTGTAGACGGGGGCGGTGGTCTCGGTGGTGACCTCGGCGCCGTTGATCCAGTGCGGGATGGTGTTCACAGCGGGGGTTTCCTTAGAGGTAGTGGCGCTGGGTCTGCTTGTGGGCGGTGTAGGTGGCGTGCGCGGCCCGGGTGGTGTCGAGGGCGGAGACCTCGCTGACGGGGACGTCCCACCAGGCGTGGCCGGGCGGGTTGGGGCCGTAGAGGTCGGTCTCGACGTGCACGACGGTGGTGCGGGTGGCGGCCTTCGCCTTGTCCATCGCGGAGCGGAACTCCTCGACGGTGGTGGCGTGCAGGACGTCCGCGCCGAGGGAGGAGGCGTTGGCGGCGAGGTCGACGGGGAGGACGTCGCCGTCCAGCTGGCCCGAATCGCCGTTGCGGTAGCGGTACTTGGTGCCGAACCGCTGGGAGCCGAGGGATTCGGAGAGGGCGCCGATGGAGGCGAAGCCGTGGTTCTGGACCAGGACGATGATGACCTTCAGGCCCTCGGAGACCATGGTGACGATCTCCTGGGCCATCATCAGGTACGAGCCGTCACCGACCAGGACGACGACCTCGCGGGAGGGGTCGGCCATCTTCGCGCCGACGCCGGCGGCCACCTCGTAGCCCATGCAGGAGTAGGCGTACTCCACGTGGTAGGCCTTCGGGTCGCGGGCCCGCCACAGCTGCTGGAGGTCTCCGGGCATGGAACCGGCCGCGTTGATGACCACCGCGCGGTCGTCGAGGACGTCGTTCAGCGCGCCGAGGATCTCGGTCTGGGCCGGGAGCGGGCTGTTTCCTACGGTGAAGCAGGCGTCCTCGATCTGCCGTGTCCGGGCGATCAGTTCACGGGTACGGCGGCGGTAGGACTCGGCGACCTCCCAGCCGTCCAGGGCTCCGGCGAGGGCCTGGATACCGAGGCGGGCGTCCGCGACCAGGGGCTCCGCCGAGTGCTTGACGGCGTCCAGGCGGGCCACGTTGAGGTTGACGAACGTGACGTCGGGGTTGCCGAAGACGGTGTGGCTGGCGGTGGTGAAGTCCGAGTAGCGGGTTCCGATGCCGACGACGACGTCCGCCTCGCGGGCCAGTTCGTTCGCCGCGTACGACCCCGTGGAGCCGATGCCGCCGACCGCGTAGGGGTGGTCCCACGGCACCGCGCCCTTGCCGGCGTGGGTGTCGGCGACCGGGATGCCCGTGGCCTCGGCGAAGGCGCGCAGCGCGGTCTCGGCACCGGAGTACACGGCGCCGCCACCGGCCACGATCAGCGGCTTCTTCGCGTTCTTCAGCAGCGCCACGGCCCGCTCCACAGCGGCCGGTTCCGGCACCGGGCGGCCCACGTGCCAGACCCGGCGGCGGAAGAAGGAGAGCGGCCAGTCGTAGGCCTCGGCCTGCACGTCCTGCGGGAGGGCGAGGGTGACGGCGCCGGTCTCGACCGGGTCGGTCAGCACCCGCATGGCCGCGAGGGCGGCGGGGATGAGCTGTTCGGGGCGCTGGACGCGGTCGAAGTACTTGGATACGGCGCGGAAGGCGTCGTTGACGGTGACGTCGCCGCCGCGGGTGTCCTCCAGCTGCTGCAACACGGGATCGGCCGCGCGGGTGGCGAACATGTCGGAGGGGAGCAGGAGGACCGGAAGGCGGTTGGTCGTCGCCAGGGCCGCGCCCGTGATCATGTTCGTCGAACCCGGGCCCGTCGAGGCCGTGCAGGCGAAGGTGGCCAGGCGGTCGCGCATCTTGGCGTAGGCCACCGAGGCGTGGACCATGCCCTGTTCGTTGCGGGCGAGGTAGTAGGGCAGGTCGGCCTCGCCGGTGGTGGCGGCCTGGAGGAGGGCCTGGCCGAGGCCGGCGACGTTGCCGTGGCCGAAGATGCCCCACACGCCGGGGATCAGGCGCTGTTCCTGGCCGTCGCGCTCGCTGTACTGGGCGGCCAGGAAGCGCACCAGGGCCTGGGCGGTGGTCAGTCGTACGGTGTTCATCGGTCTTCTCCGAAGGGCAGCCGGTCGTCCACGTCCTGGGAGTCCCAGGTGCCGCGTACCCAGCCGTGGGCGGGGTCGTCGCAGATCAGCCAGGCGCGGTCCGGTCCCGGTCCCGCCATGACGTTGAGGTAGTAGAGGTCGTAACCGGGCGCGGCGATCGACGGGCCGTGCCAGCCGTGCGGGATCAGCACGGTGTCGCCGGAGCGGATCTCCGCGAGCACGTCGATCGGGCGGTCCGGGGTGCCGTAGACCCGCTGGTAGCCGAAGGCGTCCTCGCCGCCGGAGATCTCGAAGTAGTAGATCTCCTCCAGCTCCGACTCCTGGCCGGGCCGGGCCTCGTCGTGCTTGTGCGGCGGATACGACGACCAGTTCCCGCCGGGGGTCAGCACCTCGCACACCAGCAGCTGCTCGGCGTCGAAGGTGCCGGGCAGGCAGTAGTTGTTGACCTGCCGCGAGCACGCCCCGGCGCCGCGCAGCTCGACGGGGACGTCCTCCTTGCGCCCGTACCGAGCCGAGTGACCTCCCTGCTCGGTACGGGCGGAGGGCAGCGCGAACCGTCCGCCGGCCGCGCTGCTGATGAGGGCCTCCGACGCGCGCGGCAGGTACGCGAAGTCGGTGGCGGAGGCGAACACGCCCGTCCGCCCGGCGAGTTCGAAGGTGCCGCCGTCCGTGGTGACGGTGCAGGAGCCCGTCAGCGGCAGCACCAGGAACTCGGAGTCCCGGGTGGACAGGGCGTGCGTGCCGCCCGGCGCCAGGGTCAGGATCCTGAGGCCGGAGTATCCCCAGCCCGCCGACTCCGGCGTGATGTGGACGTCGTAGGGGCCGTCCGCCGAAGTCCCCTTCGGCAGGTGGTACGTGCCGTTGTCGCTCACAGCAGGCTCACCGCCTTGTCGACGGCACCGGCGACGTCGCCGCCCGCCGGGTAGAGCAGGGAGCGGCCGACGACCAGACCCTGCGCGGTCGGCTGCTTCAGCGCCCTGCCCCAGGACGCGAACGCCGCCTCGGCGTCCTTGACCTCGCCGCCGAGCAGCAGCGCGGGCAGCGTCGAGGCCGCCAGGACGCGTTCCATGTTCTCGACGACCGGCAGCTTCAGCCAGGTGTAGGCGGTCCGCCGGCCCAGGCCCGACGCGATGGTGATCGACTTGATCACGGCGTCGGTCGACAGGTCGTTGCGGATCCTGCCGTCCTGCCACTCGGACAGGAACGGCTCGACCATGGCGATCAGGCGCCGGTCGTTGAGCTCGTTGACGGCGCGGGCCGTCTCCGCCAGCACCGAGGGGGTCGCCGGGTCGGACAGCGCGATGCGGGTGAGCATCTTGCCGCCGTCGAAGCCCAGGTCGGCGATGGTCTCGGCGTCGTACCCGGTGAACCGGTCGTCGATCTCGAAGACCGAGCCCGCCAGGCCGCCGCGGTTCATGGAGCCGAAGACGGACTTGCCGTCGAGGACGCCGAGCAGGAGGAGGTCCTCCAGGATGTCGGCGGTGCCGAGGACGCCGGTGACGCCCGGGCGTTCCAGGGCGGTGCACAGGCGGTCGAGGAGTTCGAAGCGGTCGGCCATGGCGTTCGGGTCGTCGCCGACGCCGTTGGCGCCGCGGGCCGGGTGGTCGGCGGCGATGATCATGGCCTTGCCGTGCTCGCCAAGGAGCGAGGTGGCCTTCACGCGCCGTTCGGCGGCCGCCGCGATGGCGCCGGGGTCGTTGACCCGGGCGTCCACGATGCGGTTCAGCTTCTCAGACAGCACGGGGCACCTCGTCGAGCTTGACGTTGACTTCGGCCTCGGTGGGCATCGCGTCGGAGCAGGACAGCCGGCTCGCGACGATGGCGCCGGCCGCGTTCGCGAAGGAGACGGTGCGCCGGGTGTCCCAGCCGGACAGCAGGCCGTGGCAGAGGGCGCCGCCGAAGGCGTCACCCGCGCCCAGGCCGTTGACGACCTCCACCGGCACGGGCGGGATCTCGGACGCCGTCCCGTCCCGGTCCACGGCCAGGACACCCTTCGGGCCCTGCTTCACCACGGCCAGCTCCACGCCCGCCGCAAGCAGCGCCTGCGCGGCGGCATAGGGCTCGCGCTCGCCGGTGGCGATCTCGCACTCGTCGAGGTTGCCGACGGCCACGGTGGTGTGCCGGAGGGCCTCGGCGTAGTAAGCGCGGGCCTCCGCCGGGTCCGCCCAGAACATCGGGCGCCAGTCGAGGTCGAAGACCGTCGTGCCGGACTTCGCCCGGTGGGCCAGGGCGGCGAGCGTGGCGGAGCGGCTGGGCTCCTCGCTCAGCCCGGTGCCGGTGATCCAGAAGATCCCGGCGTCCCGGACGGCCCGCAGGTCCAGCTCCTCCGGGTGGATGTCCAGGTCCGGGGCCTTCGGCAGGCGGTAGAAGTACAGCGGGAAGTCGTCCGGCGGGAAGATCTCGCAGAACGTCACCGGGGTCGGCGCGATGTCCGACGTGCCGACGAACCGCGCGTCCACGCCGTAGCCGTCGAGGGCCTTGCGGACGAAGTCGCCGAAGGGGTCCCGGCCCGTCTTCGTGATCACCGCCGCGGAACGGCCGTACCGGGCCGCCGCGACCGCGACGTTGGTCGGGCTCCCGCCCAGGTACTTGCCGAACGAGTCGACCTCGGCCAGCCCCACGCCGGTCTGGAGTGGGTACACGTCCACTCCGACGCGGCCGATGGTGAGCACTTCGAACGACATCACGCTGGCTTCCCTTCATGCCCCTGGCGGTTCATTCCGAGAAGAGTATGTCATGACATACTTATGTCAATACCGAGGTGAGGGTGAAGGCGGCGCGGAAGGCGTCCAGGGCCGCGTCGGAGTCGTCGCGGGCCCAGCCTTCGAGGCCGATGACGCCGGTGTAGCCGAGGCCGTGGAGGGCGCGGGCGACGGCGGGGTAGTGGATCTCGCCGGTGCCCGGTTCGCAGCGTCCGGGGACGTCGGCGACCTGGATCTCACCGATGTACGGCAGCGCCCGGCGGCAGAGTTCCACGAGGTTCCCCTCGCCGATCTGGGCGTGGTAGAGGTCCAGGTTCATGCGCAGGTACGGGCTGTCCACGGCACGGACGAGGGCCAGGGTGTCGGCGGCGCGGGCGAAGGGGGTGCCCGGGTGGTCCACGGCCAGGTTGAGGTTCTCGAGGGTGAAGACGCGGCCCGCGGCCTCGCCCAGTTCCGCGACGCGCCGCAGGGTGTCGGCCGCCGTGAGCCACATGTCGGGCGTGACGACCTCGACGGGGCGGACGGGGAGGCCCTTGTCGTCGAGGCCGGTGCCGTGCAGGTTCAGGCGCGGGGAGTCGATGCGGGCGGCCGCCTCCAGGGAGGTGCGGGCCGAGGAGAGCAGCGCCTCGATGCCGTCGGGGTCGGTGAGGTCGCCGGTGAGGTAGCCGGTCATGGAGGAGAAGGTCGCGCCGGTGGCTGCCAGGGCGTCGAGGTCCTTGGCCGACCAGTCCCAGATCTCCACCTGGAAGCCGCGCTCGGCGATCCGGGTCACGCGCTCGGTGAACGGCCGGTCCCGGTAGAGCATTTCGGCGCTGGCGGCGAGGACGAAGGGGGAGGAGGTCGGGGTCATGCGGTCACCTCGGCGATCGTGACGGGGCGGTCGGTCTGCACGCTGCGGATCGCGGCGAGGGCGATGGACAGGGCGCGGCGGGCGTCGTGGCCGGTGACGGCGGCCGGGTTCTTGTGGCGGACGGCGTCGGCGAAGGCGGCGAGCTCGCCGACGTACGCCTCGCGCAGCAGGTCGGTGTCGCGGCGGGCGGTGTCGATGTGGATGCCCTGGGCGCCGTAGAAGGTCATGTTCGTGGTGCGGGCGTCGCCGGCGGTCACCATGCCCTCGGAGCCGAAGACCTCGGCGCGTACGTCGTAGCCGTAGAGCGCGCAGAAGGAGGCCTCGGCGGTGGCGATGGCGCCGTTGTCGAAGCGGACGGTCACGACCGCGGTGTCCAGGTGGCCCTGGTCCTTGGCGTCGGGGCGGACCAGGGCGTCGGCGGTGGCGTGGACGCTCAGCGGCTCGGCGCCGGGGTTGAGCCAGCACAGGGTGTCGAAGTCGTGGATGAGGGTTTCCAGGAAGATCGTCCACTGGGGGATGCGCGCCGGGTCGGCGGTGAAGGGGCCCGGGTCGCGGGTGAGCGAGCGCAGCAACTGCGGGGTACCGATGCGCTGTTCGTCGATCGCCGTGCGGGCGGCGGCGAAGCCGGGGGCGAAACGCCGGTTGAAGCCCACCTGGAGCACGACACCGGCCGCCTCCGCGGCGGCGATCGCGCGGTCGGCGTCCGCCAGGGTCACCGCCATCGGCTTCTCGACGAAGACGTGCTTGCCGGCCTCGGCCGCCGCGACCACCAGGTCGGTGTGGGCGCGGGCCGGTGCGGTGATGAGCACGCCGTCGATGTCGTCCCGGTCGAGGACCTCGTGCACGTCGGTGGTGGCCAGGGGCGCGCCCAGTGCGGTGGCGAGGCGTTCGGCGGCGCCCGCGACCGGGTCGCTGACCGCGGCCAGCCTGACGCCGGGGATGTGCCGGGCGACGATCTCGGCGTGGTTCGACCCGATGCGGCCCGCGCCGATCGTGGCCAGGCGCAGCGTGTGCGTGTGCGTGTGCGTCTGCGTGTGCGTGTGCGTCTGCGGGACGGGCCGGAGGCGGCCGGGGGAATTGTCAGCGACGACCATGTCGGTGCTCCCAAAACTAGTACGTTCTAGTCTGGAAGGTAAGTGGGCGCCGGGAAATCGGTCAAGGGGTCGATATGCTCGGCCCGAGGCCGCCGTCGGGCCCGGCGGCGGGGCCGTATTCGACCAGGTAGGGGAGTGGCGACGTGACGAAGTCGGACGACGACGCCCGCGGCGGCGCCGAACCGGCGCCCCCCGCGCAGGTCGCCGCCGCCGGCTCCGCGGCCGACTCCGCCATCGACTCCACCGCCGGCTCCGCACGCGAGCGGAAAAGCCGTCCGACCATGGCCGACGTGGCCAGGGCCGCCGGTATGTCCACCGCCCTGGTCTCGATCGTGATCCGCGGTGTCCCCGGGGCCAGCGACGAGACCCGGCGGCGCGTGCTGCGGATCGCCGACGAGCTGGGATACGTCCCCGACCAGCGCGCCCAGAAGCTGCGGCGGTCCAGTTCGCGGGTGCTCGGTGTCGTCTTCGAGCTCCAGCAGCCCTTCCACGGCGACCTCGTCGAGCATCTCTACGCCGCCGCGGCCCGGCACGGCTACGAGGCGGTGATCAGCGCGGTGGCCCCCAGCCGTGCGGAGTCCACGGCGGTCAACGCCCTGCTCCGTGAGCGCTGTGAGGCCGCCGTCCTGCTGGGCAGCCGGCTGTCCGACGAGGAACTCGAACGCCTGGCCCGCCGGTTGCCGACCCTGCTCGTCGCCCGCCGCAGCGGACTGGCGAGCGTGGGGTCCGTCCGCGGTGACGACATGGTGGGCATCAGACTCGCGGTCGACCACCTCGTCGGCCTCGGCCACCGGCGGATCGCGCACATCGACGGGGCCGGGGCCCCGGGCAGCTCCGACCGCCGGCTCGGCTTCCTCCAGGGGATGGCGGACCACGGGCTGGCCGACTCGGCCGACGTGCTCGCGGGCGGTCTGACCGAGGAGGCCGGGGCGGAGGGTATGCGCTACCTGCTGGACCGTCCGGTGCCGCCGCCCACCGCCGTCATCGCCTTCAACGACCGGACGGCCACCGGTGTCCTGGACGTTCTCGCACATCGGGGCCGCAAGGTGCCCGGGGAGATCTCCGTCGTCGGCTACGACGACTCGCGGCTGGCGAAGATGCCGCACGTGCAGATGACCACCGTCTCCCAGGACGCGGCCGGCATGGCGGACGCCGCGGTGACCGCGGTACTGGATCTCATCAAGGGCGGCACCCCGCAGGAGACCGTGCTCACGCCCCGCCTGGTCGAGCGCGCGACGACCGGCCCGGCGCCGGCGCCTCGCTGAGCCGTACTGACCGCACGGCTCTAGAACGTTCTAGCGTGGGCGGAGGGCGTCCTGGACGACCTGGAGCAGCCCATCGGCACCCTCTCCGGCGGCCGGCGCCTCGGCACGCTCGAACTCAGCGCCGAACTCGCCGCCCCCGCCGGAAGGAAGCTCTGAGACGAGATCCGGTTGAGGACCGTGTCGGCGGTGTGCCGAATTCCGCTCACCGTGATCGGTACGTCACAGCAGCGTCGACCGAACCGTGAAGCCCTCTCCGCCGTAGAGGGACTCGTAGTGAATTTCTATGAACATTCTCCGAGAAATCAGTTCCCAAAACCAGCGGTGTTCCTCTTCGTTGTAGTCATCGATATGCAAGAGGTAGGTTTTCTGGCCGATGAGAATAGCGGAACCTTCGGCCAGGGTCGCTACCATCGGTCGAAACGGTAGGGTGCGGGCTATTGCGCGGTAGGTGCTCAGGTCCCATGGGCCGATGACCTCCCCGTCGAATGTAATCACGGTCTTGGTGACGATTGCCGGGCCGAGGCCGGCGTTGACGACCTCCAGTCGGGCCTTTTTGTCCGCGAATCCTTTGACTCTCTGGACCTGTAACAGTGGGCGCACGGACTGCCGGTTGTGTTTGCGGGTTGTCGTTGTTTGAAGCCAAGTGGCCCAGAGGGAACCAAGTGCTATCACCGTTGGGGGCCGTCCGCGGGCAGGTTCAATGACCGGCAGGATGCGGCGAGGTTGTCGGACGCATCCGCGGACCTGCCTGATGCGGCCTGTCAGCCAGTCGTCACCTCAGTGCCGGCCCGCCACCCGGTCCGCGACCCGGGCCAGGCGGGACGACTCGGTGCTCGGGTGGAGGCGTTCGCGCTGGTCGGCGGCGCGGTAGGTGGCGTACATGCCCTGGACGCCGAGCCAGCGGAAGGGTTCGGGCTCCCACTTGCGGACCTTGTGGTTCACCCAGGGCAGCTCGGTGAGGTCGGTGCGGCCGGCCTGGCCGGAGTCGAGCTGGACGAGGTCCCGGAGGGTTCGGGCGGCCAGGTTGGTGGTGGCGACGCCGGAGCCGACGTAGCCGCCCGCCCAGCCGAGGCCCGTCGAACGGTCCAGGGTGACCGTCGCGCACCAGTCGCGCGGCACCCCGAGCACCCCGGACCAGGCGTGCTCGACCGCGACCCCCGCCAGGGACGGGAAGAATCGGACGAGGATCTCGCGGAGGGCGTCGATGGTCGCCTCCTGGGTCCGGCCGTCGTTGTCGGTGCGGGATCCGAAGCGGTACGGCACCCCGCGCCCGCCGAGCGCGATCCGCCCGTCGGCCGTGCGCTGGGCGTACATGTAGGCGTGCGCCATGTCGCCGAGGGTCTCCAGGCCGTTCCAGCCCACCGACTCCCACTGCTCCTCCGTCAGCGGCTCGGTGGCGATCATCGAGGAGTTCATCGGCAGCCAGGTGCGCTTCTGGCCCTTGAGGTTCGCGGTGAAGCCCTCGGTGCAGCGCAGGATGTAGGGGGCGCGGACCGTGCCGTAGGGCGTGACGGCGTGCTGGGGCCGGATCTCGGTCACGGGCGTGGACTCGTAGATCTCGACCCCGAGTGACTCCGCGGCCGCGGCCAGGCCCTTCACCAGCTTCACGGGGTGCAGCCGGGCGCCGTGCGGGGTCCAGGTCGAGCCGACCGCGTCGGCGACGCGGATCCGCTCCCGGGTCTCCCCGGCGCCGTACAGCTCGCGGTCCTTCTCGCCGTACGACAGCTCGTGCGCGTGGAAGGCCTTCAGACGGGCCAGTTGAGCCGGGGTGGTGGCCACTTCGAGGACCCCGCCCTTGTGCAGGTCGGCGTCGATGCCCTCGGCCGCGGCGACCGCCACGACCTCGTCGACGGTCTCGTTCATGGCCTTCTGCAGGCGTACGGCGGCCTCCTGGCCGTGCAGCGCGGCGTACCGGTCGCGGCCGGCGATGCCGTTGTAGAGCCAGCCGCCGTTGCGGCCGGAGGCGCCGTAGCCGCAGAACTTCTGCTCCAGGACGGTGACATGGAGGAAGGGGGCGGCCTTCTTCAGGTAGTACGCGGTCCACAGGCCGGTGTAGCCACCGCCCACGATCACCACGTCCGCCGACGTGTCACCGGCGAGCGGCTCCCGCACCGCCGGGAGACCGTCGTTCGCGTACCAGAAGGAGATGCCGCCGTTGACGACCCTGCTTGCCGAGCTGCTCATGGCCGGACGTTAACCCTTGAGGGCGGCCAGTGTCTCCTTCGGATTCCATGCTTTTCCGCGCCCTCTGGCCAGCGGATAGCAGGCGAGACCGATCAGCGCGGCGACGAAATGCCCCAGGTCGGTGAAGGTCGGCGACTCGGTCAGCGGCAGGCCGTAGACCAGCAGGACGACGACGATGTACGCGTACCGCCAGGGCGTCACGATCCGGTAGGCGAGCACCCCGATCACCCCGGCCAGCGCGTAACTCACCCCGATGTCCAGGGTGTTGACCGCCGAGTGCGGGGCGATGCCGTCGTGGATGCCCTTGAGCAGCGCGCCCTCGCTGATCAGGGTGGCCAGCACGTGCGCGGTCACGCACACCGCCAGCCAGCGCACCGTCCCCAGCCAGCGTTCCGCCGGTGCGTGGAAGACGGTGTAGAGGAAGGCGTACGGCACCCAGTGGCCGCCCTCGATCCACATCGCGCTGGCGACCAGCACCCGCACCGGATTGTCCGACAGCTCACGGAGGTTGGTGGACCGCTGCCGCAGGAACTGCTGCTCGAACTCCGGCGACATGTGGTGCAGCGCGACGGTCGTCACGAAGAGGATCGCCAGCCAGATGTACGTGCCGGGGGCGCTGCGGACGTACGCCCACACCCTGCCGCCGAGACCCCGGAAATTTCCCATGAGGCGATTCATGCACGGCCGTGCCGTCGTATGGGTGATTGACATACCGATTGACATACCGGAGGAGCGGATCGCCCGGATGCCGGGGACTGCGGACGCCTGGGGGCGGGGGCCACGCGGTCGGGCGGCTGCGGCGCCGTCGTGGCCGGTCGCGCAGTTCCTCCCCCAGCCTTCGGCCGGGGGTGCCCCCAGCGCCCCAGGGGTCGGTCTGCGGATCCTTGGTTTCAGGCGACCGGCTCCGGTACCGGGGACTCGGCCGGGACGTCGTGCCGGGGCGGCTTCGCCGTTACCAGCGCGCCCGCGACCAGGGCGGCCAGCAGCATCACGCCGACCGCCCACCAGATGGCGACCGTGTAGCCGTGTACGACGGCCTGCGGGACGACGGCGGCCCTCTGCGCGGGGTTGTGGAGGTGGGCGGCGAGATAGGTGGCGCTGCTGCTGGTGGCGATCGTGTTGAGCAGGGCCGTACCGATGGAACCGCCCACCTGCTGCGAGGTGTTGACGGTGGCGGAGGTGACGCCGGAGTCCTGCGCGGCGACGCCGGAGGTGGCGGTGGCGAAGACCGGCATGAACGTCAGGCCCATGCCGAGGCCCATCAGCAGCAGGGCGGGCAGGATCTCGGTGGGGTAGGAGGAGGAGACGGTGATCCGGGTCAGGAGCAGCAGGCCACAGGCGGCGAGGAGCAGGCCGGGGACCATCAGCAGGCGCGGGGCCACGCGGTGCAGCAGGCGCGCCGATATCTGGGTGGAGCCGACGATGATCGCCAGGGTGAGGGGGAGGAAGCCGAGGCCCGCCCTGACCGGGGAGTAGCCGAGGATGATCTGCAGGTAGTAGGTCAGGAAGAGGAACAGCCCGAACATGGCGACGGTGGCGAGCGCCATCGTCAGGAAGCTGCCCGCGCGGTTGCGTTCCTTCACGATGTGCAGGGGCAGCAGGGGGCTGGGCGCCCGGTTCTGCCACCAGACGAAGGTGGCGAGGAGTACGACACCGGCCGCGAACAGGCCCAGCACCAGCGGGTCGGACCAGCCGCGCGGCTGCGCCTCGCTGAAGCCGTAGACGATCGCGACGAGTCCGCCGCAGCCGAGCAGCGCGCCGGGGACGTCGAGCCGGGCGCCGCTGGTGCCCGGGCGGTCGTGCAGCAGGGCGGAGGCGCCGAAGACGGCGAGGACCGCGATGGGCACGTTGACGTACAGGCACCAGCGCCAGTCCAGGTACTCGGTGAGCAGCCCGCCGACGATGAACCCGATCGCCGAGCCGCTGCCCGCGAGGGCGCCGTAGATGCCGAAGGCCTTGCCGCGCTCCCGGGGGTCGGTGAAGGTCGTCGTCAGCAGGCTGAGCGCCGAGGGGGCGAGGACGGCGGCGAAGACGCCCTGGAGGGCGCGGGCGCCGAAGAGCATCCCCTGGCTCTGGGCGGCACCGCCGAGTGCGGAGGCGGCGGCGAACCCGACCAGCCCGATGACGAAGGTGCGCTTGCGGCCGACCAGGTCGGCGATCCGGCCGCCCAGCAGGAGCAGCCCGCCGAAGGCCAGCGTGTAGGCGGTGATCACCCACTGCCGGTTGCCGTCGGACATCCCCAGGTCGCGCTGTGCGGAGGGGAGGGCGATGTTCACGATCGTCGCGTCGAGGACGACCATCAGCTGGGCGAGCGCGATGACCACCAGGCCCCACCAGCGGTGGGGATCGGCCTGGCCGGAGGGCGATTCACCCGTTCGGGCGCTGCTCATTGGGTCAGAAGACCACGAATCAGGACGGGTCGCATCCTGGGGTGTGCTGTTCCTGGTCACGGTTCCAGTACCACCTTTCCGATCGTCGCCCTGGTCTCCAGGGCGCGGTGTGCGGTTGCCGCCTCCGCCAGCGGGAAGCGCGTCACGGCGGGCCGCAGCCGGCCGTGGGCGGCCTCGGCGAGGGCGCGGAGTTCGAGGGTGCGCAGCGGGTCGGGGCCGCCGGTCCGGCGGAGCATCGCGGGGCCGAGGACGCGCTCCGAGAGCCCGTCGACGAAGTGGCCCCGGCCGTTGCCGATCCCCTCCGCCGACCAGCCGAAGACGAGGTGCCGGCCGCCGTCGCCGAGCAGGGCCACGGCCTCCCGGGCGACCTCGCCGCCGACGCCGTCGAGGACGACGGTGACGCTCCCGGCGTGCTCGCGGACCCGGTCCGGCCAGCCGGGGTCCGTGTAGTCGAGGGCGAGGTCGGCGCCGTCGGCCCGGACTCGCTCGACCTTCTCGGGGCCGCCCGCGAGGCCGATCACGGTCGCGCCCGCGTGCTTCGCGTACTGCACGAGCAGGGTGCCGACACCGCCGGCGGCGGCCGGGACGAGCACCACCGACTCCGGCCCCGGCTCCACGAACTGCAGGATGCCGAGGGCCGTACGGCCGGTCCCGATCATGGCGACGGCCTCGGGGAAACCGAGGTTCGCCGGGACCTCGTGCAGTCGCTCGACCTCGGTGACCGCGAGTTCGGCGTAGCCTCCCGGCGCGAAGCCGAGATGGGCGACCACGCGCCGGCCGAGCCACAGCCCGTCCACGCCGTCGCCGAGCGACTCGACGACCCCGGCGACCTCGCGGCCGGGGATCGTCGGCAGCACGGTCGGCCGGGGCGCCGGGCCCTGATGACCCGCCCGCAGCGCGGTGTCGAGCAGATGGACACCGGCCGCGGCGACCGCGATCCGCACCTGCCCCGGACCCGGCACCGGGTCCTCGGTCTTCTCATGGACGAGGTTCTCGGCAGGCCCGAAGGCGTGCAGAACGATGGCGTGCACAGGGACTCCCCCCGGTACTGGACGAACCAGCCGCTGGACGAACCAGTTGCCGGCCGATCTGACGGGTCGACTCTTCGGCCTCAAGCGCGCTTGAGGTCAAGGGCGGTTGCCGAGGACGTGCCTTCCTCGCTGATACGACGGATCGAGGCGGCCGGAATGTGACATGGCACCGGGGCCGCGGGGCGTCGTCGCAGGTCACGCCGATTGTCAGTGGGGGGCGGCAAGATGGGGGCATGGCGAGGACAGCGGCCGGTGGGGCCGGCGGTGGCAGGGTGAAGGGCGCGCGGCGGCCGGAGGTACGGCTGCCCCCGCTGGAGCCGTGGAACGACGGCGAGCTGGAGCCGGACGGGGACTACGACGGGCTGGAGTTCCGGGACGCGGACTTCGTCGGGCAGGACGCCGCGGGCGCCCGCTTCATGGACTGCGCGCTCACGGGCTGCGCCTTCGACGAGACGGGACTGCGCCACACCCGCGTGCTGGACACGGTCCTCACCGGCATAAGAGGCGTCGGCACGAACCTGGCCGAGGCGACCCTGCGCGACGTCGAGCTGATCGACGCCCGCCTCGGCGGCACCCAGCTGCACGGCTCCGTCCTGGAGCGCGTGGTCATCCGAGGCGGCAAGATCGACTACCTGAACCTGCGCAAGGCCAAGCTCAAAGACGTCGTCTTCGAGGGCTGCGTCCTGGTCGAGCCGGACTTCGGCGGCGCGGTCCTGGAGCGGGTGGAGTTCACCGACTGCACCCTGAAGGAGGCCGACTTCAACGGGGTGACCATGAAGGACGTCGACCTGCGCGGCGCCGCGGAACTGGGCATCGCGAGAGGGGTGGAGCGACTGGCCGGGGCGGTGATCAGCATGTCCCAACTGCTGGATCTGGCACCGGTGCTGGCGGGCCAGCTGGGCATCCGCGTCGAGTGACGACCGACGTAAGGAAGCGCCCCGCAAGGGGCGCGAGGCTGTATTTGATCTGCGGCTACCGCCGCGTGGGCGCGACCAGCCCCCACCGGCCCGCAGCCGCGAATCGGCCGAACCACTCAGGTCGGCGGCGCGGGCGCCGCCCTTCGCAGGCCCAACTGATCATCCGGGTCCTGAAGCAACGTCGTCCGAGCGCCGAGCATCCCCCGCACCACCGGCTCCGGCATCCGGATCACCACCGGCCGGGGCAGGGTCAGTTCGCGCACGGCGGTACCCGCCCGGCCGGACCGCACCCGCCGGCTGACGCTCGCCACCACCCGTACGTCCAGCGTGAACTGGACCAGGACCGAAGCGAACTTGGGCTTGTGCAGCGGCATCGAGCCGGAAGCGTTCGCCGCCAGTCCGGCGCCGCCGCCCGCGCCGCCGGCGTTGCCCATCAGCTGGTTGAGGCGGAACTCGTCGGCGTTGAGCAGCCCCGCGCCCGCCAGTCCGCGTGCCGACCTGCCGTGGTCGGCGGAGCTCAGGCCGTCCGTCTGGGTGGGCCGGGGCGCGTCCAGGTGGCTCTGCCCCACCGTCTCGAAGGTCATCTTGTCGCCGACGCCCAGCACCCGCCCGTCCCGCAGCCGCGCGTGCAGGGACGCCCGCAGGTCCTGGCCCTCCACCCCGGTGGCGTGCACCGGCGGCAGCTCCGCCCCGGCGGAGGTCAGCAGCGGCAGCGCCGCGATCAGCCACTCGGTGGAGACGGCCTCGTGCAGGGTGTAGGCGGCGGCCTGGCCCTTGGCCCGGAAGCGGTCGCCGCCGCCCGCCTCCCGGACCGCGGAGTTGACCAGCTCCCGTATCTGCGGGGCCCCTTGGAAGCCGTTGACCTGCGCCTCCATCGGCAGCCGCACCCCGCCGGAGCGCCAGGCGCCGAGTGCGGCCGGGCGGGCGCCCGGCGGACCGGGGGCGGGGGCCACCGGGGCGGGGCGCGGGGCGGTCATCCGGCTGAGGGCGGCCAGGTCCTTGTCGAGGACGCGATGGGTCAGCTCCTGGCGGCCCAGTGAGACCACGGCCAACCGGCGGTCGCCGCGATGCAGTTCGAGGGTCGCCTCGATCGGCACGCGCATCTTCGACGACGGCGCGGTCTTCGCCTCGGCGACCGTCTTCATGCCGAGCTGACCGCGGCCGGCCGTGCCGGAGCGCCGTGAGCTGCCGGAGCCGACGCCGAGGCCTGCCGCGCCGCCCGTGCTCTTCAGCTGCCCGGCCCCGCCCTCCGGTTTGCCGGAGCCCGAGAAGATCCCCTCCAGGCCGGTCGTCACGCCTTCGTCGTGTGCGGCGGCCTGCTGGGTCACGGCCGCGGTGATGTACTCCAGGTCCCGGCCGTCGTCCGCCGCACCGTCGTAGCCGCCGTCGCCCAGGCGGTTGACCTTGAACACCGCCCAGTACGGGGTCCTACGGCCGTCGAACAGCTCGACGGTGACCCCGCCGTCCATCGCACCGGACAGCAGCCCGGTGCTGCCGTCGCGGTCCAGGACCCGCAGCAGCCGCTGCACGTTGTCGTTGCGGTCGGCCAGCTGCTGCCGGGGCAGCAGGTCCTCGGCCAGACCCTGCTGCCCGCTCTCCACGAGCCGGGTCCGCAGCCGGGCCAGCAGCGGCACGAAGTTCGGCAGGTTCTCGACCATGCCGAACCCGAGCGGCAGTCCGCGGCCGAAGGAGGGTCCGGTGCGGGGCGGGGCGGAGGTGGAGGAACCGGGGGCGCTGGTGGTACCGGCGATGCGGGACCCTGAGGCGGCAGTGGCGCGCCCCTTCTCCCGGGACTCCCGCTCGGTGCCGGCTCGGGAGCTCTCGGCGGGCCGGGTGGTGCGGGACCCGGCGATGTCGGTGGCGCGCTTCCCGGCGGTGTCCGCAGTGCGGCCCCCGGCCGTGTCCGCAGCGCGGTCCCTGGCCGTGTCCGCAGCGCGCCCCTTCTCCCGGGACTCCCGCTCGGCGCCGGCTCGGGAGCTCTCGGCGGGCCGGGTGGTGCGGGACCCGGCGATGTCGGTGGCGCGCTTCCCGGCGGTGTCCGCAGTGCGGTCCCTGGCCGTGTCCGCAGCGTGCCCCTTCTCCCGGGACTCCCGCTCGGCGTCGGCTCGGGAGCTCTCGGCGGGCCGGGTGGTGCGGGACCCGGCGATGTCGGTGGCGCGCTTCCCGGCCGTATCCGCAGTGCTCCCCCCGGCCGTGCCCGCAGTGCGGCCCCCGGCCGTATCCGCAGTGCTCCCCCCGGCCGTATCCGCAGTGCGGCCCCCGGCCGTGTCCGCAGCGCGCCCCTTCTCCCGGGCCGCGCGTTCCGCACCCGCCCGGGAGCCCTCGGCCGGTCGGGGCCCGGGTCGGGAGGGCGGCGGGGTCATCAGGGCCGGTTCCGGGTCGAGTTTCAGTTGGCGGCGGATCGGTGCGGGGAGCTGGGCCTCGGTGAGCCAGACCGCGGCCTCGGCCGGCAGGGTGCGGGCGGCCGTCGCCACGTAGGGGCCGCCGCCGGTGACCTTGACCTCGGCGACCATGGTGACGAGGAGGTCGCACTGGACGAGGTAGAGCGGCGCCTTCTTCGGTGTGTGGGCGTTGCGCTCGACCGTGCCGGACAGGGCCGCGGACCGGGTGTCGCCCGCGCTGGTGGTGCGGCTCCCGGAGAGGCCCTGGCCGAGCCGCCACTCGGCGTCGTTCTCGGAGCCGGTGGCGCCGAACTGCCAGGTGCTGGTGGTGCCCTGCCCCTCCTGGCCGGCCGCCTGATGGCCGCCGAGCACGAAGGTCTCGGTGCCGGGACCGGCGCCCCGGTGCACGAACTTCGGGTTGGTCAGGGTGAGCCGGGTGCCCACGGCCCCGTTCAGCGCGGCGAGCCGGCGCGGATACCGCAGGTTCTTCACCACCCACCCGGAGGACGCGGCCTGCCGTAGCGCGGCCGTGATGGCCTGCGGCCCGAACCGCTCCTCGATCGCCAGCCGGGGCGCGAGCCCCTCCGCCGCCAGCGCGGGATCCTCCCGTACGCCCTTGTTGCGGGCGGCGGCCTTGGACAGCAGCTGGAAGGCGAGATCGCGGACGGCCCGGCCGTCGCCGACCGTCTCCACCAGCTGCCAGTCCCGCAGCGGCTGCCCGACGGACGGCCGGGGCACCAGCGTGGCCAGGTCGCCGATGCCCTCGGCGGTGACCGCGTGCTCGGGGCGCGGGGCCTGCGCCCGCCGCCGGTCGCCCACCGCGTCCTGCCGCCGCTTGCCCTCCTCGTCGAGGGTGAACTCGGCCGGGGTGACCAGCCGTACGTCCTGCTCGTCCAGGCGCAGGCCCGCCAGCGGGGTGGCCTCCGGCGCGTCCTGGCCCAGGGAGTCGGGGGTGAGGGCGCGGCCGAGCTTGCGCTGCCGGGAGGTCATGGTGACGTCGACATCGAGGCGCAGGGCGGCCCCGAAGGTGGCGGCCTGCTCGGAGCCGTTGGTGAGGACGTCCGTGCGGGTGGTGGGGCCCGCCTGGTTGCGGCGGGTGCCGGAGCGGTGCCGTTCGTAGCGGGCCGAGCCGGTCAGGATCCCGGGGACGATCCTGGCCTGGCCGAGCACCAGCCCGCCGATCGAGCGGGAACTGCTGCGCCCGCTCTGGGTGTTGCCGGTGACCCCGGCGTGGCTGCGCACCAGCCAGTTGTCGGTGTCGCCGCGGTAGCCGGTCTCGCGGAGCTGCCCCCGGACCCGGAGCTGCACGTCGTGCGCGTGCAGGGTGGTCTTGCGGCGCAGCCGCACCCGGATGCCGGTCGAGGTGAGCTGGTCCTTGTTGACCCGCAGGTTGGTCTCCGACAGGGCGGCCATCAGCTCCCGGTGGTTGTGCCGCTGGAGGGCGGCCTCCTCCTTGGACGGCGGCGTGGCGGCCGTCTCCGTACCGAAGGCGGGAAGGTAGCCGGCCAGCCGGGGATCGGTCGCGAACAGCTGCTGTACGGCCCGCACCATGGGTCCGGTGTCCAGCTGGCTGAGGGTGACGCTGGAACCCAGGGCGCCGAAGGGGAGGTGCCGCTCGACGTCGACCTCGGCGCCGTTCTCGTCGGTCCGCTTGGGTTTCTCGATGAACTCGCCGGCCTCGGTGCCGGGCGGCAGCGGCAGTCCGAGCGACTGGGCCTCGTCGGCGCGCAGGCTCATCCACACCCGCATCGAGTGCCGGGCGACCCGGGTCCCCGGGCGCAGGACCATCTGGGCCGAGCGCGGCCCCGTGCCCTCCACGGTGAGGTCGACGGTCGCGAGGTAGAGCACCTTGTCGCCGCGCACCTCCGCACCCTGCCGGCTGGAGACGGTCTGCTCGGCCACGGTGAACCGTGCCTTGCGGGCCGCCGCGACCGGCATGGCCGTACCCCGCAGCACGGCGGCGTTGCCTGCCGCTCCGATGCCGATGGCCGGGCCCAGACCGCCGGTGAGGGCGCGTCCCTTGCCTGCGCTCTCGGTGACCGTGTGCTGGGTCTGCTGGTGGGTGCGCAGCTGGGTTCCGCCGGTGCCCCAGGCGGGGGACATGCCGGTGATCACGGCGTGCAGGCGGTAACTGCCCACGCTGCTGCCGTCCTTGGACGCCAGGTCCTCGCCGGTCACGCCGTCGCGCAGCAGCCGGGGCAGGTCCTCCAGGACGGTCGCGGTGGCGGTCGCCTCGTAGAGCCGGGCGCGGCCGGGCGCCCCGGGGGCGGTGAGCGAGGGGTGCAGGACGGCGGCGACCGCGTCGAAGAGCCCGCCGCCGCCCTGGTGCGGGGCGGCGGTGTCGGTCACCGCGACCGGGGCCATGGAGTCGGCGAGCGAGACTTGCCGGGCGGTGTCCGCGCCGACGGCCCGCGGGGCGGCGGGCGCCTCGGTGCCGGCCGGGACGAGATGCTCGGTGGGCACGCGCTGGGTGAGGGTGCCCGAGCCGTGGAAGGTCTGCGCGTGCCGCGTCGCGTGCTGGGTACCCTGCTTCTTGATCCGTACGCCGTAGCGCACCTTGCGCGGTGCCTCGACCGAGCCCTTGTCGCTGCGCAGCACGCGCGGCTCGGCCACGTTCCGCTGGCTGCGCGACTCCCGCGAGGACTGCCAGGGCTGCGCGTTCGCCAGGGCGGCGCCGCCCAGCCACAGCCCCGGTACGACGGGCGCGAGCCCGAAGGCCATACCGCCCGCGCCCTTGCTGGACCCCCCGCTCGCGGTGGTCGCGACGGTGGCGGCGGTGTTGTGCTGGACGTCGACCTTGGTGTCCTTGCTCTCGGCCTCGTCCACCGGGGCGAGCGGCGCTCCGTCCGGGTCCGTCACCGCGTCGGCCAGCAGGTCCTTCGGGTGGAACACCGGCGGCCGGTCGTCTGGGGCGCGGGTGACGGTGACCGTGACGTCGTACCACTCCTTGCCGTCCTTGCCCTTCACCGCGAAGGCGCGCCCCTGCCCGTAGTACGCCTCGGGGCGGCCGGCCAGGTCGGCGGCGAGGGCGGCCACCGTGCCGTCGCGGTGGCCCACGACGGCGGCCAGCGCGTTTCCCACGAACTCGTGCCCGGTCAGCCCGTAGGCCGTGGACAGCCCGGCGGCCTGGAAGTCCATGAGGTACGGCGGCAGGACGAGCCCGGGCTCGGCGCGGTCGCGTCCCGTCGGCTGCCGGGTGACGGCACTGCTCCTGCCGCCCTGCAGCGCCAGTGTGGTGGCGGTGTTCCCCGCCCTTCCCTGGAGGGTGAGCAGAGCGTGCTCGGTGGGCCCTGTGGGTCCGGCGGGCCTGGCGGTGACCGCCGCCCGGGAGGCCTCGGAAGAGGTGTCTTTCCCGCCGTCGCCTGCCTGCCGCTCGGTCCGCACGGAGTCAACGTATGCACGGCCCGAACGGACCGTACGCCTTCCGCCGCCTCCGGCATCATTTGTCACTCCCGCCTCTACGGGCCGCCAACTCCCGTACACCCAGCGGTCGTTCAGCCTTCCGGAGCGGTCAGGACACCCTCGGGAAGCGGGCCTGGAGGGTCCAGATCGCCGGGTTGTCGGCCAGGTCCTCGTGCAGGTCGACCAGATCGGCGATCAGGTCGTGCAGGAAGTCCCGCGCCTCCCGGCGCAGTTCGGTGTGCGAGAAACTGAGCGGCGGCTCCTCGGCCGGCATCCAGTCCGCCTCGATGTCCACCCAGCCGAAGCGGCGCTCGAAGAGCATGCGGTCGGTGGACTCGGTGAAGTCGAGCTCCGCGTGCTGGGGCCGGGCGGCCCGCGAGCCCGCCGGGTCCCGGTCCAGCCGCTCCACGATGTCGCACAGCGCCCACGCGAAGTCGAGCACCGGCACCCATCCCCAGGCTGTGGACAGTTCCCGGTCCGCCTTGGTGTCGGCGAGATAGACGTCCCCGCAGAACAGGTCGTGGCGCAGCGCGCGGACGTCCACGCGCCGGTAGTCGGCCTGGGGCGGGTCCGGGAAGCGGTTGGAGAGGGCGTAGCCGATGTCGAGCACATGCCGATGGTGTCACGGGCGTCCTACGATCGCGTGCGTGCCCCGATCCTTGCCCGTCCTCCCGTCCACCCAGCTCACCGCCCCGCTCACCGCCCTGCTCGCCGTGCTGCTCTGCCTCGCGCCGGCCGGATGCGACAGCGGGGTCCACGGCACCCCCGGTGGCGCGGGCCTGCGCGACCCCTACTTCCCGAAGGCGGGCAACGGCGGCTACGACGTCGGCCACTACGGCCTCACCCTCGCCTACGACCCGGGCACCCGCCGGCTGACCGGCACCGCCGTGATCACCGCCCGCGCCACCCGGGCGCTGTCCGCCTTCGACCTCGACCTGAAGGGGCTGCGGGTCGACGAGGTCACCGTCGAGGGCAGACAGGCCCGCTGGAACCGGGCCGGCCAGGAGCTGACGATCCGCCCGCACGACGACCTGGAGAAGGGCGAGACCTTCGCCACCACCGTGCGCTACTCGGGCCGTCCGGAGAAGATCACCGACCCCGACGGCTCCGAGGAGGGCTGGCTGCGCACCGCCGACGGCGCGCTGGCCCTCGGCGAGCCGGTCGGCTCCATGGCCTGGTTCCCCGGCAACGACCACCCCTCCGACAAGGCGTCGTACGACATCACGGTCACCGTCCCGAAGGGCCTCCAGGCCGTCTCCAACGGCGAGTTGAAGAGCGAGACGACCAGGGACGACCGTACGACCTTCGTCTGGCACAGCGCCGAGCCGATGGCGAGCTACCTGGCCACGGTCGCCGTCGGCCACTACACGATCACCCGGTCCACCCTCTCCGACGGCCTGCCGGTGTACACCGCCGTCGACCCGACGCAGGCCGCCGCCGGCCGGCGGGTCCTCGCGAAGCTCCCCGAGATCATGGACTGGGAGCGGTACAACTTCGGCCCCTACCCCTTCTCCTCCACCGGCGTGATCGTCGACCGCCCGGAGGACGCCGGATACGCGCTGGAGACCCAGACCCGGCCCGTCTTCCCCGGCGCCCCGGACACCGCGACCCTCGTCCACGAACTCGCCCACCAGTGGTACGGCGACTCCGTCACCCCGAGGACCTGGCGGGACATGTGGCTCAACGAGGGCTTCGCGACCTACGCCGAGTGGCTCTGGGACGAGGACCACGGCGGCCGCACCGCCCAGCAGACCTTCGACAAGCTCTACGCCACCCCCACCGACGACTCCACCCTCTGGGGCTTCGCCCCGGCGAAACCGCCGAGCGCCGCGTACATCTCGGAGCGGCCGGTCTACGACCGCGGCGCCATGGTCCTCCAGAAGATCCGCCAGACCGTCGGCGACGACCGCTTCTACGACATCGTCCAGGGCTGGGCCGCCACCCACCGCCACGCCAACGCGGACACCGCCGAGTTCACCGCGTACGTGGAGAAGACGGCACCCGGGAAGGACTTCTCCGCCATCTGGAAGGACTGGCTGTACGGCGACGGCAAACCCGCCCGACCCTAGCCGCCTATCCCAGCGTCTTTCGCAGTACGGCGCACGGCCGGCCGCGCTCCCGGTCGGGGCGGTGGCCGATCACCTCGTAGCCCAGGGCGGTCCAGAAGGCGAGGCCCTTCGGGTTGTCCTCCAGCACGGCGAGCCGTACCGCGTCCCGGCCCGCCGCCCGGAACCGCTCCTCGACACCCTCGGCGATCCGCCGCCCGTACCCCCGCCCCTGCGCCCCCGCGTCCACCATCAGCAGCCCGATCCACGGGTCCGGGTCGGCCGGATCGGGGTGCCGGGCCAGCGTGACGACCAACCCGACCAGCCGCCCCTCGGCCCGCGCGAGCAGCACCTCCGCGTCCGCGTTCGCCAACTCGTCGGCCAGCGCGGCGGCCACCTGCTCCGGCCGGATGTCGTCCGGGTCCGGGAAGTCGCCGCTGAGGGCGTGGAACTCGCGGTTGGAGGCGTACAGGGCGGTGAGCTCGGTGAGCACCGGGCCCGGGATGTCGTGCTCGGCGCCGAGCGGGACCGGGGCGAGGATCATGCCCGCAACCTATCCATTCCGAGGACCCAGATGTCCGGGATGTCGTCACCGTTGACGTCCGGGGTGCCCCGGCTGAAGGTGACGGGCGTGGTCGTCAGGCGTACGGCGGTCAGCGGGTCGCCGTCCTGTTCCGGGCGACCGGCTCCACCACCTGGAAGACCGTGACCATTCGGGAGCCGCTCGGCGCAGGACTTCGTGGACGTCCACTGACCCCGGACCCCGGACAGGCCTGGGTCAGGTGCCGATGCCGTGGGCGAGGAGGCTCTCGGCGGTCTCCGCGATGGTGTCCTCGATGGGGCGCGCCCGCCACCCGAGAAGCCGCTCCGCCTTGGCGCTCGTGGCGTCGAGATCCCGGCCGAGCTGGTGCCTGAGCAGGCGCAGTTCCGGGTTCACGGTGCCCAGTGCGCGGGCGAGCCACACGGGGAGTTCACGGGTCGGGGCGTTCGCGGCGCGCGCACCGAGGCGGTCGCGGAGGATGTGCGCGATCTCGACGACCCGCAGGCTGTGCCCGGCGACGGCGAGGAAGCGCTCGCCGGCGGCCGCCGGGTCGGTCATCGCGCGCAGGTGCAGATCCGCGACATCGCGGACGTCGACGAAGCCCATCCCGAAGGGAGGGCAGGCGGGGACCCGTCCTTCGAGCATTCTGCGGACGAGTCGCAGGGACGGCGGGTCGTCCGGGCCGAGCAGGGGGCCGAGGACGCCCACGGGATGAACCGCCGCCAGTTCCATACCGCCGCCCTCGTCCTCGACGAACCGCCAGGCGGCGCGCTCGGCGAGGGTCTTGGACCGCTGGTAGGGCGGGATGTCGCTGTCGACGTCGGTCCAGTCCTCCTCGGTGAACGGGGTCGAGCGCGGGGGGTGCCCGATCCCGACGGCACCGAAGGCACTCGTCAGGACGGTCCGGCGCACCTTCGCGTCGCGGGCGGCGCGCAGCACCCGCAGCACGCCCTCCCGCGCCGGGACCACCAGCTCGTCGTCGTTCGCCGGAGTACGGCGCAGGGTCGGCGAGGCGACATGCAGGACGAACTCGCAGCCGTCGACGGCCTCGTCCCAGCCGTCGGGGTGTTCGAGGTCGGCGCGTACGACGGTGAGCCGGTCGTCGTCGAACGGCGTGGCGGCGTGCAGCCAGGCGCGCAGGTCCGGCTCGCGCCCCAGGTCGCGGACCGTGGTGCGTACGGTGTGCCCGGCTTCGAGCAGGGCCAGCACGCACCAGCTCCCGATGAATCCGGTGCCCCCGGTGACCAGGACTCGTGTCATCTGTCTCTCCTCAGCTCGCGACTCGTGCGTCAGGTCGGTGGGGTTCATGCGAGGGCCATTCCGGGGATGCGCCTGCGGATGGCCTCCAGCTCGGCCTCGTCCGAGACGCCCTGCCAGTCGTGCCGGGGCGTGTACGGCGCCTCCAGCGCGCGTACCTCGTCGTCGGTGAGTTCGACGTCGAGGGAGGCCACGGCCTCGTCGATCTGGCGGGTCGAACCGGCGCCGACCAGCGGTGCGGTGACCACTGGCTGGCGTCGCAGCCAGGCGAGTGCGATCTGTGCGCGGCTGACGCCGTGGGCGTCGGCCACCTGCCCGACCGCGTCGATGATCGCGCGGTTGGACGCCTCCTCCTCGGGCGAGTAGAGCGTGTCCGCGTACGCCCCGTCCGTCTCGGAGCGCACCGTCGAGCGGGCGTCGTCCCAGGCGCGGGCGAGACGGCCCCGGGCCAGCGGCGACCAGATGATCGTGCCGACCCCCTCATCCAGGCAGAGCGGGATCATCTCGCGCTCCTCCTCACGGGCGAGGAGGTTGTAGTGGTCCTGCATCGACACGAACCGCGCCCAGCCGTGCTGCTTCTGCAGGTGCAGGGCCTTCGCGAACTCCCACGCGTGCATGGACGAGGCCCCGAGGTAGCGGACCTTGCCGGCCCGCACGAGGTCGCTGAGTGCCTCCAGCGTCTCCTCCCAAGGGGTGGCGTGGTCGTTGCGGTGGATCTGGTAGAGGTCGATGTAGTCGGTTCCCAGGCGGCGCAGCGAGTGCTCGACCTCGGTCATGATCGCCTTGCGCGACAGCCCCCGTCCGTTCGGTCCCGTCCGCATCGGGTGGCGCAGCTTCGTGGCGATCACCACGGCGTCGCGGTCGGCGAAGTCCCTGAGCGCCCGGCCGAGGATCTCCTCGCTGGAACCGTTGGAGTACAGGTTCGCGGTGTCGAAGAAGTTGATCCCCGCCTCCAGCGCGTGCCGGACGAGCGGCCGTGCCTCCTCCTCGCCCTTCGACCAGACGGGGTGCCCGCGGTCGGGCTCGCCGTAGGTCATCGCCCCGACCGCGATCGGTGACACGTCCAGGCCCGTCGTGCCCAGCTTGATGTACTGCATGGTGCCCCTCTAAAATAAGTGGAGAGCTCTCCGGATACCGTAGTGGAGAGTTCTCCACTTAGCAAGGTGAGGTTTCGTGGTCCGCTCAGACGCTCTTGAGAACCGGGCGCGCATCCTCGCGGCCGCCCGCGAGGCGTTCACCGAGAACAGCGCCGCCTCCATGAACCAGGTCGCCCAGCGCGCCGGAGTCGGCGCGGGCACCCTGTACCGCAACTTCCCCACCCGCGAGGCGCTCGTCCTGGCCGTCTACCAGGACGAGGTCACCCGCATCACCGCCGCCGTGCCCGACCTGCTGGCCCAGCTGCCACCCCTCGAAGCACTCCGCCGCTGGACGACCGACCTCGTCGAGGCCATGCGCAAGAAACACGGCCTCGGCGACGCCCTCAGCGTCGGCGCCCACCAGGCCATCACTGAGCAGAGCTACGGCCCCGTCATCGCCGCCATCACCGAACTCCTCGACGCCGGCAAGGCCGACGGCACCATCCGTGACGACGCCGACCCCGGCGACTTCCTCCAGCTCACCGGCGCCTTGTGGCGCGCCGCGTCCAGCCCCGTGGACCGCGCACCCCACATGCTCGCGCTCATCCTCGACGGACTGCGCACCCACCCGTAGCGCCTGTCCGGCCTACGGCGACACGTCGATCTCGGCCCACACCGACTTGCGCGGCGACAACCCCGGCGCCACGCCCCACTTGTCGGCGAGCGCCTCCACGAGGACCAGGCCCCGCCCCGACTCCGCCTCCGGCGCCGGGAGTTGGGCGTGCGGCAGACGGTCACCACGCGTGTCCGTGACCTCGATCCGCAGCGTGTGCCCCACGACGCAGAGCGTGAGGCCGAAGTCGCGCCCCGGCACCCGGCCGTGCGTCGCCGCGTTCGCCGCCAGCTCCGCCACGATCTGCCTCGCCGGGTCCAACGGCAGTCCCCAGGCGCGCAGTTGTTCGGCAGCCAGCAGCCGGGCCAGGCGGGCGCCCCGCGGCGTGGACGAGAACCGCAGGCTCATGTTGCGGACGGGGGTGGAGATTTCGTCGTTCACATCACTCAGCGTGGCCGCGCGTGCGTACCGTGAACAGTGACGGAGGCCTTACGTACGGTGACTGTCCGGCGCTTGTCCAGTGCTGTCTTGGCTGTCGGGAAAGAGGTGTACGGGATGAGCGTGGACGGCGAGGTGGCCGAACCGGGCTGGGAGGTCGACCCGGACGACGACTGGGGCGTCGCGGTCATCGCCACGGTCGGCCGCCAACTGAAGCTGCGCCGAGAAGCGGTGGGGATGCGCGCCGCCGAGTTCGGGGTGGCGGTCGGCTACGGGGAGGACATGGTCTACAAGGTGGAGGGCGGGAAGCGGATTCCCCGACAGGAGTATCTGAACAGGGCGGACGAGATTCTCGGTGCGGGTGGGCTGATCTCGGCGACCTGGGAGGACGTGAAGAGGGTCCGGTATCCGAAGAAGGTGCGGGAGCTGGCCAAGTTGGAGGGGCAGGCCGTTGAGATCGGGGTGTATGAGTGCAACATCATCGCCGGGTTGCTTCAGACGCCTGAGCACGCGCGAACCGTGATCTCGGCGGCGCAACCGCCCTACTCACCGGACGACGTGGAGCGCATGGTGACGGCTCGTCTGGCTCGGCAGTCGGTTTTCGAGCGTGACCCTGCTCCGTCCATCCACTTTGTGCTGGAAGAGGCGCCGCTGCGGCGTCCTATCGGAGGCACAATGGTGTGGCGACGGCAGCTTGAACATCTGCTGGAGGTGGGGCGACTGCACAACGTCACACTTCAGGTCATGCCGTTGAACTCCGAGATCCACTCCGGTCTGGACGGACGGATCGAGGTGCTGAAGTTCCCGGACGGTACTGCGGTTGGGCGCTCCGACGGTGCCTTCAACGGCCGAGCGACATCCGACCCGAAACAGCTCCGCATCCTTGAGCTGCGGTATGGCACCATCCGGGCGCAGGCTCTCTCACCACGGGAGTCGCTGGCCCTGATCAAGCAACTGCTGGGAGAGACATGATCCGCAAAGCCCCTCCCGGGGACGCTTCCGAACTCGCGTGGTTCAAGAGCAGCTACAGCGGTGGCAATGACGGTGAGTCCTGCGTCGAAGTGGCCCTGACCTGGTTCAAGAGCAGCTACAGCGACGGCCCCGACGGCGACTCCTGCCTCGAAATAGCCCCCACCCCCACCACCATCCACATCCGCGACTCAAAGTTCACGCCCGCCACCCCCGGCCCCCGACTCGCCCTCGCCCCCTCCGCCTGGGCGGCCTTCCTGCCCTACGTGTCGGCGGGCTGAGCGGACGGCGGGAGCCCCCGGCGTTGCACCGGAGGCTCCCGCACAGCGCAACGTCGGTCAGACGTTGACGCCGAAGTCCTGGGCGATGCCGACGAGGCCGGAGGCGTAGCCCTGGCCGACCGCGCGGAACTTCCACTCCGCGCCGTTGCGGTACAGCTCGCCGAAGACCATCGCCGTCTCCGTCGCCGCGTCCTCGGAGAGGTCGTAGCGGGCGATCTCGGCGCCGCCGGCCTGGTTGACGATGCGGATGTAGGCGTTGCGGACCTGGCCGAAGTTCTGCGAGCGGGTCTCCGCGTCGTAGATGGAGACCGGGAAGACGATCTTGTCGATGTCGGCGGGGAGGCCCGCGAGGTTGACGTTGATGGCCTCGTCGTCGCCCGCGCCCTCGCCGGTGCGGTTGTCGCCCGTGTGGACGATGGTCTGGTCCGGGGTCTGCTTGTTGTTGAAGAAGACGAAGTGGGCGTCGGAGTAGACCTTGCCCTGCGTGTTGACCGCGATCGCGGAGGCGTCCAGGTCGAAGTCCGTGCCGGTGGTGGTGCGGACGTCCCAGCCGAGGCCCACGGTGACGGCGGTCAGGCCCGGAGCCTCCTTGGTGAGCGAGACGTTGCCACCCTTGGACAGGCTTACAGCCATGGTCGGGAGTCCTTTCCCCTTGTTTGTGTACGGCCGTGCGGCGTACGGGCTCGAAGCTACAGCTACCCGTATGAACGCCACGAGGGGTACCGAAGGTTCCAGCTCGCTTTACTTTCTTTACCAAACGGGTGATGAACGATATTCGCGTGACGTGTGCCGGTCAGCCGCGCGACCATGGAGCCATGTCCGGTCCCTATGTCATCCGCGGCTCCGTCTCGCTCCCCGAGGCCGAGCTCAACTGGCGTTTCTCGCGGTCGTCGGGGCCCGGCGGACAGCACGTCAACACCAGTGACTCGCAGGTGGAGCTGCGCTTCGACCTGGCCGCCACCGAGGCGCTGCCCCCGGTGTGGAAGGAGCGGGCGCTGGCACGGCTGGCCGGGCGGCTCGTCGACGGCGTGGTCGTCGTACGGTCGTCCGAGCACCGGTCGCAGTGGCGCAACCGCGAGACCGCCGCCGTACGCCTCGCCGCGCTCCTCGCGGAGGCCACCGCGCCCCCGCCCAAGCCCCGCACGCCGACCCGTATCCCGCGCGGGATCAACGAACGCCGGCTGCGGGAGAAGAAGCAGCGCTCGGAGACCAAGCGGGGGCGGACCGGCCGCGACTGGTAGGAGCAGCCGCCCCCGTCACATCCGGGTCACCTCATCCGTCAGTCCAGGGAAGGCCGCCGAGCGGCGGACGGACTACGGCCACGGGTGGTACCGCCATGAGCACCGACACCGGCAACGGCACCGACGACAACTTCCTCGCCGAGCGTTTCGAGGCGCACCGCCCCCGGCTGCGTGCCGTCGCGCACCGCATGCTCGGGTCGGTCGCCGAGGCCGACGACGCGGTGCAGGAGGCCTGGTTCCGGTTGAGCCGGGCCGACAGTGGGCGGGTGGAGAACCTGGGCGGCTGGCTCACCACCGTCGTGGGCCGGGTCTGCCTGGACATGCTGCGGTCCCGGAAGTCGCGCGCGGAGGAGTCCCTGGAGGCAGGCGGCGGCCCGGTGGAACTCCCCGGCCCCGCCGACCCCGAACAGGACGCCCTGCTCGCCGACACGGTCGGGGTCGCCCTCCTGGTCGTCCTGGACACCCTCACCCCCGCCGAGCGGCTCGCGTTCGTGCTGCACGACCTGTTCGCGGTGCCCTTCGAGGAGGTCGCGGGGATTCTCGGTCGCAACCCCGCCGCCGCCCGCCAGCTGGCCAGCCGGGCCCGGCGCCGGGTGCGCGGCCCGCACAGCGCCCCGGACGCCGATCTGGTCCGGCAGCGCGAGCTCGTCGACGCCTTTCTGGCGGCCGCGCGGGCCGGCGACTTCGACGGGCTGCTGCGGGTGCTCGACCCCGACGTGGTGGCCCGCACCGAGGTCGGGGTGACCACGGGCGCCGCCGCGGTCGCCGCCGGCGCGACCCGGTTCGCGCGTCTCGTCGGCCCTGGCGTGCCGGCGCTGATCAACGGGGTGCCGGGGATCGTCGTCCTGGCCGACGGCCGTCCGGAGCGGACCCTGGCCTTCACGGTCGTTCGCGACCGCATTGCCGTGATGGACATCGTGACCGACCCGGCGCGAGTCGCCGAACTCGACATCGACCTCGACGTCGACTTCGACCCGGATCTCGGTTAGGGAATATGCCGTTCGGAAAAAGGCGGCTGTTCCCTCCGGAGCGGCCGTTCAGTAGCCGCTCGCGGAATTTACTAAACCGACCGCGCGGTCTTCTCGGCTCAGCCCAACTGCCGGTAGCGCCCCCGGAAATACATCAGCGGACCGCCTTCCGTGCTCGGGAGTTCGGCGGTGAGGACGCGTCCGATGACGAGGGTGTGGTCGCCGGCCGTGACCCGTTGTTCGGTACGGCACTCCAGGGTCGCGAGGGCGCCGCCGACCAGCGGGGCGCCGGTGACCTCGCCGCGGACGTACGGGATGTCCTCGAAGAGCAGGCGGTCGCTGATGCGGCCCTTCATCGAGAAGCGGCCGGCGATGTGCCGCTGGCTCTCGGTGAGCACGGAGACCGCCCACAGCGGCTGTTCGTCCAGGAGATCGTCCATACGGGCCCCCGTCCGCAGGCTGACCAGCACCAACGGCGGGTCGAGCGACACCGAGAGGAACGCGGTGGCCGTCATGCCGACGTCCTCGCCGGTCGGCGCCAGCGGGTCGTCCGGGTCGAGCGGCGGCTCCTGCGCGGTCACCAGGACCACGCCCGCGGCCAGCCGGGACATGGCGGCCTTGAACGCATCGTTGCTCACCCCCACAGCATGCCCGGTGGGTTCGGCGGTGGCGGGGGAGGGAGTCTTCAGCACGCCCGAAACGCTAATCTCGTACCCGGCGCGACCGCATCGGCCATCGGCCCGAGCCGGGTCCTAGGACCAAGGGCGGGTGAAGGGTCCTAACGTGCATCATGTGTGCACGCGGCCAAAGGCTGCGTTCAGTAAACACACAGGGAAAACGCAGAAACTCCACTCAATTGTTCACGTTCTCCTGTGACTTGAGTCACAAGGGCCATTAATTGTTGACCCTGTGTACCGAGTGGGCAGCGCGCTGTGATTCAGTGGCGGGGAAAAGTAGCGCCGAAGCAGACCCTTGATTCACTGCGAGGTCTCGGGGGGAGGGCGAGCATGGAGACCGAGTCGGAGCCCTACGTCCGTCTTGCGTCCCTGCGACAGCTGCACCAGGTCATGGCCGACATGAACACGGCCCGCAGCCTGGCGGACACACTGCAGACCGTCGCCGACGGCGTCATCACCGCCCTCAACTACGAGATGGCCTGCATCAACCTCGTACGCCCCGCCGAGGGCGACCTCGTGGTCGCCGCCTTCGCCGGGAACTCCGCCGCCGAGGCCCTGATCACCGGCCGGGTGGGCTCCCGCGAGTCCTGGGAGCGGCGGCTGAACATGGGCGAGCGGTGGGGCGACCTCGTCTTCATACCGCACACCGAGGGCTGGGTCCTCGACGACGACGACGTCCCGCAGTGGTACACGGACGGCCCGGCGCCGCGCTTCGAGGACGAGTGGCACCCCTCCGACCGGCTCTTCGCCCCGATGTACACGCCGGGTATATCCGGCAGCTCCTGCGGCGAACTGCTCGGCGTGATCTCCGTCGACCGCCCGCGCAACGGCCGGCACCCCGGTGCCTGGGGCCGCGAGGCCCTGCAGATGTACGCCTTCCAGGCCGCGATCGCGATCAGCAACGCGCGTCTACGTGCGAATATGCAGCGGGCACTGGTCAGGCTGGAGCGCGAGCAGCAGGCCCTGCGCGCCAGCGAGGAGTCCTTCCGGCAGGCCTTCGAGTACGCCCCCTCCGGCATGGCGATAGCCGAGATGGGCGGCGACCAGCACGGACGAATACTGCGCACCAACGACGCCCTGTGCCGCCTGCTGGGCCGCCCCGCCTCCGCGATGCGCCGCTACTCCTTCTCCGACCTGGTCCACCCCGAGGACATCGGCACGCTGCTCCGCACCTCGGCGGAGGGCGGGCGCGCGGAACTCCGCCTCGGCCGCCGCGACGGCACCTACGTCTGGGTCTCGCTCCGCAACAGCGTGGTCGCGGACGCCGCCGACGGCCCCCGCTTCCTCCTCACCCACGTCGAGGACATAGAGGAACGCAAGCGCCGCGAGCTCCAGCTCGCCCACCGCGCCTCCCACGACTCCCTCACCGGCCTGCCGAACTCCGCCGAGCTCCGCTCCCGCCTCTCCTCCCGGCTCTGCCGACGTGCCGACGCCGGCGCCGTGGAGTCCCTGGACGCGGCCTACGGCCACCCCGCCTACGACGTCAACGGTCACGGCTTCGACTTCGCCGGCTCGGCGGGCGGCTCGTCGTCCTACGACGGCTACGACCACCATGTGCACACCGTCGCCCCCGAGGAGGGCCGCGACGACGGCGCCAAGGGGCTCGCGGTGCTCTTCTGCGACCTCGACGGCTTCAAGTCGATCAACGACCGGTTCGGGCACAACGCGGGCGACGCGGTCCTCATCGAGGTCGCACGCCGGCTGACCCGGGGGGTCCGGGACGGCGACACGGTCGCCCGGCTCGGCGGCGACGAGTTCGTCATCCTCGCCGACGGGCTCGGCAAGGCGGACGCCCAGGACCTCGCCGTACGCCTGCGCAACGAGATCATCCAGCCGATCCGCGCCGAGGGCCGGGCGGTCCGGGTGGGCGCCAGCTTCGGCATCGGGTGGGCGCACTGCGGCATGACGGCGGACGAAGTCCTCAAGTCCGCCGACGAGCGGATGTACGTAGAGAAACGATCTCGTCCCAAAGCGCACCGCCGCGCCGGATGACCCGCAGGTCATCGCGCTGATGCGGTCCGAGTCACCCGTTTGGCTCAGCCGGACCGGGTAGGCTCGACATTCAATACCTGTACCGCATCCGCCCGCACCTGTTGAGGAGTACCAAGGGATGACGCCCGGCGACAACGGCGCGAGCACGCCCGAGGACGACGACCCGTTCGGCTACCTGTACGCCGACGGTCAGGCCCGAGGGGCCCAGCCGCCGTCCGGCTCCGGTGGTTACGGCTACCCGAACGCCGTCAGCAGAGTGCGCCCGGTCGGCGAGCGCACGTACGGCGGCCAGCAGCAGGCACCGCAGGCGCAGTACAACGGCCAGACCATCCCCCAGCAGCAGCCCGGCGCCGGCTACGGCCAGCCGCCGTCCGCGGCCTACCAGGCCCCGGAGACCTTCCCGGGCGGCGCCCCCACCACCCGCCAGGCCCCCCCGAACCCCGGCCGCGGCCGGGGCCCCAACACCAAGGGCCTCCTCATCGGCGCCATCGCCGTCGTCGCCGCCGTCGTCATCGGCATCAGCGTCGCCATGATGAACGGCAACGGCGACGACAACAAGGCCGGCAGCGACGTCTCCACGTCCCCGACCCAGTCGGCGAGCGCCTCCCCGAGCCCGCCCAGCACCAGCTCGGCGTCCTCGTCGGGTGACATCGCGCCGGTCGACGCCAAGGCCCTCCGCCTGGACGGCGGCGCCACCCTCGCCTCGGACGTCCAGGGCGCCCAGGCCGACGGTGGCATCTACGTCACCAACCTCAACCAGACCGGCGCCGGCGTCACCTGGACGGTCAACGGCATCCCGTCGGACGGCCTCTACACCGTGTTCGCGCACTACAGCGCGGTCACGGACAGCACGATGACGCTGAAGATCAACGGCAAGGAGTTCGGCAGCAAGTTCCCGCTGGACAACTACACGCACCAGAGCGACCCGGCCAAGGCCTGGACGACCAGCTACACCTACCCCACCCTCACCAAGGGCACCAACACGATCTCCCTGTCCTGCGAGAGCGGCGACAGTTGCGACATCCTGCTGGACCAGCTGTGGGTGAAGCAGGGCAAGCACACGAACAAGAGCTAGGCGGCCGTCGTCCCGCCCGTCACCGCGACCTGGCCCAGCAGCTTCTCGTAGGCCGCGCGGTCGAACTCGCCCGCTGCCGGGGCCCGTACGGTCGCCGCCGACAGGGCCACCGAGCGGGTCAGGCGGTCCGGCCAGGGGAGTTGTTCCACGAGGCCGGAGAGCAGGCCGGCGACTGCTGAATCTCCCGCGCCGGTGGGGTTGCCGTGTTCGCGGCCGGGCGGGACCGCGTGCCAGCGGCCCTCCGGGGTGAGCGCCAGCAGGCCCTGCGGGCCGAGCGAGGCGACGACCGTCCTCGCCCCGCGTCGGCGGGCGTCCTGGGTGGCGCGGGACGGGTCGTGGGAGCCGGTGAGCTCGGCGAGTTCGTCGGTGTTCGGCTTGACCAGGTCCGGGCGGGCCGCCACCCCGCGCCGCAGCGGCTCCCCGCTGGTGTCGAGGAGGACCGGAACCCCGGCGGACCGGGCGGCCTTTATCAGCCCGGCGTACGCCCCCACCGGCACCCCAGGCGGCAGGCTCCCGCACAGCGCCACCGCCGAGGCGTCGGGCAGCAGTTCCTCGTAGTGGTCGAGGAAGGCACCCCACTCGGCGGGCGCTATCTGCGGACCCGGCTCGTTCAACTGGGTCGTGTCACCCGTCCGTTCGTCCACGACGGCGATCGTGCGACGGGTCGCCCCGGCCACCGGCAGCAGCGCGTCCACCACCCCCGCCGTCCCGGCCAGCAGCTCCCGCACCGCCCGTCCCGTGGCCCCGCCCGCGAACCCGGTCACCGTCGCCTGGTGCCCGAGCGCGGCCAGCACCCGGGCCACGTTCACGCCCTTGCCGCCCGGCCGTTCGGCCACCGCCGAGACGCGGTGCGAGGCGTGCGGGCGCAGGGCGCCGACCCGGTACGTGATGTCCAGAGCGGTGTTCAGCGTGACGGTGAGGATCACCGGGCGACCTCCCTCGCATATGCCCGTGCCATCCACTGGGGGGCTCGATCATGCCAAAGAGACGGCGACCGGCCTAGGGTCGCCGTCTCTCAAGGGGAGCGCACATCAGGGAAGTTCAGGCAGTTCGGTCAGCTCGGGCAGTTCCGGTACGACCACCCACGCGCCCTTGCGCATCACGCCCTTCAGCGTGAAGTCCGCGTCCAGGAGCAGCAGGTCGGCGTCCTTGCCGGGCTCCAGGGAGCCGACGCGGTCGTACAGGCCCAGCAGCCGGGCCGGGTTGGCGGACAGCGCGGCGACGGCGTGCTCGACAGGGAGCCGGTCGACGGTCACCGCCCGCCGCAGCGCGCGGTCCAGCGTCAGCGTGGAGCCGGCGATGGCACCGCTGTCCACGAGCCGGGCGACCCCGTCGGTGACCTCCACCTCCAGCGGGCCCAGCAGATAACGGCCGTCGCCGAAACCGGCCGCGTCCATCGCGTCCGTGATGAACGCGACGCGGCCGGGGCCCGCGTGATGGAACGCCAATTGCAGCGCGGCCGGGTGGAGATGCGTGCCGTCGTCGATCAGCTCGACCGTCACCCGCTCGTCCTCCAGGAGCGCGGCGATCGGGCCGGGAGCGCGGTGGCCGATCTGCGGCATCGCGTTGAAGAGGTGCGTGGCGACCGTGGCGCCCGCGTCGATCGCCTCCACCGTCTGCTCGTACGTCGCGTCCGTGTGGCCGACGGCGGCGATCACACCGTGCTCGGCGAGGAGTCGTACCGACTCGATGCCGCCCGGGAGTTCGGTGGCCAGCGTGACCATCTTCGCGTGGCCGCGCGCCGCGTCGATCAGCTTGCGGACCTCCGCCGGGTCCGGGTCGCGCAGCAGCGCCTCGGAGTGGGCGCCCTTGCGGCACGGGGAGATGAACGGGCCCTCGAAGTGGACACCGGCGATCTCGCCCTGCTCGGCGAGCTCGGAGAGGAGGCCGGCCTGGCGGGCGAGGACGTCCATGTCGTCGGTGACGGTGGAGGCGACGAGGGTGGTGGTGCCGTGCAGGCGGTGGGTGTGGACGCCGGTGAGGATCTGCTCCGCGGTGCCCGAGCTGAAGGAGGCTCCGCCGCCGCCGTGGTTGTGGATGTCCACGAAGCCGGGCAGGAGCCAGTGGCCGGTGGCGTCGATGACCTGGGCGTTCTTGGGGGCGTCGGCGGTGATTTTCGTGCCGCCGACGACCACTCGACCCTTGTCGACCACTCCGGTCGGGAGGACTGTTCGGGCTCCGTCGAGGACCAGACCGTACGTTCCGGGCTGCGGGTGCGCCGTGGCTGGTCGCGCAGTTCCCCGCGCCCCTGAAGGGGCGCTGTGGTCGGGCTCTTTCGCAGCCATCAGGGCGTTACCTCCGCAGTAGTGGTCGTAGTCGACAAGTCCTGGGCGAGCAGGCCCGCCCCCAGACAGCCGGCCGTGTCTCCCAGTTCGGCCGGGACGATGGCCGGGAGTTTCTGGAACGTGACCCGGGCGCGCACCGCGTCCCGGACCGGCTCGAACAGCACGTCCCCCGCCTCCGCCAGGCCGCCGCCGATGATGAGGACGCGGGGGTCGAGGAGGGTGAGGGCCGTCACCAGGCCGTCGGCCAGGGCGTCCACGGCCTCCCCCCACACCCGGACGGCGTTCGGGTCGCCGGACGTGACGGCCTTTGCGCAGTCCGCCGCGTCCGCGTCGGGGTCTCCGCAGGCCTTCGCCCACGCCTCGCTCACCGCGGCGGCCGACGCGTACCGCTCCAGGCAGCCGCGCTGACCGCAGGGACAGGGCGCGCCCCGTGGTCGTACGACGATGTGGCCGATCTCGCCCGCGAAGCCGTGCGCGCCCGACTCCACCCGGCCGTCCAGGCCGAAGCCGCCCGCGATGCCGGTGCCGAGGGCGACGAAGAAGAAGCGGTCCGCTCCCCGGCCCGCGCCGAGCCGCCCCTCGGCCAGGCCGCCGGTGCGCACGTCGTGGCCGAGGGCGACGGGGATGCCGAGGCGGTCGGCGAGGAGGGCGCGCAGCGGGACGTCGCGCCAGCCGAGGTTGGCGGCGTAGACGGCGATGCCTGCCCGCTCGTCGACGATGCCCGGTACCGCGACTCCTGCGGCGGCGGGTGGCTCGCCGAGGTGCTGTTCGCCGTAGGACCGCAGCTCGGCGGCGAAGTCGAGGATGGCGGCGACGACGGCGTCCGGGCCGCGTTCGCGGCCGGTCGCCCGGCGGTTCTGGTGGAGCAGCTCGCCGTCCGGGCCGACCAGCGCGGCCTTCATTCCGGTGCCGCCCACGTCCAGGGCGATGACATGTCTCACGGGAACAGTGTGGCCCGCCGACCCGCAAGAGGTCTAGTCCACTTACGTGGTGTAGACCTTATGGGTCCATATATTGAACGGCGAGACAGTTGGGTCGAGGTAGTGCGGGTGCGGCGGCGTAGGGCAGGAATGATCGCGGTGGTGTCCACCTTGGGCATGACGGTGGTTCTCGGTGGCTGTGGGGCGACGGGTTCCTCGGACGTCACCCTCAGACTCGTCGCGGCCGACTACGGCGACTCCGCCGCCAACAGCTCCCAGAAGTACTGGGACAAGCTGGCCAGGGCGTACGAGGCCCAGCACTCCGGCGTGAAGATCGACGTCACCGTCTACTCGTGGAACGACGTCGACCGCAAGGTCAAGGACATGGTCGCCGCCGGCAAGGCCCCCGACCTGGCGCAGATCGGCTCGTACGCCGACTACGCGGCCGCCGGCAAGCTGTACGAGGCCGGTGACCTGCTCTCCATCCCGGTCCAGGCCGACTTCCCGTCCCAGCTGGCCGAGGCGGGCCAGTGGAACCACGCCCAGTACGGCATCCCCTTCGCCGCCTCCACGCGCGTCCTCTTCTACAACAAGACGCTCTTCTCCGAGGCCGGCATCACCACCCCGCCCACCACCTGGACCGAGCTCGCGGCCGACGCGAAGGCGCTCAAGGCGAACGGTGTGAAGTACCCGTACGCGCTGCCGCTCGGCCCCGAGGAGGCCCAGGCGGAGACCATGCAGTGGCTGCTCAGCGGCGGCAGCGGCTACACCGACGACACCGGCACCTACACGATCAACTCCTCGCAGAACGTCGACACCCTCACCTGGCTCAAGGACGAACTGGTCGGCAAGGGCCTGACCGGTCCGACGGCGCCCGGCCGGCTGAACCGCGCGACGGCGTTCGCCGCCTTCGCCGACGGTCAGGTCGGCATGGTCAACGGCCACCCCACGCTCATCCAGCAGGCCGAGAAGAAGGGCGTGAAGTTCGGCACCGTCGCGATGCCCGCCCGGGCCGGGCAGTCCACCAGCACCGCCTCCATGGGCGTCGCCGACTGGATGGCGGCCTTCAAGCAGAACGGCCACGCGGACCAGGTCGGTGACTTCCTCGACTACGTCTACAGCGAGAAGAACGTCCTCTCCTTCTCCCGCGAGTACGGCCTGCTGCCCGTCACCACCTCCGCGTCCCAGGCGATGACCGACTCCACGCAGCCGCAGGACAAGCAGCTGCGCCCCTTCCTCGAACAGCTCCCGACCTCCGAGCTGTACCCGGCGGGCAAGACGTCCTGGGCCGCCATCAGCGCCGACATCAAGAAGCAGATAGGCACCGCGGTCACCTCGACGGGCAACCCGACGACCGTCCTCACCCGGCTCCAGGCGGAGGCGGCGCTGGCCGACAGCCGTACGCGCACGGGCTGAGCGCTACCGTTCTCGGCATGGACCGGCAAGAACTGGACCCGCGCGAGCAGGCCATCCTCGCCCTGGAACGCCGGGGCTTCCCCAGCCCCGGCGCGAAGGAGCGGGCGATACGCGAGGAACTCGACCTGGCTCCCGTCCGCTACTACCAGCTCCTCAACACCCTCCTCGACGACGAGCGCGCACTGGCCCTCGACCCCGTGACGGTGAACCGACTGCGGAGGGTGCGGGAGGCTCGGCGAGGGGAGCGGTGAGTGATCTGCGGGCCGGTGGGGGCTGGTCGCGCCCACGCGGCGGAGCCGCATATGGACGCAGCCCCGCGCCCCTGGAGGGGCGCTTGGATACTGTCGGGTGCATGGGAACCCACATCACGGAACCCCTTCCGACGCCTCGCACCCCGGCCGGCCGTGAAGGCCTCGCCGCCCTCCTGGCGCAGCCGCGCACTGCGCTGATCGGCCTCGACTTCGACGGAACCCTGGCCCCGATCGTCGCCGACCCCGAGCAGGCGCGGGCCCACCCGGACGCCGTGCCGGTGCTGGCCGCGCTCGCGCCGAAGGTGGCCGCGGTCGCCGTGATCACCGGCCGGCCGGCCGAGGTGGCCGTCCGTTACGGCGGCTTCGCGGGCGTGCCCGGTCTGGAGCACCTCGTCGTCCTCGGCCACTACGGCGCCGAACGCTGGGAAGCGGCCACCGGCGAGATCACCGCCCCGCCGCCCCACCCCGGCATCGCCGCCGCCCGCGCCGAACTCCCCGCCCTCCTGGACCGGGCCGGCGCCGCGCACGGCACCTGGATCGAGGAGAAGGGCTTCGCCGTCGCGGTCCACACCCGCCGCGCCGACGACCCCCAGGCCACCTTCGACCTCCTCCGCGCCCCCCTGACCGACCTGGCCACCCGCCACGCCCTGATCGTCGAACCGGGCCGCCTGGTCCTGGAGCTCCGTCCCCCGGGCATGGACAAGGGCGTGGCCCTGCGCGAGTACGCGAGGGAGATCGGCGCGGAATCGGTCCTCTATGTCGGCGACGACCTCGGCGACATCCCCGCCTTCGCCGCCGTCGAGAAACTCCGCGAGCAGGGCGTCCCCGGCGTACTCGTGTGCAGCGGCAGCGAGGAGGTCACCGAGCTGGCGGACCGGGCGGACGTGGTCGTGGACGGCCCGGAGGGAGTAGTACGGCTACTGGGCCAGACGGTCGCCTACAGCGCCCCGTAAGCCCGGTAAGGGGGGCGGGGCTGTATCGATGTGCGGCTCCGCCGCGTGGGCGCGACCCGCCCCCACCGGCCCGCAGCCGACGAACTACGAACTCACCCGCCCAACGCCTCCAACTGCTCCAGAAACCAAGCCGCCGGCGGCAACCCCGTCGCCGCCTCCGCCAATCTCTTGCAGCGCTCCGCCCGCTCCTCCACCGGCATGGCCAGCGCCAGCGCCAACGCGGCGGCCGTCCCCCCGATGTCGTACGGGTTCACGACCACCGCGTCCTCGCCCAGCTCCTCGTACGCCCCCGCCTCCCGCGAGAGCACCAGCACGCACCCCTCGTCCGACACCACCGGGATCTCTTTCGCCACCAGGTTCATGCCGTCCCGGATCGGGTTCACCAGGGCGACGTCGGCCAGCCGGTACGCCGCCAGGGAGCGGGCGAAGTCGTCCTTGACATGCAGCACGACCGGCGTCCAACCCGGCGTCCCGTACACCGAGTTGATGTCGTCGGCGACCCGCTGCACCTCGGCCGTGTAGTCGCGGTACACGGCGAGGTCCTGCCGGGACGGGTACGCGAACGCGACGTGCACCACCCGCTCCCGCCACTCGGGGTGGTCGTCGAGCAGCTGCCGGTAGGCCAGCAGTCCGCGCACGATGTTCTTCGACAGCTCGGTCCGGTCGACCCGGACAATGGTCCTGCGGCCGTCGCCGATCTCCTCCCGCAGGGCGGCCATCCGCTCCTCGACGTCCGGCTCGTGCGACCGCTTCCGCAGGAAGTCCGCGTCGGCGCCCAGCCCGTGCACCCCGATCCGGGTGCCGCCCGAGGAGGGGTCCGCCGCCGGGATCCCGGGGCCCAGCACGGCGTGGCAGCAGTCGACGAACGCGTCCGCCCACCGCCGGGTGAGGAACGCCGCGTGGTCGGCGCCCAGGATCCCGCTCAGCAGCTCGGCGGCGATGTCGTCGGGGAGGAGCCGGAAGTAGTCCGGCGGCGCCCAGGGGGTGTGGGAGAAATGGCCGATTCGCAGGTCCGGGCGCAGGCGGCGCAGCATCCGCGGGGCCAGCGCCAGGTGGTAGTCCTGGATGACGACCGCGGCGCCCTCGCCCGCCTCCTGGGCCAGCGCCTCGGCGAACGCCCGGTTGTAGGCCTGGTACGACGCCCACTGGCGCCGGAACTCCGCGTCGAAGACCGGCTCCAGCGGGGTCTGGTAGAGCATGTGGTGGACGAACCACAGCACCGAGTTCGCGATGCCGTTGTACGCGCCGGAGAACACCTCCGCGTCGATGTCGAGCATCCGGACCCGCTGGCCCCCGGTGTCCGCCACCGGCAGCCGGCCGCCGGCGGTTCGGCGCACCGCCTCGCGGTCCCCGTCGCTCAGCGCCGCGCACACCCACACCGCGTTCGCGTCCGGGCCGATCGCCGACAGGCCGGAGACCAGCCCGCCGCCGCCCCGCTTGGCGTGCAGCGCGCTGCCTTCGCGCATCTCGTACGAAACCGGGCCGCGGTTGGACGCGACCAGCACCTCAGCACCGCCGGTGGAAGCCATACGCCTCAACCTAGCCCGGCCCGTAAACGCTCAAACGTACGGCTACACCCGACCGGTGGCCGTATACGGAACGCGCGTCGAACCCGTCGAAGTCACGCCACTTTGCGTTCGGCGTACTCCGCGATCTCCGACATCGGCGGCCGTTCCTCCGTGTCCACGGAGTACGTGCGCGGCTCGAAGCCGTCCTCGCTCCGTTCGAACTGGGTCAGGGACGGGCGGATCAGATGGCCGCGGGCCAGCCGCAGCTGGGCGGTGCGGTAGATCGCGGCGGACATCCGGCCGAGGGCCTGGCCGTCCTGGTGGCGGTGTTTGCGGACCCCCACGTCCACCTGGGCGAGGGCGTCCAGGCCGACCAGGTGCAGGGCGTCGACCAGCATGCCCAGCTCCACGCCGTAGCCGACCGGGAAGGGGAGCTGTTCCAGGAGCGAGCGGCGGGCCGCGTACTCGCCGCCCAGCGGCTGCACGAACCCGGCCAGCTGCGGCCAGTGCATGTTCAGCAGCGGGCGGGCCATCAGCTCGGTCACCCGGCCGCCCTGCCCGGCCGCGCCGGCGAGCGGGCGGTCGTACATCGCCTTGACCAGGTCCACCCCGGGGTCGGTCAGCAGCGGGCCGACGATCCCGGAGACGAAGTCGGAGGAGAAGTCCCTCAGGTCCGCGTCGATGAAGCAGACGATGTCCCCGGTGGTGACCAGCAGGGAGCGCCAGAGGACCTCGCCCTTGCCGGGGACGGCGGGGATGCGGGGGAGGATCGTGTCGCGGTGGACGACCCGGGCGCCCGCTGCCGCGGCCACCGCCGCCGTGCGGTCGGTGGAGCCGGAGTCGACGACCACGATCTCGTCGACGAGCGGCGCCTGCTGCATCAGGTCGTGGCGGATGATCGCGACGATGTCACCGACGGTCTCCTCCTCGTTGAGCGCGGGCAGCACGACGGAGACCGACTGACCCGTCCGCTGCTTGGCGCCGAGTATCCGGTGCAGGGGGCGGTCGTTCAGGGACCAGGAGCGGGTGGCCAGCCAGCGCTCGACTTCTTCCAGCACAGTCAGCGGCTCCTCACTGTCACGATCACACCGCGCGGTGTGATCCATCTCGCGGTTCGGACGACTATCTCAACTGTCCTGGCCTTCGGTTACAGTCTTGAACAACGCCGATGACCATCGCATGTCGTACGGTCACCGTGCGTCGACAACCGAATACAGCTCATCCAGAGGGGCAGAGGGATACGGCCCGATGAAGCCCCGGCAACCCTCCAGTCGGTACTCGTCTTCCATGGCGTGGCTCCCGGCTAGGGAAGGTGCCAAATCCGTCTCACGGCGAGATGCGTCGTGAGGAAGATGAGGAGAAAGGGCCTCGCCTCACATGGCTGCGCAGACTGTTGCAACCGATTCCCCGAAGACCGTCGACCTGGGCCCCGCCACGGCACTGTCCTGCCGCGAGTGCGGCCACCGGGTGCCGCTCGGCCCGGTGTTCGCCTGCGAGGAGTGTTTCGGCCCGCTCGAGATCGCGTACGACTACTCGGCCTACGACACCGAGGAGCTGCGGAAGCAGATCGAGGCGGGACCCGCGAACATCTGGCGTTACGCCCCGCTGCTGCCGGTCCCGGCCGACGTGGCGACCAAGCCCAACATCAACCCCGGCTGGACCAAGCTCGTCCAGGCCGACAACCTGGCCAAGGAGCTGGGTGTCACCGGCGGCCTGTACGTGAAGGACGACTCCGGCAACCCGACGCACTCCTTCAAGGACCGCGTCGTCGCCCAGGCCGTCGAGGCCGCCCGCGCCTTCGGCTACACCACCCTCTCCTGCTCCTCCACCGGCAACCTGGCCGGCGCGGTCGGCGCCGCCGCCGCCCGGGCCGGCTTCCGCTCCTGCGTGTTCATCCCGCACGACCTGGAGCAGGGCAAGGTCGTCATGGCCGCGATCTACGGCGGCGAGCTCGTCGGCATCGAGGGCAACTACGACGACGTGAACCGCTTCTGCTCCGAGCTGATCGGCGACCCGGCCGGCGAGGGCTGGGGCTTCGTCAACGTCAACCTGCGGCCGTACTACGCGGAGGGCTCGAAGACCCTGGCGTACGAGATCTGCGAGCAGCTCGGCTGGCAGCTCCCGGACCAGCTGGTCATCCCGATCGCCTCCGGCTCGCAGCTCACCAAGGTCGACAAGGGGCTGCAGGAGCTGATCAAGCTCGGGCTCGTCGAGGACAAGCCGTACAAGATCTTCGGTGCGCAGGCCGAGGGCTGCTCGCCGGTGTCGGTGGCCTTCAAGGGCGGCCACGACGTGGTGCGGCCGCAGAAGCCGAACACCATCGCCAAGTCCCTCGCCATCGGCAACCCGGCCGACGGTCCCTACGTCCTCGACATCGCCCGTCGTACGGGTGGTGCGGTGGAGGACGTCACCGACGAGCAGGTCGTCGACGCGATCAAGCTGCTCGCGCGGACCGAGGGGATCTTCGCGGAGACCGCCGGCGGAGTGACGGTTGGAGTCACCAAGAAGCTCATTGAGAATGGGCTCATCGATCCCTCGAAGTCGGTCGTTGTACTCAACACCGGTGATGGGCTGAAGACGCTGGACGCGGTGGCGGGTACGGGTCTTACCGCGACCATTCGCCCGAATCTCGAGTCTTTCCACGAGGCCGGGCTCGCCTGAGTCCCCGAGAAATAGGGCGCTGCCCTGACCGGAGGTTTAAAGCCGTGAGCGTCACTGTTCGCATCCCCACCATCCTGCGCACCTACACCGGTGGCCAGGCCGAAGTCAGTGCCGAAGGTGCCACCCTCGGCGAGGTCCTCACCGACCTGGAGAAGAACCACACGGGAATCGCCGCCCGCGTTCTCGACGACCAGGGCAAGCTGCGCCGGTTCGTCAATGTGTACGTCAATGACGACGACGTGCGCTTCGAGCAGGGACTGGAGACCGCCACCCCGGACGGGGTCGGCGTCTCCATCATCCCGGCCGTCGCGGGCGGCTGACCGATTCCGCTGCCCCGCTGACCTGCTGACCTGATGGCCGTATGACCGAACATTACCTTCGGTAATACCCATCACCGAGTGTTCATCTGATTGCCCCCTCCGTGAGAGAAGCGGAGGGGGCAATTCTGTGTGGTTGAGCGCGGTAGAGTTGGGGAACGCGGTCCCGATCTCCAGGTCGGGAGCCCCGTATTCGATACCGCGAGCCCGACAAGAAGTGGCCAAAGTGTGCGGGTTCTTTGCGGCTTTTGCGGCTTATCTGGGGCCCGACTTGCCCTGAATTCGGCCGAATTCTTGCTACATTCCGGACCCTTCCCGTCCAGAATTCTCGTCCGATTGACCTGTTGCAGACGGCAGTTGGACAGATACATTCAGCCGCGGTCGACGCGTTCCGGCGCACGCCCCCAACCATTGGGGGGTGAGGTCTGACCCGGATCCGCGAAGTGTGGATCTGTGCAAGGGCCAGTAATAGGGGAGTTAGGCATGGCTCAGGGCACCGTCAAGTGGTTCAACGCGGAGAAGGGGTACGGCTTCATCGCGGTCGACGGTGGTGCGGATGTTTTCGTCCACTACAGCGCGATCCAGATGGACGGGTACCGCACCCTGGAAGAGGGTCAGCGAGTCGATTTCGAGATCTCGCAGGGCCAGAAGGGGCCGCAGGCGGACATGGTCCGGCTGGCGACCGGCTGAAGCACGCGCCGACTGACAGCGACGTTCTTCTGTACATCTTCGAAGGGCTCGTGCCTCCCGGGGTACGGGCCCTTCGGCATGCCCCGGGCCCGTCCGCGCCCCGCCCGTGCCCGCCCGGGTTCCTCCCTCCAGTCCCCGGGAGGCGCTTGCACTCGCCTACCCCGAGTGCTAATCATTGGCGTTAGCACTCTGAAGGTGAGAGTGACAAAGAAGGACCGGGTCGGTGAGGCCCGCGGGCCGGGTGGGGCAAGGAACCCACGGGTCGGCGAGCCGTCCGTCGCGGGCGCGGGCGCGGTCCTGAAGACTCACCCCCAGTCCTGGAGGGACCACTTCACATGGCCAAGATCATCGCGTTCGACGAGGAGGCGCGGCGCGGCCTCGAGCGCGGCATGAACCAGCTCGCGGACGCCGTCAAGGTGACGCTCGGCCCCAAGGGCCGCAACGTCGTCCTCGAGAAGAAGTGGGGCGCCCCCACGATCACCAACGATGGTGTCTCCATCGCCAAGGAGATCGAGCTCGAGGACCCGTACGAGAAGATCGGCGCCGAGCTGGTCAAGGAAGTCGCCAAGAAGACGGACGACGTCGCCGGTGACGGTACGACCACCGCGACCGTGCTCGCCCAGGCCCTGGTCAAGGAAGGCCTGCGCAACGTAGCCGCCGGCGCCAACCCGATGGCCCTCAAGCGCGGTATCGAGAAGGCCGTCGAGGCCGTCTCCGGTGCCCTGCTCGAGCAGGCGAAGGATGTCGAGACCAAGGAGCAGATCGCTTCGACGGCCTCCATCTCCGCCGCCGACACCCAGATCGGCGAGCTCATCGCCGAGGCCATGGACAAGGTCGGCAAGGAAGGCGTCATCACCGTCGAGGAGTCCCAGACCTTCGGTCTGGAGCTGGAGCTCACCGAGGGTATGCGCTTCGACAAGGGCTACATCTCGGCGTACTTCGCCACCGACATGGAGCGTATGGAGGCGTCCCTCGACGACCCGTACATCCTGATCGCCAACTCGAAGATCGGCTCCGTCAAGGACCTGCTCCCGCTCCTGGAGAAGGTCATGCAGTCGGGCAAGCCGCTGCTGATCATCGCCGAGGACGTCGAGGGCGAGGCCCTGTCGACCCTGGTCGTCAACAAGATCCGCGGCACCTTCAAGTCCGTCGCCGTCAAGGCCCCGGGCTTCGGCGACCGCCGCAAGGCGATGCTGAACGACATCGCCATCCTCACCGGCGGCGAGGTCATCTCCGAGGAGGTCGGTCTCAAGCTCGAGAACACGACCCTCGACCTGCTGGGCAAGGCCCGCAAGGTGGTCATCACCAAGGACGAGACCACCATCGTCGACGGCGCCGGCTCCTCCGAGCAGGTGCAGGGCCGGGTCAACCAGATCCGCGCCGAGATCGAGCAGTCCGACTCGGACTACGACCGCGAGAAGCTCCAGGAGCGCCTGGCCAAGCTCGCCGGTGGCGTCGCCGTCATCAAGGCCGGTGCCGCGACCGAGGTCGAGCTCAAGGAGCGCAAGCACCGCATCGAGGACGCCGTCCGCAACGCGAAGGCGGCCGTCGAGGAGGGCATCGTCGCCGGTGGTGGCGTGGCGCTCATCCAGGCCTCCTCCGTCTTCGAGAAGCTGGACCTCGAAGGTGACGAGGCGACCGGCGCCAACGCCGTGAAGCTCGCCCTGGAGGCCCCGCTCAAGCAGATCGCCGTCAACGGTGGTCTCGAGGGTGGCGTCGTCGTCGAGAAGGTCCGCAACCTCCAGGTCGGCCACGGCCTGAACGCCGCGACCGGCGAGTACGTCGACATGATCGCCGAGGGCATCATCGACCCGGCGAAGGTGACCCGCTCTGCCCTGCAGAACGCCGCCTCCATCGCCGCGCTGTTCCTCACCACCGAGGCCGTCATCGCCGACAAGCCGGAGAAGGCCGCCGCGGCCGCCCCGGGCGGCATGCCGGGCGGTGACATGGACTTCTGAGCCTGACGGCTCGGCAGCTCCGACGCAGCACCGAGGGCGGCACCCCTTGCCACACGGCGGGGGGTGCCGCCCTTCGGCGTTCCCGCGCCGGGTTCGCGCCGGGGCGCTGCGGCATGATGACCGCGGTGGACACCGAGATACTGGTAGACGTATGGCGGCGGCTCCTCGCCGACCCGCACACGTCCTGGGAGCTGTTCGAGCACGGCACCTGTGTCGTGCTGACCGCTCCCGACGGAGACCTCGCCGCACAAGCCACCGGGATCCTGCGGGAGTTCGGCCCGGTGCACGCCGGATCCCCGGCGGGGGACTTCGGGGTGATCGACCCCAAGGACGTCGAGGGGTGGGTCGTCACCGGGCATCACGGCGACGTCCTCACCTACGTCGGCCCCGCCGAACCCCGCGACCCGTCGCAGCTCGCCGTCGGTCTGCACGGACGGACCAAACGCCACGCGGACGCCACCGCACCGAACGTCGTCCACGTCGAGGACAACAGGAGCTGAGGCGCAGGTCGCCCGCCGGCTCGCCCGGGGCCCGTGTCCCGGGTCACACCGCGTTCGGGTGGTTGCCGGGAATGCGTACGTCCGGGCAGGTCGTTGTGCACGGAGGTGCACTCGATGCGTGTGCACATACCGACTGGTATACGGCCAAGGTATACGACCCACTCCCGAGGAGCCCTCCACGTGACCGTCACCATGCCCCCCGCCTCCCGCGCGGCCGAGATCCTCTCCCGTCCCATCGCCCTCAACGGGCTCACGGTCCCCAACCGGATCGTGATGGCGCCGATGACCCGCCAGTTCAGCCCCGGCGGTGTCCCCGGTGAGGACGTGGTCTCGTACTACTCCCGCCGGGCCGCCGCCGGTGTCGGTCTGATCGTCACCGAGGGGACGTACGTCGGTCACGACTCGGCCGGGCAGAGCAGCCGTATCCCGCGGTTCCACGGCGAGGAGCAGCTGGCGGGCTGGGCGAAGGTCGCCGAGGGGGTGCACGCGGCCGGCGGCACGATCGTCCCGCAGCTGTGGCACATCGGCATGGTCCGCAAGCAGGGCCAGCCGCCGTTCGCGGACGCCCCCGCCGTCGGCCCCTCCGGCATCCGCCTGGACGGCACCGAGGGTGAGGGCAAGGCGATGACCTCGCAGGACCTGGACGACGTCATCCGCGCGTTCGCCGAGGCCGCGGCCGACGCCGAGCGCATCGGCTTCGACGGCGTCGAGCTGCACGGCGCCCACGGCTACCTGCTCGACCAGTTCCTGTGGGCGGGCACCAACCGCCGCACCGACGCGTACGGCGGCGACCCGGTCGCCCGCACGAAGTTCGCGGCCGAGATCGTGGCGGCCGTACGGGACTCCGTCTCCGCCGACTTCCCCGTCATCTTCCGCTACTCGCAGTGGAAGTCCGACAACTACGACGCCCGTCTCGCCGAGACCCCCGAGGAGCTGGAGGCGATCCTGACCCCGCTGGCCGCCGCCGGCGTCGACGTCTTCCACGCCTCCACCCGCCGCTACTGGCTCCCCGAGTTCGAGGGCTCCGACCTCAACCTGGCCGGCTGGACCAAGAAGCTCACCGGAAAGCCCACCATCACCGTCGGCTCGGTCGGCCTCGACGGCGACTTCATCAAGGGCTTCCAGGGCGAGGGCTCCCCGGTCAAGGGCATCGACGACCTCCTCGACAGCCTGGAGCGCGACGAGTACGACTTGGTCGCCGTCGGCCGCGCCCTCCTCCAGGACCCCGAGTGGGCGTCGAAGGTCCTCGCGGGCCGCACGGACGAGCTGGCGTCGTACGACGCGGCGGCGCTCAAGACCCTGAGCTGACCCGGGTCCGTCCGCCCTCGGTTCCGCCGGCGACCAGCCGGCGGAACCGAGGGCGAACGCGTACGGCACGAGAAGCAGGAGCGCGGGGTGGGGCACTTCCCTGGCAGGACGGCCCCCATGGCACCGGTGTCCTCGGACATGCGCTTGTTCATCCCACCACCAGGACCACCGAACCCACCGCCTGCACCGGCACGGACGGAATCCCGAACAGCAGCGCGGTGTTCCACGCCGTACCGTTGCGCGTCTCGCTATCTAGGTGTGTGGCGCCGGCCCTCGTGCCGCCGCTGACCGACTGCTTCGCCACGCCTGTCACCAGCGTCAGGCCTCTGCGATCCGTATGAGGGAGCCTCTCATCCGCCCCGCGAACGCCCAGACGGCCACGGGCAACACGGACGACATCAGCAGCGTGGATCCGATGATCCCCGTGTTCGTGTGCGGCAGAAGCACTGCGGAATCTCCCTGGAGCAGGTGGCTGGCGGCGCCCATGGCCGCGAAGGGCGACGGCGGGCCCCGTCATCCGGTGCGAAGCTGTGCCGGCCCGCTGCCCCCGCCATTACCGTCGTCCCCATGAGCCACCCCTCCCGCCCGGCCACCCCCGCCGATCTCGATGCCGTCGTGTCCACCCTGACCAGTGCCTTCCTCCAGGACCCGGTGTGGGGTCCGGTCTTCCCCGACGAGGTGCGGCGGGCCGGGCAGATGGGGGAGTTGTGGCGGGTGTACGCCCGTGCCGCGCTGCGGTATCCGTGGACGTTCGTGACGCCGGGCGTGGAGGCGGTGGCCGTCTGGATTCCGCCGGGCGGTGTCGAGCTGACCGAGGAGGAGGAGCGTGAGCGGGGCGAGGCGATGGAGAAGGTCGCCGGGGCCGAGGTGGCGCGGGCCGTCGAGGAGACGGAAGCGAGCTTCGGGGCCGCCCATCCGGAGGAGCCCTTCTACCATCTGACCATCCTCGGCACCCGCACCGACCACCGGGGCAAGGGGCTCGGCATGGCGCTGCTGTCCGACACGCTGGCCCGGCTCGACGCCATCGGCGCGAACGCGTATCTGGAGTCCACGAACCCCGCCAACGACCGCCGTTACGAGAGCGTGGGCTTCGTCCCGCGGGGCGAGATCGTCACGCCGGGCGGCCGGACCGTGACCACGATGTGGCGCCCGGCTCGCTGACCGCCGCCCTGTCCGGCGTCTAGTCTCCGGGAGATGAGGATCCTGCATCTCTCCGACACCCACCTGGACCGCACCGACGCCCCCAACAGACGCGGCGTCAACGCCACCGCGTCCCTGCGCCTGATGCTCGACGAACTCCGGCATCTCCAGGGCCTCGACGCGGTCGTCGTCACCGGTGACCTCGCCGACGACGGCGCGGTGGAGGCGTACACGACCCTGCGCACCCTGATCGGCGCGTACGCGCAAGTCCGGAACATCCCCGTCCTCTACACCACCGGCAACCACGACGAGCGCGAGGCGTTCGCGAAGGTGCTGGGCAGCGGGCATCTGGCGGCCGACGGTACCGACCGTGCGGAGTCGTCCTTCGACGCGCCGGAGCGGGCCGCCGTCAGCACGGTCGGCGGCCGGCGCTTCGTCACCCTGGACTCGCTCGTACCGGGGAAGGTCCACGGCCGCCTGGGCCAGGCCCAGTTGGAGTGGCTGCGCGAGGTGCTGCGCACCCCGGCCTTGCGGGGCACGGTGCTCGCCTTCCACCATCCGCCGTTCGCCCTCGGCCTCTCGGCGACCCAGCAGGCCTTCGGGCTCCGTGACCCCGGCGACCTGGCGGCGGTGATCCGGGGGAGTGACGTACGGGTGATCCTCACCGGCCACTACCACCTCCAGCTCTTCGGTCTGCTGGAGTCGGTGCCGGTGTGGGTGACGCCGGGGGTCGTCAACCGGATCGACCTGACCGTGGCGGCCGGGGGCGAGCGGGCGGTGCGCGGGGCGTCTGCCTCGCTGGTGGAGCTGGACGGCCCGGCGAGCCCGATGTTCCACACCTTCCACGCGCGGGATCCGCAGGCCCACGAGACGGTGTACGAGATCGACGAGGAGCGGGCCCGGGCGTTCGTCGCCGAGCACGGCTGAGGGGTCGTAGCCGCTCCTCCACTCCCGAGCAGTCGTTTTGTCGCAGGTCAGCGCGATTCTCCTGGAATTAACTTGCTTAACTCAATCAATCGACTTAAGCTTGCTTAAGTCAAGCAGTCAAAGACTCCGCTCATCGAGCCCGTCCGATGGAGGCCAGCCCCCATGTCCGACGCCCTCACCCGACCCGCCGCGGCGGGAACATCCGCCCCGCCGCGGCCGAACGCCGTGGTGGCGGTGCTGGCCCTGGCCGGGATCGTCGTCTCGCTGATGCAGACCCTGGTCATCCCGATCGTCCCGGAGCTGCCCACCCTGCTGCACGCCTCGGCCTCGGACACCGTCTGGGCCGTCACCGCCACCCTTCTGGCCGCCGCGGTGGCCACCCCGGTCGTCGGCCGCCTCGGCGACATGATCGGCAAGCGGCGCATGCTCCTGACCAGCATCGTGCTCCTGGTCTCCGGTTCGGTCGTCTGCGCCCTCGCCGACTCCCTGGTCCCGATGATCATCGGCCGTACGCTGCAGGGCCTCGCGGCCGCCGTCGTCCCGCTCGGCATCAGCATCATGCGGGACGCGCTGCCCGCCGACCGGCTGGCCGGCTCCACCGCCCTGATGAGCGCCTCGCTCGGGGTCGGCGGCGCGCTGGGCCTGCCCGCCGCCGCGTTCATCGCCGACAAGTGGGACTGGCACATCCTGTTCTGGACCTCGGCCGCCCTGGGCGCCGTCGCCTTCGCGCTGGTGCTGCTGATCGTGCCCGAGTCCAAGGTCCGCACCGGCGGCCGCTTCGACCTCGCCGGAGCGCTCGGCCTGTCCGCCGGTCTGGTCGCGCTGCTGCTCGCCGTCTCCAAGGGCGCCACCTGGGGCTGGACCTCCGGCACCACCCTCGGCCTGGGCACCGCCGCCGTCGTGATCCTGCTCGCCTGGGGCTTCTGGGAGCTGCGCTCCCGGCAGCCGCTGGTCGACCTCCGTACGACCGCCAAGCCGCAGGTCCTCTTCACCAACCTCGCCTCGGTCGCCCTCGGCTTCTCGATGTTCGCGATGTCCCTGGTCCTGCCGCAGCTGCTCCAGCTGCCCGAGCAGACCGGCTACGGCCTCGGCAAGTCCATGCTCACCGTCGGCCTGGTGCTCGCCCCGCAGGGCCTGGTGATGATGGTCATGTCCGCCGCCTCCGCCAAGCTCACCCAGGCCAAGGGCCCCAAGGTCACCCTGATGATCGGCGCCCTGATCGTGGCCTCTGGCTACGCCCTGAACATCGTCCTGATGTCCGAGGTCTGGCACCTCATCCTGGTCTCCTGCATCATCGGCGCCGGCGTCGGCTTCACCTACGGCGCCCTGCCCGCCCTGATCATGGGCGCCGTGGACCCGTCGGAGACGGCCGCGGCCAACAGCCTCAACACCCTGATGCGTTCCCTCGGCACCAGCTTCGCCAGCGCCATCGCCGGCGTCATCCTGTCCCAGATGACCACGGACTTCGGCGGCCACGCCCTGGCCTCGGAGAACGGCTTCAAGGTCGTCATGGCCATCGGCGCCGGAGCCGCACTGCTCGCCTTCCTCGTCGCCACGTTCATCCCACGCCAGAAGGCGGCCGCGGTGGCCGCGACGGACGGCGACCGCGAGGTCGAGTCGGTCGGCGCGGAGGCGTAACCGGGCAGTTGGCGATCCGCCGGGCGGCTTTCACCCCATCGGGTGAGGGCCGCCCGGCACTTCCGTCCACCCCCACCCGTTTCACGAGTAACCGGCAACCGATCGATCTCCCCCAGCTGGAGCGCCCCGAAGGGGGCGCGGGGCTGTGTCCGATATGCGGCTCCGCCGCGTGGGCGCGAGCAACCAGCCACGACCCGTAGTCGACGACCCACACCAGCCGAACCGCCAACCAGCCGAACCGCCAACCAGCCGAACCGCCAACCATCCAAACCGCCCCGCCTGAAGCGCCCTGAAAGGGGCGCGGGGAACTGCGCGAGCAACCCCACACGACCCGCGGTCGAAGGAACCACCTCAGCTCACCCCCCACACACCACCCGCCCCAATAAAGCGAGCGACGATGACGACGACCAACCCCCCTGAGTCGGCTCACTCCGACCGCCCGGTCGCCCGGACGACCACCGGTACCGTCCGCGGCCGCCGGGAAGACGGCCTCGCGGTCTTCCGGGGCATACCGTTCGCCGAGCCCCCGGTGGGCGAGCTGAGGTTCGCCGCCCCACGCCCGGCACGCTCATGGGACGGCACGCGGGACGCGTACGCCTTCGGGCCGCCGCCCCCGCAGGAGCCGGGCATGACGGCCACGGGCGCGAGCCCGGAGGCCCCGGAGGGCGACGACTGGCTGACGGTGAACGTGTGGACCCCCGACCCGGACCCGGCTGCCCGCCGCCCGGTGATGGTGTGGATCTACGGCGGCGCCTACAAACTGGGCCACTCCGGCAGCCCCGGCTACGACGCCCAGCACATCGCGCGGGACGGCGACGTGGTGGTGGTCTCCCTCAACTACCGCGTCGGCATGGAGGGTTTCGCCCAGATCGAGGGGGCGCCCGCCAACCGCGGCCTCCTGGACCAGGTCGCGGCGCTGGAGTGGGTGCGGGAGAACATCACGGCGTTCGGCGGCGACCCCGATCAGGTCACGGTCTTCGGCGAGTCCGCGGGCGCCGGTTCGGTCGCCTCCCTGCTGGCGATGCCGAGGGCGCGGGGCCTGTTCCGGCGGGCGATCGCCCAGAGCGTCCCCGGCACGTTCTTCTCCCTCGACCTGGCCGAGGACATCGGCAGGGCCCTCGCCGCCGAGGCCGGCCTGCGCCCCACGGTGGCCGACCTGGCGACGGTCGACCCGCGCCGGTTGCCGGACGCCGGGCAGGCGCTCAGCGCCAAGATGCTCCAGCACCTGGACCGCTGGGGCCGGATCGCGCCCACGGTCACCCCGTTCTCCCCGGTGGTCGACGGGGACGTCCTGCCCACCACCCCCTGGCAGGCGCTGGCCTCCGGCTCCGCCCGGGACGTGGACCTCCTCGTGGGCCACAACCGCGACGAGTACCGCCTCTTCCTGGTCATGGGCGGGATGTACGGCAAGGTCACGGAGGAGCAGGCGACCGGCGCACTGCGCCTGTTCGCACCGGGTGGCGAGGCGGGGGAGCGGGCCTACCGCGCGGCCTTCCCCGAGGCGTCGCCGACCGAGCTGTACGAACGGGTGCAGACCGACTGGCTGTTCGCCATGCCGTCCCTGCGCCTGGCGGAGACGCAGACCGCAGGCGGCGGCCGGGCCCACCTCTACGAACTGACCTGGGGCGCCCCCGGCAACGGCGGCATCCTGGGCGCCTGCCACGGCCTGGACATCCCGCTGCTCTTCGGCACGTTCGAGGCGGACCTCGCCAACCTCCTCTGGGCGGGCGCCGGTGTCACCCCCGAGGCCGAGGCCCTGTCCAGCCGCTTCCGCACGGCCTGGACCTCCTTCGCGACCACCGGCGACCCGGGCTGGCCGGCGTATGACCCCGAGGCCCGCTCCACCCAGGTCCTGGACACGCACCCGACCGTGACGGCGTACCCGGAGGAGAGGACCCGGCAGCTCTGGGAGGGGTACGACTTCACGCCGTCGCCGTTGCTCGGCTGACCGACCGGGTCCGGAGGGCGTTTGGCGGAGGCACTGCGCCTGCTGGGGAGGGACCCGGAGCGCCGGCCGACGGGCGGGTGAGGGCGGGGGGCCGGGCCGGACGTCACCCCGTCCCCGTCGCGGCCGCCGTCGCTCAGCTGATCCGTTTCTCGAACCAGTGGTGGGCGTAGGGCTCGTCGTTGAAGGCGGGGACCTCCTGGAAGCCGAAGGAGTGGTAGAGGGTGATCGCGCTGCTGAGGGTCTTGTTGGTGTCCAGGCGCAGGGTGTCGTAGCCGTGCCGGGCGGCCTGCGCCTCCAGCTCGGTCAGGAAGCGGCGGGCGAGGCCGAGGCGGCGGGCCCGGGGGGCCACCCACATGCGCTTGATCTCGGCGGGAGCCCCGGCCGGCAGCTTCACACCGGCACAGCCGATGGGTTCGCCGTGCAGCCGGGCGACCAGGAACAGGCCGTGCGGCGGGCGGAGTTCGCCCGCGTCGGGCAGCAGGCTGCGCGCGGGATCGAAGCCGGTGTCGAAGCGCTCCTGCAGCTCGGCGAAGTAGGCGAGGAGGCAGTGCCGGGCGTCGGGGTGGTCGGGGTCGACGACGTCCAGGGCGACCGTCCCGGCGGTCAGCAGCCGGTCGACCTCGGCCATGGCCGCGACCAGCCGGGCGCGCTGGGCGGCGTTGAGCGGTTCGAGGAGGGAGGCGGCCAGCTCGTCGCTGCTCTTATCGAGCAGCTCGCGCTCCGCCAGCCCCTTCTCCGTGAGCCGCACGGTGCGGACCCGCCGGTCCTGGGGCTGCGGCTCCACGGTCACCAGACCCGCGCTCTCCAGGGAACGCAGCAGCCGGCTGACGTACCCGGAATCGAGTCCGAGCCGCTCCCGCAGCCGCCGTACGTCCTGACCCTGCCCACCGATCTCCCAGAGCAGCCGGGCCTCGCCGATCGGCCGGTCGCGGCCCAGATAGCGGTCGTGGAGCACGCCCACGCGCTCGGTGACGGTGCGGTTGAACCGTCGCACCTGCTCGATCTCTGTAGCATCCATTCTCTGACTCTAGTCAGAGAATGCTGATCGGGTAAGGGGAGGCCGGCCGCTAGAGGTTGCCGAGGGGCTCGATGTCCACCTGCACGGGGGTGCCCCAGACCCGGAGCACCTCGTAGTCGGTGAACTCGTGCACCAGCCGGTAGGCCATCGCCGGCCGGGATCCGCGCCGCTGGGCCGCGATGTACAGCTCGGCCTCGCGCCGGTCGCGGCGAGGGGTGCCGCACAGCTCCCAATCCCGCCCGTTCCACGCTTCCGGCAGCCACCGCTGCTGGGGCTGCGGCCGGTCGGCCCGCACCCCGTACCGGGACATGGCGGGCCCGGCAGCCTCCTCCCGCACCGGCCGCGGCCCGCTCCCGAACTCCGACCGCCGTGCCGCCCGCCGCCGCGTCTCGCAGAGCAGGCACAGGTCAGGGGCGCTCTCGTCCACGGGGCCCTGCGGGTGCTCGGCGCACCGGGTGGTGGGCGCGGCCGCGCTGACGCTCTCCTCCAGCAGGTCCAGGGCGCGCCGCAGGTCGTCCTTCACCTCGTGCAGCTTGGCGTCGGGTGTCGTCGCCGACAGGGCCTCCCCGTGCTCGCCGAGCAGACGAAGGGCACGGCCCAGGGCGGTCAGCTGGGAGTGGTTCATGCCGACCAGGGTCGCACGCGGCGCTGACAACGCGGCGGTGAGCTCAGTCGGCGTAGTCCTTGAGCTCTTCGGTGTCCAGGGTGAAGGCGAGGGGGTCGGGAAGTTCGACCGGAGTTCCCCAGGGGTGGGAGGCGATCTGCTGGTAGCGGCCGTCCTTGGGCTCGCTGTGGACGACGACGGTGTCGTTGTCGCGGTCGATGAGCAGGTACACGGGGATGTCGACGGCCGCGTAGCCGACGGGCTTGTCGATGCGGTCCCGTCGGTCGGTGTCGCGGTCGTGAGAGGTGATCTCCACGGCCATGAGGATGCCCTCCGACGCCGACCACTCGCCGTGCCCCTTGAAGTGGCCCTTGCGGGCGACGGCTCCGTCCGTGCGGGCGCGACCCTTCCGGTACGCCTCGGCCTTGACGCCGGACTCGCCATAGACGCGGAGGTCAGGACGATGCTGCATGCACTGCTCCTGCAACCAGATGAAGATCTCCCGGTGATTGCCGTCCGGCATGGCTTTGACGACTACCTTTCCATCGACGTACTCAAGCCGGACCGTCTCGGGGGCGGCGGCGGCCAGTTCCTCGAACTCCTCGACGTCGAGCGGGCCGTGTCGCACGCACAGGCGGCCGCCGAGGAACTCCAGCCGGTTCCGCAGCTCCTTCGGAGCCCTGCGGACGAGTTCCTCGAAGTCCTCGACGGACATCTGCGGGCGTTCTCCGGTCTCAGGGGTCATGGCGTCGCCTCCTCCCCTCCATCGTGCCTTGGGGTGGCGTCGTCGGAACGTAGGAGCCGTCATGCGGGTGTCCTCTCTCGTCGTTCGTTCATCGCGCCACGGATCTCCGCGACGCGGGACCGGACCTCGGGAGCTGACAGGGGCGTGTTGTGGCTGCTGGGGGCGCGCTCGCCCCGGCACGCGCCGCAGAGGCCGCCCGGCAGGGCTTCCGGGCGGCCCGGGGCGCCGCACTTCGCGCACTCCAGGATCCGCAGCGGAGGCCGGGCGGGCGGTCGTACCGGCTCCGGCGGGAGTTTGTCGGTGAGGCGTTTGCGGAGGAGGGCGGCCGGGTGGTGGACGGGAGACGGGAGACCGCTGGTCAGCGCGTGGAGCACGTACTCGTCGCTCGCCCCCCCGTGCGAACCACTCCGCCAGCAGCGGGGCGAGGGCCGCGCAGTCGGCCTGGGAGAGGGAGAGAGCCGGGGCGGTACGGCCGAGGGCGGCCAGCAGGATGTGGGCGCGGGAGCGGGTCGGGCGCGGTGGCTGCTCCGGTTCCGGTACGTCGCCTCGCGTGAACGCCGCCCACCAGTCATCGTCGCGTGCGCTGCGGGACCACCACGAACGGGTGATCCAGCGTGGGCTGCCCGTCCCGGCGAGATGTTCCCGGCCCCGCCTCAAGTGGCCTGCCTCCTGAAGCCGGTTGAGGGCGGTGCGGAGGGCGCACTGCCCGTACGGGAGGTGCTTGGCCAGCGTTTTCACGGAGATGTCGGCGCCGTCGGGGAGGCGGTCGACGTACGCGGCGATGGCGGCTTCGCGGGGCGGGAGGTGGGCGAAGTCGTGTGTGGTGCGGCGGGGTTGGTCCGACGCGGAGCGCTTTCCGTAGCCGGGGTTGGCCATGGGGTGCGGGGTGACGTGCGTGGACGGGAGGGCAGCACTAAGCTGGCTGTCAGCCATGGGATCGCTGTTTCCGATCTCGTTGGTCAAGCCCCCGCAGGTGTTGCTAGCGCCTGACGGGGGCTGTTCTGTTCGTTATGCGGGCACGCTAGACGATCGTGACTGTGCGTGGCAAACCGAACGCGTGGCGTCAACTCGCGGGGTGGGAGGGTGGGTTGAGGCCCTTCGACCATTCCTTGAAAAGAGGGCTCGGGGCTGGGGGCTTGAGCCTCGGGCGTCAGTCCTTGATGCCCCGCACGAAGGCCGACCAGGCCTCCGGCCGGAACGTGAGCTTCGGGCCATGGGGGGCCGTCTTGGAGTCGCGGACGGGGATGAGGGTGGGGTGGTCGACGGCAACTTCGAGGCAGTTGTCGCCGCCAGCGCTGTATGTCGACTTGCGCCAGCTCACTGCGTGTTCAGGGATGCTCCTCATGGCTGTAATCCTCGGCCAATGCCTCGACAAGAGCCAGTGACTTCCGTTGCGGGAGAGCGGAAGCCGCAAGGAGGTCAAACACGAACCTCACCTCGGAGACCGTGGTCGGGTCGTCCTCCAGTCGCCTGTTGCGCACGCCTTCGAAGTACACCAGCGGCGGTGCGTCCGTGAACTCCATCAACTTCAAGGCGCCCTGCAGTGCCGCGTGGCCTCCTCCGCTGAACGGGAGCACCTGCATGATGATCCGACCCCGGTGGGCGAGGTCGGCGACGTGGCGCAGAGCCTCCGCCATGACGGCCCGGCCGCCGATCTCCCGACGCAACGCGGCCTCGTCAAGCACCGCCCACAACAACGGCCTTGTTGGATGGTCGAGTAGGCGGGTCCGCTCCATTCGGCCTTCCACCCACTCCTCGATGATCTCCTTGGGCGTCGTCGGGCTGTATTCACGGTTCACGGCCCGTGCGTACTCGGCCGTCTGGAGCAGCCCGGGGATGAGAAGCGGTGTGTACTCCCTGATCGCCGTGGCCTGAGCTTCCGCCTCCGCCACGTCCGCGAAGTGCGCCTCGTACTTCGACTTGGCCGCCGCCATAAAGTTCCGCGCGAAGAAGCCCCCTGTCTGCAGGACGTCGTCGAGTAGTCGCGAGATGTCCGGCTGCATCCGCCGCGTCCCCGCCTCCAGCTGTCCGATGAACGACCCGCTCACGAACACCCGCTGGCCCAACTCCGCCTGGCTCAGCCCCTTCCGCTCCCGCGCATGCCGTAACTCAGCCCCCAGCAGCGCGCGTGGAGACGACGACGGGTCCAGATCCCTCGGTCCTGCCATGTACACGCCCCTGTCCAACAGACGGTGTTGTTGGGATGCCGTATCTAGCCAGGTTAGAAGCGTTGCGGACACGCTGTGTTGCGAAGCGAAAACTCAGCGTGGAGGTGGGAGCGGGTGCGGCCGACCGAAGAAGTCGTGGAGTCGTTGCGGACGGCTCTGAGGGGTGCTGGTGTCGTACTGCCGTCGCTCGGCGTCGATCCGGTGACCGGGGCGAGCGACGAGCCCTTCGCCCTGGTGGAGCTGGGGCGGTGCAATGTCCGGGTCGCGGAGCGGCTGGCCTCGGTGATCCGTGGGGAACGGCCGCCGCTCGGGACGTATGTGACGGACCGACGGGACGGGCGGATCGGGGAGGTGAGGGGGCATGTCGGCGGCAGTGTGCAGGTGCGGCCCGTGGACGGTGGGCGGGAGTGGGACTGTCCGCCGCAGTCGCTGGAACCGGCGTCCCCGGACGAGGTGCTGCGCGCGCAGGTGCGGCGGGCCAATGGCGTCAGTAGGAGATGACGATCTCGCGGAGTTCCGTCACCTGGATCGGCGAGGTGACGGGTCGCTCGGCGCACCGCCGTCGAAGCTGAGGTACGTGGCCAGGAAGCCGACGGCGTAGCCGGTCAGCAGACCGCCCGCGTAGACCGCCGCCGCGAGGGCCGGGCCCCTGTTCCCCGTGAGGAGCGGGAACAGGGCCCAGCCCGAGGGGCCGATCGCGGTGGCGCCCACCCGGTCGCCGAGCACCGCGAAGAACCCGACGAAGGCCCCGCCGGCCGCGCCGCCCGCACAGGCGGTGAAGAAGGGGCGGCCGAGCGGGAGCGAGACGCCGTAGATGAGCGGCTCGCCGACGCCCAGCAGGCCCGCGGGGAGCGCCGACCTGATCGTCGTACGGATCGACGTGTCGTGGCGGAGGCGGGCGTAGACGGCGAGGGCGGCGCCGACCTGGCCCGCGCCCGCCATGGCGAGGAGGGGGAGCAGCACGGTGTAGCCCTGCTGCTGGATGAGGGTGGTGTGGATGGGGATCAGGGCCTGGTGCAGGCCCAGCATGACCAGGGGGAGGAAGAGGCCGCCGAGGACCAGGCCGGCGAGCGGGCCGGTGGTGGCGAGGAGCCAGTTCGCGGCGGTGCCGATGGCGGTGGAGACGACCCCGGCCGCGTACATGAGGCCGTAGAGGGTGGCCAGTCCGGCGACCAGGACGGTGACGGTGGGAGTGAGGAGGACGTCGAGGGCGTCCGGAACCCGGCCGCGGCACCACCGTTCGACGCCGACGGCGAGCAGCGCCGCCGCCAGCGCGCCCAGCACCCCGCCCTGGCCGGGGGAGAGGGCGACCCCGAAAGCCGTCACCTTCGCCACGCCCGGATAGACGACGATCGCCGCGACCGCACCGCCCAGCACCGGTGTCCCGCCGAACACCTTCGCCGTGTTGTACCCGACGAAGACGCTGATCAGAGCCATGAAGCCGGAGGCGATGGCGGCGAGGGCCGGGGTGAGCCAGGGCAGCCAGCCGGCGTTGACCAGGAGCCCGTTGAACCCGGCGAGCACCCCGCAGCCGATCAGGGCCGGGATGAGCGGGACGAAGACGTCGGCGATACGGCGGAGAGCGGTCTTCAGGGGCGTCGCGTTGCGCCGGGCACGGGCCGCCTTCAGTTCGGCGCCACGGGCGGCGAGGTCCGCGCCGTCGGCAGAGCGGAGACCGGCCGGGGCGGGGTCGCCCCGCTCGGAGTCGCCTGGCACGGGGCCGCCCGGCCCGGAGCCGCCCGGCCGGTCGTCGCCCGGCGCGCGATGGGCCGTCCCGGCGGCGCCGAGCAGCGTTTCGAACTCGGCGGTCACCGCCACCACCGCACCCGGCCCGATCACCACCTGGAGCGTGTCCCCGTCGGCCACCAGCCCCAGTACCCCGGGCACCGCCCGCACCGCCTCCGCGTCGACCCGCTCCCGGTCGGCGATGCCCAGCCGCAGCCGGGTCATGCAGTGGGCGACGGAGGTGACGTTCGCGGGCCCGCCGACGAGCGGCAGCAGCGCGGTGGCGGTGTCGTACGGCGATCTCTGCACCCCCCGAGCGTGCGGGTCAGCCGCCCGCCGTGGTGAGCGCCGCGCGCAGCTGGCCGCCGGACTCCTCCAGAAGGCGGGCGGCCAAGGGCCCGTCGACACCGGCGAGGATCACCAGGATGGCGTTCTTCACCTCGCCGCCGGTGGCGCCGAGGGCCTCCTCGACCTCCTCGTCCGAGGCGCCCGTGGCGAGGGCGACGATCCGCCGGGAACGGGCCCGCAGCTTGTCGTTCGAGGCACGGACGTCGACCATCAGGTTTCCGTACGTCTTGCCGAGCCGGATCATCGTGATCGTCGACAGCATGTTGAGGACGAGCTTCTGGGCGGTGCCGGCCTTGAGCCGGGTGGAGCCGGTGAGCAGCTCGGGGCCGACGACCACCTCGATGCCGTGCTCGGCGGCCGCCGCGAGCGCGCTGCCCTCGTTGCAGGACAGGCCGATCGTCAGGGCACCGAGGGCCCTGGCGTGCTCCACGGCGCCGATGGCATAGGGGGTGCGGCCGGACGCCGAGATGCCGACCACCGAGTCGGCCGGTCCGATGCCGAGCGCGTCGAGGTCCTCCCGGGCCAGTTCCGCGGAGTCCTCGGCCCCTTCCACCGACGTGACCATCGCCTCCGGCCCGCCCGCGATCACCCCGACGACCTGACCAGGCCCCGTGTTGAACGTGGGCGGACACTCGGAGGCGTCCAGCACCCCGAGCCGCCCTGCGGTGCCCGCCCCGGCATAGACCAGCCGGCCGCCCTGGGCCATCCGGGCGGCGATGTCATCGATGGCGGCGGAGATCTCGGGAAGGCGGAGCGCGACCGCGGCGGCCACTCCGGCGTCCTCACCGTTCATCAGACGGGCGATGTCGAGGGTGGGGAGCGTGTCGATCTCGGCGAGTTCGGGGCGGAACGCTTCGGTGGTGAGCGTCTCCAACTGGGTACGGAGGGCGTGAGGTTCGGTGGTCATGGGCAGACGGCTCTTTCCAACGCGGACGAGTGCACTAACTCAGGGGCGCGGGGAACTGCGCGACCAGCCACAACACACCCGCAGCCGCCACGCAACGCACCCCCCTACGGTCTATCGGGGCGAACTCCGGTGCCGATGAGCCAACGCCTCATAAGAGGCCGCCAACGCAGGAGCCGCCGCCTCGTACGTCCGCTGCGCCACCCCCACGAACAGACAGTCCACCACCAGCAACTGACTGGTCCGCGAGGACATCGCGGCGGGCCGCAGCTCGCTCTCCCGCGCCGTGGACGTCGTCAGCACATGATCCGCGTACTGCGTCACCGACGAATTCGGCCGCCCGGTGATCGCGACGGTCGTGGCCCCCCGCTCGAAGGCCACCCGCAACGGCTCTATGACATCCCCGGTCGACCCGGAGTGCGTGATGGCTATCGCCACGTCCCCGGCCCGCAACTGCACCGCGTTCGTCACCGCGAGATGCGGATCGCTGTGCGCGTGCGCGATCAGCCCTATCCGCAGCAGCTTCTGCGTGAGGTCCTGGGCGACCAGCCCGGACGCCCCGATGCCGTACACGTCCGTGCGCCGCGCCCCGGCGAGCGCCCCCACCGCGGCCCCCAGCTGCGCCGTGTCGAGGCCGGCGGCGGTGTCCGCGAGGGTCTGCTGCTCGTCGTAGGCGAGTTTCGCGACGACGTCGGCGATCGGGTCGTCGACGGCGATGTCGGTGGTGATCGCGGGCGCCCGCCCCGACTGCTGCTGCGCGGCGAGCCCGGCGAGGGCGAGCCGCAGGTCGCGGTAGCCGGGGTAACCGAGCAGCCGGGCGGTGCGGACGACGGTCGCCTCGCTGGTGCCGGTGAGCTCCGCGAGGCCGGTGACCGTGAGGGCGGCGCAGCCGGCCGGGTCGCCCGCGACGGCCTCGGCGACGCGCTGCATGGAGCGGGTCATGGAGGGGGCGAGGGTGCGCACCTTCGCCGCGAGGGCGGCGGGAGCCGGCGGAGCACCACCGCTGCCACCACCGCTGCCGCGGGTTCCGAAAATTTCCTTCACGTCCTCGGTCACCCTTGAAAGATATTTTCGTTTCGGTCGGCCGGTCAAGACCGCGCACAATGGGAGCATGCACCCCGTAAGCCCCTTGGAACAGGCGTTGCACGCAGCCCGCGCCCTCGTGCTCGCCGATCTGGTCGCGGGCGAGGTCGCCGAGGCGGACGTGGTCTCACTGGTCGAGGACGCCGTCGTACAGCGGCGCTGGTGGATCGAGCAGTGGCCGGAGGGCGCGGAGTACGTGGCGGGGCTGGTGGCCCAGGACGTGCAGGACGCGCTGCTGGAGCGGTACGGCCGCTGGCCGCTGTGCCCGGTGTGCGGCTCCGGCGACCCGCACGCGCTGGACGTCGAACCGGAGCTCGGCCCCGACCCGCACTGGGTGTGCCACAAGGCGGGCGTGAAGGTCGCCTCCGTCGGCTCCCTGAGCGGGGCGACCGGCGGGATGTCCTCCTCGTGACGGTGTACATCGACCCACCGAACTGGCCGGGCCACGGCCGGATGTGGTCCCACCTGGTCAGCGACGTGTCGTACGCCGAACTGCACGGCTTCGCCGAGGCACTGGCCGTTCCGCGCCGGGCCTTCGAACGCGACCACTACGACATCCCGTCCCACCGTTACGGGGACGCGGTCGCGGCCGGGGCGGTGGAGGTCAGCAGCCGCGAGGTGGTGCGGCTGCTGCACGGTGCCGGGCTGCGTCGGCGCAAGAGCGACCCGCCCCGGTGACGGCGGGTGCCCCGGGTGCCCCGGTGACGGCGGCTACCCAGCCCGCAGTTCGAAGGCCAGCCCTGCCTCGTCCTCGCTCACCTTGGCGAAGCCGGCGCGGGTGACGACCGCCTGGGAGGGGGTGTTGGTGGTGTCGACGGTGGCGAAGAGGGAGTGGACGTCGTCGCGGGCCAGGGCCCAGTCGGCGAGGGTGCGGAGCGCCTCCGTGGCGTAGCCGTGGCCGCGGGCGGCCTCGGTCAGGTCGTAGCCGATCTCCACGCGGCCCTCCCCGTCCGGGGCGGAGTGGAAGCCGAGGCCGCCGATCGCCCGGCCGTCCTCCCGGCGGACCAGGGCGAAGACGCCGAACTCCGGCCGGTGCACGCCCCCTTCGTACGCCTTCAGCAGGAAGCCGGCGGCGTCCCGGGTGCCCTCGTAGGGGCCGCCCTCGATCCACTCGAAGCCGCCGTCGCCGCCGAGGCGCAGGTCGCGGGCGGCGGCGGGACGGATGCCGACGAGGTCGAGGCGTTCGGCGGGCAGGACGAGGTTGTTGTACCAGCGCCAGTCGGTGACCGGGGCGCGGCCGGGCAGCTCGCCGCGGCCGGTGGCCCACAGCAGGGTCGGCCAGGCGGCGGGGCCCGGCTGGACGTGCGGGAACAGCCAGCCCAGGACGGACTCGGCGAGCTGCTCGGCGGGCCGGTAGGGGATGCCCAGGCCGGTGGCCATGTCGTGGGTGTGGAGCAGCACTTCGGCGATCCCCATCGCGGCGAAGCCCACCCGGTCGGCGCTGCGGAAGGGGTACGGGTGGAAGGCGCGGACCTGGCGGGGAGTGGTGCGGACGGTGGCCGCGAGCAGGGCGCCGGTGGTCTCGATGACGTGCAGCAGGCCGGAGTTGTCGGTGCCGTCGTCGAGCCTGAGCTCGAAGGGCACGTACGCGTCCTGGGCGCGTCCGGCCAGATTGGCGGCGTACGCGACGAGGTCGTCGGCGACGTGGACCGCCGTCTCGTGGCAGTTCCAGTCCAGCCGCCCCGCCCGCACCTCTGCCCAGTTCCGGTCCACCGCCGTCCGCAGGGCCGCCGTGCAGCCCGCGACGGCCTCTTCCACCTGGTCCCCGCCCATGTCACCCATGGGCGGCACCCTAGGACGCCGGATCCTCCGCGGTCGACAGCATTTCCAGCTCCGCCGCGAGGTTGTAGCGGGCGGTCGGTTCCCACTCGGTACGGCCGTGGGGCGTCCTGAACAGCCGGGGCAGGTCGAGCAGTTGGCGCAGGATCGCGGCACGGCCCTCGCGGAAGGCGTCGTTCGGGACGAAGTGGTACTCCTCGCGGACGGCGGCGGTGTAGGCGGCGTACGCGGAGGGCGGGGCGGCGAGGATCGCGAGGTCGGCGTCGCACAGCACCTCGCCGTTGCGGTCGCCGGGGGCCGGGTCGTGGGTGACGGTGAGCCGCACCAGGCGCGCGACCTCGGCGATGTTCGCCGCGGAGATCCCGGTGTCGGCGAGGGCGCGTTCGGCGAGGCGGGCCGAGCGCTCCTCGTTCGTCGACCGGTCCGGCAGGTACACCGCGTCGTGGAACCACGCGGCCAGCCGGACCAGGGCCGGGTCGTCCGCGTACTCCTCCAGTACGTCGATGTGGTCGAGGACCGCCGTGAGGTGGGCCACCGTGTGATACCGGCGCTGGGGCTCCTGCCAGCGGCGGAGCAGCTCGTCGGCGTACCGGTACGGGGAGATCGCACAGGAGTCGTCCTCCCGGGACATCAGGAAGGCGGTCAGCCAGCGGGAGTGCAGGGCGTCGAGGTCGGCCATGGGGTCATTGTCCCGCGCGCGGTGAGGTAGGGGCCGATCCGGGCGAAGGTGCGGGCGGGGCGGCTGGAACCGTGCGGGTAGGGGCGGTCGTGGGGCCGGGGCGGTCTCGCGGGGGTCGGTGGTTCCCGCGTACCCTGGATTGGACTAGACCTCCTGAGGTCGGGTGGGCATCGGCCTGCCGTGCCCGGGGTACACGGGGAACACCATGGAAGGGGCCCTATGAGCACGCGTGCAGTCCTGGAGGTGATCGCCCTCGACGCCGGGGACGCGGTCGCCGCCCAGGCCGGAGGCGCGGACCGCCTCGAACTGGTCACCGACATGGCGGCCGACGGGCTGACCCCGTCGCCCCGGACCTTCACCGCGATCCGGGCCGCCGTCGACATCGACCTGCGCGTGATGCTGCGACTGGCCGACGGGTTCGCGGCGGGCGACGTCGACCGGCTGGTGGGGGTGGCCGGGGAGCTCCGGGGCGCGGGTGCCGACCAGTTCGTGCTCGGGTTCCTCGACGCGGGGGGCGGGGTGGACCTGGACGCCGTGGAGCGCGTGGTGGCCGCGCTGGACGGCTGCCGCTGGACCTTCCACCGGGCGATCGACCGGGCCGCCGACCGGGACGCGCTGCGCAAGGAGCTCGCCGACCTGCCGGGCCTGGACACCTACCTCACGGCGGGCGCCGCGGAGGGCGTGGACGAGGGGCTGCCCACGCTGCTCTCGGAGGCGCGGCGGGGTGGCGAGCCAGGTTACGAGCAGACGGTTCTGGTCGGGGGAGGGCTCCGCCTCGATCATGTGCCGCAGCTCCTGTCGGCGGAGATCGACGCGTTCCACATTGGCGGCGCGGCGAGGCCGGGCGGCTGGGACGGGCCGGTGTCGGAGACGGCGGTACGGGAGTGGCGCCAAGCCCTGGACCGACCGTGAGCGGGCCCCCTAGGTCTGCGGGGAACTGCGCGCGCGACCCCCGCTCACCCCCACCCGGCGACGATCGTCGACCGGCCCACCAGCCGTAGTCACCGCCGCCACCCCCAGCGCCAGCACCGCGATCCCCGCCCCCGCCAGCAGGAACCACCGGTCCCCGAACAACTCCAGCGCGAGACTCCCCGTACCCCCGGCCGCCGCCATGCCCAGATAGGTGGCACTGCTGCTGAGCGAGACGAGGACGGGTGCGTCGGCCGGGGCGATCGACGTGATCCGGGTGATCTGGGCGACCGCCAGCGCCCACCCGATCACCGGCGTCACCACGGCGGCCGCGAGCGCCGTCGGCATCGTGCGCAGCATCCACGGGGCGGCCGCCGCCACCGTCACATAGGCCGCGAGCGCCGACAGCACCACCACGCGCGGCCCCCACGCGTCCACCAGCCGCCCGCCCAGCTGCGAGCCGAGCACCGCCGCGATGCCGCTGACCAGGAGCAGCAGGGTCAGCCTGTCCTGGGAGCCGCCGGTCGCGGGGTAGGTGGCCACCGTGTAGTAGATGTACGTCGTCTGGAAGGCCACGAAGATCAGGAAAGTGGTGGTCGCCGCGCCCAGCACCCGGCGGTCGGCCAGCGGTGCGAGCCGCTCCGGCAGGGTCAGCGCGGCGGCGGGCTGCGGGAGTTCCCGCAACAGCGCGGCCAGTCCGGCGAAGGCCGCCGCGCCCAGCCCGGTCACCAGCCACATCGTCAGCCGCCAGTCGGTGCGGCCGATCCAGGTGCCCAGCGGCACCCCGAGCGCCGTGGCGACCGTCAGCCCGCCCATCACCGTCGCGATCGCCCGCCCGCGCCGCTCCGGCGGCACCAGCGAGGTCGCGACCGCGCTGGCGGTGGGGGTGTAGAGGGCGGCCCCCACGGCGGCCAGCACGCGCGTGCCGAGCAGGACGCCGTACGAAGGGGCCAGCGCCGTGAGGGCGTTGGCGACCGTGAAGACGGCCAGCCCGGCCAGCAGGGCGTTCCGGCGGGGCCAGCGGGCGGTGGCCGTGGCCAGGACGGGGGCGAGGACGCCGTAGGCGAGGGCGAAGACGGTCACCATCTGTCCGGCGACCGAGATGGACACGTTCAGATCGCGGGCGACGAGCGGCAGGATGCCGGCCGTCACCATGCCGTCGGTGCCGACGGCGAAGGTTCCGAGAGCGAGCAGGAGCAGGCGTAGGCGCACGAGTCCCCCAGGTGCGTCGGTACGAGAGCGCGCATGACGGTTTGACGTTGGTCAAACAATAGGGACTGTTGGATGATTGTCAAACGGTATGGAGGAGGTGTGGTCGTGGGCGACGAGGACGGCGAGTGGCTGCCGCAGCCGGACACGGCGGAGATCGAGCTGGTCGGGGTCCTGCACGCGTTCGGCGACCCGGTGCGGCTGATGCTGCTGAAGAAGTACGCGAGCGGCGAGCAGTTCAGCTGCGCGCCCGACGCGCTGGGCGTCGGCCACCTCCACAAGTCGACCGTCTCGCACCACATGAAGATCATGCGCGAGGCCGGGATCACCTCCACCCGCGCAGTCGGCCGCAACCGCTACGTCCGCCTCCGCCGCACCGACCTGGACGCCCGGTTTCCGGGGTTGCTGGATTCGGTGCTGGGGGCGTTGTAGGTGTCTAGGTGCCGGATCGGCAAGGGGGGGTGTACGCGTGATGAGGGACGTACTCGCGCCATAGCTCCGGAGTGAGGACGTTGCCGGTGGAGCGGCAGATGTAGGCGACGGCGGATCGGGTGGCCATGGGGAGGATGCGAACAGCGGACGAGCCGTCGCCGATGAAGAGGTTGCGGCCGTCGTGGGAGAACGTGATCGTGTTGATGTAGTTGGGCATGTCGACGGGCATTCCGAAGGGCCGCGCGTGTTTCGGGTCGTGGATGTCCCACAGTCGGAGTTTCTGGTCGGAACCGCCGCTGACCACTGCGTGGCCGTCCGGACTGAAGGCGAGGGCGATGACGGTGCCGCGGTGACCTGTCAGGTCCTCACCCAGCTGCCTGGGGTGGGCGGGGTCGTGAACGTCCCACAAGCGGAGTGCGCCGTCCTCGCCGGAGATCGCGAGTGCGCGGCTGTTCGGGCTGAAGACAACCGAGTTGACCGGGTCCTCACTGACCGTCAGGTGTCGGAGCAAGGGCCTGGGACGCGCAGGGTCGACGACGTCCCAGAGTCGCAGTCTGCCGCCGCTCGCGGCGGCGAGTGTACGTCCGTCAGGACTGATGGCCACACTGTTGATCCGGTCCGCTGATCCCGAGGCCAGCGGCCGGCCCAGAGGTCGTGGACGAGACGGGTCGGAGACGTTCCAGAGGGCCACTGTTCCGTCGAAATTACCGCTGGCCAGAGTGTTCCCGTCGGGCGTGAAGGCGGCACTCTGGAAGTTGTCGTCGGCATGCCCGGGCGGGCTCCCCAGGAACCTTGGCCTGGCAGCATCGGTGACGTCCCACAGCTGCACCTGCGGTCCGGCGGAGACGGCCAGCACCTTTCCCCCGGGGCGGAAGGCGACCGCGTAGGGAGAGGACGGTGCGTCGAGCCGTATCGACCTGCTGAGCAGGTGGGGGTCGCCCGTGCTGCTGACATCCCAGAGACGCACGGTCCCGTCCACCGACCCCGAGGCCAGCAGATGCCCCTCACTGCTCAGGGCCGTTGCCTGTACCGCGTCGGTATGTCCGGTGAGGATCGTGCGGGGTATCGTCCAGACCCTGATCTTGTGGTCGTTGCCGACGCTTGCCAGTTTGGTGCCCTTCGAGTCGAAGGCCAGTCCCCAGACATGGCCGGTGTGGCCCGCCAGCGATGCGAGACTCCGGAGGGTCTTCGGGGACGCCATGTTGTAGAGCCCGATGGCGTTGTCGTTGCCTCCGAGGGCCATGAGGTTGCCGCGGGGGGAGAACGCCACCGCATTGACGCTGGTTTGGGAGGAAGGGGACTCGATAGCGGCCGGCTTGGCCGGATCTGTGATGTTCCACAATTGGACCGTCCCGGTGCTTTCCGTCGCGGCGAGTGTCCGGTTGTCGTGGCTGAAAGCGACCGCCTGGACGCTGACGTCGGCCGCCGCGTCCGGGGTGATCAGCTTGCCGGCGGCCTGTGGATGCGACGGGTCCGTCACGTGCCACAGCCGTACGGTCGCGTCACTTCCGCCGGACGCCAGCATCGTGCCGTCCGGACTGAAGGCGACGCTGTACACCGAGCCGTCGGCCCCGGCCCCGGTGAGCGGATTCCCGAGGGACTTCGGGTAGCGGGGGTCGGAGATGTCCCACAGGCGGACCAGTCCGTCCTCGCCCGCTGCCGTCAGCAAGCGTCCGTCAGGGCTGATCGCGAGGGCTTCCAGCCATCCGGCACCCACCTCGACCGGGTCGCCCAGGCCGGTGGGGTGCCGGGGGTCGCGGACGTCCCACAGGCGGAAGGTGCCGTCCTCGTCGGCGGCGGCGAGGAAGTGCCCGACCGGGCTGAAGTGCACTCCCCACACCGGCTTGTGGAAACCCCGCAGCGGTTCGCCGAGCGCGCTCGGGGGACCCGCGCCGGCGGTGTTCCACAGCCGGATCTCGCCCTTGTCGTCCCCGCTGGCCAGCACGCGATCGTCCGGGCTGAAGTCCACGGTGTTCACCTCGCCCCGGTGTCCGCTCAGCAGGGCGGACAGCGGGGTGTCCTCGTCACCGAGCAGGCTGACCTCGGTGGACTCGGTCGGCTTCATCCGTTGCGCCACCAGGTCCAGCTGGGCGGCCAGAGAGGCGTCCGTCGCGCGGACCTGATCGGCCTCGGCCCTGATCTCCCCGGCGATCGCGGTATTCCGTTCCTGCCGCGCCTCCCTGGCCGACTGGACGGCGACGACCCACGCCACCGCGACGAGCAGACCCAACACACTCAGGCAGGCGATGACCCCCTGCCACACGCGCCGGGCCCGCTGCCGATGCCGTACCGAAGCCGTCAGGAACTCGGAGGCGGCCGGGCCGAGTCGTTCCCTGCCCTCGTCATCCTGGCCGGCCAGAGTGCGGGCTTCTTCCAGGCGGCCGCCCCGGTAGAGCATCCCGGGATCGCGGCCGGCCTCCTGCCAGGCGGTGGCCGCCTCCTCCAGGCGCTGCCGGGCCAGGTACTGGACGCGGTGGTCGCGGATCCACTCGCGTAGCCGGGGCCAGGCACGGAGCAGTACCTCGTGGGTGATGGTGACCGTGTCCTGCTCCCGGGTCAGCAGGCGGCCCTTGGTGAACTTCTCGATGACCTGGGCCGCTTCCCCGGGGCGTGCGCAGTGGCTCACGAGTTCGTCGTACGGCACCGGTCGGCGGGTGTCCTTGGTGCCGCTGCCGCCGAACCTGACCAGGCGGAGGAACACGGACTGCGCGGTCTGCCGGGCGGAGGGTTCCAGCCGGTCGTACCAGCTGTCCGCCTCGGCGGTCACGCTGTTGGCGATGCCGCCGGTCGCCTCGTAACCCTCCACGGTGAGGACATGGCCCGCGCGGCGCATCCAGGTGGCCCGCAGGGCGTGGGCGAGCAGGGGCAGGCGGCCGATCTCGTAGGCGCCGGCGTCGTCCGAGCCGCCCTCCGCCGCGCCCAGGTCGCGCAGCAGGACCTGCACCAGTCCGGGCTCGACGTCCAGCCCGACCGCGCGGGCGGGATACAGGATCGCCTCCCGGACGCCGTTTCTCGACAGCGGTCCCACCATCACCTGGTTGCGTTCCACCGCGTCGAGGAGACCGGGGTGCGCCGCGCACTGGGAGTAGAAGTCCGAGCGCAGACCGAACACGACCAGACCGGGTGGGGGTTCGCCGCCCGGGCCGAGTTCCGCGATGCCCAGGACCGCGTCGAGGAACTCCCGTCGCTCCAGTCTGTCGGGGCACAGCGTGAACAGTTCCTCCAGCTGGTCGACGACCAGGATCATCCGGCGCTCCCCGGAGCCCTTCGCGAGCGCTCGGCGCAGTCGCTCCGGCCGCAGGACGGGGGAGTCGTCCGAACCGCTGCCCATGACCTCCCACAGATGGTCGCTGAGGGCGTCCATCGGCCGGGACGTCGGGCTCAGCCACACCTGCGGCCAGCTCTTCGAACCCGGCAGGGCGCCCCCGGCCAGCTCGGGCAGGAGACCTGCCCTGAGCAGCGAGGACTTCCCGGCGCCGGAGGGCGCGACGACCACCAGTGCGCCGCCCACCGCGAGGCAGGTGTCGAGCCGGACGAGCAGCTTGGCCACCAGCGCGTCCCGGCCGAAGAACCACCGGGCCTGGTCGGTCCCGAACGCCGTCAGGCCCGGGTAGGGGCACTCCTCGGAGGCCGAGGCGGCGACCGTCCGGCGCCGCTCGCGCACCCCGTCCTCGAAGTGCAGATGCATGTCCCGTTCGGCGACGTAGATGTCCCGGCGGGACTGGTAGATCCGCGACCATCCGGAGGCGTACGCCTGCTGTCCGCCCTCCTCGCTCCGGACCGGCGGTCCGCCGAGACCGGGGGAGGAGGGCGGGCCGGCGGGGGTCATGACTCGTGGACGTGCAGATCGTGCCCGGAGAAGTAGACCCGGGCGTTGTCGGAGGCGTGGACCTCCTGGTTCCCGTGGCGGTCGCCGGAGTCGTTGTGCACGTGGGGGCGCACGTCCTGTTCCATCAGCCGGTCCAGTTCGGCCATCAGCTCATGGTTCTCCCCCAGCAGGTCGGCCAGCCGGTTCTCCCAGAGCGCGACCAGCTCCGCCGTCGCGTCCGTGTCCGGGCCCTGTTCCCGCGCCGCCAGGGCGCGGTTCCGGGACTCCTCCAGGTCCGTGTCCACGCGGTCGGCCTGCTGCGGGTGGATGTGACGCCACCAGTCGACGAGGGCCTTGTGCACGTGCTCCCAGGCGTCGGTGGTCATCGCCCCCACCAAAGTCGTGGCCGCCGATACTACGATCGGATCCATCGCCATCAACCCCATGAATTCCCCTATATAGGGATAATCTACCCACTTTGGGGTACGGTGTCGCGTCAACGCCGTGGCGGCCGGGGCGCTTTGGTTGAACGGTGAAGGATGGGTCCTACGTCAGCTGCGGCGGCAGCGGGGCCGCGTGGGTGACGATCAGGCCGGACACCGCTCGGGTGAGGGCCACGTACAGGCGGCGCAGGCCGGTGCGTTCGTCCGGTTCGCCGTCGACGACGGCCTGGGGTTCGTCGAGGACCACGTAGTCGTACTCGAGGCCCTTGGCCAGGGAGGCCGGGACCAGGGTGAGGCGGGTGTCGGCCGTGGTCTCCTCGCCGGGGGCGAGGAAACCGATGCCGGCCGCGGTGAGTGCCCCGGTGAGCGCGGGGACGCGGGCGTCCGCCGCGATCAGGCCCGTCGAGCCCTCGTTGCGCAGCAACTCCTCGCAGGCGGCGACCACTTCGGCGGTGGACGCGGCGGTGCGGACCTCGAAGAAGCCGGGGTTCTCACGGACCGAGGCGACCGGGGTGAGGCCGGGCGCGATGTGCGGGAGGAGGCGGGAGGCGTAGGTGATGACGTCGGTCGGGACGCGGAAACCGGCCGTCAGTTCCTCGATCACGCCGTCCGACTTGCCGAGGTGGGACAGGGCCTCGTCCCAACTCCTGGTCGCCCAGGGCGTGGTGCCCTGCGCCAGGTCGCCGAGGACGGTCGCCGAGCCGGTGGTGCAGCGGCGGCCGACCGCGCGGTACTGCATGGGGGACAGGTCCTGCGCCTCGTCCAGGACCACATGGCCGAGGGAGTGGGTGCGCTGGACGAGGTCCGTCGTCTCGTCGATCAGCACGGCGTCCGCCGCCGACCACCTGGCCGCCTTCACCGACCGCACCGGCTTCGCCCAGACGATCGTCTTCTGCTCCTCCTCGTCGAGGATCCCGGCGGCGTGCTCCGCGAGGAAGTCCGCGTCCGTGAGCAGCCGCAGCACGAGCTTCGCCGGGTCGACCGGCGGCCAGACCTGCTTCACGGCCGCCTTCACCGCCGCGTTGCGCGCCACCGAGTCCTGCACCCGGTCGTCGGGGGCCTCTCCCGACCGTTCCATCTGGACCAGCACGGCGTGCGCGATGCGCTGCGGCAGGGCCTCGCGCGCGGCGCCGTACCGGATGCCCCGGTCCAGCAACTCGCGGACGATGTCCTGCAGTTCGTACGCCGGGACCCGCCAGCGCCGGGAGCCGCGGACCACCACGACCGGCTCGGTGGGCAGGGTGACGTGCGCGTGGACGGCCCGGTGCAGCACCTCCGCCATCCGCGCGTCGCCCTTGATGACCGCGGCGGGCGCGTCGTCGGTACCGCGGATGTCCACGCCGTGCGACACCAGGTCGTCCACCGTCGCCTGCTGCACGGTCAGCTCGCCCAGGGCCGGGAGCACCTGCTCGATGTAGTGCAGGAAGGACCGGTTCGGGCCGATGACGAGGGTGCCGGTGCGGGCCAGCCGCTCCCGGTGGGCGTAGAGGAGGTAGGCCACCCGGTGCAGGCCGACGGCCGTCTTCCCGGTCCCCGGGCCACCCTGGACGCAGACGGTGCCGCCCAGCCCGCTGCGCACGATCTCGTCCTGCTCGGGCTGGATGGTCGCGACGATGTCGCGCATCGGGCCGACGCGCGGCCGCTCGATCTCCTGCTGGAGCAGCTTGCTGGTGCGGGCCACTTCCTCCGGGTCGGACAGGTGCTCGTCCTCGTACGCCGTGATGTCGCCGCGGGTGTACCCGAAGCGGCGGCGCAGCGCGATGTCCATCGGGTCCTTCTTGGACGCCCGGTAGAACGGCTGCGAGACCGGCGCCCGCCAGTCGATGACCATCGGATCGCCGTCGTGGTCGTGGACGTGCCGGCGCCCGATGTAGAAACGCTCGCCGTACGCGCCCTCGGCCTGGTCGGCGCCGGGGGCGTGCAGGTAGTCGAGGCGGCCGAAGAAGAGGGGCGTGTCGCTCAGGTCGGCCAGCGCCTTGATGCGCTCGTCGATCTGGCGGGCCAGCACCTCGGCGTTGACCCAGTTCGCGGTGACGTCGCGGATGTCCAGCGACTCGACGTCCTCGCGCATGGCGCGCAGGGCGGCCCGGGAGGACGCCAGGTGGGTGCGCTCGCGGGAGAGGGGGTCGGCGGGTGCGGGTACGTCCGTCGGCTGGTCGTGGGCGGGCGTGGACAAGGGGGTGCCTCCGAAGGCCTGCGGGTGGACGGCGCTCTGGTGTGGATGGCGCACGGGTGGCGATCAGCCGACCGGTTTCCGTCCGGGAAAGATAGGGGCGGCCCGAAGGGCCTCGGTTGAGGGTGGTGGTGGGAGACGGGTGGGCAGCACTCCGGGGACGGAGGCGGGCAAGAGCGGAGATTCTAGTGAGGCGGGGGTGGGGGAGGCCAATGGATTTTCCTCCGTCCGGCCGCCGCGTCCGCCGCGCCCCGTCGCTCCAGGAGTCCGTCCGCAGTCCCCTAGGGGGAGCGTCACCCTGGAGGCCGGTCGGAGGTAGGGGCGGGGGTCCATCCGAGGGTGGACGGGCGGATGCCGGAAATTGGACCCGTGGACCGATGCCGTCGGTATGCCCGAAGTTCCACTATTGAGGCATGAGCGCAGCAACCATCACACCAGCCCCCAGTCGTCCCCCCGGCGCCACAGCCGTGGACGGAGTCCCCCACCACCGCCTGGGCGACGCCCTGCGTGCCGTCAAGGTCTTCGTAGGCGCGGCGGTCAGCGTCGTCCTCCTCGGCGAGTACGGCGAGGAAGCGGGCATACACCGCAAGTAACGGCATAGGGTCACCTCCGTGCCGAAGCGGACGGTGGCGTCATCCCCATCCCACCTCTTACCCTCCATCCCCCTCCCGCTGTCCCTCTCCCTCCTGGCGGTCTCTCTCTGCTCCTTCGCCGCCCTCTGCCTCCTGCTGCACGCGCCGATGGCCGACCTGCTGGTCTACCGGGCCGAGGGCGAGGCCGTGGTGCACGGCGGTGATCTGTACGGCTTCACGGTCACCGAGTGGCGGCTGCCGGCGACGTATCCGCCCTTCGCGGCGGTCCTGTTCGTCCCGACGACCTGGATCCCCGTCCCGGCCCTGAAGGTGGCGTTCCTCGCGGGCGACGCGCTCCTGCTCGCCTGGCTCGTCGCCCTCTCCGCCCGCCTGGCCGGGCGCCCGCTGCCCCTCCCGGCGCTGTGCGCGGCGACGGCCCTCGCGCTCTGGCTGGAGCCCGTCTTCCAGACACTCCTCTTCGGCCAGATCAACCTGGCGATCGCCTGCCTGGTCCTCTGGGACCTCACCCGCCCGCCCGGCGCCCGCGCCAAAGGCCTGGCCCTGGGCATCGCGGCGGGCGTCAAACTCACCCCGGCGATCTTCATCGCCTATCTGTTCCTCACGGCACGCAGAAAGGAGGCAGGCGTTGCGACGGCGTCCTTCCTGGGCACGGTCCTGCTCGGTGCCCTTCTCCTCCCCTCGGCCACCGCGGACTTCTGGACCCGGCGCCTGTTCGAGACGGGCCGGGTCGGCAAGGCGTGGATCGTCGACAACCAGTCGCTCCAGGGCCTGATCGCCAGGGCGTCGGGCACGGAGACACCGGGACCGGCCTGGGTGCTCCCGGCGGCCGGTCTGGCGGCGGCGGGCCTGTGGCTGGCGACCCGCGCCGGCCGGGCGCACGGGGACCGCATGTACGGGGACCGCTGGGGCATCCCGCTCACCGCGTTCACGGCCCTGCTGGTCTGCCCGATCAGCTGGTCCCACCACTGGGTGTGGTGCGTGCCCCTGCTCGCCGTACTCCTGGCGGCCGGCCGGCCGTACCTCGCCCTCACCACCGCGGCCCTCTTCAGCGCCCGCACGATGTGGCTGCTGCCCCACGCGGGCGACCGGGACCTCCACCTCCCGTGGTGGCAGCAGCCGCTCGCGTCGCCGTACCCGCTCCTCGGGCTGGCGCTGCTGGCGAGTGCGGCCCTCGCCCTACGACGGCACGGCCGCACCCTGCGCGGCGGCGGTGCTCAGCCCTCCGCGAGGATCTCGTCGGCGTCCATGATCCGGTAGGCGTAGCCCTGTTCCGCCAGGAAGCGCTGGCGGTGGGCGGCGAAGTCCTGGTCGATCGTGTCGCGGGCGACGACGGAGTAGAAGTGGGCCTGGTGGCCGTCGGCCTTCGGGCGCAGGACGCGGCCCAGCCGCTGTGCCTCCTCCTGGCGGGAGCCGAAGGTGCCGGAGACCTGGATGGCGACCGTCGCCTCCGGCAGGTCGATGGAGAAGTTGGCGACCTTCGATACGACCAGCACGCTGATCTCGCCCTCGCGGAAGGCGTCGAAGAGCCTCTCGCGCTGGGCGTTGGAGGTCTCGCCCTTGATGACGGGGGCGTTCAGGTGCTCGCCCAACTCGTCGAGCTGGTCGATGTACTGGCCGATGACGAGGATCTGCTGGCCCGCGAAGCGCTTCACGAGCGCCTCCGTGACCTTCCGCTTGGTCGCGGTGGTCGCGCAGAAGCGGTACTTCTCCTCGGTCTCGGCGGTGGCGTACGCCAGCCGCTCGGAGTCCGTGAGGTTCACCCGCACCTCGACACAGTCGGCGGGCGCGATGTACCCCTGCGCCTCGATCTCCTTCCAGGGAGCGTCGAAGCGCTTGGGCCCGATGAGGGAGAACACGTCCGATTCCCGGCCGTCCTCGCGCACGAGGGTGGCCGTCAGCCCCAGCCGCCGGCGCGCCTGCAGATCGGCGGTGAACTTGAAGACAGGAGCCGGCAGCAGATGCACCTCGTCGTAGACGATCAGACCCCAGTCCCGGGAGTCGAAGAGTTCGAGATGCGGGTAGACGCCCTTCCGCCTGGTGGTGAGCACCTGGTAGGTGGCGATGGTGACGGGCCGGATCTCCTTCCGGGTCCCGCTGTACTCGCCGATCTCGTCCTCGGTGAGGCTGGTCCGCTTCACCAGCTCGTGCTTCCACTGCCGCGCGGAGACGGTGTTGGTGACGAGGATCAGGGTGGTCGACTTGGCCTGCGCCATGGACCCGGCCCCGACCAGGGTCTTCCCGGCCCCGCAGGGCAGGACCACGACACCGCTCCCGCCGTGCCAGAAGTTCTCCACGGCCTGCTTCTGGTACGGCCGCAGCGCCCAGCCGTCCTCGGCGAGCTCGATCGGGTGCGCCTCGCCGTCCACGTACCCGGCGAGGTCCTCGGCGGGCCAGCCCAGCTTCAGCAGCGTCTGCTTGATCTGCCCGCGCTCGGAGGGGTGCACGGCGACGGTGTCGGGGTCGATCCGGGCGCCGACCAGCGGGATGATCCGCTTGGAGCGCAGGATCTCCTCCAGCACCGGACGGTCGGTGGTGGTCAGCACCAGCCCGTGCGCCGGGTGCTTGCTGAGCGTCAGTCGGCCGTAGCGGTCCATCGTCTCGGCGATGTCGACCAGCAGCGCGTGCGGCACCGGATAGCGGCTGTACTCCACCAGCGCGTCCACGACCTGCTCGGCGTCGTGTCCGGCCGCCCGCGCGTTCCACAGGCCCAGTGGGGTCACCCGGTAGGTGTGGATGTGCTCCGGCGCCCGCTCCAACTCGGCGAAGGGCGCGATCGCCCGACGGCACTCGTCGGCCCGCTCGTGGTCGACTTCCAGGAGCAGGGTCTTGTCGGACTGGACGATCAGAGGACCATTCACGCGCGGCACCCTTTCCCTTCGGCCCGTGCGGCCATCGCCGTGGCGGCCATCGTCACGGGCCAAAGTTCCAGTGTGCCTCATGTGCGAGCGATCACCGGCGGTGCTCGACGGAACGTGCACCGCCGGTGACCGGCTTCGACAGCCTCCTGATCGTTCGGTGCAACCCTGAGCCCGTTTCGGGTGTCATGTCCGGGGGAGGCCGCGCAGTGCGCGTGGTCTGGTGAGGAGGGGTGCGGTGACGTCCGTACGCATCTGGGTGACCGGCGCCGGGGCGTTGGCGGTGCTGGTGGCGGCCGGGGCCTGGGCGCGCGGGTCGAGTGCCGTGGACGCCGGTCTCTGGGCCGAGGTGCGTCCCGCGATCGAGGCCCGGCTCGTGACCCAGGCCGCCGGGACCGGGTACGGGGAGACCATGCCCGCGCTCAGGTCGCGCTGGTTCTGCCGGGCGGAGGCCCTGGACCTGCTGGAGAGCGGGGGGCAGGTGCACGCCGGCGTCGACACCCTGTGCCTGGAGTACGGGGTGCGGGGCGGTGCCCTGGTGGAGTGCGGCGGCGCGCAGACAGCCCAGGTGGTGCAGCTACGGCGGGACACGGCGAACGGCGGCTTCCGCGTCGTCTCCGAGGCGGAGGCACCGGACGGCGCGGGCTACGCCGAATGGAACGAGGCCCACTTCAGTCCCTACGCCGAGTCCCGTATCGACCGGCCGATGGAGTCCGCCGACCTGCGGACCGCGGCCCGCGCCCACTTCGGCCTGCCGGCGAACGCACCGGTACGCGACTGCTAGAGGTTACGAGACGGCTGGAGGGGACCGGCCGAGGTCGGCCGGTCCCCCGGAGGTGGGGCGGGTCACCCCGGCGGTTCGACGGTGAAGGTGCCCGGAGTGGGGCTCTTCTCGGCCATCGCCTCGCCGGGGGCGGCCAGCCGGGCCCGGACGTGGAGGGTGGATCCGGGTGCCACGTCCGCCAGGAGCGGGCTGGGCACGGCGAGCGGCAGCCGCTGCCCGACCTCGCCCGACAGCAGGTCGGCGTAGCCGGCCACCGGCTCCGCGGCCAGCACGTCCACCTCCGCGCGGTCCCAGTCCGCCAGCCGCGGATGGGGTGCGCTGCTGACCAGCCGTGCGGTCAGGTCAGTGCGGTTCTCGACGACCTGCACCATGGCCGGCGGTCACCGGTGGTGCGGGCCCTCGTGCCGGTGCCCGCCGTGGCCGCCGTGCCCGTTGCCGGCCTTGATGAGCGGGTCCGGGTCGCCCGTCGCGCCCCGGAGCTCGGGCCGCAGAGCGGCCTGCTCCAGATAGGCCTCGGCGCCGGCCCAGGGCACCACGGCCTGTTCCAGGGTGGCCAGCCGGTCCTGGAGGTCGTGGATCGTCTGGACCAGTCCGGGCACGTCCTCGGTGTCCCGACGGGCCATGGTGGGGGCGGGCGCGCGTACGGCACCGGCCGTCGAGACCGACACCATGGCGGTCATCGTGGCGGAGGGCGCCGAGATGTCGGTGACGGAGATCCCGGTCGGCGCGCCGGCGTACGAGTGCGAAGCGGGCTTGCTCGCCGCGGTGAACGAGCTGTTGCCCGTGCTCCCGGGGTAGGTGTCGCCGCCGTCGCCGCGGTTGGCCGCCGACTCCAGGTCGCGCTGGTCGTCCGCCTGGACCAGGCCCACCATGTAGTGGTTCTCGTCCGTGTTGTCCGGCCGGGCCTCGTCGATGTGCCAGATCAGCAGGCCGGGGGCGGGCAGCGAGCGGTCGTACCCGGTCTGCTGGCGGTTCTCCACCAGGAAGTACTCCTTCCCGGGCAGGCCGTCGGTCCACATCCGGAACGCCTCGAAGCCGTTCTTGACGTCGGGGACGGAGAGCATCCCGTTGCTGGTGACGTTGACGGCCTTGGCCCAGCCCTGCTGGACCTTGCACCACGCGGAGGGGTGCGTCGGGACGTCACCGCCGCCGCCCCACGAACCGGCGCCCATCAGGCACCAGTTGCCGACGCCCTCGGACGACCCGTCGACGTCGTACAGGTCGGGGAAGCCGAACAGCAGATGGCCCAACTCGTGGGCGCAGACGCCGATCTTGGCGTCCTCGGGGATGGTGAGGTAGCCGTAGATCCGGGCGCCGTCGGCGTTGTACGCGCTCGGCAGGACCCACTTGTGGGACCAGAGGTCCCCGCGGTGGCCGGTGGCCTCGCCGCCCGGGCCGGAGTGCACGACGATGAAGGCGTCGACGAAGCCGTTGCCGTCGTTGTCGTATGGCGCGTAGTTGACGAGCGGGTCGGCGCCGACGGCGGCGTCCCGGGCCAGGATCTGCGCGCGGGCCTCGCCCGAGGGGCTGCCGATGCCGAAGTTGTTGTTGGCGTACCAGGACAGCTTCTGCGGCATCCGGACCGGGCCGATGACCTCGCCGACGATGTCGACCAGGCCGTGCGTCACCTCGCGGTAGTAGTCGCGCACGCTGCCGTTGGGGAGTTCGCCGACGGAGAAGAACAGCTTCTCGAAGTGCTCGTTGCTCTCGGTCATCGGTTTGTCCGCGAAGTCCGCGAGGACGACGACGACCCGTATCGCGCCGGTCAGCGGGGCGCGGTGGGCGGCCGCGGTGCGGATCACCTCGTGCGGTGTGCCCGGGGGGTATTCGCCGGCCGGGATGATGGTGCCGTCGCCGTAGCCGAACCTCCGGGGGGTCCCGCCGGGCCGGAGCAGGCTCGCCACGTCCGATTCGCCGCGCAGCCGCTCCAGTTCCTGGAGCATCCTGCCGCGCAGTTCCGGGCTGGGTGCGATGGCGCAGAACTCCGACCAGACGGCGACCGTGGAATCCCGTGAAGTGGAAAGGTCAACCATTCCAAGTCCTCCCAAAAAGGGATGTATTGGCTGTTTCTAGGCCAGTGACGCACGCGTGTGCGAGCCCTGCAACATGATCAACTGGTTGCCCCGGGCGCTGGATCCGTCGGACAGCCTCTAGTCCTCCGCGAGCTCCGCCACCCCTGTCACCCGGTGCAGGGGGTAGGTGCGTACCTCGTCCGCGGTGTGGTCGTAGGCCGTGACGAAGCCGCCCTCGACGCGGATGGGGGCGATGACGCGCTGGCTGGCGGTGCCTTCGGCGTTGACGTAGCCGATCCAGAGGGTGTCGCCGGTGAGGACGGCGGCCTGCATGGTGGCGAGGGTCTCGGCGGCGGTGGTGCGGGGGAGTTCGCCGCCCCGGGCGGCGGTGCCGACCGGCTTGCGCGGGGTGGTGGCGGCCAGGTCGCCGGCGCGGATCGCGCGGATCGCTGCCGCCAGGAGAGTGGCGTCCGGGGCCGGCGGGCCGTCCGGGACCGGCTCGGGTGCGGTGCGCGGCGGGGTGCGGTGGGCGTGGGCGCGGGCGATCAGGACGTCGCCCTCGGCGGACTCGGCGGCGGGGGCGTAGCCCATCGCGCGCAGGCCCTCCAGGAGGGTGGCCGGGTCGGCCTGGGTGGCCAGCACCGTCGGGGCCAGACGGCGCAGGCGGAGGGCGGCGGCGCGCTTGTCGGCCATGATCTCGTTGAGGACCGTGTCGTCGTCGCAGCGGACGTACGCCGAGGCCGCGCCCACCCGCAGATGGCCGTGCCTGCGGGCCACGTCGTCGATCAGGTAGGCGAGCGGCTGCGGGACCGGCGTGCGGGAGTGAGTGGTGAGGAAGGCGTGCAGGTCGGTGGCGGTACGGCCGGCGTCCAGGGCGCGGCGGACCGAGGCGGGCGTGAAGCGGTAGACCGTGGCGCCGCCCTTCGACTCGACGTCGGCCAGGACGCCCAGCGCGTCGGCGAGCGGACGGCGCAGCGGGCCCGGGGCGACCGCCGTCAGGTCGGCCTGGAGCAGCACGTGGTCGAGGGGCTCGGGGAGGAGTGGGGCGAGCAGCCGGCCGGCGGCCGCGGCGGCGACGGCCTGTTCGGGCGGGGAGAGGGGTTCGAGGGCGAGGGCCGGATGGTGATGGTGCACGGGCAGCTTGTCCCCGGGACCGGGACCGGAGGGCTCCTGACCCTGCCCCTTCCCCTTCTCCTGCGCCTTTTCCGCCGGGGGTGCGCCGAGCAGGGTGCGGCCGTGCGCCGACAGCGACCCGCGGCCCGTCACGCCCAGCAGCTCGGCCTCCGTCAGCGTCCAGCGGGCCAGTCGGCTGCGCAGGTCGTCCTGGCTCCCCCACGCTCGGCTTCGCTCGCGCGGGGGGACCCCCACCTGCGGGCCGCGCAGCGGGCGTTCCCAGCGCAGCCGGGCCAGCACCGACTCGGCGGCCGGGGCGGTGCCCTCCGGGAGTGTGGCGAGGAGGGTCAGCACCCGGTGTCGTACCTCCGGCGCGGCCGAACGGTCCAGGCCCGGGCCGAGTGCCGACAGGGCGCGGTCCTTGGCGTCCCGGCCGCCGACCAGGCCGGAGGTGCGGGTCGCGGTGAGCCAGGCCGCCGCCAGCTGGGCCCAGCGCTCGCCCGGCGGGCGGTCCAGCCACTCGTCGTAGGCGGGGGTGGCCGCGTAGCGTTCGTCGGCCTCGCCGTCGGAGGCGAGCAGCCCGGCCGCGTAGGCCAGCTCCACCCAGAAGGCGGCGATCGGCTCGGGCACGTCCAGCGCGACGGCGGTCCGCTTCAGGTCCCGGACGCTGAGCCCGCCGGCCCGGAGCACGGCCGGACCGCCTTCGTCCCAGTCCTTCAGCAGCTCCTCGACGGTCGCCAGCGCGGTGTACGCCTGCCCGGCCGCCGTCGCGTCCACAACCTGTGGACGGTGGGTGGCCGTCGGCTCGACGGCGGGCGGCACCGGCTCCGGCTCACGGTGGGCGCGGCCCCCGCGCAGATGCAGGGCGACCTCACGGGGGAGCACGACCGTGCCGGGCACGGTGGGCAGCAGCAGGCCGCGGTCCAGGAGCCAGCGCAGATGGGCGGCCGGTTCCGGGGTGACCTGGCCGTAGGGCGGCCCCCAGACCAGCCGGCCCAGGACCTCGCGGGACTCGGCGGGCGCGGCGGCGAGCAGTTTGGCCATCTTCTTCCGGTGCCCGAACAGCTTGGTGAGCGCGTCCACGGCGGACACCGAGTCATGCGTCGAGGGCAGCCCGGCGTCGGCGACGATCTCCTGGATCCGGCCCGGCGACATGCCCGAGGTCGCCTCCCGCACGGTCGGGCCAAGACCGGTCGGCGACGGGTACTGCGGGGACGGCGCGAGCACCTCCCGCGCGGTCCGCACCAGCCGCAGCCGGTCGTCGTCCCCCCACACCAGCGCCTGGTTCCGGAGCGCGCCCAGCGCGCGCGGCAGGGCCGCGGCGACCGCCGGGTCCCCGTCGTCGCCGGCCATCAGCCCCAGCAGTTCCTGGTACGACGCCGGGTCGCCGGCCACCGCCAGCGCCTCCGCCGCCTGCAGGGCGAACCGGTCCAGGCGCTCCAGGGCGCGCAGCACCGAGGCCCGGGTGCCGGCCCGGGTGGCCAGCTGGGTGAGGTCGGTGGGGACGGGGGTGATGAGGTCGGGGCGGGCGCGCAGCAGTACGGCCAGGGAGGCGTCGTCCCTGGCGCGAAGCGCCTCCGCGAGGGAACGCGGCGGGGTGGCCGGGTTGCTCATCCGACCCACGGTAGCGGGTGCGGGGCGGGGACCGGGATCACCGGTCCCCGGACCGGATCTGTGGAGAGGACGGCCACCGGGCGAACGGGACGTTTCGTAGGTGTCCTCACCTTGCTTCGCGTACAGGGGGTGGTGACGGGGAGTTGAGGTCTGGTGGCTGGCTGGCTGGCGGTCGGCCGGTAGGCGGGAGTGGTCACTCACTCAAGACCTACGGCGAACCTCCCGCCGACTCCAACGCCGTGGCCTGCGCTACCGTCGTCACGACGGGGTATCCAACGCCAACGCAACGCACCCGCCCCGGAGGGGACTTCGTGGGTATCGAGAGCGATCAGGTCGTCTACGAGTATCTGAGCCGGGTCGGGGACATCGCGCACCAGCGCCAGTTGTCCTCCGGCGACCGGATGCGCCTTGTCTCCGGGCTGCGCAACGAGATCGACCGGCACCGGGCGAAGACGACCGTCGACAGTCCCGCCGCGGTACGGCGCATCCTGGACCGGCTGGGCACGCCCGACGAGGTCGTGGAGGCCGCGGGGGGTACGGCGGAGGCCGCCGCCTCGCCGCCGGCGGCCGCGGTCCCCGTCCAGCGGGAAGCGGCACCGGACGGGCGGGCCGAGTCGGCCGATTCGGCGGAGGATCTGCGCCGCGTCGTACCGCGCCCCCGGCCCACCGGGGCGGACGACGGCCCCGGGCAGCCCGACTGGTGGCGGGTGGACAGCAGCCCGTTCGGGGACGGCGACGGGGTGCCGGGGTTCGTGGGGGGTGTCGAGATCCCCGAGATGCTCAGGAAGCCGCGGCTGCGCAAGGAGGAGCCGGAGGCGGGCGCCGACGGGGCGCCGGAGGAACCGGACGCGAAGGCGCCGGAGGCCGAGGCCGGCACCGGGGGGCAGCGCCGTCGGCTCCGCTTCCTGCCCCGTCCCGCCGCGGGCTGGAGCAACCCGCTCCTGCTGCTCGCCGCCGCCGCGCTGGTCGTGGGCGCGGTGCTCGGCAACTGGTTCGCTCTGCTCCTCGGCTGGCTGATCGCCTACGGCTCGCGCCGACTGACCCCGGCGGAGACCAAGCTCGCGGTGATGTGGGTACCGGGGCTGTCCGTGACGGCCGGGCTGGTCTGGCTGTGGGGCCGCAGCGCCGGGCGCTGGGGCGCCCCGATCGCCGAGGGCCACATGAGCGGCGCGGTGGCGGAGACCTGGCCGTGGGTGGTGCGCGGGGCTGCGGTGGCCTCGGCCCTGTTCCTGGTGTGGCGGTCACAGAGGACGCGGTAGGGGGAGGGGCGGTCGGTCGGCGGGCGGCCGCGGGTGGTTCGCGGCTGGGCACGCCCACGTGGCGGAGCCGCATATCGACGCGGCCCAGCGCCTCTGACGGGGCGCTGCCCGGGCGGCCGCCTCGGCGCTTTGTTTGGTCTGGCAGTTGCAGAGGGCGCGGTAGGGGGCGGGACGCTCGGCTGTCCGGCGGCCGCGGGTGCGCGGTGGCTGGTCGCGTCCACGTGGCGGAGCCGCATATCGACGAGGCCCCGCGCCCCTGACGGGGCGCTGTGCGTACCCCAGTGGTGTTGGTGAGCGCTTGGTGTAGGCGCCCCCCACCCCGGTCGAGGCCCCGCGGGGACCGGCACAATGGGCCATATGAGTCCTCGCGCCTTCGCCGTCGGTTTTGATCTCGACATGACGCTCATCGATTCCCGGCCGGGTATCCATGCCACGTACCGGGCGCTCGCCGAGCGGACCGGGACGTTTATCGACGCGGATCTGGCGGTGACGCGGCTGGGGCCGCCGCTCGCCGAGGAGTTGGTGCACTGGTTCCCGGCGGAGCGGATCGCGGAGGTGAGCGATCTGTATCGGGCCATGTATCCGGAGATCGCGATCACGGCGACGCCCGCGATGGCGGGGGCGCGGGAGGCGATCGCCGCCGTGCGGGAGGCGGGCGGGAAGACCGTGGTCGTCACGGCGAAGTACGAGCCCAACGCGAAGCTGCACCTCAGCCACCTCGGCATCGTCCCGGACGCGGTGGTCGGGAACCTGTGGGCCGAGCAGAAGGCCGAGGCGCTGCGCGAGCACGGCGCGGGGGTGTACGTCGGCGACCACGTCGGCGACGTGCGCGGGGCACGCAAGGCGGGGGCCCTGTCGGTGGCCGTGGCCACCGGGCCGTGTGCCGCGGAGGAGCTGCGCGCCGCCGGTGCCGACGTGGTGCTCGGTGACCTCACCGAGCTGCCCGCCTGGCTCACCCGCTACCGCGAGGACACCTCCCGCGCCTGACGGCGCCCCGCGGCCACGGACTGGAGCACTCCGGCGGCCGCGATCAGGAAGCCGACGCCCATGAGCATGCTCAGCAGGTACATGTAGGTCGGAAAAGGCTTCGCACCGAGGAACAGCGGTATCACGGTGACGAGTGTGGCCACCGTACCGATGAAGAAGACCACGGCACCGGCGCGGATCAGTCGGTCACCGGGCCCGGCGGAATTCGCTTGGGTTTTGTCACGCACTCGACCAGGGTAGTTCCCTGCCCGAAGGAACAACCGGGCGACGTCTTGTCACGCGCCCGAAGACCATTAGCCTTGGTACCGGCGGGTCATGGTCGACCCGCCCGAGTGCTATCAAGGGCCGTTCCAGAGCTGTTGCATTCAGAAGTTTCCCGAGCAGTTTCCGACGAGATACGAGGACGAGGACAGACGTGCCTACCGGCAAGGTCAAGTGGTTCAACAGTGAGAAGGGCTTCGGCTTTCTCTCCCGCGACGACGGCGGTGACGTCTTCGTCCATTCCTCGGTTCTCCCCGACGGGGTCGACGCACTCAAGCCGGGCCAGCGCGTGGAGTTCGGCGTCGTCGCCGGTCAACGCGGTGACCAGGCCCTGTCGGTGGTCCTTCTCGACCCCACTCCGTCGGTCGCCGCCGCCCAGCGCAAGAAGCCCGACGAGCTGGCCTCCATCGTGCAGGACCTGACGACCCTGCTCGAAAACATCACGCCGATGCTGGAGCGCGGCCGTTACCCGGACAAGGCCGCCGGCGCGAAGATCGCCGGGCTGCTGCGCGCGGTCGCGGACCAGCTGGACGTGTAGCCGCGTAAGAGACATACACGTCTCGTAAGCGGGTAAGTCCCGTAACCCCTTTTACGGGAAATCGAGTGCGTGCGGGCCGAGGGGCGGGACGAGTCCCTCGGCCGCCGCGCGCGTGAGCAGTCCGCGCACCGCCGCGTATCCGTCCTCGCCGAGTTCCGAGGTGAACTCGTTGACGTAGAGCCCGATGTGCTGGTCGGCGACGGCCGGATCCATCTCCTGGGCGTGCGCCATGACGTAGGGGCGGGACACCTCGGGGTCGTCCCAGGCCGCGTGGACGGAGGCGCGGATCGAGTCGGCGAGCCGGGTCAGGGTCTCGGCCCCGAGCGAGCGCTTCGCGATGATCGCGCCGAGCGGGATGGGCAGGCCCGTCGTGTTCTCCCAGTGCTCGCCCATGTCGGCGAGCTTGTGCAGGCCGTAGTTCTGGTACGTGAAGCGCGCCTCGTGGATGACCAGCCCCGCGTCGACCTTCCCGTCCCGCACGGCGGGCATGATCTCGTGGAAGGGCATGACCACGATCTCGCCCACACCACCGGGAAGGGTGTCCGCGGCCCAGAGGCGGAACAGCAGGTACGCCGTGGACTTCTCGCTCGGTACCGCGACCGTACGGCCGGTCAGGTTCGCCCCCGCCTCCCGCGTCAGCACCAGCGGCCCGCAGCCCCGGCCCAGCGCCCCCCCGCAGGGCAGCAGGGCGTACTCGTCGAGGACGTACGGCAGCACGGCGTACGACACCTTCAGCGCGTCCGACTCGCCGCGCTCGGCCATGCCGTTGGTGATGTCGATGTCCGCGAAGGTCACGTCGAGCACGGGCCCGCCCGGGACGCGGCCGTGGGCGAGGGCGTCGAAGACGAAGGTGTCGTTGGGGCAGGGCGAGTACGCGATGCGCAGCGGGTCACTGGTCATGTGGGTTCCAACTCTCCAGGACGGGCGCGAGCTTCCCGAAGGCCTCGGTCAGGGCGGTCAGCGCGTCGCCGATGCGCCAGGCGGCACGGTCACGGGGGCCGACGGGGTTGGAGACCGCGCGGATCTCCACGGCGGGCACGCCGTGCGCGGCGGCCGCCTCGGCGACCCCGAAGCCCTCCATGGCCTCGGCGAGGGCATGCGGGTGCCGGGCGCGCAGTTCGGCCGCGCGGGCGGCGGTGCCCGTCACCGTGGAGACGGTGAGTACCCCTCCGGGGTGAGCACCGACGGCTTGGGCGATCGCCCGTACGAGCGAATTCGGTGGACGGTGGCTGACGGTCCCGAAGCCGAGCTCGGTGACCGGAACGAAACCGTCGGCCGTCTCGGCGCCCAGATCGGCGGCGGTGATCTCGTCGGCGACGACCAGCGAGCCCACGGGCGCCTGCGGCGCGAAACCGCCGGCGATCCCCGCGGAGACGACCAGCGTGTAGGGGCGGCCGTCGAGGGCGGCGGCCGTGAGCGCGGTCGCGGTGCCGGCCGCGGCGAGGGCCGGGCCGACCCCGGCGGCGAGGACGTCGTGGCCCCCGGGGGTGCGCAGCAGGGTCGCCGCCGGCAGGGACACCTCCGCCGCGCTGCCGAACGCCCGCGCCACCGCGTCCCGTTCGGCCGGGACCGCAGTGGCTACGAGGACGCGTACGGCGGACGTGGTCAGGCGTCCTTCTTGAGCTTGAAGGACCACAGGCCCAGCACCGACTTGTCGCCCTCCTTGATGGAGACGAGGGTCGAGTTGCCGGAGGCGCCGTACTGGGCGTTGAAGAACACGCTGCCCGGGATGGTGCGGTAGGTCTTGGTGCTGGAGTCGGTGAGCGCCTGACCGTTCATCAGGATCGTCCAGCCGTTGTCCGCGATCTTCGGGTCGACGCCGAACCGGACGGTGTCGTCCGGGTCCACCTTGATGGACTTGATCCCGGTGTCCTTGAGGCACTTGGTGAGGGAGGCCGTGTCCAGGGCCTTGCCGTCGTTGTAGCAGGTGGCCTCGGAGTTGACCGAGTTCGTACCGACGGTGATCGTGGCGATCGGGGAGGGCTTGTCACAGGCCGACAGGACGAGCAGTCCGGCGGAAACGGCGCCGGCGGCGGCGACGACGCGGCGGCGTCGCGAGCGGGAGTGCAGCGTGGTCATGGCCGAAGGCTATCGGGAGGTCCCGGCCGTCTCCCCATGTGGGGTACGGCGTGCCCGGTTCGTTACGCCACTCGCGGTCGGGGGTGGGTGCCGTGCCGGGCCGAGTTCAGCAGGCCGCGCAGGGTGCTCAGCCAGCCGGCCGCCACGATCACGGCGGCCACCACCAGGCCCAGGGTGCCGTTCAGCGGCATGACGATGCCCACCGCGCCGCCGAACACCCAGGCCACCTGGAGCAGCGTCTCCGAGCGCGCGAACGCCGAGGTGCGCACCAGCTCCGGCACGTCCCGCTGGATCAGCGCGTCCAGGGACAGCTTGGCCAGTGCCTGCCCGAAACCGGCCACCGCGGCCAGCACGGCCACCAGGAGGGCGCCGAAGAACAGGGCCGCGACGACCGCCGTGCCCAGCACCAGGGCCACCGCCGCCACGATGATGATCTCCGGGGCCCGGGAGTGCAGCCAGGCCCCCACCGCCGTACCGAGCGCGTTGCCCACGCCCGCCGCGGCCCCCACGATCCCCAGCGACACCGCCGCGCTCTCGCCGGTCAGCGGGTGCTCGCGGAGCAGGAACGCCAGGAAGAAGATCAGGAACCCGGAGAGGCAGCGCAGGGCCGCGTTGGCGCCGAGGGCGTGCGTGACGGCGGGTCCCACGGTCCGCAGCCCCGGCCGCCTGGCGTCCTTCGCCTCTTTCGCCTCTCCCGCCCCTTTCCGGTCCTTCCGCAGCGGGCCGTGCAGATGCTCCTCGTCGGCGGCGAGCAGCGCCACGTCCTCGCCCTTGGCCGAGTCGACCTTCGGGGGGAGCGTGAAGGAGAGAAAGGTTCCCGCGACGAAGATCACGAAGGCGCCGTAGAGCGGCCACGGACCCCCGATGGCGTGCAGCCCGGCCCCCACCGGGGCGGCCACGCCGGTGGCGAGCAGTCCGGCGAGGGTGATCCGGGAATTGGCCTTCACGAGCGAGAACCGGGGCGGCAGCAGCCGGGGCACGACCGCACTGCGCACCACCCCGTACGCCTTCGACGCGACCAGCACCCCGAGGGCGGCCGGATACAGCTCCAGACTCCCACTGGCCACCGCCCCCGAGATCACCAGCGCGAGCAGCGCCCGCGCGAGCATCGAACCCGCCATCGCGGCCCGGCGGCCGTGCGGGAGACGGTCGAGGAGGGGGCCGATGACGGGCGCGAGCACGGTGAAGGGCGCCATGGTGATGGCGAGGTAGAGCGCGACCCGGCCACGGGCCTCGTCGGTGGGCACGGAGAAGAACACGGTGGAGGCGAGCGCGACGGTGATCATGACATCACCCGCGCCGTTCACCGCGTGCAGTTCGATCAGCTTCCCGAGCCCGGACTCACCGGCGCCGTGCGCGTGCGTCGCCTTCCTGATACCCCGGGCGGTACCCGTCACCGGGAAGTGCAGGGCACGCCCGACCGAGCGGACGGCACCGCGCACCCGGCCCGCACCGCTACCGACCCCGACGGTGCGTTGGGGGGAACTCGCGGTTGCCACGTCGTTCATAGTGCCCTGAGAGGGCAGTCCCTAGTGCACTTTGTGGCCAAGCGAGTCCGAAGCGCCCCGCAGGGGCGCGGGGCCCCCCGTACCGTCTTCGGCACCGGGCGCCGCCCAGGCACCGCGCCGGACTGTCCCCCACCACCGGCGACGGGGTAGCGTGCGTATCTCAGCCATAACGCACAATGGATGGCAGAGGTGCGCCCGAGTGCGATCGGACGCGGACGTCGATGCGGCCCACAGGTCCGCTCCGTCCGCCCCACCGCCGGAGGCAGCCGCACTCGTGAGACGGCGTAGGAGAGAAGCGATACCTGTGAGCGCAGCGACAACGCGAAGCCGCACCCCCGACCGTCTGTGCGCCGAGGCGGTCGACCTCGCCCGTGCCGCCGCCGAGGAGGCAGCCGCGCCCGGCGTGGTCGGGGAGCACACCGGAGCGGTCGCGGAGGGCGATCGCGTCGTCACGCACTTCTTCGAGTGCAAGGAACTCGGCTACCGAGGCTGGCGCTGGGGGGTGACCGTGGCCCGCGCCTCCCGCGCCAAGGTCGTCACCCTGGACGAGGTGGTCCTCCTCCCCGGCCCCGACGCCCTCCTCGCCCCCGAGTGGGTGCCGTGGAGCGAGCGGCTGCGCCCCGGCGACATGGGCCCGGGCGACCTGCTCCCCACCGAGGCCGAGGACCTCCGGCTGGAGCCCGGCTACAGCGGTGAGGACGAGCCGGAGCCGAACTCCCCGGTCTCGGCGGAGATGGAGGAGCTGGCGGAGGCGGAGGACGCCGAGGTCACCGCGGGCACGCCCGCGCATCTGCCGACCGTCCCGTCCCGGGGCACGATCGCCTCGGTCGCCGAGGAACTCGGCATGCGCCGGGCCCGGGTCCTGTCCCGCTACGGCCTGCACACCGCGGCCGACCGCTGGGAGGAGTCCTTCGGCGCCAAGACCCCGATGGCCCAGGCGGCTCCCGCGACCTGCGTCAGCTGCGGCTTCCTGAGCCCCATCGGCGGCTCCCTCGGCCAGGCCTTCGGCGTCTGCGCCAACGAGTTCTCACCGGCCGACGGCCGGGTCGTCTCGCTCTCCTACGGCTGCGGCGGCCACTCGGAGGCCGCGGTCATGCCGAAGCCCCCGCAGCCGGCCCCGCCGGTCGTCGACGAGACCAGGGTCGACCCCTTCCCCCTCCGCCCGGCCCCGGACTCCGGCTCGGTCCCGGCGGTCTCGGACGAGGAGACGGCGGAGCTGGGGCACTCCTAGCGGGCCTCAGGCTTCGGACGGCGTGCCGCTCTGGTCCGTGTAGAGCGGCAGGTTGTCCGTAGTGATGGTCCAGTCGCCGAGGGTGACGTCCTCGCCGTAGACGAAGTCCTTGCGGGTCGCGTAGCACGGGCCGTCGGGGGTGGGGTGGATGTCGGTGAGGACGGCGCCGGTGCCGGTGCAGTTTGGTGACCCAGTCGTTGTCCGGGTTGGAGCGGGAGACGATCTCGACGGCGGCGATGAGTGTACGAGGGTCGAAGGACCCCTCTCCCTCCATGTCGGCCTCGGCGATGACCATGATGTCGGGGCGGCGCATGATGCCTTCCGGCTCCAACGTTTCCTGAGCCGGAGTGCGGTGAGTTCGTGCGGCCGCACAGGCGACGTCATGTCGAGGACGATCCCTTCCTTGGTGATCTCGAACTTCCCGGGGAGGGTGCCGTCTGTGGACTCCACGAAGTCGCGCATGGCCCGGTACAGGTGAGAAGTGCCCTGCCGTGCGTCGTCCGCTGCGGTGGTCATGGCGCTCGCTCCTCGTCTGTGCCCAGGGGCAAGGATCGTCGCTTTCATGCTAGGTGGCCGCCAGGAGATCGGTTCGGCAGTCGCGGCAGAGTCCGGGGGCGGGGGAGCGGAAGCCGCGGTCGCAGCCGTCGCAGTTGTGGAGTCTGGCCGGGGCGGGGTGAGGCTGCGCCGGCGCCCGGAACGGCGGTGGTGGCGGCAGCTGTGCCGCCAGCCGGTGGGCCGGCAGGGCGGCGGGGCGGCGCGGTCCCTCCGGCGGCAGGTCGCTGGTCAGGGCGTGCCGTACGGCGGTGGGGCTCACGTCCCGTTCCAGCCAGGCCGCGACCCCCGGCGCCAGATGGGCGGTGTCGCAGGCGGACAGCAGCAGTCGGGAGTCGTGCAGTCGCAGCCCCGCGAGCAGGTGGCCAAGATGGAGGCCAGGGCGGTGGAGCTCCAGCTCTACGATTCGCTCAATGTCCATGGGCTGTTGCAGACGCCGGAGTACGCACGCGGACTGCTGCTGATGAGGCGTCCTGCCTACACCCAGGACGAGATCGAGCGGTTCATCGCCGCACGGGTGGCCCGTAAGGGGGTCTTCGAGCGGGACCCGGCTCCCGAGGTCAGTTCGTCCTGGAGGAGTGGACGCTACGACGCCCACTCGGCGGAAAGCCCGTACTGCGCCGCCAGCTCGAACACCTGCTTGAGGCCGCGCAGTTGCGGAACGTCGAGCTTCAGGTGATGCCGATGGACCGGGAGGAACACGCCGGTGTGGACGGCGGAATCGAGGTGCTCAAGTTCGAGGACGGCTCGGCGGTGGGCCGTTCGCCGGTGGTGGCCAACGGCCGGCCGGTCTCCGAACCGAGGCAGCTCCGTATCCTGGAACTGCGGTATGGCATCATCCGCGCCCAGGCGCTCACCCCGCGTGAGTCCATGGCCTTCCTCGAACAACTGCTGGGGGACACATGATCCGCACCACCACGGCCGGGGGCACTTCCGACCTGGCGTGGTTCAAGAGCGGCTACAGCAGTGGCAGCGAGGGCGACTCCTGCGTGGAGGTAGCCACCACCCCCGCCACCGTCCACATCCGCGACTCCAAGGTCACCGGCGGTCCCCTGCTCACCCTCGGCCCCGCCACCTGGTCCGCCTTCGTCACGTTCGCCTCAGGGCACTGACGCCGGCCGCCGCCCCGAGGGCCACCAGCAGGCAGCCCTCGGCCTCGCGGCTGGGCCGGTCGGTGGGGTGTCCGGGGGCCGGGCGGTCGCTTCCCGGCCGCTGAGCCGGGTGGGCGGGCGGGTGGACCCCCGGCGCGCGGTACCTTCGTGCTCACGTCGACGAGGAGAGACAACGTGAGCAAGTTCGTGCGGCCCGCCGCCGAGGGTGCCGACCCGTTCGGGACCGCCCGTCTGCGGCGCGGTGTCCTCGACGCCTGGGCCACCAGCCCCGCTCGTTTCCGTGAGGACGCCAACGCCGAGGAGGACCTGGTCCTCGGCGGGTACCGGGACCGGCTCGTCGTGGAGCTCGCGCAGAACGCGGCGGACGCGGCGGCACGGGCCGGGGTGCCCGGACGGCTCCGGCTCACTCTCCGCGACGGCGTCCTGTTCGCCGCCAACACCGGTGCCCCGCTGGACGCGATCGGCGTCGAGTCCCTCTCCACCCTGCGCGCCTCAGCGAAGCGGGAGGAGGGCGACACCGGCTCCGTCGGGCGGTTCGGCGTCGGCTTCGCCGCCGTGCTCGCGGTGACCGACGAGCCGGCCGTCGTGGGACGGCACGGCGGTGTCCGCTGGTCGCTCGCCGAGGCCCGGGAGCTGGCCGAGGAGACCGCCCTGAGCAGCTCGGGGCTCGGCGACGAGATCCGCCGCCGGGACGGCCATGTGCCGCTGCTCCGGCTCCCGTTCGCCGCCGAGGGCACCGCCCCGGACCCGTACGACACGGTCGTGATCCTGCCGCTGCGGGACACCGCCGCCACCGATCTCGCCGAGCGTCTCCTGGGCGCCGTCGACGACGCGCTCCTGCTCGCCCTGCCGGGGCTGGAGGAGGTCGTGATCGAGACGGCCGACGCCACCCGCACCCTGCGCCGCCGCGCCGACGGCGCCCTCACCGTAGTAGAGGACTCGCAGCAGGGCACGACCCGCTGGCGTACCGTCTCCGCGCACGGGCCGCTCACCGCGGACCTGCTCGCCGACCGTCCGGTCGAGGAGCGGCTGCGTCCGCACTGGTCGCTGACCTGGGCCGTGCCCACGGACGCCGAGGGTGCCCCGGACCGCCCGCGCACCGCCGCCGTCGTGCACGCCCCCACGCCCAGCGACGAGCCCCTCGGCGTGCCCGCCCTGCTCATCGCCTCCTTCCCCCTCGACACCACCCGCCGGCACACCGCCCCCGGCCCGCTCACCGACTTCCTGGTGCGGCGCGCGGCCGACGCGTACGCCGAACTCCTAGCCGACTGGCGGCCGGTGGGGGAGGGGATCATCCATCTGGTGCCCGGTCCGCTCGGCAAGGGCGAGCTGGACGGGGCGCTGCGCCAGGCGATCCTGGAGCGGCTGCCCCGCACCGCCTTCCTGCCGCCCGCCGTAGACACATCAGACGACTCCGATCTTCCCGAGGCGCTGCGGCCGCGGGATGCCGAGATCGTGGAGGGGGCGGGCGCGGACACGGTCCGCGTCCTCGCCGAGGTGCTCCCGACCCTCCTGCCCGCCGGTCTGGAGCGCCGTGTCGAGCTGCGCACGCTGGGCGTCGCCCGGCTCCCGCTCGCCGACGCCGTCGACCGTCTCGCCGGCCTGGAGAAGGACCCGGACTGGTGGTGGCGGCTCTACGACAGTCTCGCGGGCGTCGACCCGGAGCGGCTGTCCGGTCTGCCGGTGCCGCTCGCCGACGGCCGGACCACCATCGGGCCCCGGCAGGTGCTGCTCCCCACCCCCGACTCGGCCGCCATCGACCCCGAGGTCCTCGCCCGACTCGGCCTCAAGGTGGCCCACCAGGACGCCGCCCACCCCCTTCTGGAGAAGCTCGGCGCGCTGCCCGCGAGCCCGCGCGCGGTCCTGACCACCCCGCAGGTGCGGGCCGCCGTGGCGGCGTCGCTCGACGACGAGGGCAGTCTGAACTGGGAGGAGGACGCCCCGGACGCCGAGGAGCTGGCGGACACCGTGCTGGCGCTGGTCCGGGACGCCTCTCTGGAGCCCGGTGACGAGCCGTGGCTGGGCGCGCTGGCCCTGCCCGACGAGGACGGCGAGCCCGCCCCGGCCGGTGAACTCGTCTTCCCCGGCAGCGCGTTCGCCCGGGTGATCCGGGAGGACGAACTGGCCGCCGTGGACGCCGAGCTGGCGCGCAAGTGGGGCGAACAGCCCCTGGCCGCCTGCGGGGTGCTGGCGAACTTCGCCCTCGTCCGCGCCACGGACGTCGTCCTCGACCCGGACGAACTGGAGCCCCGCGAGGGTGACTTCGCCGAACCGGACGACGCGGGTCTGCTTGACGCCGTGGACGTCTGGTGCGAGGACATCCTCGACCGCTTCCCGGACACCCCCGTCCCGCCGGTCGCCACCGAGCTGATCGCCGTCCGCGACCTCGACCTCGTCGACGAGGACCGCTGGCCCGAGGCCCTCGCCCTGCTCGCCCAGCCCCCGCTCCGCGACGCCCTCACCCAGCCGGTCCGGATCCTCCTTCCCGACGGCACCCACGAGGTCGTACGGCCGTACACGGCCTGGTGGCTGCGCGGCCACCCCGTGCTCGACGGCCGCCGCCCGGCCGGGCTGCTGGCCTCCGGCGGCGACCCGCTGCTGCGCGGCCTCTACGAGGAGGCCGACGCGACCGGCTTCGAGGACGAGCAGGTGCTGCGGGCGCTCGGCGTACGGACCTCGGTCGCCGCGCTCCTCGAGGAGCCCGGCGGCGGCGCCGAGCTCCTCGACCGCCTCGCCGACCCGGACCGCCCGGTCACCGGCGCCCAACTGCACGCCCTCTACGGGGCGCTGGCGGACCTGGACCCCGAGCAGGTGACCCTGCCGGACGAGGTGCGGGCGGTGATCGACGGCCGGGTCGAGGTGGTGGACGCGGCGGACGCGGTCGTCGTCGACTCGCCCGACCTGCTGCCCTTCACCTCCGGTGTGCCGCTGCTGCCGGTACGGCCGGCCCGCGCGGCCGAGCTGGCCGAGCTGTTCCAGGTGCGGCGGCTCAGCGAGTCGGTGACCGGCTCGGTCGACTCGGAGGGCACGGAGCACGACGTCCCCGAGCCGGTGCGGGTGCTGCTCGGCCCGCGCACCCCCGAGACGTACGTCGAGCACGAGGAACTGGTGGTCGACGGGATCGAGATCGACTGGCGCCTCACGGGCGACGGCGTCCTGCACGCCGCGACCCTGGAGGGCGTCGCCGCCGGCCTCGCCTGGGCGGCCGGCCAGTGGCCGCGCCGCTTCGAGGTGGCGGCCCTCCTGGAGGACCCGTCCCGGACGGAGGAGCTGGCGCGGGACCGCTGGTTCGACTGAGCTTCACAGGGTCGACACAGTTTTCGAATCTTGCACAACCTTTCTGCCTGCCCATGGATCTGATCGGGCGAGTCAACTGACTCCTCGATCATTTCCATGGGGGAATGCATGCGCATTCGTGCCACCGTGGCCGCCGTCTCCGGCGCCCTCGCTCTCTCCGCTTTCGCCATGCCCGCCGCGCAGGCGGCAGGCGGCTCGTCCTTCGGAGTGGATGCGGCGAAGCTCTTCGCGGCCGCTCACTCGACGTCCGGCAAGACCGCGTTCAGTGCCACCACCGCGGACGACGACGCTCCGTACGCCATGGACGTCACCTTCTCCGACGTGAAGATCGCCAAGGCGGTCAAGGTCGGTACGACCGCGCACGTCGCCACGTCGGTGACCTACACGCTGACCCACGGCGCCGATGTCGACATCACCGCCGCGGACTTCTTCTCGGGTGCCTACATCTACAAGGGCTCCTACGACGACCCGGCCAACTTCCTGATCGGCGACGACCCGGCGAAGTGCACGGCCACCTCGGCGACCACCGCCAGCTGCAAGGGAGACATCGACGTCTACCCCGGTGACGGCGAGCTGTACAACTCCGACGCCGGCCTCTGGCACGCCGGTGCCCTGGCCATCGCGTACAACGGCCAGGACCCGGCCAGCGCCGACTTCGACATCACCAAGGTCGGGTACGCCGACCAGGGCGCCCTCGGCAGCACCCAGGTCCAGCGCCTGTCGAAGCTGACGGTGAACGCCGCCCCGGAGCCGGTGAAGAAGGGCAAGACCATCACCGTCACCGGCAAGCTGTCCCGCGCCAACTGGGAGGACGGCAAGTACCACGGCTACACCGGCCAGTCCGTGCGGCTGCAGTTCCGCAAGAAGGGCAGCACCACGTACACGAACGTCAAGGGCATCAAGACGTCCTCGACCGGCACCCTGAAGACGACGACCAAGGCGACGGTGGACGGTTACTACCGCTTCTCCTTCGTCGGCACCGCGACGACCCCGGCGGTCAACGCGACGGGTGACTACGTCGACGTGAAGTAGCAGCACCGGGAGTAATCCCAAGGAGACGTAATCCGGTCGCAAAACTCGTAAAATCTGGCCGGATTGCGTCTTCCTCGTACAACCATTCCTATGACCCGTGGATCTGATCGCGCGAGTCAACAGACTCCCTAGATCACTTGGGCCCCGCGCCCACTGTTCTCCACCTGGGGAATCCATGCGTATTCGTGCCACCGTGGCCGCCGTCTCCGGCGCCCTGGCCCTCTCCGCCCTCGCAGTCCCGTCCGCACAGGCCGTCGGCGACTCGGGCACCCCGTACACGTTGAACGTCAGCTTCTCGAACCTGTCGATCGCCAAGGCGATCAAGGTCGGCACCACCGCCCACGTCAGCGCCAAGTACACCTACAAGCTGACCCACAGCGCCGACGTGGACATCACCGCGAAGGACTTCTACACGGACGCCTTCCTCTACAAGGGCTCCTACAGCGACTCGGCCCCCGAGCTGTACGGCGACGCCGACTCGGCGACCTGCACCGCCACATCCTCGACCACCGCCGACTGCACCGGCTACGTCGACATCTACCCGGCCGACGGCGACCTGAAGAGCGCCTGGGCCGGCAGCTGGAACGTGGCCGCCGAGGCCGTCGCCTTCAACGGCCAGAGCACGTCCGACCCAGACCTGAGCAAGGTCGGCTACAAGGACCAGAGCGGTCTCGCCACCACCCTGGTCCAGCGCCTGTCCAAGCTGACGGCCAACGCCACCCCCGAACCGGTCAAGAAGGGCAAGACCATCACGGTCACCGGCTCGCTGACCCGCGCCAACTGGGACACCAACAAGTACGCGGGCTACGGCAGCCAGTCGGTGAAGCTGCAGTTCCGCAAGAAGGGCTCCAGCACCTACACCACGCTGAAGACCATCAAGTCGTCCTCCACGGGCGCCCTGAAGACGACGACCACGGCGACCGTGGACGGTTACTACCGCTACTCCTTCGCCGGCACCTCGACCACCCCGGCGGTCAACGCCACGGGCGACTACGTCGACGTGCAGTAGGTAGGAAGCGCCCTTAGGGGCAGCGCCCCGTAAGGGGCGCGGGGAACTGCGCGACCAGCCCCCACCGGGCCCGCGCAGTTCCCAGTACCGCATCAATCCGGAAATCTCCGCGCCACCCATTTCCACAAAAGCTCCAGCACCACCGACGCCACCACGGCCACCCCCACCGCCGTCCACGGCATCACCACCCCCACCAGCTTCAACGCGAAGAAGCTCTGCAGCGCGGGCACGACGAGTACGAACACGAACGCGACACCCATCGAGGCCACGAGGGCCACCCGCCACCACGTGTACGGTCGCGCGATGATCGCCAGTACCCACATCGAGATCAGGAACAGGGTCAGCGTCGCCGCGCTCGTCTCGGCGTCCAGGGAACCGGTGCCCGTGTAGTAGTGGCGGGCGATCAGGTACATCACGAAGGTCGCGACCCCCGCCACCACCCCGCCCGGGATCGAGTACCGCATCACCCGCCGTACGAAGTGCGGTCGGGCCCGTTCCTTGTTCGGGGCCAGGGCCAGGAAGAAGGCCGGGATGCCGATCGTCAGGGTGGACAGCAGGGTCAGGTGCCGGGGCAGGAACGGGTACTCCACCTGCCAGCAGACCACCAGCACCGCCAGCAGCACCGAGTAGACGGTCTTGACCAGGAACAGCGTCGCCACCCGGGTGATGTTCCCGATCACCCGCCGCCCCTCGGCCACCACCGAGGGCAGCGTCGCGAAGCTGTTGTTGAGCAGCACGATCTGGGCCACCGCCCGGGTCGCCTCCGAGCCCGAGCCCATCGAGACGCCGATGTCGGCGTCCTTGAGAGCGAGTACGTCGTTCACGCCGTCCCCGGTCATCGCGACCGTGTGCCCGCGCGACTGCAAAGCGCCCACCATGTCCCGCTTCTGCTGCGGGGTGACCCGTCCGAAGACGGTGCCCTCGTCGAGGGCCGCGGCCAGCTCGTCCGGTTCGGCGGGCAGCCGGCGCGCGTCCACCGTCGTACCGCTCAGGCCCAGCTTGGCCGCCACGGCGCCGACCGACACCGCGTTGTCGCCGGAGATGACCTTCGCCCGGACGTCCTGGTCGGCGAAGTAGCCGAGGGTGTCGGCCGCGTCGGGGCGCAGGCGCTGCTCCAGGACCACCAGGGCGGTGGGGCGGGCGCCCTCGGCCACCTTCCCGTGGTCGAGGTCGCGGGCGGCGCGGGCGAGCAGCAGCACCCGCAGTCCCTCCTCGTTGAGGCGTACGGTTTCGGCCAACGCGGGGTCGTCGGCGCCGAGGAGCACGTCCGGCGCGCCCAGCAGCCAGGTGCTCAGCTCCCCGTCGCCCTCGCTGAAGGTCGCCCCGCTGTACTTGCGGGCGGAGGAGAAGGGCAGCGACTCCACGCACCGCCAGTCCTCGCTGTCGGGGTAGGCGTCGATGATCGCCTGGAGGGAGGCGTTGGGGCGCGGGTCGGACTCGCCGAGCGAGCCGAGCACCTTGCGTAGGTAGGTCTCGTCGACCCCGTTCAGCGCCCGCAGCTCCATGACGTCCATGCCGCCCTCGGTGAGCGTGCCGGTCTTGTCGAGGCAGACGGTGTCGACGCGGGCGAGGCCCTCGATCGCGGGGAGTTCCTGGACCAGCACCCGTAGGCGGCCGAGCCGGATCACGCCGATCGCGAAGGCGACGGAGGTGAGGAGGACCAGGCCCTCGGGGACCATGGGGACGATGCCGCCGACCGTGCGGGCGACGGCGTCCTTGATGCCGTTGTTCTTGACGACCAGCTGGGTGACGACCAGGCCGATCGCGGCCGGGACCATCATCCACGTCACGTACTTGAGGATCGTCGAGATACCGGTGCGCAGCTCGGAGTGGACGAGCGTGAAACGGGAGGCCTCTTCGGCCAGCTGCGCCGCGTAGGCCTCCCGGCCGACCTTCGTCGCCGCGAACGCGCCGCCGCCGGCCACCACGAAGGAGCCGGACATCACCTGGTCGCCGGGGCGTTTGACGACCGGGTCGGCCTCACCGGTGAGCAGCGACTCGTCGATCTCCAGGCCGTCGGCCTCGGCGCACACCCCGTCCACGACGATTTTGTCGCCGGGGCCGATCTCTATCAGGTCGTCGAGCACGATCTCGTTCGTGCTCACTTCGACGGCGGCCCCGTCCCGGCGCACGGTCGGCCGCGCCTCGCCGATCACCGCGAGCGAGTCCAGGGTCTTCTTGGCCCGCCACTCCTGCACGATGCCGATGCCCGTGTTGGCGAGGATCACGAAGCCGAACAGGCTGTCCTGGATCGGCGCCACGAACAGCATGATCAGCCACAGCACACCGATGATCGCGTTGAACCGGGTGAAGACGTTCGCGCGCACGATCTCGCCGAACGAGCGGCTGCTGCGCACCGGTACGTCGTTGACCTGGCCGCGCGTGACCCGCTGCGCGACCTCGGCCGTGGTCAGGCCGGTCGCCCTGACCGGCGCCGGCAGGGGTACGGGATGCACAGGGTCGAGCTCGGCACCCGCGTCGATGTGCTGCATGTCTTCGACGGTACGTGCGGATTTGAGCGTTCACATGCGGAGTGCGTCAAAGATCCGACCTGGGGAGGACCGAAGTCGTGCGGTAGTTGTACGGGTGCGGCGCCGCGCCCCTACGGAGCGCTTGCCGTGGCCGCCCTTTTGATCGCCGCGTCCCGCTTCTTCACGTACCAGACCCCGATCAGACCCAGACCCCCGCCGGCCAGGCAGGTCCATACCCACCAGGTGTGGCCGTGGTCGGCGTACCAGCCGTAGAAGGGCAGCTGGACCAGGAAGAGGACGAACCAGACGATCGTGCCGCCGATGATGGTCGGCACGACGGGGCCCTCCAGGGGTTCCGGTGCCTCGTGCTTGGGGGTCCACTTCGCCATGGGCTCAGCTTACGCACCCGGTCGTTCTACGCGCGGAGATAGCGATCCGGTCATCATACGTTCATACTGAAACCGTTTATGTCTGGCCACTTCTGCTCGTAGGAACCTCCAATGTCGACCCCGGCTTCCACTCAGGCGCCCGCTCCCGAACAGCCGGGTGCGACCCCCGCGTACGGCGCGCTCGACCGTTACTTCAAGATCTCCGAGCGGGGCAGCACCCTGGCCCGCGAGGTGCGCGGCGGCTTCGCCACCTTCTTCGCGATGGCGTACATCATCGTGCTGAACCCGATCATCCTCGGCAGCGCGAAGGACATGTACGGCCACCAGCTCGACCACGGCCAGCTGGTCACGGCCACGGTCATCACCGCCGCGTTCACGACCCTGCTCATGGGTGTCATCGGCAACGTCCCGATCGCGCTCGCCGCCGGTCTCGGCGTGAACTCCGTCGTCGCGCTCCAGCTGGCGCCCCGGATGTCGTGGCCGGACGCCATGGGCATGGTGGTGCTGGCCGGCTTCATCGTGATGCTGCTGGTCGCCAGCGGGCTGCGCGAGCGCGTGATGAACGCGGTGCCCTACAGCCTGCGCAAGGCGATCTCGATCGGTATCGGCCTGTTCATCATGCTGATCGGTCTCGTGGACTCGGGCTTCGTGACCCGGATCCCGGACGCCGCCCAGACCACCGTCCCGCTCCAGCTGGGCGCCGACGGTCACCTCAACGGCTGGCCGGTCCTGGTCTTCGTGCTCGGCTCGCTGCTGACGCTGGCGCTGATCGTCCGCAAGGTCTCCGGCGCGATCCTGATCTCGATCGTCGCGATGACCGTCCTCGCGCTGATCATCAACGCCGTCGCGCACGTGACGACCTGGGGCCTGACCGTCCCGAAGTGGCCCGGCAACCCGGTCGCCACCCCGGACTTCGGCCTGCTCGGCAAGGTCAGCCTCTTCGGCGGCTTCGACAAGGTCGGCCTGCTGACCGGCATCCTCTTCGTCTTCACCGTCCTGCTGTCCTGCTTCTTCGACGCCATGGGCACGATCATGGGCGTCAGCGACGAGGCCAAGCTGACCGACGCCCAGGGCTACATGCCGGGCATCAACAAGGTCCTGTTCATCGACGGTGTCGCGGTCGCCGCCGGCGGTGCCAGCTCCTCCTCGGCCACCACCTGCTTCGTGGAGTCGACGGCCGGTGTCGGCGAGGGCGCGCGCACCGGTTTCGCCAACGTCGTCACCGGTGCGCTCTTCGCCGTCGCGCTGTTCCTCACCCCGGTCGCCACGATGGTCCCGTCCCAGGCGGCCACCCCCGCGCTGCTCGCGGTCGGCTTCCTGATCCTGGCCGGTTCGATCAAGGAGATCGACTGGGCCGACTACACCCTCGCGATCCCCGCCTTCGTGACCATGGTGATGATGCCGTTCACCTACTCGATCACGAACGGCATCGGCATGGGCTTCCTCACCTTCGTGGTGCTGAGGCTGGCCGCGGGCCGGGCGAAGGAGATCCCGGTCGCGATGTACGTCGTCTCGGCCGTGTTCGCCTTCTACTACCTGATGCCGGCCCTGGGCCTCACGTGACCCGCGCGGGGTGCGCGCCGGTGCACGGTCAGTGAGGCCGGCGGCCCCCGCTCAGGAGACGAAGTCGCTCGTGTAGAAGATGCTCGCGTCCAGGGTGTCGGGATCGGTGGTCGTGGTCTTCGACGAGAAGCCGAACGCCAGTCTCGGCGCCCCGGACACCATCCAGATCGCCGTGCCCTGGGGCTCACGCCCCGGCAGGGAGGCTCCGGCGGTCGTCTGGAACTTGTCGTAGTACGAGCCGCCGGTGTCGTTCAGGTCCAGCGTGAACAGGTAGGAGGGGCCGCCGGGGCCGCCGTACGAGAGATAGGCGTACTGGCCGCACAGGGTGATGCCCTGGAACTGGTCGTCCGCGGTGAGACCGAGCTCGTCGTTGTTGGGGATGGCCCGCTCCACGAGCCGGTAACCGTCGCTGAGGCGGCCGGCGACGGCGTCCGCCATGTCGAAGACGGCCAGGCGCCACACCCGGGAGGCGGAGTCGCTGGTCGCGTACCGGATCAGCAGCCGGTTGGTGTAGGGGTCGATCGCCGGCCGGGGCAGCTTGACGAAGCTGGAGATGGTCGGGGTGCGGTCGTAGATCTCGATGACGGGGTCGGTGTACACGAGCGTCAGACCGTCCACGAACCGGAAGCGGGACAGCTTCTCGCCGGCTCCGTTGTCGTCGGAGTCGCTGCCCTCGATCCACAGGTACGGCGTCGAGCCCGAACCCGTCGGTTCCACGCCCATCGAGGAGCCGTGGCCGAACCCCTGGACGGCCATCGTGCCCAGGACGTTGCCCGAGAGATCGGTCTGGGAGATCCACAGGTCGCCGTTGTGCCCGGCGCTGTCGCCGATGCGGTGCTGGGCGAAGTAGATGCGGCCGTTGACGTTGTCGTAGGCGAAGGACTGCATCGCCCAGTAGGGCTGGTGGAGAGTGGCGCGCCAGACCGGGTTGCCGCCGTCAGCGGACAGGACGAAGTGCTTCGAGGTCGCGACGGTGGCCTGGGCGGCGCCCGCCGCCACCAGCGGTGCCGCCGTGCCGAGCGCGACCGCGCCGGCGAGCCCGGCGCCCGTGCGGAGTAGCCGGCGGCGGCTCGGGTTCCCCTGCTGCCCGACGGACGTTCGGTCGTCCATGGGTGGTAGCCCCCCTGTTGTTGCCGGGCGGGCGCCCGGCACGAGGGGTTGACGCTAGTGGAACGGGAGTTGACATCGTATCTGTGTTTGTCGAACGCCTGTCAGGTGACGCCGTAGAACCTCTCCGTCTCCTCGACGGCGGCCGAGAACCGCTCGTCGAAGTCGGTGCGGACGAGCGTGCCGACCACGTAGTCCTGGACGCTCATTCCCCTTTTCGCCGCGTGGTGCCGGAGCCGGTCGAGCAGCTCTTTGTCTATCCGCAGGCTGAGCACACTGGTCCCCATGCATACGAGGGCGCCACATCCGCCCGCCCCGTGCGTCACTTTCCGGAATTGACTCACTCGTACGAGTGAGGATGAGGTTCAGTGGCCGAGGTCACGGGCATACGGCGCCCTCCGGGTGGTCTTTAGGTAGGGTAATGAGTTACTCTAAAGAACATGCCGGACCTTACCCATGGCGACGACGCAGCCGCCGTGAACGACCTCCGCTCCGCCGTGATGCGACTCTCGCGACGGCTCAAGCACCAGCGGGTCGACGAGTCACTGAGCCCCACCGAGATGTCGGTACTGGGCACCCTTTCCCGCTGCGGCCAGGCCACCCCCGGTGAGCTGGCCCGCAAGGAGCACGTCCAGCCGCCCTCCATGACCCGCATCGTGGCGCTGCTGGAGGCCAAGGGACTGGTCCGGCTGGAGCCGCACCCCGAGGACCGGCGCCAGAAGGTCGTCACCAAGACCGAGCAGGCCGAGGCGATGCTCGAGGAGAGCCGCCGCAAGCGCAACGCGTTCCTGGCCGGCCTGGTCGACGGTCTCGACGAGGACGAGTGGGCGAAACTCCGCACCGCCGCCCCCGTGCTGGAGAAGCTCGCACATCTGTAAGCCGTTCTACCGAGGAGGCGAACCCACTTTGAGTACGGGACCCGGAGCACCTTCCGCCCCCGCACCGACCGCCCCTACTATCCCCGCCCGCAAGTCGTCGATGTTCAGCTCGCTGAAGGTCAGGAACTACCGCCTGTTCTTCGCGGGCCAGGTCGTCTCGAACATCGGCACCTGGATGCAGCGCATCGCCCAGGACTGGCTCGTCCTCAGCCTCACCGGCTCCGCGACCGCCGTCGGTGTCACCACCGCCCTGCAGTTCCTGCCGATGCTGCTCTTCGGTCTCTACGGCGGTGTCCTCGTCGACCGGCTGAACAAGCGCCGCGCCCTCCTGGTCACCCAGACCGCGATGGCCCTCACCGGCATCGCGCTCGCCCTGCTGACCGTCTCCGGTCACGTCCAGGTCTGGCACGTCTACCTGGCCGCCTTCGCCGTCGGCCTCGCCACGGTCGTCGACAACCCGGCCCGGCAGTCCTTCGTCTCCGAGATGGTCGGCCCGGACCAGCTGCAGAACGCGGTCAGCCTGAACTCCGCGAACTTCCAGTCCGCCCGCCTGGTCGGCCCCGCCGTCGCCGGCCTGATGATCACCGGTGTCGGCACCGGCTGGGCGTTCCTCTTCAACGGCCTGTCCTTCGTCGCCCCCATCGTCGGCCTGCTGCTGATGCGCCCGCGCGACCTGCACGTCGTCGAGCGCGCCCCGCGAGGCAAGGGCCAGCTGCGGGAGGGCCTGCGCTATGTCTCCGGCCGCCCCGACCTCATCTGGACCATCGTCCTGATCGGGTTCGTCGGCACCTTCGGCTTCAACTTCCCCGTCTACCTCTCGGCCTTCGCCGACGACGTCTTCCACGCGGGCGCCGGCTCCTACAGCGCCTTCAACACGCTGATGGCCGTCGGCTCCCTGGTCGGCGCCCTGCTCGCGGCCAGACGCGGCACGGCGAGGATGCGGGTGATGATCGCGGCGGCCGTCGCCTTCGGCGCCCTGGAGGTGGTGGCCGCCACCGCGCCGTCCCTCTGGCTGTTCGCCCTGCTCATGGTGCCGATCGGCATGTTCGGCATGACCGTCAACGTCACCGGCAACACCACCGTCCAGATGGGCACCGACCCGGCCATGCGCGGCCGGGTGATGTCCCTCTACATGATGGTGTTCATGGGCGGCTCGCCGATCGGCGCGCCCATCGCCGGCTGGATCACGGACGCGTACGGCGTCCGGGCGGGCCTCGCCGTCGGCGGCGCGATCGCCGCGGTCGCCGCGATCGGCATCGGCCTGGTCCTGGCCCGCGTCGGCAACCTGCGGCTGTCGGTCGGCTGGCACCGCGGCCACCCGCAGGTCCGCTTCGTCCCGAGAGAGACCCAGGAACAGCTCGCCCCGGCGGCCTGAGACCGGGCAGGCCCGGAGGCCTAGAGCCTCCGGGCCAGCACCTGCCCCGGCCAGTCGCCGAGGGCGGTGTAGGTGTCGGTACGGGTGAAGCCGTTGCTCTCGTAGTAGCGGACGAGCTTTCCGTCGGCGCCCGCGTAGCAGTCCACCCGCAGCAGCGCCACCCCGGCCCGCCGGGTCTCCTCGGCCGCGTGCGCCAGCAGGGCGCTGCCGACGCCGTGGCCCTTGAAGCGGCGGTCGGAGGCCAGCCAGTGGATGTACCGCTCGGGCTCACCGGGCGGCGGCAGATGGGCCAGATAGGCGCCGGGGGCGTCGGTGAGGGTCAGCGTGGCGGCCGGCACCCCGTCCGCCTCGGCGATGTAGGCCACGCCCTCGTCCATGTACCGGGCGACCGACTCCGCGGTCTTCTCGTTCGCCGACAGGGGTGTCGTCCCCCACTGCTCGGTCCGCCCCTGCCCCACCAGCCACTCCACGCAGCTGTCGAGCATGCCGAGCATCACGGGTATGTCGTCGGGCCCGCCTTCTCTGATGGTGATCCGCATCTCCCCATGATGGCAGGGTGGCCCGCATGAGAATCTTCGCCGCCGTGCTGCCCCCCGCGGATGTGGCCGCCGAACTCGCCGAGCGCGTGGCCGAGTTGAGGAGGCTGCCGGGCGCGGACGTGCTGCGCTGGACCGGCCGCCCCGGCTGGCACTTCACGCTCGCGTTCTACGGCGAGGTCGAGGACGACGTCGTACCGGACCTCTCGGAGCGGCTGGCCCGCGCCGCCCACCGCACCGCGCCCTTCCCGCTGGCCGTCGCGGGCGGCGGACAGTTCGGGCACGGCGGGGCCCTGTGGGCGGGCGCCCACGGCGACCTGGAGACCCTGCGGCTGCTGGCCGACCGCGCGGAGGCGGCGGCCCGGAAGGCGGGCCTGCCGATGGGGGAGCACCGCCGCTACAAGGCCCACCTGACGGTGGCCCGCAGCCGGGACGCGGTGGACGTACGGCCGTACACCGCGCTGCTCGCGGAGTTCGCGAGCCGGACCTGGACGGTGGGGGAGCTGGCGCTGGTGCGGAGCAATCTGCCGACGTCGGGGGTGCCGGGGGAGCAGCCGCGGTACGAGGTGGTCGGCCGCTGGGGGCTCGGGGCGGCCGGTTAGGCTCGTTGCGTGGACCCGAAGACTCGGAACCGGATCATGGCCGGTGCGCTGGTGTTGTTGTTCGTGGTGGTCGCGGTGGCCTCCGCGATGAGGTGAGGGCGGCGGGGAGAAACTGCGGTCGGGTGCCGGCTCCGCCGCGGGTGGCTGGTCGCGCCCACGCGGCGGAGCCGCACCTCGATACAGCCCCGCGCCCCTTACGGGGCGCTGCCCCCGACGTCGGCTACCAGGCGAAGGCCTCCGGGGAGGGGCCCGGGCCGGGGAAGATCTCGTCGAGGCCGGCCAGGAGCTCCTCGCCGAGGTCGAGTTCGACCGCTCGCAGGGCCGAGTCCAGCTGTTCGGCGGTGCGCGGGCCGACGATCGGGCCGGTGACGCCGGGGCGGGTGAGCAGCCAGGCCAGGGCGGCCTCGCCGGGTTCCACGCCGTGCTTGTCGAGCAGGTCCTCGTAGGCCTGGATCTGGGCCCGGATGGTGGTGTTGGCGAGGGCGTCGGCGGCCCGGCCACCGGCCCGGCGCCCGCCGTCCACCTCCTTCTTGATCACACCGCCCAGCAGCCCGCCGTGCAGAGGCGACCAGGGGATGACCCCGAGGCCGTACTCCTGGGCGGCCGGGATGACCTCCATCTCGGCGCGCCGCTCGGCGAGGTTGTAGAGGCACTGCTCGCTGACCAGGCCGATGGTCCCGCCCCGGCGGGCGGCGATCTCGTTGGCCTGGGCGATCTTGTAACCGGGGAAGTTCGAGGATCCGACGTAGAGGATCTTCCCCTGCTGCACGAGCACGTCGATCGCCTGCCAGATCTCCTCGAAGGGAGTCCGCCGGTCGATGTGGTGGAACTGGTAGACGTCGATGTAGTCGGTCTGCAGCCGCTTCAGGCTGGCGTCCACCGCCCGCCGGATGTTGAGGGCCGACAGCTTGTCGTGGTTGGGCCAGGCCTCGCCGTCGCCGGCCATGTTGCCGTACACCTTGGTGGCGAGCACGACCCTGTCGCGGTGGGCGGGGGACTTGGCGAACCAGGTGCCGATGATGCTTTCGGTACGGCCCTTGTTCTCGCCCCAGCCGTAGACGTTGGCGGTGTCGAAGAAGTTGATGCCGGCGTCCAGCGCCGCGTCCATGATCGCGTGGCTGTCGGCCTCGTCGGTCTGGGGGCCGAAGTTCATGGTGCCGAGGACGAGTCGGCTGACCTTGAGTCCGGTACGTCCGAGCTGCGTGTACTTCATGGTCACCCAGCCAACGGCGTGGAGTGCGCTCTAGGCAAGGACCTGTGCCGGTCGGGTGGCAGGGGCGGGCGCTACGGCACCAGCACCAGCCGTCCCCGCACCCCGCCCTCCGCGAGCCGGGCGTGTGCCTTCGCGGCCTCCGCCAGGGGGAACGTCCCGGCGACCCGGAGGGTCAGGACACCCTCGTCCACCAGGCCGGACAGCTCCGCGAGGCGTGCCCCGTCGGCGCTCACCGACACGGACACCGTGCGTACCCCGCGCACCGGCTCCGGTGCCGCGCCCGGGATCGCGCTGACGAAGGCGCCCCCGTCCCGCAGCCAGTCCAGGGCCGCCGCGCCCAGCAGCGCCGCGTCCAGCACCCCGTCGACGCTCCCGGCCACGACGGCACCGCTGCTGAAGGAGGCGGCCCCCAGGGACCGTACGAGGTCCTCGTCCTCCGCCCGGGCCAGCCCGGTCACGGTGATCCCCTGCCGGGCGGCAAGCTGCACGGCGTATCCGCCGACCGCCCCGGCCGCGCCGGTGACCAGCAGTGACTGGCCGGGCTTCAGCTCCAGCAGGTCCAGGGCCTGGGCGGCGGTCAGGGCGTTGAGGGGGAGGGTCGCGGCGGCCACCGCGTCGACGGACTTCGGGGCCGCCGCCACCGCGTCCGCGTCCACGACGACGTACTCGGCGTGCGTGCCCAGCGGCCCGCCGAAACCGGCCGCCAGGGCGACCACCTCGTCGCCGACGGCCCAGTCGCCGCCGGCGCCCACCGCGTCCACCGTCCCGGCGACGTCCCAGCCGAGCCCGGCCTGCTGTCCCTCCGCTCCGAACACCCCGGACCGCACCCCGGCGTCCACCGGGTTCAGCGCGGCCGCCGCCACCTTGATCCGTACCTGCCGCTCACCCGGCTCGGGCACCCCGGTCTCCACGACCTCCACGGCCTCGGGCCCGCCGAACGACCTCACCACTGCAGCACGCATGTCAGAAAACTCCTGGATATCGGCTTCTGCTCAGGTATCTCCTCAGCTGCCGACAACCCTAGGAAGAGCTACTATCCATCGGGAAGTAGTTACCCGTAGGTGCGTACCTACCCAGGAGGTGAGCCATGGCGACCACGACCGCGGCCCAGCGGCGCGAACAGGCTCGTGTCGAGTACGACGCGTTCATCAAGGCCTGCCCCACCCACCAACTGGTCGGCCGTATCAGCGAGAAGTGGGCCTGCCTGACCCTGGCCGCCCTCGTGCCGGGACCTCGCCGCTACAGCGACATCTCGCGCACCATGGCGGGCGTGAGCCCCAAGATGCTGACGCAGACGCTGCGTTCACTGGAGCGCGACGGCCTGGTCAGCCGCACGGTGACCCCGTCCGTGCCGGTCCGCGTCGACTACGAACTCACCGCTCTCGGCCGCAGCCTGTCCGAGCTGATGGCCTCGGTGAAGCACTGGGCGGAGACCCACATCGAAGAGGTCCACGAGGCCCGCGACCGCTACGACGCCCAGGACTGACTAGTCGGTCGGGAACTCGTCGGTCTTCAGGACGAGGTCGACGACCGTGCCGGTCAGGTCCACGTCGGTGCCGAAGCCGACCCGGGTCTCGGTCGTGTAGTCGTCGCCCTTGGGGTGGGTGAAGACGTGGCAGCGGCGCTGGTAGGGGTCGGCGATCAGGTACACGGGGACCTCGGCCTTGGCGTACGCGGTCTTCTTCGGGCCGTAGTCGTTGGCCGCGGTGCCCTTGGAGATGACCTCGGCGACGAACTCGACGTCCTGGTGGAGCCAGAGCCCCTTCTCGGTCTTGGCGGCGCCTTCGGCCACCAACGTCACGTCCGTCGCGAACCCGTTGAGGTGTCCCGGGTAGTCGATACGGACGTCGGACTTGACCCGCTTCCGCGGATACTTGGTCCGCAACTGCTCGTAGATGTCCGCGATGATCTCCCAGTGGGTGTCCCGCTGTGGCGACATGAAGACGGTCCCCTCGACGATCTCGACCTTGTATCCCTCGGGGGCGGGCATCTTCTCGATCCGCTCGAACATCTCGTCGAGCGTGATCTCGTCGTCGCTCTCGGCCATCGCGATCCTGTCTTCGAGGGCGGTCATCCTGGCGCTCCTCCCCGGCCGCCCTCCGCACGAGTACGGCCGCGCGGTTCAACGATACGCACGGTGACCGGGCAACGGCGGTTTTCGGTCAGTCCGTTCCCGTCTCGTACGGTTGCCCGACGTCCCACCCCTGCCACATCGCCTCCGCGAACGCCTCCGCGATCCGGTGCTCCCCGCTCGCGTTGGGGTGCGTGCCGTCGTAGGTGTCCGTGTCGATGTCGTACGACTCCGGAGGCGAGGCCAGCAGGAGCGGTGAGCGGGGCTCGTCCAGGTCGGCCACCGCCTTCGCCAGCAACTGGTTGAAGAGGGCCACCTGCTGCGCGAACGGCGCGTCCGTCAGGGCCCGGACGTTCGGGATCACCGGCAGCAGCACCATGCGGATGCGGGGCTTGGCCTCCCGTGCCGCCGCGACGAAGGACCGTACGTTCTCCGCCGTCTGCTCCGCGTTCGTGTAGAAGCCCAGGTCGATCAGGCCGAGCGAGACCAGCAGCACGTCGGCCCGGCTGGACCGCACCGCCTCTGCGATCAGCGGTGCCATGTGCAGCCAGCCCTCGCCCCAGCCGGCCAGGTGGGCGCGGGGGAAGTCGGGATCGGCGTAGGCGTACGAGACGGGGGCCTCGGCGAGTTTGTCGTAGAGCGTCTCGCGCGGGCCGACCAGCGTGAACGGGCCGCCGTACGTCGCGCACAGGTGCTGCCACATGCGGTACCGCCATGTGTGCTCGCCCGTGCTGCCGATCGTCATCGAGTCCCCGACGGGCATGAACCTGAGCATCCGCTCATGATGGACGATCAGAGGGGAGCGGTGCGATGTGAGGCCCACCACGTACCCCGTCCGCCGCGGCCCCCGCCGTGGAACACGGGGCGGGATGGCAGGCTTGGACCCATGCGCCGACGACCGCCCGCCCTTCTCGCCGGGCTCCTGCTCACGGGTGCCCTCGCCCTCGCACCCGCCGCCTCCGCCTCCGCGGCGGACGGCACCGGCGACCAGGGGTTCACGATCACGGACCCGCGCATCACCGAGTCCAGCGGTCTCGCCGCCTCCCATCTGCACCCCGGCATCTACTGGACGCACAACGACAGCGACGACGGGCCGTACATCTACGCCATCGACAGCGCGACCGGGAAGACGGTGGCCACCGTCACCCTCAGCGGGATCGGAAAGCCCCGGGACGTCGAGGCCATCTCCATCGGCCCCGACAACCAGATCTACGTCGGCGACATCGGCGACAACCTCGACGGCAGCTGGCCGTACGTGTGGATCTACCAGCTGCCCGAGCCGAAGAAACTCGTCGACCAGACCGTCCGGGCCACGCAGTACGTCGTCAAGTACTCCAACGGCGCCCGCAACGCCGAGTCGCTGATCGTGCACCCCAAGACCGGGCGCGTGTACATCATCGACAAGAAGGAGGACGGCGGGCATCTGTACGAGGGCCCGGCCACGCTCTCCTCGTCGGGTACGAACATCTTCAAGCCGGTCGCCACGGTCGACCTCTGGGCCACCGACGCCGCCTTCTCGCCCGACGGCAAGCAGCTCGCCGTACGCGGCTACTTCGGCGGGATCTACTACGACTGGAACGGCGGCGACATCAAGCGTGAGGGGCGGCTCGACGTGCCGCTGCAGAAGCAGGGCGAGTCGGTCAGCTACTCCGCCGACGGGACCAAGTTGATGTACGGCAGCGAGGGCTCCGACAGCCCGGTGCAGGCCGAGGACGTGCCGGGGGGCGGCTCCGCCAAGTCGCCGTCGGGCAGCGGGAGCTCGGCCGCGGGCGGCGACGGCGGCGGTACGGCGACCGGTCAGGTCAAGGTCGGCGGCGCCATCGCCGTGGGCGCCGTCGTGCTCGCCTTCCTCGGGCTGCGGCGGCTGCGCCGCCCGTCCGCCCGCCGGCACTGAGCGGTACCGAGCCGGGGCCGGGCGTCACCCGTCCGGCTCACCGGCGGGGCGGTGGCACGGCGGTGCGCGCAGGCTGGGAAGCGTCCCGCGGGACGGGGGCGGCAACAGAACCGGGTCCCGCCTCACGGAATGGGAGCGCCCATGCCCCACACCGCCCTCCGCCTGGCCAGAAAGGCCGGCCTGCTCACGGCCGCCCTGGGCCTGACCGTCCCCGCGACCGCCGGCACCGCCGCCGCGGCCGAACCCACCCGGACGGTCCGGACCGCGGCCGCCGCCCTCCCGCACTTCAGCTCGGTCCGCCGGCCGTTCGAAGGCGACATCGCCGGCCCGACCGAGACGGTCCACGTCAAGGGCACCCTCGACATCTCCGTCATCACCCTGCCCAACGCGGCCGGCGGCGGCACCGCCCAGATCATCAGCAGCCTGGACGACACCACCGGCACCGGCGTCACGAGCCACGCGACCTACTACCTCGTCGGTGCCCAGCGGAACAACGTCCCCTTCTCGGCGGCGGCGACCACGACGCTCAACGTCAAGCCGACCTTCGTGCTGGTCCCGCCCACCGGGGTGCCCAGCCGGGTCCAGCCCATCACGGTCACCGTCGTCGTCACCTCCACCGGCGTGATCAACAGCATCACCGCCGCGGTCGGCTGACCCGCCGCCGCGACGACGACGTAGCAGGTCACGAACATTTGACATCCTCCCCCTCTTTCTTTTTAGAAGAGGGGGATTCCAACCCAGGTGGGTTGAGGTTCACGGGCGCTCAAGCGGCTGGTGACCGCTGTCGCCCCTCCGGCACCGGCTGTCCGCCGGGGGCGGGGGATCCCGCCCTGTCCTGCCGCGACGTTGATGCTTGCGTTCTCATCCGCGTTACAGGTGAACCCGCAGGACACGCAGACGAAGTCGGCTTGGCTCTTGCGCGACTTCTTCTCGATCCACCCGCAGGCACTGCACCGCAGACTCGTGTACGGCGCGGGAACGTCCTCGACCCGGCCCGGAGCTTTCTGTTCCGTGCGCCGCCTCAGCAGGCCCCAGCCCTGAGCGAGGATGCTCCGGTTGAGCCCGGCCTTCTGCCGGACGTTCCTGCCCGGCTGCTCGATGGTTCCCTTCGCCGAGCGGGTCATGTTCTTGATGTTCAGCTTCTCGAACCGGATCACCTCGTAGGCCCGGGCGAGCATGGTGCTGGTCTTCTCGCACCAGTCCTTGCGCCGGTTCGCCTCGCGGGCCTTGAGTCCGGCGACCCTGGCGTATGCGGCGACCTTGAGTGGGCTGTCCTTCGGGGCCCGGGCTGCACGGCGCTCGTGCTTGCGGATCTGTGCCCGCTCCTTGACCGTGAGCTGCGGGCAGTTCAGCTTTCGTCCGTCCGACAGGGCCGCCGTGATGGTCACGCCCCGGTCGATACCGATGACTTCGCCCGTGCCGGGCGCGGGCGTTGGCTCGGGGATGACCGCGAAGGCCGCGTGCCACTGACCGTTGCGGTAGGTGACCCGGAATGTCTTCGCGGCGGGAAGCTGCGCGCCCTTGCCCTTGGCGCTGAGACGGAAGCGGACCCAGCCGCAGCCGGGCACCTTGACCTGCGCCCACCGCCGGTTGAGCTTCCGCACGACCACCGAGCGGCCCATGACCTGCTTACCGGTCTTCTGGTTCAGCTTCGGGCTGCCGTCCGGCTCGTACTCGGGTACGCGGTCGGTGCCGATGACCCGAAATCCTTCGTGCACGTGCTTTCTGCGCCAGGTCGGCTCACCAAAGCCTGAGGTGAAGCGGGCGTTCTTGGCCTTGGCGAAGTCCTTCAGAGCCTGCTGCTGCACGTCCGCGTTCCCGGCGGCCAGCCACTCGTTTTCCTGTCGGGCTTCGGTGAGTTGGCGGCACTGCTCCGCAAAACCGGGCGCGGACTTGCGGCCTGGCTTCCAGTACGCGTGCTGCTCGACAGCCAGATTCCAGACGTACCGGGCGTGCGCACAGTGCAGGAGCATCTGCTCCGCCTGCGCGGGCGTCGGGTACATCCGGAAGCGTGACATGCCGCGAACCTAGCCACCACGTTCCCCGCCCGCGCACGCAATCGATCAAACTCACCCGAGTGGGTGACCTGGCCGCCGTCGCCTTCAGACGGTGACCCGGATGAACGCTGCGCTCAACGGGAAGATACCGGTGGGGGTGGGCGAGCTCCGAGTTCGGCGGCGCCTGGGGTGGTGGTTTGCCGGGCGTGAACTGTACGGCGATGTGAGGTGACGCGAAAAGAAGGGCGCCCGGTGCCTGTTCGTGCACCGGGCGCCCCTGTGTCGTCGTATGCGTTACAGCTTCTCGATCACGTAGTCGATGCACTTCGTCAGCGCCTCGACGTCCGCCGGGTCGATCGCCGGGAACATGGCGACCCGGAGCTGGTTGCGGCCGAGCTTGCGGTAGGGCTCGGTGTCGACGATGCCGTTGGCGCGCAGCACCTTGGCGACGGCGGCCGCGTCGATCTCGTCGGCGAAGTCGATCGTGCCGATGACCTGCGAGCGCTTGGCCGGGTCCGAGACGAACGGGGTGGCGTACTTCGACTCCTCCGCCCAGGTGTACAGGCGGGTCGAGGAGTCCTTGGTGCGGCCGGTGGAGAAGGCGAGGCCGCCCTGGCCGTTGAGCCACTCCAGCTGCTGGTTGAGCAGGAAGAGGGTGGCGAGGGCCGGGGTGTTGTACGTCTGGTTCTTGCGGGAGTTGTCGATCGCCGTGGGGAGCGAGAAGAACTCCGGGATGTGGCGGCCGGACGCGTGGACGCGCTCCGCGCGCTCGATGGCGGCCGGGGAGAAGACGCCGATCCACAGGCCGCCGTCGGAGGCGAAGGACTTCTGCGGGGCGAAGTAGTAGACGTCGGTCTCGGCGATGTCGACCGGGAGACCGCCGGCGCCGGAGGTGGCGTCCACGAGGACGAGCGCGCCCTCGTCGGCGCCCGCGACCCGCTTGATCGGCATGGCGACACCGGTCGAGGTCTCGTTGTGGGTGAACGCGTAGACGTCCACGCCGGCCTCGGCCTGCGGCTCCGGGTGGGTGCCCGGGTCGGAGGCGATGACGGTGGGCTCGGCCAGCCAGGGGGCGAGCTTGGCGGCCTTGGCGAACTTGGACGAGAACTCACCGAAGTTCAGGTGCTGCGACTTGCCGTCGATCAGACCGTGGGTGGCGACGTCCCAGAAGGCGGTGGAGCCGCCGTTGCCGAGGATGACCTCGTAGCCGTCCGGGAGGGAGAACAGGGAGCTGATGCCCTCGCGGACCTGGCCGACCAGGTTCTTGACCGGGGCCTGGCGGTGGGAGGTGCCCATCAGAGACGTTCCGGTCGCGGCGAGCGCGTCCAGCGCCTCGGTACGCACCTTGGAGGGGCCAGCGCCGAAGCGTCCGTCGGCGGGCTTGATGTCAGCGGGGATCTCGATGTCAGCCACGGGGGGAGCGTAGCCGGTGGGGGAAACGTGGTCGAAATGTAGTCCGTCGGGTGAGACGGGCGCGGGGCCGGTGTGAGACGGGGCGGTGGCCCGTGTGGGACGGGGTGGTGCCGCCGTGCCCCGGGCTGCCCCGGGCGCCGGTGCCGGGCCGGTGGGTGGCCGACGGCGACCAGCGGGAATCCCCCGAAGGGAGCTGTCCCCGGCTGCGCCCAGCTGTCTCCGGCTGTCACCGGCGCGCGTCGGGTGTCGTGCGCCGTTATGCGGTCGTCATGCGGTCGCCATGCGGCCCGTCATGCGGAGGAGGGCCGCGTCGGCGGCGGTTCGGGGCCGCCCCCTCGTCACTGTCAGTGGTGGCGGGCAGACTGGGAGGCATGGTGGATGTAGAGGCGGAGCTGCGCGGGGCCGTCCGGGGCGAGGTGGGGTTCGACGTCACGTCGCGGGCGCTGGTCACGATGGACGCGTCCAACTACCGGCGGGTTCCGGTCGGGGTGGTGGCCCCCCGGGACGCGGACGACGTGGCGGCCGTACTCGAGGTCTGCCGGGCGCACGGCGTGCCGGTGGTGGCGCGCGGTGGCGGCACGTCGATTGCCGGGCAGGCCACGGGCACCGGCGTGGTGCTGGACTTCACCCGCCACATGAACCGTGTGCTCGACCTCGACGCGGCCACCCGTACGGCCGTCGTCCAGCCGGGCCTGGTCCTGGACCGCCTCCAGGAGGCCGCCGCCCCGCACGGTCTGCGCTTCGGCCCCGACCCCGCCACCCACAGCCGCTGCACGCTCGGCGGGATGATCGGCAACAACTCCTGCGGCTCGCACAGCGTGGCCTGGGGTACGACGGCGGACAGCGTGCGCGAGCTCTCCGTGCTCACCGCGCGCGGGCAGCGGCTGCGGCTCGGGCAGGGCTGGGCGGGGGCCCCGGAGGGCCTGCGGGCCCTGGTGGAAGGCGACTTGGCGCGGCTGCGCACGGGCTTCCCCGACCTGCCCCGCCGTATCTCCGGCTACGCGCTGGACGCCCTGCTGCCCGAGAAGGGCGCCGACGTGGCCCGCTCCTTCTGCGGCAGCGAGGGCACCCTGGGGATCCTCACGGAGGCGGTGGTCCGTCTCGTCGAGTCCCCCCGCGCGCGTGCGCTGGCGGTGCTGGGATACGGCGACGAGGGTGCGGCGGCCGAGGCCGCGGCGGGGCTGCTGCCCTTCGGCCCGCTGACGGTGGAGGGCATGGCCGCCGACCTGGTGCCGTCCTCGGCCGGGCTGCCGCGGGGCGGCGCGTGGCTGTTCGTCGAGACGGGCGGGGAGACGGCGGCGGAGGCACGCGCGCGTGCGGAGGCGATCGTCGCGGCGGCCGACACCGTCGACGCGCTGGTCGTGACCGACCCGGCCGGGCAGCGCGCGCTCTGGCGCATCCGCGAGGACGCCTCCGGTACGGCGACCCGGATGCCGGACGGCAGCGAGGCCTGGCCCGGCTGGGAGGACTGCGCGGTGCCGCCGGCCCGACTGGGCGCGTATCTGCGGGACTTCCGAGGCCTGCTGTCGGCGCACGGCCTGCGCGGCACCCCGTACGGCCACTTCGGCGACGGCTGCATCCACGTCCGGATCGACTTCGACCTGCTCACCGAGGCGGGCGTGGCCCGCTTCCGCCGCTTCTCGGAGGAACTGGCCGACCTGGTCGTCGCCCACGGCGGTTCGCTCTCCGGGGAGCACGGCGACGGCCAGGCGCGGGCGGAACTGCTCCCGGCGATGTACGGCGCGGAGACGGTGGCGCTGTTCGAGCGGGCGAAGGGCGTATGGGACCCCGACGACCTCCTCAACCCGGGGATGCTGGTCAGGCCCGCCCCCCTCGACGCGAACCTCCGCTTCGCCGTCCTTCCCCGCGGACCGGTCGACGTGGCCTTCGGCTACCCGTCCGACGGCGGCGACTTCGCCGCGGCCGTACGGCGCTGCGTGGGCGTCGCCAAATGCCGTACGACGTCGGTCTCCGGCCCGTCCGTCATGTGCCCGTCGTTCCGGGCGACCGGCGAGGAGGAGCACTCGACCCGCGGCCGGGCCCGGCTGCTGCACGAGATGCTGGCGGGCGACCTGGTGACGGACGGCTGGCGCTCGACGGAGGTCAAAGACGCCCTCGACCTCTGCCTGTCCTGCAAGGGCTGCCGCTCGGACTGCCCGGTCGGGGTGGACATGGCGACGTACAAGGCGGAGTTCCTGCACCACCACTACGCGGACCGCCGCCGCCCCGCCGCCCACTACAGCATGGGCCGGCTGCCGGTCTGGCTGCGCCTGGTCGAGCGCACCCGCACGGCGCGGCTGGTCAACGCCCTCGCCTCGGTACGGCCGTTGGCGGCGCTCGCCCGACGCCTGGGCGGGATCGCGCCGGAGCGGACGATCCCCCGGCTGGCGACGGAGACGTTCGGCCGGTGGCAGCGGCGACGGCAGCACGAGCGGGTGCGGGGGTGGATGGCCGACATGCGGGCCGGACGCCGGCCGGACGTCCCGGCCCAGCGGGTCTTCCTCTGGCCGGACACCTTCACCGAGTACCTGTCGCCGTCCGTGGGCCGGGCGGCGGTCCGGGTGCTGGAGGCGGCCGGGGTGAGCGTCGCCGAGTTGCCCGACCGACGGTGGCAGGTGCACCTCTCGGAGGAGGGCGAGCTGCGGGGCGTCGGCATGAACCCCCGGCGCTCCCGCCGGACCCGTGCCTGCTGCGGACTGACATACCTCTCCACGGGCCAACTGGACCGCGCCCGCGCGGTGCTGCGCGACACGCTCGACCTGCTGGTGCCGTTCTTGCTGGAGCCGGGCCCGGACGACCTGGACGACCCGGATGACCGCACCGACCCCGTCGCCCCCCTGTTCGTGGTCCTGGAACCCAGCTGTGCCGCCGCCCTCCGTACGGACCTGCCGGAGCTCCTCCCGGACGATCCCCGTGCCGCTCGCCTGGCGGGCCTGGTGGTCACGTTCGCGGAGGCCCTGGAACGGCTGGCCCCCGACTGGCGGCCGCCCCGTCTGGACCGCCCGGTGACCGGCCAGACCCACTGCCACCAGCACGCGGTCCTGGGCGACGCCCCCGACCGCCGCCTCCGCGAGGCCGCGGGCCTCACCGGCGACCTGACCGGCGGCTGCTGCGGCCTGGCCGGCAACTTCGGCTTCGAGAAAGGCCACTTCGGGGTGTCGAAGGCGTGCGCGGAGGAACAGCTCCTCCCGGCGGTGCGGGACGCGGAGCCGGGCACGCTGATCCTGGCGGACGGCTTCTCCTGCCGGACCCAGCTGGAGCAGCTGGCCGGGGTGCGGGCGAGACACCTGGCGGAGGTGCTGGCGGAGGCACTGGAAGAGGGGCTGGAAGGGGAAGCCGAGTGAGCGTGGCCGAGCCGGAGCCGGAGCCGGAGCCGGAGCCGGAGCCGGAGCCGGAGCGGGAGCCGAAGCGGAAGCCGGAGCCGGAGCGGGAGCCGAAGCGGAAGCCGGAGCCGGAGCGGGAGCCGAAGCGGGAGCCGGAGCCGAAGCGGGAGCCGGAGCCGAAGCGGGAGCCGGAGCGGGAGCCGAAGCGGAAGCCGGAGCCAGAGCCGGAGCCGAAGCGGGAGCCGAAGTCGAAGTCGAAGCCGAAGCCGAAGTCGGCCGGGTCGCGGTCCTCTCCGACATCCACGGCGTGCTGCCGGCGCTGGAGGCGGTGTTGGCGGAACCGGACGTGTCCCGTGCCGACCGTGTCGTCCTCACCGGCGACATCACCGCGGGCCCGCAACCGGCCGAGGTGGTCGACGCGTTGCGCGCGCTGGGCGACCGGGTGCTGTGGCTGTCGGGGAACGCGGACCGGGAACTGGTCGAGTACCGCAGGGGCGAGCGCACCGACATCCCGGACCCGATCGGCCCGTTCGCGGCGAACGCCCTCAGGGCGGACCAGGTCGACTTCCTGGCCGGGCTCCCGAAGACCGCGACCCTCACGATCCGGGGCCTCGGCCGGGTCCTGTTCTGCCACGCCACTCCCCGTGACGACGAGGAGATCGTCCTGGTCGACTCGCCCCCGGACCGCTGGGCCGAGGTCTTCGCCGAGGTCGACCCCGGGATCGGCACGGTCGTCTGCGGCCACACCCACATGCCCTACACCCGTCTCGCCCACGGCCGCCTCGTCGTCAACCCCGGCAGCGTGGGCATGCCCTACGGCCGCCCCGGCGCCCACTGGTGCCTGCTCGGCCCCGGCACCGACCTGCGCGTCACGCCGTACGACATCCCCACGGCCACCGCCCGTCTGGTGGCCGCGTGCTCCTACCCCGGCATCGAGGAGTGGGCCGACTACTTCCTCCGGGCCCGCGCCTCGGACTCCGAGGCCCTGTCCCTCTTCAGCGCGCGGTAGCGCCCGAGCGGCTCCCGGGCATCGGCCACGAACGAGTCCCGCGCGGCCGGCGAGTCGTCGTGGTAGGGAGGGAAGATGACCGGTCGGCTGCCACTCGATGAGCAACTCGGCGTGCTGCGCGAGGTGTTGTGCCGTAACGACGTCCTCGTGGAGGTGCTGGAGCGGGGTGCGGCGCTCGGGCTGCCCGGGTGGTACGTGACGGCGGGATGCCTGTTCCAGACGGTGTGGAACGTGGTGACCGGCAGACCGGCCGGCGCCGGGATCAAGGACTACGACCTCTTCTACTTCGACGGCGACGACCTGTCGTGGGAGGCGGAGGACCGGGCGATCCGGCGGGCCCGGGAGGCGTTCGCCGGGGTGGCGGCCGAGGTCGAGGTGCGGAACGAGGCCCGGGTGCACCTCTGGTACGAGGAGAAGTTCGGGGTGCCCTGCCCGCCGTACGCGTCGACCGAGGCCGCGATCGACAGCTTCGCGGCGACCACCTGCTGCCTCGGCGTGCGGCTGGAGGAGGGCGGCCGGTGGCGGGTGTACGCGCCGCACGGGTTGTCCGACGTGTTCAACCTCGTCCTGCGGCCCAACCCGGTGCTCGCCCCGCGCTCCGTCTACGAGACCAAGGCGGCCCGCTGGCGCACGCGGTGGCCCGAGCTGACCGTGCTGGCGTGGCCCGACGGCGACTCCGCCTAGCTCCTCCCGGACCGGTTCCGACACGCCCTCGCCCACCTGCGCGGAAACGAATCCGACGGGGTTCGCGTCTGTTGTGCTTGATGCGAGTACAGACCGATCGCCGACCTGTCCAGGAGTTCCCTCTGATGACAGCAACTCTCCGCCTCCAGCCCGTCTCCCGCGCCGAGCACCTCGCCTTCGTCGGGTCCCGTCCCTCCGCCAGCCATATGCAGCTGCCGTCCTGGGGCGAGGTGAAGCCCGACTGGACGGCGGAGAGCCTGGGGTGGTTCGACGGGGAGGGGCGGATGGTCGGGGCCGGGCTGGTGCTGTTGCGGGCGCTGCCCAGGGTGCGGCGGTATCTGGCGTATCTGCCGGAGGGGCCCGTCATCGACTGGGGGGACGCGGAGCTGGAGCGGTGGCTCGATCCGCTGCTGGCGTATCTGAAGGGGCGGGGGGCGTTCGCCGTGAAGATGGGGCCGCCGGTCGTCGTACGACGATGGAGCGCGGAGGCGGTGAAGGCGGCGATCGCCGATCCCGCCGCCCGGAGGCTGCGGGACGCCGAGCCCACCTCGCAGGAGCCCCGTGCCCTGGAGCTCGCGGACCGGCTGCGCCGGATGGGGTGGCGGCAGGCGGAGCCGGGCGGGGAGGAGGGGTTCGCGGCCGGACAGCCCCGCTATGTGTTCCAGGTGCCGTTCGCCGGGCGGTCGCTGGACGCGATCCAGCGCGGGCTCAATCAGCAGTGGCGGCGCAATGTGAAGAAGGCCGAGAAGGCGGGGGTGAAGGTGGTGCGGGGCGGGTACGAGGACCTGCCCGCGTTCTACGCGCTGTACACCGAGACCGCCGAGCGCGACCGCTTCATCGCGCGCCCCCTCTCCTACTTCCAGCGCATGTGGACCGCGCTGACCGCCGAACACCCCGACCGGATGCGCCTCTACCTCGCCCACCACGAGGGCGAGGTCCTCGCCGCCGCGACCATGCTCACCGTCGGCGAGCACGTCTGGTACTCCTACGGCGCCTCCACCGTCCGCAGCCGCGAGGTCCAGCCCAACAACGCCATGCAGTGGCGGATGATGTGCGACGCCCACGAACTCGGCGCCGCCGTCTACGACTTCCGGGGCATCACCGACACCCTGGAGGAGTCCAACCACCTGCTGGGTCTGCTCCGCTTCAAGGTGGGCGCCGGCGGGGAGGCCGTGGAGTACCTCGGCGAGTGGGACTTCCCGCTCAACAAGCTGCTCCACAAGGCGTTCGACGTGTACATGGCCCGCCGCTGACGCCCGTCCGGGGCTTCGGCCGCCCCGCTTCACAAGCTGGCTCTCAGGTTCATAAGAGAACTCTCAGCTTCGGGGTCGTTATACAGCTGTTACCTAGGTACTCACAGCACCTGTTTGCCGTTCACAAGCCGACTTTGCCGTCCCTTGGGATTCGGGCCGTGTAAGTTCATCCGTGTCGGGCGGCGGGGATTGCCGAGGATGACGATCCGAAATCCCCGTACGTTGCCCAAGAGAATTCTCGTACCATCCCGCACCACTTGCACTTCGAACTCTCAAGGAGTCGGAATGAGCCTCAAGAAGCTCGCCCCGCTGCCCCCCAAGCCCAAGAAGCAGCTGCCCCCGCCGCCGCCGAAGCCCAAGAAGAAGGCTCCGAAGCCGGCTCCGAAGCCGATCCCCGGCCAGGACAACTGAGTCAGGTGTAAAAAGGACCGACGGTTCGCCGTCGGTCCTTTTTCACTCCTGGAATTCAATTAATTTCGGCGTCGGACAGTGGAGGTGGTGTGAAATGCGCGTGAAGGAGAGTGAGGGCGCAGAATACGAGTACGAAGTCGACGACTCGGAATACGAGGACGAGGACGACGACGAGTACACGCCCACCATCCCGGCCCGTGTCGCGTTCCGCCGTTTCTGGCCGCTGACCCGGGGCCTGCGCGGCTGGCTGGCGATCGTCTGGGTGTGCACGGTGATCGCCGCGCTCGCCGAGACCGAGGCCATCCTGCTCTTCAGCGACCTCACCGACCACGCCCTGCAGAAGGGCTCGCTGAGCGCCTTCTGGAGCCCGGCCGGGAAATGGCTGGCGATCGCGATCGTCGGCGCGATCGTCGCGTACGCCGGCAACTCGCTCGCCGCCTGGACCACCGAACGCTTCGTCATGCGGCTGCGCGAACACGTCTTCGACCACGTCCAGCAGCTGCCCCCGCACTTCTTCCAGCGCCACCGCCAGGGCGACCTGCTCTCCCGCCTCACCAGCGATGTCGACGCCATCGAGACCATGGTCGTCTCCGGACTCGTCGGGGCCGCGTCCGCCCTGTTCAGCGCGATCTTCTACGCGGCCGCCGCCTTCTGGCTGCGCTGGGACCTGGCCGCCGCCACCTTCGTCCTCGCCCCCCTGTTCTGGCTGGCCGCCCGCCGCTTCTCCGGCTCCATCAAGGACGTGTCCAGGGAGGGCCGGGTCGCCGACGGCGCGATCACCTCCGTCGTCGAGGAGTCCCTCGGCAACATCGTGCTCACCCAGGCGTACGACCGCCGCGACGCCGAACGCCGCCGGCTGAACGAGGAGGCGAGCGCCTGGTTCCGCGCCTCCGTCCGCTCCACCCGCCTCAACGAGGCCTACGAACAGCTCGTCGCGGTCATCGAGACCGTCTGCGTCCTCGCGGTGATCGGCATCGGCGCCTGGGAGATCTCCACCGGCCGCATGACCCTCGGCCAGCTCCTCGCCTTCTCCGCCTTCCTCGGCTACCTCTACCCGCCGGTGCGCGGCCTCGCCCAGCTCGGCCTCACCATCACCGCCGCCACGGCGGGCGCGGAGCGGCTGATCGAGATCCTCGACGTGCGGCCCTCGGTCACCGACCCCCGTCGCGGCACCGACTCCGGCCGCCCCGACGGCGCCATCGAGGTCCGCGAGGTCGGCTTCCGCTACCCCGGCGCCGACAAGACCGCCCTGGAGGGCCTCTCCTTCGCCGTCAGCCCCGGCGAACTCGTGATCATCACCGGCCCCAGCGGCGCCGGCAAGTCCACCGTCTCCAAGATGCTGCTCCGCTTCTACGACCCCGACAGCGGCGAGGTCCTCCTCGACGGCGTCCCCCTCCGCGACTTCCCGCTGGCCCGCCTGCGCGAGTACATCACCCTGCTGCCCCAGGAGACGCTCGTCCTGTACGACACCGTCCGCGCCAACATCGCCTGCGGCCGCCCCGGCGCCAGCGACCAGGCCATCGAGGACGCGGCCAAGGCCGCCGACGCGCACGACTTCATCATGAAGCTCCCCGGCGGCTACGACACCAAGGTCGACCCCAACTCGGCCCGGCTGTCCGGCGGTCAGCTCCAGCGCCTGGCCATCGCCCGCGCGATCCTGCGGGACGCCCCCGTCCTCGTCCTCGACGAACCGACCACCGGCCTGGACGCGATGGCCGCACGCAGGGTCGTCAAACCGCTGCGCCGCCTGATGACCGGCCGGACGACCATCATGATCACCCACGACCTCAACCTCGCCCCGGACGCCGACCGCATCCTCGTCGTCGACGGCGGCCGTATCGTCGAGAACGGCCGCCACGACGAACTCCTCGCCCTTGGCGGCGCCTACTCCCGGCTGCACCGCTCCCAGAACAGCGCGATCATGGACACCGGCGAACTGCGGCTGCCGCTGTTCGTGCAACAGGGCGGCCCGGCACCGGCACCTGCGGCAGAGGCCGTGGGGGTGGGAGTGGGGGCGCCCCAGGGCGACGGGTACGCCTACCAGCAGCCGTACGGGAACATGTACGACTACAACGTGTACGCGGCCGCGGGGCTATGGCCGCAGCCCGTGTACGAGGCCCACATACAGGCCGCTTACGGGGCCGATGTGCCCACCACACTCCCCGACGGCCGCCCCCTGTTCCGCGACGAGGAGTCCTGGCCCGGCATCTGAGCGCGGGCCCGGACGTCCCACGCGGACGGGCCGCCACTGTGGTGAGTGCCCGTCACATGAACCTTGTTACACACCTATTGCACAATGAATCTTCAAGGATTCTCCACTTGGTTCGTAGGCTGCGTAGGTCAACAGGCCCGGCCGAGAGTAGTGATCCCGGCGGGCCTCTCGCGATCCCTGGGGGGACTCACATGCGTATACGCGTTGCGACCACCGTTCTTTCCGGCGCCGTCGTGCTGGCCGCGCTCGCCGTTCCGGTGGCCGCTCAGGCGGCGGAGCGTCCGGGTGCGGCGACGGAGCTCGGCGCCTTCGCCCGTTCCGCCTCCGCCACCGGCGCCCACTCCGGCTCCGTCTCCGCGAAGACCGTCCGCCCGAAGGACGCGCTGGGGAACATCAGCTTCTCCAAGGGTGTCGTCAACGGCGGCAAGGACATCGTCCTCGGCACCACCACCAAGAAGTCCGTCACCGCCACCTACACCGCCACCAGCGACAACGGCGTCGTGGTCACGGAGGCCTTCCTCTGGCAGGGCACCGACCCCTCCAGCACGGACACCATCACCGGAGCCCTGGGTACCGACGACGACCCGGTCTGCACCGAGTCCACCACCCAGACCGGCGTCTACAGCTGCAAGGCCGTCTTCAACATCGACGCGGCCGTCGACATGCCGAACAACGGCGCCGCCGGCACCTGGAAGCTCGCCCTCGGCGGCTACGACCTCTCCGCGAACGCCAGCTTCGACGACAACGTCAGCACCGGCAAGATCAAGAAGGCGTCCAAGCTGACGGTCAACGCCACCCCGGAGCCGGTGAAGAAGGGCAAGACCATCACCGTCACCGGCAAGCTGACGCGCGCCAACTGGAACACCGGCACGTACGCCGGCTACTCGGGCCAGAAGGTGCAGCTGCAGTACCGCAAGAAGGGCAGCAGCACCTACACCACCCTCAAGACCATCACCACGGGCACCGGTGGCGCCCTCAAGACCACCACCAAGGCCACGGCCGACGGCTACTACCGCTTCTCCTTCGCGACCAACGCGACCACCGGCGCCGCCACGGCGACCGGCGACTACGTCGACGTCAAGTAGCCCTCCGCGGCGCCGGGCCCGGCGGCGAAACGGTTCATCGCCGGGCTCCACGCCACCGTGACCTGCGGAAACAAGGCGGCAGGGGCGGGTGGCGGCCAACGTGGTTCCGGGGCGATTGCAGGACAGTTCCATAAGGGGTTCACGCGCCTGACGAAGTCCATTACCCTGGACTGAACAGTGCACCGCAATGAACGACGAATCCCTGGACCGCCCGTGACCGCCCCCAGCACCTCACAGCCGACGCCCACGTCCACGCCCGCCGCCGTGTCCGGGCCCGCCGCCGCGGGCGCCCCGGGACGGTTCGGCTCGTTCGGTCCCGTCGGCCTGGTGCTGGCCGGCGGGATCTCCGTGCAGTTCGGTGCCGCCCTCGCGGTGACCCTGATGCCCAGGGCCGGTGCCCTCGGCGTGGTGACCCTGCGGCTGTTCGCCGCCGCCGCGGTGCTGCTCGTCGTCTGCCGGCCCCGGCTGCGCGCCCACTCCCGCACCGACTGGGGCACGGTCGTCGTCTTCGGCATCACCATGGGCGCGATGAACGGCCTCTTCTACGAGGCCGTCGACCGCATCCCGCTGGGCACCGCCGTCACCCTCGAGGTCCTCGGCCCGCTGGCCCTCTCCGTGGTGGCCTCCCGGCGCGTCATCAACCTGCTCTGGGCGGGACTGGCACTGGCCGGTGTCTTCCTCCTCGGCGGCGGAGGGTTCGGCGACCTCGACCCCATAGGTGTCGTCCTCGCCCTGGGGGCCGGCGCCATGTGGGCCACCTACATCATCTTCAGCGCCCGTACGGGCCGCCGCTTCCCGCAGGCCGACGGTCTCGCACTGGCCATGGCGGTCGCGGCACTGCTCTTCCTGCCGCTGGGTATCGCCGAGGCCGGCACCAAGTTGCTGGACCCGACCACCCTCGCCCTCGGCTCCTCGGTCGCGGTCCTCTCCTCCGTGCTGCCCTACACCCTCGAACTGCTCGCCCTGCGGCGGCTGCCCGCCCACACCTTCGCCGTCCTGATGAGCCTGGAACCGGCCATCGCCGCCACCGCCGGCTTCCTCATCCTCGACCAGGCCCTGACCGCCACCGAGGCGGCCGCCATCGCCCTCGTCATCGCGGCGAGCATCGGCGCGGTCCGCACCCAGGTGGGCCGCGGACGGACGCCTGCGGGCGGCCCGCAGGCGGAGCCGGTACCGGTGAGGGGCGCCCAGCCGGAGCAGGTGGCCGGGGCGCGGCCGGAGCCGATGGCGAGCGCTCAGCCGGAGGGGAACGGCAGCGCGTCCTGATAGCCGTTGGACGGCCGCTGGATCTTCTTCGTGGTCCGGGCGTCCAGGGCGATTGGCGCGGACTTCGTGCCCAGCTTCCCGCCCGGATGCCAGTTCCCGGTGACGGACACCCAGGTGTTGGCGGGCGGGATGCTGTCGCTGTAGATCCGGACCTTCACGGACTGCGCGTCGGCCGCGCAGCAGGAGATGATGATCCGCGTCAGGTCCCAGCTGCCGCCCCCGGCGACCGGCGTGACCAGACCGCTCATCTGCACCGTGCGCCCCTTGATGGCGAGCGTGCGGTCCTGCTGCACCCGGGTGGTGAAGTCCGTGAGCGTGATGGGCAGCGGCGAGGTCTTCGGCAGCGGATCGAAGTCGTCCTGCTCCGCCACCACCTTGGCGGGCTGCCGGGAGGCGGTGTACGCGCCGAGCGCCGGCGGGGCGTAGAAGAGCAGGCTCAGCGCCGGGAGCAGCAGCAGCCAGGCGACGCGGGGGACGGCGGAGTGGTCATGGCCGGCATGTGCGTCCGGCCCATGGTGCTGCCCGGTTTCGGTGTGTGGTCCGGCACCATGTGCGTGGCCACCATGTGCCTGGCCCCCATGCCTCCCGTGCCCCTTACTCCCCTCCCGTGTCGCCGCCTCCGCGATGCCCAGCACCAGCAGCACCAGCCCGGACACGATCAGCAGCGGGCGCATCCCGGGCTTGACGTAGCGCAGGCACAGGTCGGTGAAGAGCGAGGCGTGCAGCAGGCCCAGACCGCAGAGGACCAGCAGGGTCACCTGGAGCGGACGTCTCACAGCAGCACTCCTCCGACCAGCACACTGCACAGGACCGCGACGACCGTGGTGGCGGCCGAGAAGCGGGCCGCGAAGGCCCGGCCGAACGTGCCCGCCTGCAACGCGATCAGCTTGAGGTCGACCATGGGTCCGACCACCATGAACGCCAGCCGGGCGGTGGGCGAGAAACCGGTCAGCGAGGACGCCACGAACGCGTCCGCCTCCGAACACACCGCCAGGATGATCGCGAGCGCCGCCAGGAACAGCACCGACAGCCAGGGGGAACCGGCGAAGGTGTCCAGCACCGAACGCGGTACCGCCACATTGAAGGTGGCCGCGGCCATGGCGCCGACCACCAGGAACCCGCCCGCCTGGAGGAAGTCGTGCTGGAAGGCGCGCCGGAACTCCGTCCAGCGGTCGTGCCCGGGCTGGTGCCCGGTGTGCCGCACCGCCGGCCGCAGCCACTCCTCCCGGCCCAGCCAGAGCCACAGCCAGCCCATCACGGCGGCGGTGACCAGCGAGGCGAGCAGCCGGGCCAGCACCATGAGGGGCGTGCCGGGGAAGGCGATGGCGGTGGCGGTCAGCACGACGGGGTTGATGGCGGGCGCCGAGAGCAGGAACGCGAACGCGGCGGCCGGGGTGACCCCACGCCCGATCAGGCTGTTCGCCACCGGCACCGACGCGCACTCGCAGCCCGGCAGCACCACCCCGGCCATCCCCGCGACCGGCACCGCCAGCGCGGGCCGCCTGGGCAGCATCCGCGTGAACACCCGCTCCGGCACGAACGCGTTGATCGCCCCGGACAGTGCCGTACCCAGCAGCAGGAACGGCGTCGCCTGCACGATCACGGCGAGACACACCGTCTGCCAGGCCTGCAGCGCGGCCTTGCTCACGCCCTGGCCGAGCAGGAAGAGCGCGGTGCCCGGGACGACGGCGGCGGCCACGAGGAGCAGCGGCCAGAAGCGGGGGAGTTCACGCACCGGCGCGTCCTCGGCCACCGGATGACCGGCCGCCGGGTGACCGGCCGACGCGGGGTCTACGACGAGCGTCGCCTCCGCCCCCGCGGCGAGTTCATCTGCGCTCCGCACGTCCCGCACGCCTCACACATCACTCCGTCGCCGAATGTTCGCATCGAACATAGGGCATCCGCACACCTGCGGGGCGCCGGGTAGTCCCAGGGGAAGTCCCTGCTTCGGGCTGCGTACGGCAAATTCATGCAAGCGTGCTTGATTGTTTCTGGTGCCGCTGCCATGCTCCTCCCCATGTCCGATCCGACGCCCGTCATCGACGACCTGCGTGAGGAGAGCGCGGAACTCGACCGGCTGGTGGCCGAGTTGGGAGCCGAGCAGTGGGCTCTCGACACCCCCGCGCCCCGCTGGACCGTCGCTCACCAGATCGCCCACCTCGCCTGGACCGACCACTCCTCGCTGCTCGCCGTCACCGACCAGGACGCCTTCGCCCGCGAGGTCGAGAAGGCGCTGACCGCTCCCGGGGACTTCGTGGACAACGGGGCGGAGGACGGGGCCGCCAAGCCCCCCGCCCGGCTGCTGGCGGACTGGCGGGCCGGGCGCGAAGCCCTGGCCGAGGCGCTGCGCGCGGCGCCCGCGCGGGCGCGTTTCCCCTGGTACGGCCCCCCTATGTCGGTCGCCTCCATGGCCACCGCCCGGTTGATGGAGACGTGGGCGCACGGCCTGGACATCGCGGACGCGCTGGGGGTGACCCGCACCCCCACCGACCGGCTCCGGCACATCGCCCGCCTCGGTGTCCGCACCCGCGACTTCGCCTTCGGCGTGCACGGACTGCCCGTGCCGTTCGAGGAGTTCCGCGTCGAACTGGCCGCCCCGTCCGGCGGGCTGTGGACGTACGGCCCCGAGGACGCCGACGACCGGGTCACCGGCCCCGCCCTGGACTTCTGCCTCCTGGTCACCCAGCGCGCCCACCGCGCCGACCTCGCCCTGCGCGCGCAGGGCCAGGACGCCGACCGCTGGCTGGACATCGCCCAGGCCTTCGCGGGCCCGCCGGGACCCGGCCGCACCCCGAAGGGCGGCACCCCGTGACCCTGCGCATAGGCAACGCCTCCGGCTTCTACGGCGACCGCTTCGACGCGCTGCGCGAGATGCTCGCCGGCGGCGAACTCGACGTCCTCACCGGCGACTACCTCGCCGAGCTGACCATGCTCATCCTGGGCCGGGACCGCCTCAAGGACCCCGGTGCCGGATACGCCCGCACCTTCCTCCGCCAGCTGGAGGACTGCCTGGGCCTCGCCCACGAGCGGGGCGTGCGGATCGTCACCAACGCCGGCGGCCTCAACCCGGCCGGCCTCGCCGACGCCGTACGGAAGCTGGCCGACCGGCTGGGCATCCCGGTGCGCGTCGCCCATGTGGAGGGCGACGACCTCACCGCCGCCCACCCCGGCAGCCTCGCCGCCCACGCCTACCTCGGCGGCTTCGGGATCGCCGAGTGCCTGCGGGCCGGCGCCGACATCGTGGTCACCGGCCGGGTCACCGACGCGGCCCTGGTCACCGGTCCCGCCGCCGCCCACTTCGGCTGGCACCCGGGGGAGTACGACCGGCTCGCGGGCGCCGTCGTCGCGGGCCACGTCCTGGAATGCGGTACCCAGGCCACCGGCGGCAACTACGCGTTCTTCGCCGCTGCGCGGGCCGCCGGCCGGGACCTCGGCCGCCCCGGCTTCCCGCTCGCCGAACTCCATGAGGACGGCAGCTGCGTCCTCACCAAACACCCCGGCACCGGCGGCCTCGTCGACGTCGGCACGGTGACCGCCCAGCTCCTCTACGAGACCGGCGGCGCCCGCTACGCCGGACCTGACGTCACCGCCCGCCTCGACACCGTGCGGCTGAGCCAGGACGGCCCCGACCGGGTGCGGATCGAGGGCGTGCGGGGCGAGGCCCCGCCCCCGACCCTCAAGGTCGGCCGCAACCGGCTGGGCGGCTTCCGCAACGAGGTCGTCTTCGTCCTCACCGGCCTCGACATCGAGGCGAAGGCGGCCCTCGTACAGGAACAGATGGGCGACGCGCTCGCGCACGCCAAGCAGGCGCCGTCGGAGATCCGCTGGCACCTCGCCCGCACCGACCGCCCCGACGCCGACACCGAGGAGACGGCCAGCGCGCTGCTCCGGCTCGTCGTACGGGACCGCGACCAGGAGGCCGTCGGCCGGGCGCTCAGCGGAGCCGCCGTGGAACTGGCACTCGCCAGCTACCCCGGCTTCCATGTGCTCGCCCCACCGGGAAAGGGCGCGCCCTATGGGGTCTTCGAGGATGTGTACGTCCCCCAGGAGGTGGTGCCCCATATGGCCGTCCTCCATGACGGGCGACGGATCCCTGTGCCGCCGGCCCAGGACACCCTCGTACTCCAGGACCTGCCCGCACCACCCCTGCCCGAGCCGCTCCCCGCGAGCCCCACACGACGGGCACCCCTGGGGCTCGTCGCCGGGGCTCGCAGCGGCGACAAGGGCGGGAACGCCAACGTCGGCGTCTGGGTGCGCTCGGACGAGGCCTGGCGCTGGCTGGCGCACACCCTGACCGTCGACACCTTCCGCGCCCTCCTCCCGGAGAGCCGGGAGCTGACCGTCACCCGCCACCTCCTCCCCGGCCTGCGCGCCCTCAACTTCACCGTCGAAGGCATCCTCGGCCAGGGGGTGGCCGCCCAACACCGCTTCGACCCCCAGGCCAAGGCCCTCGGCGAATGGCTCCGCTCCCGCCACCTGGACATCCCGGAGGCCCTGCTGTGACGGTCATCGAGACCACGCTCGACACCCACACCCCCGACTACCGGGCGAACCGCGACGCCATGCTCGCCAAGCTCACCGAGCTGGAGGCCGAGCACGCCAAGGCCCTCGCGGGCGGCGGCGAGAAGTACGTGGCACGGCACCGCAAGCGCGGCAAGCTCCTCGCCCGCGAGCGCATCGAACTCCTCCTCGACCCCGACACCCCCTTCCTGGAGCTGTCCCCGCTGGCCGCCTGGGGCAGCGACTACGCCGTCGGCGCCTCGCTCGTCACCGGCATCGGGACCGTCGCGGGCGTCGAGTGCCTGATCACCGCCAACGACCCGACCGTGCGCGGCGGCGCCAGCAACCCCTGGTCGCTGAAGAAGGCCCTGCGCGCCAACGACATCGCCCTCGCCAACCGGCTGCCCTGCATCAGCCTGGTCGAGTCCGGCGGCGCCGACCTGCCCTCCCAGAAGGAGATCTTCATCCCGGGCGGCGCCATCTTCCGCGACCTCACCCGCCTGTCGGCCGCCGGCATCCCCACCGTCGCCGTCGTCTTCGGCAACTCGACCGCCGGCGGCGCCTACATCCCCGGCATGTCCGACCACGTGATCATGGTCAAGGAACGCGCCAAGGTCTTCCTCGGCGGACCGCCCCTCGTGAAGATGGCCACCGGCGAGGAGAGCGACGACGAGTCACTGGGCGGCGCCGAGATGCACGCGCGTGTGTCGGGTCTCGCCGACTACTTCGCCGTCGACGAACCGGACGCGCTCCGCCAGGCCCGCCGGGTGGTCGCCCGCCTCAACCACCGCAAGGCGTACGCGGACCCGGCCCCGGCCGAACCACCCAAGTACGACCCGGAGGAACTGCTGGGCATCGTCCCCGGCGACCTCAAGATCCCCTTCGACCCGCGCGAGGTGATCGCCCGGCTCGTCGACGCCTCCGACTTCGACGAGTTCAAGCCGTTGTACGGGACGAGTCTCGCCACCGGCTGGGCCTCCCTGCACGGCTACCCGGTCGGCATCCTCGCCAACGCCCAGGGCGTCCTGTTCTCCGCGGAGTCCCAGAAGGCCGCCCAGTTCATCCAGCTCGCCAACCAGCGCGACATCCCCCTCCTCTTCCTCCACAACACCACCGGCTACATGGTCGGCAAGGAGTACGAGCAGGGCGGCATCATCAAGCACGGCGCGATGATGATCAACGCGGTCAGCAACAGCCGCGTCCCGCACATCTCCCTGCTCATGGGCGCCTCCTACGGCGCCGGCCACTACGGCATGTGCGGCCGCGCCTACGACCCGCGCTTCCTGTTCGCCTGGCCCAGCGCCAAGTCGGCCGTCATGGGCCCGCAGCAGCTCGCCGGCGTCCTCTCGATCGTCGCCCGCCAGTCGGCCGCCGCCAAGGGCCAGCCCTACGACGACGACGCCGACGCGGCCCTGCGCGCCATGGTCGAGCAGCAGATCGAGTCCGAGTCGCTGCCGATGTTCCTGTCCGGGCGGCTGTACGACGACGGCGTCATCGACCCGCGCGACACCCGCACCGTCCTCGGCCTTGCCCTGTCCGCCCTCCACACCGCCCCCTACGAGGGCGCGCGGGGCGGCTTCGGCGTCTTCCGGATGTGAGGGACCACGTGACCACGTCGACCACGTCGATTTCGACCCTGCTCGTCGCCAACCGCGGCGAGATCGCCTGCCGGATCTTCCGCACCTGCGCCGACCTCGGCATCAGGACCGTCGCCGTGCACTCCGACGCCGACGCGAACGCCCTCCACGCGCGCGTGGCCGACACCGCCGTACGGCTGCCGGGCGCCACGCCCGCCGACACCTACCTGCGCGGCGACCTGGTGGTGAAGGCCGCCGTGAGCGCCGGCGCGGATGCCGTGCACCCCGGGTACGGCTTCCTCTCCGAGAACGCCGACTTCGCCCGCGCCGTCCTCGACGCCGGCCTGGTCTGGATCGGACCGCCCCCGGAGGCGATCGAGGCGATGGCGTCCAAGACGCGCGCCAAGGAACTGATGGGCATCGCACCCCTCGGCGACGTCACCGAATCCGACCTGCCGGTCCTGGTGAAGGCCGCCGCCGGCGGCGGCGGGCGCGGCATGCGCGTCGTGCGCCGCCTCGACGAACTGGGCGCCGCCCTGGAGGGCGCGCGCGCCGAGGCTGCCAGCGCCTTCGGCGACGGCGAGGTCTTCGTCGAGCCCTACATCGAACAGGGCCGCCATGTGGAGGTGCAGATCCTCGCCGACACCCACGGCACGGTCTGGCCGCTCGGCACCCGCGACTGCTCACTCCAGCGCAGGCACCAGAAGGTGATCGAGGAAGCACCGGCACCCGCACTCCCCGAAGGCCTGGTGAAGGAGCTGTACGCGCTGGCCGTGCGCGCCGCGCGCTCCGTCGCGTACGTCGGCGCGGGCACCGTCGAGTTCCTCGTCGCCGACGGCAGGGCCCACTTCCTGGAGATGAACACCCGCCTCCAGGTGGAACACCCCGTCACCGAGGCCGTGTCCGGCGTCGACCTGGTCGCGGAGCAGATCCGCGTCGCCGAGGGTCACGCCCTCCCCCTCGACCCGCCCCCCGCACGCGGCCACGCGATAGAGGCCCGCCTCTACGCCGAGGACCCGGCCCGCGACTGGGCGCCCCAGACCGGCACCCTGCACCGCCTCGCCGTACCGGAGAGCGTCCGCCTCGACACCGGCTACACCGACGGCGACGAGATCGGCGTCCACTACGACGCGATGCTCGCCAAAGTCGTCGCGCACGCCCCCACCCGCGCCGAAGCGCTGCGCAAGCTGGCGCACGCGCTCGAGAACACCACCCTGCACGGCCCCACCACCAACCGCGACCTCCTCGTCCGCTCCCTGCGCCACGAGGAGTTCACCGCGGCCCGCATGGACACGGGCTTCTACGACCGCCACCTCACCGAGTTGACGGCACCCGCCCCCGACCCGCACGCCCCCCTCGCCGCGGCCCTGGCTGACGCCCACGGCCGCTCGCGCTTCGGCGGCTGGCGCAACCTCCCCTCCCAGCCCCAGACCAAGCGCTACCTGATGGCCGGCGAGGAACACGAGGTCCACTACCGCCACACCCGCGAAGGCCTCACGGCAGACGGCGTACGGGTCGTGCACGCGGGCCCGCGTCTGGTCGTACTCGAAGTGGGCGGCGTACGCCGAAAGTTCGAGGTGTCGAGATACGGCGACCAGGTCCACGTCAACAACACGACCCTCACCGTCCTGCCCCGCTTCCCCGATGCCAAGGCTCAGTTGGCACCGGGTTCGCTGCTCGCACCGATGCCGGGGACGGTCGTACGGGTGGCGGAGGGGCTGGAGGTGGGGTCGGCCGTGGAGGCAGGCCAGCCCCTCCTCTGGCTGGAGGCGATGAAGATGCAGCACCAGATCACGGCACCGGTGACGGGAACGCTGAGCGAGCTGCGAGTGGTACTCGGACAACAGGTCACGCCCGGCTCCCTATTGGCGGTAGTACAAGCGCCCCTCTAGGGGCGCGGGGCCGCATCGAATGTGCGGCTACCGCCGCGTGAGCGCGACCAGCCACACACAACCCGCACCCGAAGGAGCCACAGTGACCCCCCAAATCGAAACCGACGAACACAAGGCACTCCGCGCAGCGGTAGCCACCCTCGGCGCCAAGTACGGCCGCGACTACATCACCCGTACCATCGCCGAAGGCCGCCCCCCGACCGAACTCTGGCAAGAGGCCGGAAAACTCGGCTACCTCGGCGTCAACCTCCCGGAGGAACACGGCGGCGGAGGCGGCGGCATCACCGAACTCTCCATCGTCCTCGAAGAACTCGGCGCGGCAGGCTCCCCGCTCCTCATGCTCGTCGTCTCACCCGCCATCTGCGGCACCGTGATCTCCCGCTTCGGCACCGAGGACCAGAAGCGGACCTGGCTCCCCGGCCTCGCCGACGGCTCCCTCCTCATGGCCTTCGGCATCACCGAACCCGATGCCGGCTCCAACTCCCACCGCATCACCACCACGGCCCGCAAGGACGGCGCCGACTGGCTGCTCACCGGCCGCAAGGTCTTCATCTCCGGCGTCGACATGGCCGACGCCGTCCTGATCGTCGGCCGCACCTCGGACGCCCGCACCGGACGCCTCAAGCCCTGCCTGTTCATCGTCCCCACGGACGCGGAGGGCTTCCACAAGCACCCGATCGACATGGAACTCAACGCCGCCGAGAAGCAGTTCGAGCTGGTCCTCGACGACGTACGGCTCCCCGCGGACGCCCTCGTCGGCGACGAGGACGCCGGCCTGCTGCAACTGTTCGCCGGACTCAACCCGGAACGCATCATGACGGCCGCGTTCGCGATCGGCATGGGCCGCTACGCCCTGTCCAAAGCGATCGAGTACGCACGCGACCGCACCGTCTGGAAGACCCCCATCGGCGCCCACCAGGCCATCGCACACCCCCTCGCCCAGGCGCACATCGACCTCGAACTCGCCCGCCTGATGATGCAGAAGGCAGCACACCTGTACGACGCCGGAGACGACGTCGGCGCAGGTGAGGCCGCCAACATGGCCAAGTACGCGGCGGGGGAGGCGTGCGTCAGGGCCGTCGACCAGGCCGTGCACACCCTCGGCGGCAACGGCCTCACCCGGGAATTCGGCCTCGCCTCGTTGATAACGGCCGCGCGCGTGGCTCGTATTGCTCCGGTGAGCAGGGAGATGATTCTCAACTACGTCTCCCACCAGACCCTGGGCCTGCCCAAGTCGTACTAGGCAGCCGCGCCCGCCTTGGAGGAACCGTGTTCCGCAGCGAGTACGCAGACGTTCCGCCCATAGAACTCCCCATCCACGAGGCCGTACTGGGCCGGGCCGCCGAGTTCGGTGACACGCCCGCCCTGATCGACGGCACCGACGGCACCACCCTCACCTACGCGCAACTGGACCGGTTCCACCGGCGGATCGCCGCCGCGCTCGCCGACGCGGGCGTCCGCAAGGGCGACGTCCTCGCCCTGCACAGCCCGAACACGGTCGCCTTCCCGACGGCGTTCTACGCGGCCACGCGCGCGGGGGCCTCCGTCACCACCGTGCACCCGCTCGCCACGCCCGAGGAGTTCGCCAAACAGCTGGGGGACTCCGCGGCCCGCTGGATCATCACCGTCTCACCCCTCCTGGAGTCCGCCCGCCGGGCCGCCGAACTCGCCGGCGGCATAGCGGAGATATTCGTCTGCGACAGCGCACCCGGACACCGCTCACTCATCGACATGCTGGCCGGTGACGCCCCGGAACCGCAGGTCGACATCGACCCCGTCGAGGACGTCGCCGCACTGCCGTACTCCTCCGGCACCACCGGCGTCCCCAAGGGCGTGATGCTCACCCACCGGCAGATCGCCACCAACCTCGCCCAGCTGGACGTCTGCGTCCCCTCCGGCCCCGGCGACCGCATCCTCGCCGTCCTGCCGTTCTTCCACATCTACGGCCTCACCGCCCTCATGAACGCGCCCCTGCGCAAGGGCGCCACCGTCGTCGTCCTGCCCCGCTTCGAGCTGGAGACCTTCCTCAAGGCCATCCAGACCCACCGCATCACCGGCCTGTGGGTCGCCCCGCCGATCGTCCTCGCCCTCGCCAAGCACCCGCTCGTCGAGCAGTACGACCTGTCCTCCCTCAAGTACGTCATGAGCGCCGCCGCCCCCCTGGACGCCCAGCTCGCCACGGCCGGCGGACAGCGCCTGGGCCTGCCGCCCGTCGCCCAGGGATACGGCATGACCGAACTCTCTCCCGGCACCCACATCGTCCCCCTCGACGCCCTCGGCACGGCACCGCCCGGCACCGTCGGCAAGCTCATCGCCGGCACCGAGATGCGGATCGTGTCGCTCGACGACCCGCACAAGGACGTCGGCATCGGCGAACCCGGCGAGATCGCCATCCGCGGCCCCCAGGTCATGAAGGGCTACCTCGGCAAACCCGACGCCACCGCCGAGATGATCGACCCCGACGGCTGGCTGCACACCGGCGACGTCGGCCACGTCGACGCCGACGGCTGGCTCTACGTCGTCGACCGTGTCAAGGAACTCATCAAGTACAAGGGCTTCCAGGTGGCCCCCGCCGAACTCGAGGCCCTCCTGCTCACCCACCCGGGAATCGCCGACGCCGCCGTCATCGGCGCCTACAACGAGGACGGCAACGAGATCCCGCACGCCTTCGTCGTCCGCCGGCCCGGCGCCGACGACACCCCCGAGCTCACCGAGAACGAGACCATGCTCTACGTCGCCGAACGCGTCGCGCCCTACAAGCGCGTCCGCAAGGTCACCTTCATCGCCGGGGTACCCCGCGCGGCCTCCGGAAAGATACTCCGCCGCGAACTGCGGGCCCTCGCCAAGGCCGGGGAACCCGAGGAGGGCCCATGACGTTGATCGGACAGACGCACACGCGTGCCGTCACCACCCTCAGCCTCGACTCCACCGCCACCCGCAACGCCCTGTCCGCCGCCCTCGTCACCGAACTCGCCGAGGCCCTCACCGACTGCGCCAAGGACCCCGACGTCCGCGCGATCGTCCTCACCCACACCGGCACCACGTTCTGCGCCGGAGCCGACCTGCGCGACCCTCCCCCACTCTCGGCTTCGCTCGAGCGGGGGGACCCCCATCACCCCGACGCCCTCGTCGCACTCCTCCGCCAGATCGTCGAACTGCCCAAGCCGGTCCTCGCCCGCGTCACCGGCCACGTCCGCGCGGGCGGCCTCGGCCTGCTCGCCGCCTGCGACATCGCCGTCGCCTCCACCGACTCCACCTTCGCCTTCACGGAGGTCAGAATCGGCGTCGCCCCCGCGGTCATCTCCCTGCCCCTCGTCCCCCGCACCGACCCCCGCGCCCTCGCCCGCTACTACCTCACCGGCGAACGCTTCACCCCCGCCGAAGCCGTCCACCTGGGCCTGCTCACCACCACCGCCGACGACGTCGACACCGCCCTCGCCCCTGTCCTCGACGGCCTCCGCCGCTCCTCGCCCCAGGCCCTGGCCGAGACGAAACAGCTGCTCACGGCTAGGGTGCTGGAGACATTCGACCGGGACGCGGCCCACCTCACCGCGCTCTCGGCCCGGCTGTTCTCCTCCGAGCACGCCCGCGAGGGGATGACGGCCTTCCTCGAACGACGGGATGCGGCGTGGGTGGTGTGAGTACGACGGAACGTGCCCCGAAGCAGGACCGCAGCCGGGCCACCCGGCAACGGCTCCTGGAAGCCGCCGTGGCCTGCCTCGCCGAACACGGCTGGGCCGGCTCCACGGTCGCCGTCGTCGCCGAACGCGCCGGCGTCTCCCGCGGCGCCGCCCAGCACCACTTCCCGACCCGCGAGGACCTCTTCACGGCAGCCGTCGAATACGTCGCCGAGGAACGCTCCACCGCGATCCGGGCCCTCTTCCCCCAAGGCGCCACCGGCGACCGCAGAGCCGTCGTCTCCGCCCTCGTCGACCTCTTCACCGGCCCCCTCTTCCGCGCCGCCCTCCACCTCTGGGTGGCCGCCTCCGACGAGGACCAGCTCCGCTCCCGCGTCACCGAACTCGAAGCCCGCGTCGGCCGCGAAACCCACCGCATCGCCGTCGACCTCCTCGGCGCCGACGAAACCCGCCCCGGCACCCGCGAGACCGTCCAGGGCCTCCTGGACATGGCCCGGGGCCTGGGCCTGGCCAACCTGCTCACGGACGACAGGGCGAGACGCGAGCGGGTGGTGGCCCAATGGGCGGCGTTGCTGGACGAGGCTCTATGAGAATCAGGGCACGAAGTGCCCGATTCTCAGGGGCGCGGGGCTGGAGTCGACATGCGGCTACCGCCGCGTGGGCGCGACCAGCCCCCCACCCACCCGCACTCGCCCCCACACCTCACCAGGCAACTCAGTGGGCGATATCCACAAACCCCTCGATGTCCTGGGGCTTCCGCACCCCAGGCCCCACATACCGCGCAGAAGGACGCACCAGCCTTCCCGTCCGCTTCTGCTCAAGAATGTGCGCCGACCACCCCGCGGTCCTCGCACACGTGAACATCGACGTGAACATGTGCGCCGGCACCTCCGCGAAGTCCAGCATGATCGCGGCCCAGAACTCCACGTTCGTGGCCAGCACCCGATCCGGCCGCCGGTTGTGCAGCTCCTCCAGCGCCGCCTTCTCCAACGCCTCCGCGATCTCGAACCGCGGCGCCCCCAGTTCCCGCGCCGTCCGCCGCAGCACCCGCGCCCGCGGATCCTCGGCCCGGTACACCCGGTGCCCGAACCCCATCAGCCGCTCACCCCGGTCCAGCGCCTTCCTGACATACCCGGCCGCGTCCCCGGTCCGCTCGATCTCCTCGATCATCCCGAGCACCCGGGAGGGCGCACCACCGTGCAGCGGCCCCGACATGGCACCCACGGCACCGGACAGCGCGGCGGCGACATCCGCACCGGTGGAGGCGATGACACGCGCGGTGAACGTGGACGCGTTCATGCCGTGCTCGGCGGCAGACGTCCAGTACGCGTCCACGGCCGCCACATGCTTCGGATCCGGCTCCCCCCGCCACCGGATCATGAACCGCTCGACCACCGAGTGCGCCTTGTCGATCTCCCGCTGCGGCACCATCGCCAGCCCCTGCCCGCGCGCCGACTGGGCGACGTACGACAGCGCCATGACCGCGGCCCGCGCCAGGTCCTCCCGGGCCTGGTCCGCATCGATGTCCAGCAGCGGCTTCAGCCCCCACACCGGCGCCAGCATGGCGAGCGCCGACTGCACATCCACCCGGATGTCACCCGAATGGACGGGGATCGGGAACGGCTCGGCCGGCGGCAGACCGGGATTGAAGGCCCCGTCGACGAGCAGCCCCCACACGTTCCCGAACGACACGTGCCCGACCAGATCCTCGATGTCGACGCCCCGGTACCGCAGGGCGCCCCCCTCCTTGTCCGGTTCGGCGATCTCCGTCTCGAACGCGATGACTCCTTCGAGCCCGGGTACGAAGTCGGACATGGGGCGGCTCCTCATGAGGTGTAGGCGGAGGCACATGCACCATAACTCCGAGTGCCAGAGTTGGGGAGCCCAGCGGCACTCAGTGCCACCACAGGTCTGCGTCACATGTCCCCCGGACCCATATGTGCATACGGCAAGATGACCGCGTGACCGACCGCGACGCCGCCGCCTCCGACGACCCCGTCCTCGACCCCGCCGCGATGCGCAAGCACTACCGGGCCGAGGGCTTCGAAGAGCACGACCTGGCAGCCCACCCCATGGACCAGTTCACCCGCTGGTTCCACCAGGCCGCACGGGCCGCCGCCGACGGCATGATCTACGAACCCAACGCGATGGTCGTCTCCACCGCCGACGCCGAGGGCCGTCCCAGCTCCCGCACGGTCCTGATGAAGCAGTACGACACCCAGGGCTTCGTCTTCTACACCAACTACGACTCCCGCAAGGCCCAGGACCTCGCCGCGAACCCGTACGTCTCGCTGCTCTTCCCGTGGCACGCCATCGCCCGCCAGGTCGTCGTCACCGGCACCGCCCGCCGCACCGGCCGCGACGAGACCGCCGCCTACTTCCGCACCCGCCCGCACGGCTCCCAGCTCGGCGCCTGGGCCAGCGCCCAGTCCTCGGTCATCTACTCCCGCGCCGAACTCGACGCCTCCTATGCCGAGCTGACCGCCCGCTACCCCGAGGGCGAACAGGTCCCGGTCCCCCCGCACTGGGGCGGCTTCCGCATCGCCCCCCAGACCGTCGAGTTCTGGCAGGGCCGCCAGAACCGCCTCCACGACCGCCTCCGCTACGTCGCCGACCCCGACGGCACCTGGCACGTGGAACGCCTCAGCCCCTGAGCCGCCCAAAGCTCCCGCCGACGCAGACGACCCGCGAGCTCAGGTCCCTCCGCCTTACGACGGAGAAGCCGGCCGGACGTACCGGCGAGCTCGCGGGTCGGGTGACTGCTTGGGATTGGGCCGGCTGCACGCGTCTGTCACGTGCTGGTCCGGCACCGCACTCGGTGTGGTGACGGGCCGCTAGCCCGCAGCCACCTCACGCGTCCGGTATTCATACATCTGCCGAACCACCTCCCTTCTCGTGTGCCCCACACACTAAGAAGCCGCCGGGACAGTCTCAACTCTTTTTTCGTTAGCGTTCGGCGCATGACAAAACGGCAGGTGATTCTCAGTGGGTCGGTGTTCGAGGAGGAGATCGGGTATGCGCGGGCGGTGGTGGACGGGGAGTGGGTGCATGTGTCGGGGACGACGGGGTTCGACTATGCGGAGATGACCATCTCCGAGGACGTGGTGGAGCAGGCGGAGCAGTGTCTGCGGAACATCGGGGCGGCGCTGGCGGAGGCGAGGTGTGGGTTCAAGGATGTGGTGCGGGTGCGGTACCTGCTGCCGGTGCGGGAGGACTTCGAGCCGTGCTGGCCGGTGCTGCGGCGGGTGTTCGGGGATGTGCGGCCGGCGGCGACGATGATGGTGTGCGGGCTGTCCGATCCTCGGATGAAGATCGAGATCGAGGTGTACGCGCGGCGGTCGGGAGGGGACGGGCGTGAGTGATCTCCGGGTGGTCCTCGTGGACGGGGATGGGGATGGGGACGGGGACGGGGCGCTGGAGCAGTGGCGGTATGTGCACAACGTCGTCGTGCCGCCTGCGGCGATGACCTTCGAGGAGGCCCGGGAGCGGCTTGCGCGGGGGTATCGGCTGGAGAACGCGTACGACGGGGACGTGCTGGTGGGGTGTTCCACGGTGCGGCCTGCGGTCGACGGGGTGGTGACCGTGATCGTGCGGGTGCTGCCGCGGTATCGGGGTCGGGGGTTCGGTGCGGCCTTGTACGAGCATGTGGTCGGGTACGCGTGCGTGCCGGGTGTCGAGGCCGTCGAGACGTGTGTGCTGGGGGTCAACGAGGACGGGCTGCGGTTCGCGCGGCGGTACGGGTTCGCCGAGGTGGAGCGGTATGTGCTCGACGGGGAGAGCGACGAGTGGGTGGATCTGCGGCTCGTGCTGTGAGCGTCGGCGGAGCTCGGCTTGCAACGATTCCTTCAATCTTGCGGGAACACAGTGTGGGCTGCGTCACGTTCGAGTTGAATGAAGGGCAGTGAGTGAACCGACGCGCCGTGCGTGCGGACGCAGCCTGATGGGGGTCCAGGTGAGTGCTTCCCGGCGTAGTGGGACCACGGACGAGCTGGGGCCCGGCGAGCCCGAGCCGGAACCGGAGCGGGACGTTCCGGACGACTCGGGTGGGTCCGACCTGCTCGCCGCGCTCCTCGACGGCATGGACGCGGCCCTGTGCGCCTTCGACGCGGACGGTGTCGTCACCCACTGGAACCGTGAGGCCGAGCGGATCCTGGGCTGGACGGCGGCCGAGGCGGTGGGCCGGCACGGGTTCGCCGGGTGGGCGGTGCGTGAGGCGGACGCCGACGAGGTGGAGGGCCGGCTGCTGTCGGCCATGCATGCCCCGGGCCGTCAGGTGCACGAGTTCGCGCTGCTCACGAAGGACGGCGGGCGGGTCCTCGTACGGACGCAGTCGGCGGCGGTGCGCGGCCCGGACGGGAAGCCGGCGGGTGTGTACTGCGCGTTCAGCGAGGTGCACGCGCAGATAGACCTGGAGCGGTCGATCGCACTGAGCGAGGCGTTGTTCGAGGACGCGGCGTGGGGTGTCGTCCTGGTGGATGCCGATCTGCGGCCCGCCGTGGTGAACGCCCATGCGGCGCGGGCGCTCGGGATCGGGCGTACGTCGGCGCTGGGGCGGCCGCTGGGTGAGCTGCTCGCGCTGGGTGTGGAGGATCTGGAGAGCGCGCTCACGCATGTGCTGGCCGAGGGTGCGCCGCCCGCGCCTGCGGAGATGTGGGTGAGTGTGCGGACGGCGGAGGGCGAGCAGCGGCGCTGCTGGCGGTCCGGGTTCCTGCGGCTGGCGTCGCCGCTCGCGGAGGAGCCGGTGCCGCTCGGGGTCGGCTGGCTGTTCCAGGACGTCACGGAGGCCAAGCAGAGCGAGCAGGAGGCGGCGATGCTGCGCTTCCGTGCCAACCAGCTGCACCGCGCGGCGCGCGCGGCCGCCGAGTGCGAGGACCCCACGGAGGCGGCCACCGTCCACCTGGACTTCGCGCTGGCCGGGTTCGCCGATCATGCGGTGGTGGACCGGGTGGTGGGCGGTGCGCGGGGTGACGGGGACGTGGGGCCGGTGCGGCTGGTGCGGATCGCGGCCACGCCGGCGGGGACGCCGGGGCCGAGTCTGCTGACGGGGGCGGCGGGGCTGCCGGTGCGGTACGAGGACGGGCATCCGGCGCTGCAGTGCGTGGAGCGGGCCGGGAGCGTGCGGGCGGACGCGGGTTCGGTGCCGCCGGACCGGGCGCGGGCGTGGGCGCTGGACCGGCAGTGGCCGGGTGACGCGGTGCACGCGTTGTGCGCGGTGCTGCGCAGCCGGGGGCGGACGCTGGGCGTGGTGACGTTCCTGCGCGGGTCGGGCCGTAACCGTTTCGAGCGCCCGGACGCGACGTACGCCGAGGACGTGGCCGTGCGGATCGCCACGGCGCTGGACCTGGCGGGGCTCCTGAGGGAGCGCTGAGGAGGGTTCCCGGGAGCCCGGTGGGGCTGTCGGGGCTGGTCCGTCAGTGCTGGTAGAAGATCCGGTCGCGGTATTCCTCGAAGACGCGCGCGTTCCACTCGTGGCCGCCGTCGACGTTGCCGGAGCGCAGCAGCGGGGGTTCGGTGCCGCGGTCGGCGAGGGTGGCGGCGGTGGTGGCGAGGACCGCCTGGAGCAGGGCGCTGGTGACGACCGTGGAGGCGGGGGCGAAGGGCGCCGGGATGGTGTCGAGGGTCAGCTCGGCGTCCCCGACGGAGATCTTTGAGTCGAGGACGACGTCGCAGTGGTCCTTGAGGTAGGTGCCGGAGGAGTGCCGGGAGGTGGTCTGGTCGGCGTACGCCACCGAGGTCACGCCGATGACCCGGGCGCCGAGGTCGCGGGCGCCGATGGCCATCTCGACGGGCATGGCGTTGCGGCCGGACAGGGAGATGATCACGAGGGCGTCGCCCGCGCGCAGGGGTGAGGTGTCCAGGACGGCGGTGGCGAGTCCGTCGACGCGTTCCAGGCGGGAGCCGAGCGTGGCGGGCATCACGTCGACGCCGACGGCGCCGGGGACGGCGAGCAGGTTCATGAGGGCGAGGCCGCCCGCGCGGTAGACCACGTCCTGGGCGGCGAGGGAGGAGTGTCCGGCGCCGAACGCGAACAGCCGGCCGCCGGCCGTGACGGTGTCGGCGAGCAGGGTGGCGGCGGCGCCGATGGCCTCGGCCTCCTCGGCGCGGACCCGTTGCAGGAGGCCGATGGCGGCGTCGAAGAACAGGTCGGCCGGCGTGCCGTCGCTCATGCGGTGCCCCTTCGCAGCGTCTGTGTCGCGGATCACCCTCCGGTCTGGACCATCTCGGTGTCAATACGGCCGGTGCGGCGGCGGCCGCACAGGGTTGTCGGACTCCCGTTCTGGTGCCCGTTCTGCCGGTGTCCCCCGCTTGTCAGTGGGATCCGGCAGAATTGGGGTCAGGGCCAGCGCACGCGGCCGGGCTTCCGGCAGAGGTAATCGAGGGGCACGAATGTCCGGACTGATCGACACCACGGAGATGTATCTCCGCACCATCCTCGAGCTCGAAGAGGAAGGCGTGGTCCCCATGCGCGCCCGCATCGCGGAGCGGCTCGACCAGAGTGGGCCGACGGTGAGCCAGACGGTGGCGCGGATGGAGCGGGACGGTCTGGTGTCCGTCGCCAGCGACCGCCATCTGGAGCTGACCGACGAGGGCCGCCGGCTGGCGACGCGGGTGATGCGCAAGCACCGGCTCGCCGAGTGCCTGCTGGTCGACGTGATCGGCCTGGAGTGGGAGCAGGTGCACGCGGAGGCGTGCCGCTGGGAGCACGTGATGAGCGAGGCGGTGGAGCGGCGGGTGCTGGAGCTGCTGCGGCACCCGACCGAGTCGCCGTACGGCAACCCGATCCCGGGGCTGGAGGAGCTGGGCGAGAAGGACGGCGCGGACCCGTTCCTCGACGAGGGCATGGTGTCGCTGGCCGACCTGGACCCGGGCGCGGACGGCAAGACCGTGGTCGTACGCCGGATCGGGGAGCCCATCCAGACCGACGCGCAGCTGATGTACACGCTGCGGCGGGCGGGTGTGCAGCCCGGTTCGGTGGTGAGCGTGACGGAGTCGGCCGGCGGGGTGCTGGTGGGCAGCGGTGGTGAGGCGGCCGAGCTGGAGGCGGGCATCGCCTCCCATGTGTTCGTCGCCAAGCGCTGAGCACCGTAGCCGGAGTGCCGTTCAACTTCCGTTGTTCGTGGGGAAGTTGACGGCTGTTTTTCCGCGTCCCTCCCCGGTGTGCCGAACGCGTCGAATCGGAGATCCTGTGCGTCGAATCGCAGCGTCCGACCGTTTCGCGTGCGAGGCTGTCGCGAGAGGCATATGACCTGAGGGGGGCGGGGAGGATGTGCCGAAGACGTGGAGATGGGCCTGGGCTTGGCCCCGGCACCTTGCGGTGCCGGGGCCTGTCCTCCCCAGTGCTGACCCGGAGCCCCGAGCTCTCAGGGTCATCCCCTCGGACCGCTTTCCCCGAGCGGTCCGCCCCCCGCAGAACAGATCCCCTCGGCGGCGCCGATCATGCCTGGAGAGGGGTCACTCGAACGAGGGGTGTTGCCCGCAGAAGCCCGATCTTCGAATAGGCATTCGATACTCTGCAGTGGTAGCGAAGCATCACGAAGCGACATCACGAAGCGATCCGAAGCGATCCGAGGCGACACTAGGCACGCGGAGCTAGGGGGGTGCCAGGCCCATGGCACGGCGCATCGACGTGACAGGAGCCGGCGGCGTACACCTCGCCGCCTGGGAGTTCGCGGACCCGCCCAAGAAGGACGACCCGGAGCGGTCGACGCACGGCGTGCTGTTACTGCACGGCCTGATGGGCCGCGCCTCGCACTGGGCGTCCACCGCCCGCTGGCTCTCCGAGCGGCACCGGGCCGTCGCGCTCGACCAGCGCGGCCACGGCCAGAGCGACAAGCCCCCACAGGCCGTGTACACCCGTGAGGCGTACGTCGAGGACGCCACGGCCGCGATCGAGCAGCTGGGTCTCGCCCCCGCCGTGCTCATCGGCCACGCCATGGGCGCGCTGACCGCCTGGCAGCTCGCCGCCAAGCGCCCCGAACTGGTCCGGGGCGTGATCATCTGCGACATGCGGGCCTCCGCGCTGGGCGCGGCCTCGCAGCGCGAGTGGGCCGACTGGTTCAGGTCCTGGCCCGTGCCCTTCGCCACGCTGGCCGACGTCCGCAAGTGGTTCGGTGAGGACGATCCCTGGGTGGAGCGGCCGAACCCCGCGCGCGGGGAGTTCTACGCCGAGGTCATGCACGAGAGCGGCGACGGCTGGCGGCCCGTCTTCGACCCCGATCAGATGCTGAGGTCCCGGGAGACCTGGGTGTACGACGCGCACTGGGAGGAACTGGCCCAGGTGCCGTGCCCCGCGCTGGTCGTGCGCGGAGTGGACGGGGAGCTGGGGCGGGCGGAGGCGCAGGAGATGGTGCGGGTCCTTCCCAGGGGGGAGTACGCGGAGGTGGCCGATGCCGGTCACTTGTTGCCGTACGACCGGCCGGAGGCGTGGAGGGCGGCTGTGGAGCCGTTTCTTGACCGGGTGGGGGAGTAGTCGCGCCCAGTGGGGTGGGGGAGCGGGTACTTCGGCGGGTGCGGGTGGGATGTGGCTGGTCGCGCAGTTCCTCCCCCCAGCCTTCGGCCGGGGGACCCCCAGCGCCCCTGAAGGGGCTATCCCCTGCTGACAGCTGCAAGGATCTCCGGCAAGTGGGCCGCCGTACGCGGTGCCGCCCCCCGCAGCCCCGCCCAGGTGATCGTCGCCCCGTACACCGCCCCCACCGGCAGCAGCACCCAAGTCCACTCCCCACCCCCCGCGCTCACGTTCAGGGCGATCGTCAGGGCGATGACGGGGGCGCACAGCAGGGCTGCTGAGACCATGCCGCCGAAGATCGCGATCCAGGCGAGGCCGGTCTGGCCGGCGGCGACGTTGCGGTGGCCTTCCTGGGGGATGGAGTAGGGGAAGCGGGCCGAGGTCCAGGCGCCGGTGGCGAGCATGGCGCCGAGCAGGGCGAAGGAGAGGCCGAGCACCTCGGGCAGCCGGGGCCAGTCGCCCAGCATGGCCGTGGTCAGGACGGTCACCAGGGTCGCGTACGGCAGGGTGATCACCAGCAGGGCCAGTGCGCGCCCGCGCAGTTCGACGTAGGCGTCGCGCGGGGACGAGATGGTCATCGCCACCATCCAGAAGGCGGAGGTGTCCTGGCCGAACTGGTTGTACATCTGGATGCCGAGCATTCCGGCGGCGAAACAGGCGAAGTAGATCGAGCCGGTGCCCTGCAGGGCGTTGAAGACGGGGACGATCAGGCCGATGGCCAGCGAGGTCACCCACGCGGCCTTGGTCTTGGGGTCGCGCCAGACATAACGCAGGCTGCGCGCCATGACCGTACCGGTGCGCCCGGAGGGCAGCAGCCGCCCCGGACCGCCGCCCGACGACGCGCCCCGCCCGGCGGAGTCGGGCTCCTGGAGCGTCGAGCCGTCCGGCGCGGTCATCAGCCGGGTCAGCGTCCGCGCCCAGGCGCCGACGAGCAACGCCAGCGCGGCCACGGACAGGGCGAGTTGGAGGACCGCCCGCCCGTACGCCCCCTCGCTCGCCGAGTGCACCGCCCCGATCGCGGAGGCCGGCGGCAGCCAGCGCACCACGTCGGCCACCGGCGCGAGCTCCCCGAGCCCGGCCGAACCCAGGCTCCGTGCCCCGAAGTTGACCAGCTGCGCGCCCACCGCGATGACCAGGCCGCTCAGTACGGCCAGGTCTCGCCCCTTGCGGCTGGTCAGCAGCCGTACGTTCGCGGCGGCGACGGACCGCGCGAGGGCCACGCAGACCAGCAGCGCGAGGACGACGCCGACGACCGCGACGCCGTACCCCGCCGCCCCGTGCGCCACGGACACCGCGCAGCCCACCAGCAGCACCAGCGTGAACAGCGGGCCGATGCCGACCAGCGAGGCCGCCAGCAGGGCCCGGACCAGTGGGGCCGGCCGCAGCGGGAGCAGCACCAGGCGGGTGGGGTCCAGCGTCTCGTCGCCGCTCGGGAAGAACAGCGGCATGAACGCCCACCCCAGGGCCAGTACGGCGGTCCCGAGGACGGCCACCGCGTCCGCGTGCGCGTGCCCGCGCAGCAGGACCAGGCCGAGCAGCTGCAGTGCCGCGAACAGCAGCGCGACGACGGCCGACGCGACGAACGCGGCCCGCCGGCCGCCGGACTGCCGCAGCCCGTTCCGCAACAGCGACAGCTTCAGCCGTACGACGGTGGAGGTTACGTCCGTCATCGGGCCGCCCCGCCGCCCAGCCAGTCCAGGTCGGAGGCCGTGTCCCGGCCGCTCGCCCCGACCAGCTCCAGGAAGGCGGCCTGGAGGTGGGGATGCTCCCCGCGCACTTCCTCCAGCGTCCCCGTCGCGCGGATCCGTCCGGCCGCCAGCACCGCGACCCAGTCGCACAGCGACTCGACGAGCTCCATGACGTGGGAGGAGAAGACGACGGTCGCGCCGGAGGCCGTGTAGCGCTCCAGCACGCCCCGGATGGTCTGCGCGGACACCGGGTCGACGCCCTCGAACGGCTCGTCCAGGAAGAGGACTTCGGGATTGTGGAGGAGAGCGGCGGCGAGCCCGATCTTCTTGCGCATGCCGGTCGAGTAGTCGACGACGAGTTTGTGCTGGGCCCCGGCGAGATCGAGCACGTCCAGCAGCTGGGCGGCCCGCTTGTCGACCTCCGGGCCGGGGAGGCCGCGCAGCCGCCCGGAGTAGCCGAGCAGTTCGCGTCCGGAAAGCCGCTCGAAGAGCCGTAGCCCCTCGGGCAGCACACCGATCCGGGCCTTCACCGCCACCGGGTCCCGCCACACGTCGTGCCCGACCACCTCGACGGACCCCTGATCCGGCCGCAGCAGCCCGGTCACCATGGAGAGGGTGGTCGTCTTCCCGGCCCCGTTGGGCCCGACCAGCCCCACGAACTTCCCGGCAGGCAGCGACAGATCGATACCGGCGACGGCGACCTGCTGCCCGAACCGCTTCCAGAGCCCACGAACACGCACGGCATCGGTCATGGGTGAACCCTACGGTGAGTACCCGCAGCTATGTAGCTGACGGGACCGCAGCGCCCCGTCAGGGGGGCGGGAACCGCGTGACCAGCCACAACGCACCCGCAGCCACCGACGAAACCGAACGCGGCAGACGAAACCGCTACCGATCCCTCCCGCACGCATAAGCCAACGGCGAGATCAACTCCTCCGCATCCGGCAGCCACCGGTTCGCCGCCGTCGGCCGGCAGGCCCACTGCACCGCCCCCCGCGACCCGTACCGCGTAGGAGGCGCAGGCACGTACGCCCCCTCGCCCAGCGCCACGAGGTCGAGCGACGCCGGGGACCAGCCCAGCTTCCGTACCAGCTCCGGCACCTTCACCGAGGCCCCGGGAAGCACGAAGAACTGCATCCGGCGGTCCGGGGTCAGCGTCACCGGCCCGAGCGTCAGCTCCATCCGCTCCATACGGGCGAGCGCGAGGAACCCCGCCGTCTCCGGGACGGACAGCGCGTCGAAGGTCCGCCCCGTCGGCAGCAGGATCGACGCCGTCGGCTGCTTCTGCCACATCCGGCGCGCGACCGTCGCACTACCGGTGGCCTGCGTCGCCCAGTCCGGGCGCGCCGCGTGCGCGCCGGGCGCGCCGCACGCGACCTCCCCGCAGGAACAGCGTTGCACCCCCTCGACCGCTTCCAGCCACGTGCCGGGGAAGACGTCCCAGTGGCGCTCCTCGGCGTAGCGTACGGCGGTCTCCAGCAGCGTTTCCCCGCGCTGCTTCGGAATCTGAGCGGCTTCGGTTCCGACGATCGTCTCTTCCACGCTCAACACAACTCCCGCACCCACCTGGAGTTACGGCCGTAACGCGCGCGGGGGAGGAGCATCTCTTCCGCAACTGGGGCGCATGGATGCACGTGTGGGGGCGCGCAGGAGGAACCGGGGCGTGAGCGGGTAGTCACAAGTGGGGGGTTGGCGGCGGTCGTCCCCGCAGTTCCGCTGCCTTTACCCGGCAATCCTCGCATGTCCCGCATTTTCGGTATGTCCGCTGGGCAGTGATCGCAAAGGCCGGATCTTTTCCCTACAGGGAGTTCGCAGGGGGTACGCCATGGCCGCAAGGCCGCTTGTCGCGCGGCAGCCGAACGAACGGTTGCAGGCGCTCATCCAGGAGGCGGGGTGCTCGAACGCCGGGCTCGCCCGCCGGGTCAACATGTGCGGCGCCGAGCACGGTCTCGACCTGCGGTACGACAAGACGTCCGTGGCGCGCTGGCTGCGCGGCCAGCAGCCGCGGGGCCGGGCGCCCGCGATCATCGCCGAGGCGCTGGGGCGGAAGCTGGGCCGTACGGTCACGATCGACGAGATCGGCATGGCCAACGGCAAGAACCTCGCGTCGGGCGTCGGTCTCCAGTTCTCGCCGACGGTACTGGGGGCCATCGAGCAGGTCTGCGAGCTGTGGCGCAGCGACGTGGGGCGCCGGGACTTCCTGTCCGGTTCCTCGGTGGCCGCGTCCGCGCTGGTGGAGCCCAGCCGGGACTGGCTGATCTCGGCGCCGGACGCGCAGGTGGCGCGGCAGGCGGGGCCGCGGGTCGGGCAGTCGGACGTCGCGGCCGTGAAGGCGATGACGCAGGCGCTCACCGACCTGGACCACCAGTTCGGCAGCGGGCATGTGCGGCCGGTCGTCGTGCACTACCTCAACAGCGTGGTGTCCGGGCTGCTGGCCGGCTCCTACCGGGAGGCCGTGGGGCGGGAGTTGTTCGCCGCCGTCGCCCGGCTCACGGAGCTCGCCGGGTACATGGCCGTCGACACCGGCCAACCCGGACTCGCCCAGCGGTACTACATCCAGTCGCTGCGGCTCGCGCAGGCGGCCGGGGACCGCGGCTACGGCGGCTATGTGCTCGCCGCCTCCATGAGCCACCTCGCCGCGCAGCTCGGGAACCCGCGGGAGATCGCCCAGTTGGCGCGGGCGGCGCAGGAGGGGGCGCGGGGTCGCGTCACCCCGCGTGCGGAGGCGATGTTCTACGCGGCCGAGGCCCGCGGCCACGCCCTGCTGGGCGACGTGCGGTCGGCGCAGCTGGCGTCCGGGCGGGCGGTCTCCGCGATGGAGGCGGCCGATCCGTCCTCCGGGGACGACCCGGCGTGGATCGCGCACTTCGACGAGGCCTATCTGGCCGACGAGTTGGCGCACTGCCACCGGGACCTGGGCCAGGCCGAGGCGGCCGCGCGGTGTGCTCGGCAGTCGCTGGACGGACACCCGGAGAAGCGGGCGCGGCGCCGGGCGATCGGCTATGTGCTTCTCGCCACAGCCCAGGTGCAGCAGCGCGAGATCGAACAGGCCTGTGCCACCGGGACGAAGGCGGTGGAGCTCCTGGAGACGGTCCGCTCCAACCGGGGCGCCGAGTACCTGGAGGACTTCCAGCAGCGCCTGGAGCCGTTCCGGGACGAACCGGTGGTCAGGGAGTTCGGGGCGCGTCTGGATCTGCAGGCGGCCGCGTGAATTCATGCCCTGCGGTTGCGTGAACGTGCGGGAAACCACACCTTGCCGTGCAAGAGGTGGCATATACAGCGCACCGCGGGGCGGTTCTGTTACCGCCGTCACAGGAAACAAGATCGCACCCTTGGCTGCGTGGCACCTTGCTGAGGGGACCCGGTAGCGTGAGCCGACGATTCACAAGGTCCCCCATTAGTAGGAGTCCCGGTGACGCAGAGTGGACAGGGCGAGCCCGCACGCGAAGGCATCGTGCTGCCCTCCGACGGAGGCGAGCCCCTGCTGCCGGGCATGACGGGCGGTCCCGTGCCGATAGCCCCCACCCAGGCCCCGGCCCCGCCGGCCGCCGCGCCCCCCGAGGGCCAGGCCTGGGGACAGCCGTGGGGTCCCGGGCACCAGCAGGGCGCCCCGGAGCCCCAGCAGGAGTGGCCGCAGGCGGCCGGCCAGGAGTGGGGTTCCGCGGAGCTGCCGCCCGCCTGGAACGCGCAGTCCCACGCCGCCCGCGCGCAGGCCCACTCCGACGCCTCCGGCGCCGGTCCGCTCCCGCCGGAGACGGCGCCCGCACCGTCGTACGGCGGCTACGAGCAGTCGTACGGCTACGGCGCCCAGCCCCAGCAGTCGTACGGTGCCCCGGGCACGGCCGGCGACGCGCTGCCGCCGGCCGCCGGGCAGGACCCCTACGGCGCTCCGGGAGCCGCGCTGCCGCCCGCCGTCCCGTACGGCGGTCACGGCGGGTATCCCGGGTCCCTGCCGCCCGTCGACGAGGGCGCCACCCAGTTCATCCCGCCGGTGCCCGCCGCGCCGGTGGACGAGGGGGCCACCCAGCTGATCCCGCCGGTCGGCCCCGGTGCGCTGCCGCCGGAGAGATCCAATGAGCAGACCACTTATCTCGGCCGGCAGTCCGCGCCCCCGGCGCACTCCGACGCCGAGGCCACCCAGTACATAGCGCCGTACCCGGCCGGTGCCCCGCAGGGCGCCGACCGGCAGCCGCCCGCCGAGTTCGACAACCTCTTCCGCAGCGCGCCGGGCGGCGAGCCGCCGGCCGCGTCCACCGCCCAGCTGCCCCGCTTCCAGCAGCCCCAGCACTTCCAGCAGCAGCCGGGGTACACCCCGCCGCCGGCCGGCCCGTCCTCGTACGACGACTACGACGACGACGGCCGGGGCGGTCGTGGCAAGTCGAAGGTGCCGTTGATCGCGGTCGTCGGGGTCGGTATCGCCGTCCTCGGCATCGGGGCCGGCGCCCTGCTCAGCGGGGGCGGCGGGAGCTCGGACGACGGCAACAAGACGGTCGCCGCGTCCGCCCCCGCCACCGACGGCTCCTCGTCGGCCGCGGCCGACCCGGCGAAGGCGCAGGCCGTCGCCTTGGACAAGCTGCTCGCCGACAGCGGCAGCAGCCGGGCCACCGTGATCGGCGCCGTCGCCAATGTGAAGCAGTGCAAGGACCTGGACGGCGCCGCCTCCGACCTGCGCGACGCGGCCAAGCAGCGCACCGCGCTGGTCACCCGGCTCTCGCAGCTGTCCGTCGACAAGCTGCCGAACAACGCCGAGCTGACCGCCTCCCTCACCAAGGCGTGGCAGGCCTCCGCGAACGCCGACAGCCACTACGCGTCCTGGGCCGACCAGGCCAGGGGCAAGCACGGCTGCCGCAAGGGCCAGGCCCGCACCACCGGCCAGACCCTGGCCGGCAACCGCGAGAGCGGCACCGCCAGCAGCCAGAAGGCGAAGGCGGCCGCACTGTGGAACACGATCGCGAGCAAGTACGGGCTGACCCAGCGCCAGCCGACCCAGCTCTGAGCGGCTGAGCGCGGGCCGGCGGGGGCGGATCAGGTGAGGTCCGCGTTCTCCAGGATCTTGGTCATGTCGAGGGCGTCCTTGTTCGCGGACTGCAGCAGGCCGCCCTTGACGGTCTGGACGTTCACGTCCGCGTTGACCAGCCGGGAGAAGCCGGCCGCGGCCAGCTTGCCCTGGTAGGGCCAGGTCAGGGTCGGGGTGAGGCCGCCGGTGGAGACCTTCAGGCCGTCGTTGAGGGTGCGCCGCACGCTGTCGGCGCTCACCTCGCCGTCGCCGATCTTCTTCAGGGCGGCGATGAGGACCTGGTAGGCGATCCAGGTGGTCTGCACACCGGCGTCGGCCGGGTCGATCCGGTTGTCGCCGAAGGCCTCCTTGCTGATGACCTTCTTCATCTGGTCCCAGCGGGAGTCCGAGGCCACCGGGTACCAGCCGGTGATGTACGACCCCTCGTACGGGCCGGACGCGCCACCGGTGGAGTTGATCACCGTCTGGTCGACGCTGCCGACCTCGGCGGCCGTCTTGACCTTCGGGTAGTCCTGGCGGGCGCGCTGGAAGTTGTCCATGAAGGTGGCCGTGCGGTCACCGAGCTCGGGCACCACGCAGCCCGTCTTCGTCGCGTCCGAGGTGGCGTTCTCCAGGGCCTTCTGCGACTGCTTGTCGTACTCGGTGAGATCCTCGGCCGCGAGCTGGTCGATCGACTTGGCGTGGCCGCCGGCCTGCAGGCCCGAGTCGAGCAGCTGGGGCAGCTGGTCGCCGGCGATGCTGTCCGGGCGGACCAGGGTGACCGGGCCGCAGGAGTCGGCCAGCGCCTCCCCGAGTCCGGCCAGCAGGGTGAGCTGGCCGCCGTTGACCGGGTAGGAGACGGGGCTGGTGAACTCCTCGTTCGACACCCCGTAGCCGCCTATGTAGGGGGTGGCCGCGCCCTCCAGCGGGGCGAAGTAGGAGTCGCCGAACTGGCTGTAGGAACCGACGACGGCGACGACGTTCTGGTCGGCCGCGCGCTGCGCGCAGTTCGCCGCGCCCACGCTGGTGTTGTGGTCGTTGCAGGTGAGCAGCTTGAGCTTGTGCCCGTTGACCCCGCCCTGGGAGTTGAGCCAGCGGACGATGGCCGACGCCATGGCGGGCATGCCGGGCTTGTTGGTCGCGCTGGTCTGCTGCGGGGCCCAGGTCATGACCCTGATCTCGTCGTCCGCCGCGCCGGGCAGCCCTGGGACGACGCCGCAGCCGGCGGCGAGCGACGCACAGGCCGCCATGGCCACCGCGGACAGGGCGGTGGATCTGCGGCGCCGGTGGGCCGAAGGGGGGAAGGTGCTGCGCTGGTCTCGCCTGCCGGTCATGGACACGCACGATTCCGCCACATCACTAACCCGGAAGTGACCCTCGGTCAACGAAAGGTGACGCGCAGGTGAATTGCGGGGGCGGGTTACGGCGGTGTGACGCGGAACGTACGATCGATGACCGTGCAAGGTTCGGAGAACTCTTCCCGTCGTGGCCGTCGCTCCTCCACCATGGGCGACATGCCACTCAATGACATGCCGTGGTGGCGCTGGCGCAGCAATGTGCGCTCCGCGCTGCACATGCTTTCCGACCCGGAGTTCCAGCGGAACGTCTGGCTGGCCGGCCAGGACGGGTACGGCGATGTGACCGACGCGGTCTACCGGCTGGTCGAGGACACCTGGCTGGACAGCTGGTCGGCCGAGAAGTACGTCGGGACGATATTCCGCGACTCGCAGGAGGCGGCGCTCGTCGACACCGCCGTGCTGCGGGTGCTGCGGATCATGCACCAGGTGGGGCCGGACGCGCCGGTCTCCGCGTACCTCGACCACCAGGGGTGGCCGGACGCCGTCCGCGCCTCCCGGGACGCGCACATACGTCTGGCGACGAGCGACGGCGACGACCCGGACGCCCCGCCGCGCAGCCTCGAGGTGCTGCGGATCATCACGCGGGCGGCATAGCCCGGCGAGGACCCGACGCAGGTTCCGGAGCAGGTCCCGGCGCCGGTCCCCGGGCGTCCGCGTGGCGGACGGGGGCCGCCGGGGGCGGCGGGGCATGAGATTCTGTGGTGCATGACCGATCAGCCCACCCGAGCGCAGGCCGCCCTGGCCGACCAGTACGTCCTCACCCTCTCCTGCCCGGACAAGCAGGGCATCGTGCACGCCGTGTCGAGCTACCTGTTCATGACCGGCTGCAACATCGAGGACAGCCAGCAGTTCGGGGACCACGACACGGGTCTGTTCTTCATGCGCGTGCACTTCTCGGCCGAGGCACCGGTGACGGTCGACAAGCTGCGGGCCAGCTTCGCGGCGGTCGGCGACTCCTTCCACATGGACTGGCAGCTCAACCGGGCCGACGAGAAGATGCGCATCGTCCTCATGGTCAGCAAGTTCGGCCACTGCCTGAACGACCTGCTCTTCCGCGCCCGGATCGGCGCGCTCCCGGTGGAGATCGCCGCCGTGGTCTCCAACCACACCGACTTCGCGGAGCTGGTGGACTCGTACCACATCCCCTTCCACCACATCCCGGTGACGAAGGAGACCAAGGACGACGCGGAGGCCCAGCTCCTCGCCCTCGTCCGGGAGCAGGACGTCGAGCTGGTCGTCCTGGCCCGCTACATGCAGGTCCTCTCGGACGACCTGTGCAAGCAGCTCAGCGGCCGGATCATCAACATCCACCACTCGTTCCTGCCGAGCTTCAAGGGTGCGAAGCCCTACCACCAGGCGCACGCGCGCGGCGTCAAGCTGATCGGCGCGACCGCGCACTACGTCACCGCCGACCTCGACGAGGGCCCGATCATCGAGCAGGAGGTCGAGCGGGTCGGCCACGACGTCACCCCCGACCAGCTGGTCGCGATCGGCCGCGACGTCGAGTGCCAGGCGCTGGCGCGGGCCGTGAAGTGGCACGCGGAGCGCCGCATCCTGCTGAACGGCCGCCGGACGGTCGTGTTCGCCTAAGGGGCGGGTCGGTTCGGTCGTAGGGCGGCTGCGGGTGGTTCGTGGTTGCTCGCGCAGTTCCCACCCACCCGCAGCCGCCGACGAATCCGCAACCCACCTCCCCCGTGGGCTACATACGGCTCAGGCTCGCCGCCGCGAAGAGCACGTCTCTGATCGCGACCCTGTCACCCAGCTGACCCGCGGCCGCCTCCTCCGGCGGTACATGGCCCGCGGCCAGCCTGCAGAACTCCACGTCGTCCAGGGCCACGTGGGCCACCTCGAAGTCCTCCGAGCCCACCGCGCCCGGTGAGTCCAGCGGGATCAGCCACTGGCCGCCGCCGTTGCCCTCGATCTCCAGCCGCAGGCTGCGGCCCGGCGCCCCCGCGGGGACCAGGTGGGGAACCTGGCCGGGGGACGCCAGCCCGGCCCGGCGCCGGGCGGCGAGCGCCTCCGGCAGCATGCGGGCGGCGAGGTCGATCATCTTGTGCAGGTGCTTCGGGGCCGGCGGCCCGTAGGGGTAGTCCACGGCCTCCGCGATGTCCTCCGCGTGCACCCAGCACTCGAAGGCGCGGTCCAGCATCGCGTCGTGCAGGGGCAGCGCGAAGTCGCCGTACGACACCCCGAGCCGCCCGGCGCCGCCGCCCGTGAAGGAGACGGTCTGTACGAGCTGGTGGCTCTGCTCCCGCCAGGGCACCCGCACCGCGCGGGTCGGCGGGAAGTGCGAGCCCTGCCAGAAGGCCTCGGTGCGCCCCGCGGGACCCTGGCCGGGCGTCTCGCCCAGCGGGTCGTCCAGGCCCAGCGCCACCGCCACCAGGCCGTCCACGGACAGCAGATGCGCGATGACCCCGGCGACCGTCGTACGGCGGGTCGCGGCTGCCGCGCCGTCGAACCAGCGCAGCCGCACCGGGGCGTGCCACTCCGCGTCGCCGATGTCCTGGAGCAGGGCGTCCAGGCGGGCCGTCTCGGCGTCGTAGGGCGCCGCCCACGGGGGGATCGGGATCCGGGCCGGACGGCGGTCCAGACAGCTCTCCAGGACGCGGGTGCGCAGGCCCGGGTCGAGGTCGAGGCTCTCCGGCTGGTGCAGCAGGCCGACCGCCTCGCGCAGCCGCCGCGCCTCGTCCGCACAGGCGCCGCAGTCGCCGAGGTGGACCTCGACGGCGAGGGACTCCGCCGTCGAGCACGCGGCCAGCGCCCACGCCCCGAGGAGCGACTTCAGGACGTCGTGCGGCAACTCCAGCGGTATGGGCGGCAGGTCGGCCGGCGCGGGCAGCGGCTGCCCGCCGTCCTCGACGGAGGCCCGGGGCAGCGGTATGCGCGGCGGCCGGCCCAGGCCGCCACCGCCGTTGCCCGGCGCATCACCGCCCCCGGAGCCGGGGCCGTCGTGTGCCTCGAAGGCGTCGCTCACACGCCACCTCCGTATCCCGGCGGAGTCCCGGCGTCGTGCGCGGTGGACAGCAGCTGCAGGCCCAGGCGGAGCCGGCGGCGCGCCTCGTCCTCGGTGACGCCCAGGTCGGTCGCGGTCTGCCGGTAGTCGCGGCGCTGGAAGTAGGCGAGTTCCAGGGCGGCGCGCAGCGGGGTCGGCATGGAGTGGACGATGTAGTCGGCGCGTGCGGCGACGGAGGCGCGCAGCACCTTGCGTTCCAGCTCCTGCGTGGCCTCGGCGGAGCCGGTCTCGCCGGGGCCGAGCGCGGCGGTCTCGGCGGCCCGCAGCCGCTGCACGGCGAGCCGGTGGGTCAGCGCGGCGACCCAGGTGCGCAACGGGCCCTGCTTGGGGTCGTAGGCGTCGGGATGCTCCCAGACATGGGCGAAGACCTCGCGGGTTATGCCGTCGGCGGCGGTCTCGTCGCCGAGGACGCGGTGGGCGAGGCCGTGCACGAGCGAGGCGAAACGGTCGTAGAGCTCACCGAGGGCGGCCGCCTCGCCGCGCGCGAGCCGCTGCTGCATCTTGCGGTCCCAGCGGGGCGGTACGTCCTTCTTCGCCATGCGGCCCCCTCCCCGTGCCCGTGTCCAGCGTGTCTCCACCGTCTCCTCGAATGTAGTCGGCACGTCGGACAACGCACGCCCCTTTGTGGCAATGCGCGCCCCCTGACGGACGGTGGATGGTAGTGGGCCCTCCCTGTGGTCCTCCGGGTGTTCCTCGGAGTGGTCCTCCGGTGCCACCGCTGTGCCCGGTCGACCCTTCCATTTCCGATCGAACAGGATCGGCAGTGACTGAAACAAGACCCTTCCTGATCGTCGCTCGTTTGTCATCCGGTGTTTCGGGGCACCGCCGCTGGGCAGCCGCGCGAAAAGAAGCGTAGGAACTTGCTCCGTTTCCAGGCGGTTCCGGAGATCCGGCGAGCGGAGGGCTGAGCCGTGGCTTTCAAGGTGACCGGCGTCGAGCAGGGTGAGTGGGCCGTGCTCGGGGTGTCGGGCGAACTGGACCTCGTGACCTCGCCGGCGCTGCGCCAGCGGGTCCACGACGCGGTGGCCGAGGGCCATCACAGCCTGGTCCTGGACCTGTCCGACGTCTTCTTCTGCGACTCCAGCGGCGTCGGCGTGCTCATCGCCGCCCGCCGCCTGATCCGCTCCTGCCGGGGCCGGCTGCGGCTGATACTGCCCGCCCAGGGCGCGAGTGACGGTTCTCACGTCAACCGGGTCCTCGGTGCCCTCGGCGTACGGCGGCTGTTCGACGTGTACCCCGACATCGACAGCGCGACGGCGGACGACGAGGAGGACCCGCTCTCCGCGTAGCCGCCCGCCGCCCCGGTGTTCCGGAACGCCCATAGCCGACGATCACGGCAGTGCCACATTGTTGTCGCAGAATTCCCCCGGTCTTGGCACAAGCGTGGTTTTCCCGCTCCCCGGCCGCCGCCGGCGTCGTACGCTCCCTGCGAGATGAACCCCCACGTCACGTAAGGCGGCCCGAACAGACATGGTCAGCACCGAGTACGAGCGACGGATCGCCGCCCGGTTCGCAACCTTCGACCAGGACGGCAACGGCTGGATCGACCGCGGGGACTTCAACGCGGCGACCAAGGCGCTGCTCACCGAGTTCGGCACCCCCGCCCGCTCCGATCGGGGCCAGGCCCTGTACGCCGGTGCGGAGGCCTTCTGGCAGGGCATGGCCGGCATGGCGGACCGGGACGGCGACCAGCGCATCACCCGCGAGGAGTTCGTGAGCGGCGCGGTCAAGCGGCTGCACGACAACCCCGACCGGTTCGGCGAGATCGCCCGCCCCTTCCTGCACGCGGCCCTCGCCCTCGCGGACACCGAGGGCGACGGCACGGCCACCGTCGCCGACACCGCGCGCGTGCTGCGCGTCCTCGGGGTGCCCCCGGAGATCGCGCAGGCGGTCGCGTCGGGTCTCGACATCGACGGTGACGGCAGGGTCGCGGAGACGGAGATCGTCCCGGCGTTCGCCCGCTACTTCACGATCCCCGAGTAGCGCTCACGCCGTGGTGGCCGACCCCGTGAACCGCTCGCGCAGCTTGTACTTGAGCACCTTGCGCAGGGTCTCGTTGCGCGGAAGGGCGTCCACCACCTCCAGCCGCTCAGGCAGCTTGTGCACCGACAGGCCCGCCGCGCGCAGGTAGGCCACCACCTCCGGGAGCGTCAACGCGGCGGTCCCGGGCGGCTGTTCGAGCACCGCGCACACCAGCTCCCCGCGCTCCGCGTCCGGCAGCCCCACCACCGCGGCCTCGCCGACCGCCGGATGCGCGGCGAGCAGATCCTCGATCTCCTTCGCCGAGATGTTCTCGCCCTTGCGGATGATCACGTCCTTGAGCCGCCCGGTGAGGACGAGATGGCCGGTTCCGGTCAGGTGGCCCAGGTCGCCGGTGCGCAGAAAGCCCTCCGCGTCGAAGGCGTCGGCGGTCTGCCCCGGATCCAGATAGCCCTGGCACACCGCCTCCCCGCGCAACCGCACCTCGCCGCCCTCGGCGATCCGTATCTCCATCCCCGGCGGCGGCTTCCCCTCCGTCGTCGCCAGGTTCTCCGCCGTGTCGTCCGGCGCCCCCATCGTGATCATCGGCACCTCGGTCATGCCGTACCCGTGCGTCAGCTGCACCCCCATCTCCCGCACCACCGCGTGGTACACCTCCGGCGGCTTGGGCGCCCCGCCCCCGGCGAGCAGCCGCAGCGAGGGGATCACCGGGACCCCCGGCTGCTTGCGCTGCTCGGCCAGGAACATCGAGTAGAACGCCGTCGAGCCGCCCGCCACCGTCACCCCGTGCCCGCGGTACTCGTCCAGCGCGTCCGGCAGCGCGAACTGCTCGAACAGCACCGCAGGGAAGCCGTACAGCAGCAGCATCACCGTGTAGTCGGGGCCGGCGATGTGCGCGTACGGGAACGCCATCGAGCCCACGTCCGCCGCCGTGAGCCGCAGCGCGTGCGCGAGGCACGAACCGCCCGCGATCAGCGAACGGTCCGTGTGGAGAACGCCCTTGGGGTCGGAGGTGGTTCCCGAGGTCCAGTAGATCCACCGGACGGAGGTGCCCTCGGCGGGCGGGGCGGGCAGCACGGCCGGATCGCCGTCGGGCAGGTCGTCGTACGCCTCGAAGATCCCCTTCGCGCCCAGCCGCCGGGCCATCCCGGTGTGGTCGAAGCCGCGCCAGACGCCCGGCACGGCGAAGAACTCGGCCCTGGACTCGCGCAGCGCGAAGCCGACCTCGCGGTCCCGGTAGAAGGGGATGACGGGGGACTGAACGGCGCCGAGCCGGGCCAGCGCGAAGGACAGCACGGCCGTCTCGATCCGGGTCGGCAGTTGCCAGGCGACGACCGTGCCGGGGCGCACGCCCATGCCGTACAGGCCGGCCGCCACCCGCTCGGCACGCGCGCGCAGTCCGCCGAAGGACAGGGTGCGGTCGCCCTGGAGGAACACCGGGCGTTCGGGGGTGAGTTCCGCGCGGCGGGCGGCCAGGTCCCAGAGCGTGCGCGAGGCGCTCAGTCCGTGTGCGGTGGCGTTCATGGAGTCCCCCTGCCCAGCAGAGCTGACGAGTCGTCAGATCGTAGGTCCTGCCGCCTTGTCGGTCCAGAGGCGCGGGGCTAGCCTGCGAGATCTGACGAACCATCAGCTCCGTGGGGGTGTCCGCCGGTGGATCTGTCCTACACGCCCGAGGAGGAGGACTTCCGGGCGCGGCTGCGGGAGTGGCTCGCCAAGGCACTGCCCGGCCTCCCGCCGAAGCCGCGCCCGCAGGACTGGCCGGGCCGCCGCGCCTACGACCTCGGCTGGCAGCGGATGCTGTACGACGCCGGGTACGCCGACGTCCACTGGGACGCCTCCCCGACCACCCGGCTGATCTTCCTGGAGGAGACCGAACGGGCCGGCGCGCCCTATGTGGGCGCCAACTTCGTGGGACTGCTGCACGCGGGCCCGACGATCGCCGCCGAGGGCACCGAGGGGCAGCGGGCGCGCTGGCTGGCGCCGATCCTGCGCGGCGAGCAGGTGTGGTGCCAGGGCTTCAGCGAACCGGACGCCGGCTCCGACCTGGCGGCGCTGCGCACGCGCGCGTGGCGCGACGGGGACGACTACGTGGTGAGCGGTTCCAAGATCTGGACCTCGCACGCCGAGGTCGCCGACTGGTGCGAGCTCCTGGTGCGCACCGACCCGGCGGCGCCCAGACACCGCGGGATCACCTGGCTGGGCATGCCCATGGACGCGCCGGGCATCACGGTACGGCCGCTGCGCACGCTCGCCGGGTCGGCCGAGTTCGCCGAGGTGTTCCTCGACGAGGTGCGGGTGCCCGTGGCCAACCGGGTGGGGGCCGAGAACGACGGCTGGCGGGTCACCATGGTCACCCTCTCCTTCGAACGCGGCACTGCCTTCGTCGGCGAGGTCGTCGCCTGCCGCCGGGTCCTCGGCGACCTCGCGCGCGCGGCACGCGCGAACGGCACCTGGGACGACCCCGCGCTGCGCCGCCGCCTGGGCCGGCTGAACGCCGAGTTCCGGGCGCTGTGGCGGCTCACCCAGTGGAACGTCAGCGAGGCCGAGGGCACGGGCGTGCCCGGCGTCGGCGGCTCGGTCTTCAAGCTCCGCTACTCGCACGCGCGTCAGGAGCTGTACGACGCGGCGGCCGACGTGCTCGGCCCGGACGCGCTCGACCTGGACCGGCCGTGGGTCCTGGACCGGCTCTCCTCCCTCTCGTACACCATCGCGGCCGGGACCTCGCAGATCCAGCGGAACATCGTGGCCGAGCGGATCCTCGGGCTGCCGAAGGGGCGATGACGTGCGCTTCCAACTGACCGAGGACCAACGGGCGTTGCGGGACGGGATGCGGGAGCTGCTCGCACGGCGGTTCGACGGCGAGGCGCTGCGGGCGGCGGCCGGCGCGCCCGGCCGCCTCGACCGGGACCTGTGGCGGGAGCTGGGCGCGGCCGGGTTCTTCGCGCTGCGGCTGCCGGAGGCGGACGGCGGGGTCGGACTCGGGCTGCCCGAGGCGGTCCTGGTCTTCGAGGAGGCCGGGCGGGCGCTGCTGACCGGCCCGCTGGCCGCCACCCACCTCGCGGCGGCCGAGGTGCCCGGCGCGGCCGACGGGGAGGCCGTGGTGGCCCGCGTGGACGGTGGCCTGGTGGAGTGGCTGGCCGAGGCGGACGCGGTGACCGGGGACGCGTCCGGGGCCGTGGCGGTGCGCTCGGTCGACCCGTTGACGCCCCTGTACCGGATCCCCGGGCCGGCCTCCGCCGCGCCCCCCGACCCGGTGGCCGTGCTGCTCACCGCCGCCGAGCAGCTCGGCACGGCCACGCGCGCGTGCGAGCTCGCCGTGCAACACGCGCGGACCCGCGAGCAGTTCGGGCAGCCGATCGGGGCGTTCCAGGCGGTCAAGCACCTGTGCGCCGAGATGCTGGTGCGCGCCGAGACCGCGCGGGCGGCCGTCTACGCGGCCGCGGTGACCGCCGACCCCGTGGACATCGCGGCGGCCCGGCTGCTCGCCGACGAGGCCGCCGTACGCGGCACCCGGGACTGCCTCCAGGTGCACGGCGGGATGGGCTTCACCTGGGAGGCGGAGGTGCACCTGCACCTGAAACGGGCCTGGGTGCGGGCGCAGCGTGGCGGAGGGAACACGGAGAGTGAGGAGTTGCTCGCCGTGGAGTTGCTCGGGTGAGCGTTCGAAACGGCTCTGGCCTGCGGGATCGATGGTGCGGGTGGGTCGGATGTCGCGGATTGTGGCATACCGGAATCACGGAGCGTTGATACCGGGTTGTGTCCAACGCGTGACTCGTCACGGCCTGGAGTCGAGTGTCCCCTCGGGTACCTTCTGTGGGATGCGAGTGGTTCCGAGGACGAGCCATGCCGGCGGTGCCGTCGAAGCGGCCCCGCGATTCATGGTGCACGCCGCTGCTCGCACGGCGGTAAGGGCTTGCGCCCCCGCCTGTTCGACTCCCCGCAGCGAGCGTCGCACAGTATGCCGGACGCGTACTCCTTCGCGCTGGAATATGCCCGAAGCGCTTGTTGGGGTGACTGTACGTCAACCATGCTGTCTCGTAAGGGAATCACGTTCCGTGACCCTTGCTCTGGCCGTTGTTCTGGCCATGCAGAAAATGGCTACGATCGTGGCCCTCGCCGTTCTGCTCGTCGCGGTCCTCGCCGTGGCGCTCGCTCGGTGCGGGTTCATGTGTCCGCCGGTTCGGATGGTGTGAGCGGTGCAGGTGCTTCAAGTGCAGCTGGAGATCCGGCCCGACCCCGAGGAGGTGGGGCGGGCCAGAAGGTGGGCCCGCTCGCGCCTCGCCGGGTCCGGTATAGCGGCGGACGAACCGCTGGCCGAGACGCTGATCCTGCTTGTCTCCGAGCTGGTCACCAACGCCGTGGTGCACACCGGCCGGCCCGCCGTGCTGCGGCTCTCGCTGCCCGGCGCGGACCGCGGGAGCGCCGAGGAGTCGGTCACCGTACGACTGGAGGTCGCCGACACCAGCAACCGCGCGCCCGTACCCCGGTGCGCCGACGGCGACGCGACCGGCGGCCGGGGCCTGGCCCTCGTCGACGGGCTCGCCGACCGCTGGGGATGGAGCCCCGACGGCGCCGGCAAGCGCATCTGGTGCGAACTCGACCGGTGTTCGCAGCCCCGGCAGGGCGCGGCGGTGGCGTACGGAGGCGGCCTGGCCTCGTTCGAGGGGCTGGCCTTCGAGGCGGTCTGACCCCGGTGCGCGGTGATGCGCCGGGGGGTTGCATCCGTGCGCGCCCTCGGTGAACCGGGGCATAAGCCGTAAAACTCCACATGGGTGTTGACGCCTTGTGACCGTTTGATCACGCTTGAGGTCTGCGATTCGCCGCGAGGGGACGGCGGGGGCCTTGATGACGGAAGTCCTCGTCGAGTGTGGGTCGAGTCGGACGGCGGCGCGCGGGACCGGGCTCGGGGCGGGCCGGCGCGTGCAGCCGTTCGGATTCCGGGGGGAATGGGGGAAGGCCGGTGTCACGCCGGGTTCGGCGTGACACCGGCTTCGCCTTCACGTGGATGGCCGGGTTCGGCTTCAGAGGACGGCCACGGGTGCGACAGGGGTGCCCGTCGCCCCGACGAACGGCTCCGGCATCGCCGACAGCAGGAACGCGTACCGGCCGGTTTCTCCACAGGCTGTGGACAACTCCTCCAGATTCCAGTTCTGGCCCTGCAGCATCCCCATCTCCACCAGGTCGAGAGCGTGCACGGGCAGCCACAGGTCCTCGATCTCGGGCGGGAAGATCTCGAACGTGAGCGTGTCGTTGGCGACGGCGGCCACGTCGCGCGCGTGGAACCACTCCGGCGTACGCACCGAAAGACCCGGCGACGGATAGCCGTAGCCGTGCTTGTCCCCGGCGAGATACACCTGCACCTGCCCGGTCCGCACCAGCACGACGTCCCCCGCCCGGACCGTCGTCCCGGCCAGCTCCTCGGCCGCGTCCAGGTCCTCGGGTGTGACCGCGTGCCCCCCTTCCAGCCGCTGCACACCCCGCGCGCGTGCCACGTCGAGCAGCACCCCGCGCGACACGATGTGCCGGGCCGTGGCGATCCCGCTGAACTCCGCCCCGCCGTGCGCGGTCACCGTGCCCGCCGGACGGCCGTTGTACAGCTTCCCCGAGTGCGAGACATGGGTCAGCGCGTCCCAGTGCGTACCGGCCTGCAGCCCCATGGTCACCGCGTCGTCGCTGCACGCGACGGTGCCCGGGCCGAAGAGTTCCTGGTTGATCTGCACCATGGCGTGCAGCGGGTTGACCCGCCCGGGGATCATCCCGGTCTGCACCCCGTCCTGTTGAAGGGGCAGGGCGAGGGGGACGCGCCGGCCCGAGCGGACCGTCCGCGCGGCCTCCCGCACCACGTCGTCGGTGATCAGGTTCAGCGTGCCGATCTCGTCGTCGGCACCCCAGCGCCCCCAGTTGTTGACGCGCTTGGCGATGTCGTGAAACGCCGGATGAAGTGTCGGCAGTGACATCCGGTTCCTCCCCGGGGCTTGTGTCCGCACATCTGACGCGCCATAAAATCTAACGGTCCGTCAGAAACCGCGGGAAGGGGCCGGGCGTGGGGAACTTCTTGGCAGGCAAGGTCGTCGCCGTGACCGGTGCCGGGCGCGGTATCGGACGGGCGGTCGCGCTGGCGGCGGCGGCCGACGGCGCGAAGGTCGTCGTCAACGACTACGGCGTCTCGGTCGACGGCGGCTCGCCCACGAGCGAGGTCGCCGAGGCCGTCGTCAAGGAGATCGAGGCGGCGGGCGGCGACGCGGTCGCGGTGGCCGACGACATCTCCACGATGGCGGGCGGGCAGCGGGTCGTGGACACCGCGCTGGCCTCCTACGGCCGTCTCGACGGGGTCGTCTGCGTGGCGGGGATCCTGCGCGAGCGGATGCTGTTCAACATGACCGAGGAGGAGTGGGACCCGGTGGTCGCCACCCACCTCAAGGGCACGTTCACGGTGTTCCGGGCGGCGTCGGCGGTGATGCGGAAGCAGCGCGCGGGCACGCTGATCGGCTTCACCAGCGGCAACCACCAGGGCTCGGTCTCCCAGGCCAACTACAGCGCGGCCAAGGGCGGGATCATCTCGCTGGTGCGGAGCGCTGCGCTGGGCCTGCACAAGTACGGGGTGACCGCGAACGCGGTGGCGCCGGTGGCCCGGACCCGGATGTCGGCGGGCGTACCGACGGAACTGACGGAGATCGGCGAGCCGGAGGACGTGGCGGCGTTCGTCGTCTACCTGCTGTCGGACGCCGCGCGGGACGCCGCGATCACCGGGCAGGTGTACACGGTGGCCGGGCCGAAGATCGCGGTGTGGGCGCAGCCGCGGGAGTTGCGGGCCGCGTACGCGTCGGAAGGGGCCTGGACGCCGGAGCGGATCGCGGAGGTGCTGCCCGGGAGTGTGGGGGCGGATCCGATGCCGATGCTGGCGCGGGTGGCGGCGATGGAGGTCGCTGCGCGGGCGGGGGAGCGGCCGAACACGTGAAGGGGGACGGTGGGGTGCGTTTGCGGGTGCGGCGCCGTTGCGCGGTGCGGTGCGTTTGCGGGTGCGGCGCCGTCGTGGCTGCTCGCGCAGTTCCTCCCCCAGCCTTCGGCCGGGGGTACCCCCAGCGTCCCTGGGTCGGCTGTCCGCGCCGGCGTTCACGGGTTCGCCCCTTCGCTCCCTTCAGACCCTCCGGTCTCTCCCGGCCCCCTGGTCCACCCGCGCAGTCGCTTTCGTCGGCCGTGCACCCTGTCGGCCCCTCTTCTTCTCTCCGCCGCGACGGCGATCGGCCCCCACGGCGGTGACCGGCGGTTTTCCGTACGGCCGTAGTGCGAACCATCTTTGGAGGTCACCGTGGAGTTCGGCTCAGCGCCGGAGGACGAGGCGTTTCGCGGCGAAGTCCGGGCCTGGCTCGGTGCGCACGCCAAAGCAGATGTGGACCGGCGCAGTTGGGAGCGTGCGCTCGGGGCCGCCGGGTGGATCGGGCTGGGGTGGGCGGAGGGCGGGTACGGGAACCGGACCGCGACGCTGACTCAGCAGGTCGCGTGGGCGGAGGAGTACGCGCGGTCGGCCGCGCCGCCGCGCTCCGGGCACATCGGGGAGAACCTGCTGGCCCCGACGCTCATCGCCCACGGCAGCAGTGAGCAGAAGGCCCGCTTTCTGCCGCCCGTCGCCGCGGGCGAGGAGCTGTGGTGCCAGGGGTACAGCGAGCCGGGCGCCGGGTCGGACCTCGCCGGTGTGCGGACCGCGGCCGTGCGGGAGGCGGACGGCTACCGGGTCAGCGGGCAGAAGATCTGGACCTCGCTGGCGCACGAGGCTGACTGGTGTTTCGTGCTGGCGCGGACCGAGCCCGGTTCCAGGCGCCACCACGGGCTGAGTTTCCTGCTCGTGCCGATGGACCAGCCGGGGCGTGTCGAGGTCCGTCCTATTCGGCAGATGACCGGCACCAGCGACTTCAACGAGGTCTTCTTCGACGGGGCGCACGCGCGTGCGGAGCATGTCGTCGGGGGTGAGGGCAACGGATGGCGGGTGGCCATGAGCCTGCTCGGCTTCGAGCGCGGGGTGTCGACCCTCGCCCAGCAGATCGGGTTCGCCGAGGAGCTGGGGCGGGTGGTCCGGGACGCCGTACGGACGGGGGCCGTCGACGATCCCGTCGTACGGGAACGGCTGGTGCGACAGTGGGCCGAGTTGCGGGTGATGCGGTGGAACGCCCTGCGGACGCTCGGGGGTTCGGCGGCGGAGCCGGGTGCGCCCAGTGTGGCCAAGCTGCTGTGGGGCGGCTGGCACCAGCGGCTCGGTGAGCTCGCCGTGCTGGTGCGGGGCGCGGCGGCGAGCGTGGGCCCGGCCGACTGGTCGGCCGCCGCGCCGTACGAACTGGACGCCGCCCAGCACCTTTTCCTCTTCTCCCGGGCCGACACCGTCTACGGCGGTTCGGACCAGGTGCAGCGCACGATCATCGCCGAGCGGGTGCTCGGTCTGCCGAGGGAACCGAAGGGGGTCGAGTCGTGATGCGTGGAGTCGTGTTCGACGGGAAACAGGTGCAGGTCGTCGACGATCTGGACATCCGGGAGCCGGGGCCGGGTGAGGTGCTGGTCGCGGTGTCCGCGGCCGGGCTCTGCCACAGCGATCTGTCCGTGGTGGACGGGACCATACCTTTCCCCGTTCCTGTGGTGCTCGGACATGAGGGTGCGGGCGTGGTCGAGGCCGTCGGTGTGGGCGTGACCCATGTGGCGCCGGGAGACCATGTCGCGCTGTCCACCCTCGCCAACTGCGGTGCCTGCGCCGACTGCGACCGGGGGCGGCCCACCATGTGCCGCAAAGCCATAGGACGGCCGCAGAAGCCGTTCACGCGCGGCGATGGGGCCGTCTACCAGTTCGCGTGCAACTCGGCCTTCGCGGAACGGACGGTCGTCAAGGCCGTGCAGGCGGTGCGGATCCCGAAGGACATCCCCCTGACCTCGGCCGCCCTCATCGGGTGCGGGGTGCTCACCGGTGTGGGCGCCGTACTGAACCGCGCCCGTGTCGACCGCGGCGACACGGTGGCGGTCATCGGCACGGGCGGGATCGGGCTGAACGTCATCCAGGGCGCGCGGATCGCGGGCGCGCGCCGGATCGTGGCCGTGGACGCCAACCCGGCCAAGGAGGAGGCGGCCCGGCAGTTCGGGGCGACCGACTTCCTGACCTCGACGGAGGGCGTCAGGGACCTGCTGCCGACCGGGGTGGACCACGCGTTCGAGTGCGTCGGCCGGGTCGAGCTGGTCCGGCAGGCCGTCGACCTCCTCGACCGGCACGGCCAGGCCGTCCTGCTCGGCATGCCCGCCGCCACCGCCGAGGCGTCCTTCGTCGTCGCCTCCATGTTCCTCGACAAGTCCATCCTGGGCTGCCGTTACGGCTCCTCCCGCCCCCAGCACGACATCGCGCTCTACGCCGAGCTGTACCGCCAGGGGACCTTGCTGCTCGACGAGCTGGTGACCGCGACCTACCCGGTGGAGGACTTCGAGAAGGCCCGCGCGGACGCGGAGGCGGGGCGGGTGGCCCGGGGGGTGCTCACGTTCTGACGTGCGCCGGTGAGGTGCGGAAGGTCCGGCGGTAGGCGGTCGGGGTGACGCCGAGCGCGGTCTGCAGGTGCTGGCGCATGGACTGGGCGGTGCCGAAACCGGCGTCCCGGGCCACCTGGTCGACGGAGAGGTCGGTGGACTCCAGGAGGTGGCGGGCGCGTTCCACCCGCTGCTGGGTGAGCCACTGGCCGGGGCTGACGCCGGTCTCCTCGCGGAAGCGGCGCGTGAAGGTCCGTACCGACATGGCCTCCTGCTCGGCCATGTCGCGCAGCTGGATCGGTTCGTGGAGGCGGCCGAGCGCCCAGGCGCGGGCGGCCGTGGTGGTGGCCACCTGGAGGTCGGGGACCGGGCGGTGGATGTACTGGGCCTGGCCGCCGTCCCGGTGCGGGGGGACGACGGTGCGGCGGGCCACCTCGTTGGCGACGGCCGTGCCGTGGTCGTGGCGGACCATGTGCAGGCACAGGTCGATGCCGGCGGCGACCCCGGCGGAGGTCAGCACATCGCCGTCGTCGATGAACAGGACGTCCGCGTCCACCTCGATCTGCGGGAACAGCCGCTGGAGATGGTCGGCCTCGGCCCAGTGCGTGGTCGCCGGGCGGCCGTCCAGGTAGCCGGCGGCGGCCAGCACGTAGACGCCGGTGCAGATGGAGGCGAGCCGGGTGCCGGGGCGGATGTGGGCCAGGGCGGCGGCCAGTTCGGGGGTGAGGACGCCCTCCTCGAAGACCGGGCCGAGCTCGTACGACGCCGGGATGATCACGGTGTCGGCGGTGCCCAGCGTCTCCGGGCCGTTGGGTACGTGGATCGCGAAGTCGGCGTCGGTCTCGACCGGGCCCGGCGGCCGGACGGAGCAGGTCACGACCTCGTACAGATGCCGGCCCCGGGCGTCCTTGGGGCGGCCGAAGATGCGGTGCGGGATGCCCAGCTCGAAGGGGAGCAGGCCGTCCAGGGCGAGGACGACGACGCGGTGCGGGCGGAAGCCGGGGTCACTGCTCATGGCCCGATCCTAGCGAATGCTGTCCGCTCGGCCACTCGATGGAATGAACCGGCCGGCCGGATATTTGTGGCGTGACCCAGACAAGCGCAGCCGCAGCCACCCCCGCCGAGGACTCGGAGGGCCCGAAGCCGACCCGTTCCCCGCGTATCCACCGTGCCTGGTTCGTCGCCGCCGTCACCTTCGTCACGATCATCGGCGCGGCCGCCTTCCGTTCCCTGCCGGGCCTGCTCATCGACCCGCTGCACGGGGAGTTCGGCTGGTCGCGTGGCACGATCGGTGCCGCCGTCTCCGTCAACCTCGCGCTGTACGGGCTCACCGCGCCCTTCGCGGCCGCGCTGATGGACCGTTTCGGCATCCGGCGGGTGGTCGCCGTGGCCCTGACCGTGATCGCGGTCGGCTCGGGCCTGACCGTGTGGATGACGGCGGCCTGGCAGCTGCTGCTGTGCTGGGGCCTGCTGGTCGGCCTCGGCTCGGGCTCGATGGCGCTCGCCTTCGCCGCCACGGTCACCAACCGCTGGTTCACCGCCCGCCGCGGCCTGGTCAGCGGCATCCTCACCGCGGCCTCCGCCTCGGGTCAGCTGATCTTCCTCCCTCTCCTCTCCTGGATGGTCGAGACGTACGACTGGCGTCCGGCCGCCGTCACCGTCGCCCTCGCCGCCCTCGCGGTCGTCCCCTTCGTCTGGCTGCTGCTGCGCGACCACCCGGCCGACGTGGGCCTGAAGCCGTACGGCGCGGTCGACTTCGTACCGAAGCCGGCACCGGTCACCGGGGCCGCCCGCCGGACGCTCGCGGTCCTGTCCTCCGCCGTCCGCACCGGGCCCTTCTGGCTGCTCGCCGGTACCTTCGCGATCTGCGGGGCCTCCACCAACGGCCTGATCCAGACCCACTTCGTGCCCGCCGCCCACGACCACGGCCTGCCGATCACGGCGGCGGCCTCGCTGCTCGCGGTCATCGGTGTCTTCGACGTCGTCGGCACGATCGCCTCCGGCTGGTTCACCGACCGCTTCGAAGCGCGCCGCCTGCTCGCCGTCTACTACGCCCTGCGCGGCATTTCCCTGCTGTTCCTCCCGATGCTCCTCGGCCCCTCGATCCACCCCCCGATGATCTTCTTCATCGTCTTCTACGGCCTCGACTGGGTCGCCACCGTCCCGCCCACCCTGGCCCTGTGCCGGGAGCACTACGGCGAGGACAGCGCCATCGTCTTCGGCTGGGTCCTCGCTTCCCACCAGGTCGGCGCGGCCCTCGTCGCCTTCCTCGGCGGTGTCGCCCGCGATGTCTTCGGCACCTACGACATGGTCTGGTACGCCTCCGGCACCCTGTGCGCGGCGGCGGCGCTGATGGCGCTGCTGATCCGGCGACGCCCCGCCGCAGGCACCCCCGTGCTCCCCGCGACGGCCTGACGGCTCCGGCGCTCGGGCACTCCGCCCCCGTCACCTTTTTCGTAGCTCCTGTTCAAGGAGCTGTGGTCGCCAGGCCCGGCATGACTAACGCCCCCAGTCGAAGGCATGATCCGGGGGGTGGTCCTACGTTGTTGATGGGTCGGATGGGCTGTCGTACGGTCCGGAGGATCCAGTGGCCCCGGGTATGGCTTGGGGGTGGTTGCCTTCAATGGTTCCTGTGACACCTGGCCGCCCGGGGCCGCACGACGACTCGACCACTGATGAGGAGCTGCGGGCCCATGGGTATCGCTGAGTAGGACTGCCGGAGGACCGAGCCGACGAGCGATAGCGGCCGGGTGTCTGACCGACCAGCTCGGTGAAGGCGTCGATGAAGCTGCTGGGGTTCGACCAGCCCAGCCGGATCGCCGTGGCGGTGACCGAGGCACCGTCGCTGAGCTCGATCAGCGCCCGTTGGATGCGCAGCAGGGTGCGCCACTGGTGGAAGCTCATCGACAGCTCGCTGCCGAACAGTCGGCTCAGGGTGCGTTCGCTGGCGCCGGCGCGGTGGCCCAGCTCGGCCAGGGTCGCCGGGCTTGCTGGGTCCACGTGGAGCAGGTCGGTGACCGCCTTGAGACGCCGGTCGCTCGGCTCCGGGAGGCGCAGCGGCTCCTGTGCGGCGCGGGCGAGCTCGGCGAGTACGACGTCGATCAGCAGCCGCGCACGGGGGCTCTCCAGCGGCTCGCCCTCGCTCATCAGCGCCAGATAGGCCTCGCGCAGCAACGCGCTCGCCACGAAGACCGACGGCTCGGCCGGCAGCTGTCCGGTCAGCGTCACGGGCAGCGACAGCACCCGGATGTCCGTCTCGCCGTACGCCTTGCTGCTGTGCACCGAGAAGGGCGGCACCCACATGATCCGACTGGCCGGCGCCACCCAGGTGCCCACCTGGGTCGCTGTGACCAGGGCCCCACGCGCGGCGTAGCGGAGCTGGCCGTAGTCGTGGAAGTGCGCGGCCACCTCGGCGCCATGGGCCAGCGGCACCGACAACGGCGCATCGTCGGTGCAGAAGCTCGGCTCGCCGCTGGAGTCGGACACGCCATCGAGGCTACCCGCCACTGGCGGGTTATCGGAAGAACCTGGCGTGATACCGGTGGTGCGCCTGGCGCCGCGGACCGCACCGTAGAGACATGTCACAAAAGATCAAGGTCGAGGCCGCTGGTGAAGGGTGGCAGCGATGAGCACACAGACGACCGGCACGATCGCAGTCTTCGGCGCGACGGGGCGACAGGGCGGGCTCGTGGTCGACGCGCTGCTGGATCACAAGGCCCCGGTGCGGGCCCTGGTCCGCAACCCGCAGTCCGACCGGGCTCAGGCGCTGGCCGCCCGCGGCGTCGAGCTGGCGGCCATCCGGACCGACGACCCGGCGTCGTTGGCCGCCGCGCTGACGGCGGTCGAGGGGTTCTACTTCATGACCCCGGAGGCGAACAGCCTCGAAGAGGTCGAGACGGAGATCCGCATCGGCACCGCGCTCGTCGACGCGGCGGTCGCGGCACGCGTCCCGCACGTCGTGTTCAACTCGGTCATCGGCGCGGACCGGGAGTGGGGTGTGCCGCACCACGACTCGAAGCACTCGATCGAGGAGCACCTGAGGAAGTCCGGCCTCAGGGCCACGATGGTTCGCCCGGCCCCCTTCATGGAGGAGATGGCACCGAGCCTGGAGCACGGAGAGATCGTGCTGAGGCTGCCGCTGCCGGAGGACGTCGCCCTGAAGATGATCTCGCTCAGGGACGTCGGCCGGGTCGCCGCCGCGCTCCTGCTCGACACCGCGGAGGCACCCGGCGGAGCCGTCGAGCTCGTCGGCGACGAGCTCACGGGCCCTCAGATCGCCGCGGCGTTCGGCGCGCGCGCCGGGCTCCCGGCACGTTACGAGGCCCTCCCGTTGAGCGTGCTTCCCAGCGACCTCGACAGGGCGATGTTCCGCCAGTTCGCGAAGGCGGCGGAACACCCGTCGGATCTTGCGGTTGTGCGGGCGATCGAGCCGGCCACCCTGGACCTGGCCGAGTGGATCCGATCCACCGGCTGGACCGCGCCCACGAACGTGGCTGGTTCCTGAGCCTCCGGCCGCGATGAACGCCTCGCGATCGTGCCCACGGTCTCGGCGCTCTGGGCACGGCAACGCATCCGCCGACATTCGAAGTCACAACTCGAGGAACGCAGAGAACCCATGCGAGCGATCACCTTCTCCGCCTACGGCGGGCCGGAAGTCCTGCAGCTGTCCGAGGTCCCGGTGCCGGAACCCGGCCCGGGGCAGGTGCGGCTGGCCGTCCGGGCCGCCGGGATCAACCCTCTCGACTGGAAGATCCGCAACGGCTCCAAGCGGCAGAACTTCCAGGTTTCCTTCCCACACACCCCCGGTTTCGAAGTGGCCGGCGTCGTCGACGCCGCAGGCGAGGGCGCGGAGTTCGCTGTCGGCGACGAGGTGTTCGGCTGGCCCGAGACCGGCGGCTACGCCGAGTACGCGCTGGCGAAGGCGCTCGCGCCCAAGCCCGCAGGCATTTCGTGGGCAGACGCGGCGGCGCTGCCGGTCGCCGGCGAGACCGCGCTTCGCGTCCTCGGACTGCTCGAGGTCCGCGAAGGCGAGACGCTGCTGGTCCACGGCGCCAGCGGCACGGTCGGGCGCTTCGCCGCGCAGGTGGCCGTCGCGCAGGGCGCTACCGTCATCGGCACCGCCGGCAGCCGGAACCTCGACGACCTGAAGTCGCTGGGGGTCGTGCCCGTCCTCTACGGCGACGGCTGGGAGGAGCGGGTTCGCGAGGCCACGCCGGGACCGGTGGACGCCGTGTTCGACGCCGCCGGGCACGGGGTGCTGCCCGGGTCGGTCAAGCTGCGGGGCACGAAGGACCGGATCGTCACCATCGCCGATGAGGCCGCCTACGAGCTGGGGATCCCGTACTCGGGTCCCGAGCAGTCGCGGGAGGTGCTGACCGCGATCGTCGGCTGGGTCACCGACCGCGGGGTCCGGATCGCGCAAGGCAAGAGCTACCCACTCGAGGACGCGGCCGCCGCGCAGATCGAGAGCGAGGACGGTCACCCCGGCGGGAAGCTCACGCTCGCCATCAGCTGAACGAGAGCGCGGCTTCGTGCCCGGCGCAAACCGGGCGCGCGCGACAGACCGATCAGTCCAGCGCGCCGAGTCAGCGGGACGTGTCCGGCCTGACGGTCCGAGCCAGCCGGGTTGGACCGAGCTCAGACGGGCGAACCGACCGGACGGGCCGGCCGATCGGGTTGGACCGAGTTCGGACGGGGTCGGGTAAGCCGAGCCGACCGGACGGGCCGAGCCAGGCCGAGCCGGCCAAGCGAGCCGCAGCCGCCGTCGAAGTCCACGCGGAAGATCGGCGAACGGGCCGGTCATCGGATCACGATGACAGGCCCGCGCGCAAAACCGCGAAAGCCTCCTAACCCGGGCCTGTCGCCGGATCGCGGCGACAGGCCCGGATCACTTCGCAGGAGGCGAAGCCAGTGGGACCCGCTGGGTGCTCCGGCGCCGCTGGGCCGGGATCTGCACCGTCCCCAGCGCCGAATGCACCGCAGCCTCGGCGAGCGCCGCCAGCTCACGACGGCTCTCCGCGCGGCCCGCGGCGATCTCCGGGGCAGATGTGGATCTCGAGCACCAGCCCGCGCAGGGCCGCGACCCGGTGCAGGGACGCGATCAGCGACTCCGGGCCGATGAACGCGGGACGGTTCGTCTCGCGGCCGTCGGCCAGGCGGTACCTCGGCGCGATCGGGCGGACCGGGACGCCGCCGTCGATGGCCGCCTGGAACGTCGCCGTCGTGAAACGACCGGATGCCAGGCCGCACCACGTCGTGCCTTCCGGGATCATGCTCACCAGCGAGCCCGTCCGGAGCGCGTTCGCGAGCGACGCCATCGTGGCGCCGTTGGCGCGATGGGCTCCGGCAGGACTGCCGACGCGCCTGCGGGACCAGGTCGCCCGGTTCCGCCGCGCCAGCTCCGGACATCTCGCGGCCTACGCCGGCATCGCCCCGGTCACCCGCAGCTCCGGCTCCAGCATCAAAGGCGAGCACCCCGCCCGCACCGGCAACCGCAAGCTCAAACGCGCGTTCTTCCTCGCCGAGTTCGCCGCCCTGTCGGACCCGACCAGCAGGACCTACTACGACCGCAAACGCGCCGAAGGCAAGAAGCACAACGCCGCGCTGATCTGCCTGGCCCGCCGACGCTGCGACGTCCTCTACGCGATGCTGCGCAACGGCACCCACTACCGGCATCCCGAGCCAGCTCCCGCCGCAGCTGCGGCTTGACAACCACATATGGACCCCCCCGGGCGGCCCGGCGTCCTCACCGTCGTTCACGCCGAACGTGTCCACCAGGCCGTACGGAAGGTGAATTTTTCATGTGAGTCAGGTGTACAACTCTTTCCTTGCTTTCCGGGTCGAACCGGCGGACACACCAGTTCGCCTGTCCGGGTGGACGGTCTCGTAGGGGGAAGCCGTGCCCATGATGATCCGTCGGTTGTGTGGAGTTCTACGTGTGCACAGGGTGATCGACCTGCTCCTTGTGCTCCTGCTCGGCGTCGGTTTCGCCGCGCTGCCGGTTTTCGCCCTGCTGCCGTCCCTGTGGGGTTTCGTGGCGGCCACGGCCGTGACGTATGCGGTGGACGAGGTACTGCATGTGCGCGCCGCGAGTTTCGTGCGCCGGCTGGCGGCGCTGCATCTCGATCGCACCATGCGGTTCGCGGTTCGTACGGTGATGCTGCTCGCGCTGGCGAGCCGGATGGACGCGCCGGACGTGGTGCTGGTCACCGCCCTCGCCGTCTTCAGCGGTCACTTCGCGATGATGATGCTGTACACGGCGGTGCACCACGCCATCCGCCGGCGCCGGGTGCTGCCGCTGGTGGTGCGCAACCTCGACCTGAGCGAGCTGCGGATACCGCAGCAGCCGCCCGCCCTCCTGTACAGACGCCACTTGCGCAAGCTCCTCCACCTGGACCTGCCGGCCCACGCCGGGCTCCTCGCCGCGCTCATCGCCGGTACCTGGGAGTCGGCCTACGCGGGTTTCGCGCTCACCGTCGGTGTGACCGCGGCGGCCGTCCTCGCGCTGCTGGGCCAGTACCGCAGGGCGCGCCGGGTGCCCGCACGGGACGACGTGTTCGCCGAGGTCAACCGCCAACTGGAGGGATACCGACCGCAGGTGGCGCTCTATTTCAGCTTCGCGGCCGTCTCTCGTGACTTCATGTACCAGGTCAACATGTGGATCGAGACGCTCGAGCAGCTCGACCTGCGTCCGGTGATCATCCTTCGGGAGCGTGCCTCGTTCCGCTACCTGAGCCGTACCTGGATCCCGGTGGTCTGCGTACCGAAGGCCGACGACCTGGCCGAGCTCGAACTGTCCGGCGTCCGGGTCGTGCTGTATCCCGGCAACGCGGGCAAGAACGTTCACATGCTCCGCGTGGCCGAGGCCAAGCACGTCTTCATCGGGCACGGCGACAGCGACAAGCTCGCCAGCAGCAACCGGGTCAGCAAGGTGTATGACGAGATCTGGGTGGCCGGCCGCGCGGGCCGGGACCGCTACCAGCGGGTGCGGCACGCGATCAGCGACAGCGCGATCGTGGAGGTGGGCCGCCCGCAGCTGTCCCCGATCCGCCTGCACGCCGAACACGTCCCCGGCCCCTTGCCCGTCGTCCTCTACGCGCCCACCTGGGAGGGCTGGAGCGACGACGACTGCCACACCTCTCTGATCCCGATGGGCGTGCCCCTCATCGAGAAGCTCCTGGCGGAGAACGTACGGATCGTCTACAAGCCGCACCCGCTCACCGGCAAGCGCTCGGCCGAGGCGGCGGCCGCAGACAAGGTGATCCGCGAGCTGCTGCGCGCCGACAACGAGCGGCGCGACCCCGCGGCGGCGGAGGCCGCGAACGCCGCCGCACGGCCCCGGCTGCGGGAGATCCAGGCCCGCCTCGACGAACTGGCCGGCCGGCACGGCGGCGACGACGCCGAGCAGATGCGCGAGGCCCGGGTCCCCGACCGTGCCGCGGCGGCCGAGTGGCAGGAACTGCGCGCGGAGTGGCACCGGATCTTCTGGGAGAGCCAGGGAGCCGTCCGCCACAACGTGATCCTCAAGCAACTGCCGAACCTCTACGAGTGCTTCAACCAGGCGGACATCCTCATCAGCGACGTCTCCTCGGTGGTCGCCGACTTCGTGGCCAGCCTCAAGCCATACGTCCTCACCAACGCGCGCGACCTGCCCGACCACGAGTTCCGGGCCGCCTACACCACAGCGGGCGGCGCCTACCTCCTGGACCGCCAGTGCGCCCGCCTCCCGGAGATCCTCGACTCGGTCCGCGCTCCGCACACCGACCCGATGGTCCCCGACCGCCGCACCCTGAAGGAGTACGTCCTGGGCCCCGACCGTCCCACCTCCATGGAGTGCTTCAACTCCGCGACCAACGCCCTGGCCGCGAAGGGAGAGGCGGAACAGGCCGAAGCCGCGACGGAGGCGCAGCAGGCAGTCTCCGCGACGGCACTGCAGCAGACCGGCCTCGGGTGACGTGAGCGCGACGGTACCCGGACGCCTCTCCACCACGCGCCTTTACGGGCGAACGTCGCCTGCCGCGGAACTAGAGGAACCGCCCCTTGTGGAACAGCAGCGGCGCGACGTCGTCAGCGGCGCTCGCGCCGAGCGCGTCCACCCGGCCCACCACGATCAGATGGTCCCCGCCGGTGTGCACCGCCTGGATCGTGCAGTCGACCCAGGCGGCGACGCCCGCGAGACGCGGCGAACCGGATACGGGCGCCGCGTCGTACACGACACCGGCGAACTTGTCCGCCCCGCTCACCGCGAACCCGCGGCACAACTGGCCCTGGTGCGCCCCCAGTACGTTCACACAGAACACGCCCGCGCGGGCGATGCGCGGCCAGGTGGCCGACGTACGGCCGACCATGAAGCAGATCAGGGGCGGGTCGAGGGAGAGGGAGGAGAAGGACTGGCAGGCGAAACCGGCGGGGGAGGATTCGCCTTCGGCGGCCGATGCCGTGACAACGGTCACCCCGGTCGCGAAGTTCCCGAGGACGCGCCGGAACTCCGTCTGGTCGAGCGGGGCCCGCTCGCCGGCGCGTACACACCGCAACTCCGGGCGTGGCAGCGCCTCCACGGGGCCCGGCCCGGGAGTCGACCTGAGATAACGGACGGCGGCGGCCGCCGCCCCTGCGTGTCCCATCACCTCTTCATTGAAGCTGACGCATCGTCAGATGGGAAGGGTGGTGAGGGGGCGTGATACGTGCACCTACGCTGCGCTCATGGGGCGGGGAAACATACGTGAACGACTGTGCGGTGGCGAGGTGTCCTGGTCGCGCGACGATCTGGGCGCGGCCGCGGCCCTCGGCGCGGCCCAGCTGCCCGCGGCGGCGGTGCTGTGGTGGGCCGGGAGCGCCACCGGCGACGACTACGGCGCCGGGTCCGGCGGTGCCCTGGGCGCCGCGTGCTTCCTGGTCTTCGGGTGGCTGCTGCTGCCGGTGCTGGGCGTGGTGCAGGCGTTTGTCCTGACCCGGCCCGCGGTGGTGCTCGCCCGGCTCGCATCCCGGCGCCCGGGCGGCCCGTCCTGGGCGTGGCACCTGGCGGCCCCGGCGGCACCCGCCGTCCTCTGGGGCGGACTGGCCGCGCTGCTGTGGTCCTGGCCGCTCACCACGATGGTCCCGGTCCTGGCCGCACTGGGCCTGCTGCCCACCCTCGGCGTCGGGTACGTCCGCAGGCGCTCCTGGCGGCCGGCGGCCGTCTGGCGGTGGGCGGTGCCCGGTTCGGTCGCCCTGTTCCTCCTGGCCCTCGGCGGCGGCGCGGTGGCCACCGAGGCCGGCCTGATCCGGCAGTACGAGCCGCCGAAGCTGACCGCCGCCCAGCTGACCGGGGTCTGGCGGGGCGACGACGGAGCCGAGCTGCGGCTGCGCGCCGACGGCAGCGCCGAGGCCGTGGGGCTGCCCGCCCAGCCTCCCGTCGGCGACGGCGAGTTCCGTGACTACGTCGTGTGCGAGGGGTCCGGTACCTGGCGGCCCGACGCCGACAGCTCCGGCACCGGCCGTGACGGCGTACTGCTCAGCCTCGACGCCGACTGCGGCGAGAACACCCACTGGTCCATCGGCGGCAGTGAGAAGTCCCCCCAGCTGTTCGTACTCTTCGGCGACCCGGACGCGGGCACCCTCCGCATCCTCGAACGGACCGACGGCTGACCGGCCCACCGCACGGCCGGCCCGTGCGGTCTCACCGGCCCCGGAAGTCCGGGCTTCTGCGCTCCACGAAAGCCCGCAGACCCTCCTGGGCGTCCCGCGTCGTCATGTTGATCTCCTGGGCCGCCGCCTCGGCCGCGAACGCGGTGCCGCGGTCGGCCTCCAGGGAGGCGTTGACCAGCTGTTTGGTGAGGGCGAGGGCCCGGGTCGGGCCGGCGGCCAGCCGGGTGGCCCAGTCGCGGGCCGTCTTGGCCAGCTCCTCGTCCGGTACGACGCGGTTGACCAGGCCCAGGCGTTCCGCGTCCGGCGCCGACAGGGCGTCGCCGAAGAACATCAGCTCCTTGGTGCGGTGCGGGCCGATCAGGCGCGGGAGGAGGTAGGCGCCGCCGCCGTCGGGGACCAGGGCGCGGCGGACGAACACCTCGATGAAGCGGGCCGATTCGGCGGCCAGGACCAGGTCGCAGGCGAGCGCGAGATGGGCGCCGAGGCCGGCGGCGGTGCCGTTGACCGCCGCGATCACCGGTTTCTCGCAGTCGAGGACGGCGGAGACCAGGCGCTGGGCGCCGAGGCGGAGGGTGCGGGCCACGTCGCCGGGGAGGCGTTCGGCCGCTCCGGCGCCGCCGCGGAGGTCGGCGCCGGCACAGAAACCGCGGCCCGTGCCGGTGATGACCACGGCTCCCGTCTCCGGGTCGGCGGAGGCCTCGGCGAGCAGTTGGATGATGCGTTCTCGCTGGTCAGGGGTGATGGCGTTGAGGGATTCGGGGCGGTTGAGGGTGAGCTGGGCGACCCGGTTGTCAGTGGCGTGCAGTACCAATGACTCAACGGATTTTTCCGACTCTCGGGGGGAATCGGGCATGTTCATCTCAGCGGTCGTCTTCTCGGCCATCTCAGCGACACACCGCCAACGCGTCCAGCGCCACCGCGCCCTGCCCCTGGTCCAGCACCATCAGCGGGTTGATGTCGAGCTCGGCGAGCTGGCCGCCGAGTTCCAGGGCCATGCGCTGGACGCGGAGGATCACCTCGACGAGGGCATCGAGATCGGCCGGCGGCCGCCCCCGGACCCCGTCCAGCAGGGCCCGCCCGCGCAGCTCGGCGAGCATGTCCCGGGCCTGCTCCTCGCCGAACGGCGGCACCCGCACCGCCGCGTCGTGCAGCACCTCCACCAGCACCCCGCCCAGACCCACGGTCACGGTCGGCCCGAACAGGTCGTCGTGCGTGACCCCGACGACCATCTCCACGCCCCGCTCGACCATCTGGCAGACCAGCACCCCGTCGAGGGTCACCCCCTCGTAGCGGGCGATGTCGGTCAGCTCCCGGTACGCGTCCCGGACCTGGCTGGCGGAGGTCAGGCCGATCTTCACCAGGCCCAGCTCGGTCTTGTGGGCGATCTGCCCGCCGGACGCCTTCATCACCACCGGGTAGCCGACCAGCCCCGCCGCGCGCACCGCCGCCGCCGCGCTGGTCACCAACTGCTCGCGCGGCACCCGTATGCCGTACGCGCGCAGCAGCTGCTTCGCCGCGTGCTCGCTCAGCTGCTGCCCCGGCCGCATCAGCGCGAGCGCCTTGCGGTAGGAGGGCGAGGGGGTGCGCGGGGCCTCGTCGAAGGGGGAGCGGTAGGTGCTCACGAAGCGGTGGTGGTCGAGGTAGGCGCGGACGGCGGTGAGGCAGTTGCCGACCGTGCGGAAGGTGGCCACCCGGGAGGAGCCGAGGAGGACCTCGCGGTAGGCGGCTTCGGTGCCGACCGGCGAGCCCCACACCACGCACACCAGCTTGTCGCTGGCCTCGGCCGCGTCGACCAGGTCCTGGACGAGCCGGTCGCTCAGCGGCGGGAAGGGGCCGGTGATCGGGCAGATCAGCACCCCGACCTCCGGGTCGGCGAGGATCGAGTCGATGATCTTCCGGCCGCGCCAGTCGCCCACCGGGTGCCCGCCGTTGTCCACCGGGTTGGCCACGCTCAGGTACTCCGGTATCCACTGGTGCAGCTCGGCCTGGCGCGCCTCGGACAGCACCGGCAGCCGCAGCCCCAGGCCCGACGCCAGGTCGGCGGCGTGCGCGCCCGTGCCGCCCGAGATCGAATAGACCACGACCCCGTCGGCGCGCGGTGCCCGGGCCCGGGCCAGCAGGGCGGCGGTGTCCTGGAGTTCGTCGAGGCCGTCGACGCGGATCACCCCGTACTGCCGTAGCGCCGCGTCGACCACGTCGTCCGCGCCGGTCAGCTTGCCGGTGTGGGAGGCGGCGGTGCGGGCGCCGGCCTCGGTGCGGCCGACCTTCACGGCGATCACCGGCACCTGGCGGCGGGCCGCGCGGTCGGCGGCCAGCAGGAAGGCGCGGCCGTCCTTCAGTCCCTCGACGTAGCAGGCGATGGCGCCGACCTCGGGGCGTTCGGCGAAGTAGGAGATGAAGTCGGCGGTCTCCAGGTCGGCCTCGTTGCCGGTCGGGGCCCAGTGCGAGAGGCGGATGCCGAGTTCCTGCGCGGCGAAGACCGGCCGGCCCTGGTGTCCGGACTGGGTGATCAGGGCGATCGCCGGGCCGTCCAGGTCGTCCCGGAACCGCTCGAAGGCGTTGAGGTTGGTGTTCGGGCCGAGCAGGCGGAGACCGGAGCGGCGGACGGCGGCCGCGAGCCGGGTCTGGGCGGCCGCGCCCTCCTCGCCGGTCTCCGCGAACCCGGAGGCGAAGGCGACGGCGAACTTCACCTTGGCCTCGGCCAGTTCCTCGATCACCGGAAGGGGGTCGGCGACCAGGAGTACGGCGAGATCGACCTGCTCGGGCAGGTCGGCGACGGAAGGAGCGCAGGGGATGCCGAAGACCGACGGCCGGGTCGGATGCACCGGGTGCACCCGGGCCCCGACCCGCCCGGCCCAGTCGAGAATCTGCCGGGTGATGCCGGTGTTGGGCCGCCCGTCGGTATCCGAGGCGCCGACCACGGCGACGGACTCGGGCCGGAAGAACCTGTCCAGATCCGGTACGTCCGCGTACAGCGGCCGTCCGCTGACGTCCAGCTCGTCCGAATCGGCCGCCCGTCCGTGGACGGCGGGCCCGGGACGCTGCTCACCGCAGGCGATGGTCCTGGCCCGGCGGGAGTCGGTGGTGAGGGTGCCGTGGGTTGATCCAAGCATCGTTCCGCCCGCTCCTGTGTGACAGCAACATTAACTGACGCAGTGTCAGATTACTGAACTGACACTGCGTCAGGAACGGCCGTGCACGCAAAGTTGAGGCCGAAAACAGCCGGAGGTGCCCGCGCTGTCACCCGAGCGCCGCCAGCACCTCCTTCGCCACCCGTTCGCCCGAGCGCACCGCTCCGTCCATGAAGCCCGTCCAGAACGTCGAGGTCTCCGTGCCGGCCCAGTGGATGCCGCCCGCCGGCTCGCGCAGCGCGGCACCGTACTCGGTCAGCACACCGGGCGGCGCGTAGGCCACCGGGCCGCCCCGTGAGAAGCCTTCATTGTCCCAGCGTTGCAGCACGAAGGAGGTGGGGGATTTGGCCTTGTCCCCGAAGTAGTTGACGTAGTCGGCCAGGACGGCGGCCTTGACGTCGTCGGTGCTCGCCGCGTCGTAGGCCCGCATCTCGTCGGCCTCGATGAAGCCCATCAGCGCACCGTAGGAGGCGTCCGGCGGGGAGTTGTCGAAGGTGGAGCGGACCACGCCGGAGTCGCTGACGGCCTGCCCGTTGAGGCCGTCGGCCCGCCAGAAGGGGCTGTCGTAGACGGCGATGGCCTTGCCGATCGAACCCATCGGCATCCGCTGGGTGAGCTGGTCGCGGGCGGCCGGCAGCAGCGGGTCGTAGGTGATCCGGGCGGCCAGCGGGGGCGGTACGGCGACGACGACCCGGGTTGCGTTGACCGTGACGCCGTCCGCGGTGACGACGTAGGAACCGCCGGACTTGGTGATGGAGCGGACGGGCGCGCTCAGCACCACCCGGTCGCCGAGGGTCGCCGCGAGCTTGATCGGGACCTGCTGGGAGCCGCCGACGAAGCGGGACTCCTGGGCGCCGCCGGCCGTGTCGGTGAGGCGTTCCAGGGTGCCGGCGGTGGAGGCGTTGCCGGCGGCGGCGATGTAGTAGAGGACATAGAGAAGGGAGAGTTCGCGGGGCTGGGCCGAGAAGATCGACGTACAGGCCAGGTCCAGGAGGAACTTGGCGGAGGGCACGATCGCGTGGGCGTTCAGCCAGCTCTCGAAGGTCTGCTTGTCCCACTCGGCGGCCTTGGCGGCGGTCCAGGGCGCGTCCACCGGCACCTTCGTGGCCATGCTGTCCAGCTCGGACTGCACGATCGCCGCGTTGGCGAGCCCGGCCGCGTCCACCGGCGGGACCGAGCCGAGCAGGCCGCTGGTGTCGTACGGGGTGCGGGTGCCGTCCTTGTAGAGGAGGTTGTCGCCCGTGTTGTAGGTGGTGAAGGTCGCCACGCCCAGGGAGTCGGCCAGCGCCTTGATGCGGTCCTGGGTGGGGCCGATGAACTCGCCGCCGCCCTCGGTGAATCCGCCGTTGGCCAGCTTCAGGTTCACCACCCGGCCGCCGACCCGGTCCCGGGCCTCCAGGACGGCGACCGTCTTGCCGCCCGCCACCAGGTCGCGGGCCGCGGTGAGCCCGGCGAGGCCGCCGCCGACGATCGCGACGTCGACGGTCCGGGAGCTCGCCGCGGACGCGGTGCCCGCGGAGACCGCGGTGAGGCCCACGGCCCCGGCGGCGGCACCGCCGAGCAGGGTGCGGCGGGACAGGGGCTTGGCGGGTCGGAGCTGTCTTTCACGTGCCACGTGCGTCCTCCGTCATGAGCGAGAGGGGTGGAGCCGGAAAGTTGAGCAGGGCTCACATTCTGGTCTCGCACACGGGCGAAGTGCTACCGCAGGTAACAAAGAACTCTCGTCGCATCGGTCACATGCGTAACAGAGGCCGTACGTAAGGAGGCTGAGGTTTTCTACGCTATCCGCTGCCGCTTGGCGACCGCCTTGGCGATCTTCTCCGCGTCGATCGCCATCTCGCGGAACATGCCGCTGATGGGGTTGGTGTAGCCGGTGAAGTAGAGGCCGGGGGCGTTCTTCGGGGTGCGGGGGCCGTGGGCGGTGGGGCGGCCGCGCTCGTCGAGGACGTCGAGGTGGCCGACGAGGCCCTCCAGCCCGCGGGCGTACCCGGTCGCGGCGATCACCGCGTCGGGGGAGAGGAGGGTGCCGTCGGCGAGGACGACCTTGCCGTCCTCGAACCCGTCGACGGCGGCCACGATCTCGACCCTGCCCTGGCGCACCGCGTCGATCAGGCCGACGTCCAGGATCGGGATGGCCCCCTGCTTGACCCGGCTGTAGAGCCCGCTGTCGGGGCGGGGCAGGCCCTGGGCGGCCAGGTCGGGCACGCTGACCTTGGCCATGGTCCGGGCGAGCCGGTCGACCAGACGGGTCGGGAGCCGTCGTACCAGGATGGAGTTGTACTGGGCGGCCCAGCCGGCGGTGGAGCGGCGCACGATGTGCGGGACCGTGCGGACGGCCAGCCGGACCCGGGCCGCGCCGCCCTCCACCAGGTCGACGGCGATCTCGGCGCCGGTGTTGCCGGGGCCGACGACCAGGACGTCCCGGCCGGCGAAGGGCCCGGCGTCCCGGTACCGGCCGGCGTGCAGGAACTCACCGCCGAAGCCGTCCCGGCCGGGCCAGTCGGGGATGCGGGGCGTGTGGTTGAAGCCGGTGGCGACCACCACCGCCGAGCCGGTCAGCTCCCGGCCGCCGGTGGCGTGCAGCAGCCAGCCCTCGCCGTCGGGCGAGCGCTCCACGCGGGAGACCTCGACACCGGTGACGATCTCCAGTTCGTGGTGCTCGGCGTACTTCTCCAGGTAGCGCACCACGTTGTCGCGGGAGACCCAGCGGCCGAAGCGGCGCGGCATGGGCAGGCCGGGGAGCGCGGAGAGCCGGCGGGTGGTGTGGAGGTGGAGCCGGTCGTAGTGCCGGCGCCAGGACGCGCCGACCTCGTCCGACTTCTCCAGGACTACGGCGCGGATGCCCCGGGCCCGCAGCGCATACGCGGCGGCGAGCCCTCCCGGGCCTGCGCCGATGACGTAGACGGGGGAAACGGTGGGGGGAAACACGGCCATGAGCGCGAGCGTAATCACGCTTCACGTTGATGGGTCTCGGTCAAGACCGGAATTGGTTGCGGATTGATCACACCGGTAGGAGAAGTGGGTGGGACCTGTGACGTAGCCCACCTCATCCGGAGCACATCCGGCGGAAAAAGAAAGACCCGTGACGTCGGGCCCCGGTGCGCTGGGGCCCGACGTCACGGGTGGGCGGTGTCCTTAGACAGACGGGAAAGAACACCGCGTTCGGTGAGGCTATCGCGGCTGTTAGAGCTCTTTCTCGATTGTGAGAGCTTCTTACTTCCGCGGCGGCCTGTTAATTCCGCTTGCCCTTCTTGTCCTTGCTGAAGTCGGTGACCTTGGCGGTCGGGGTGATGGAGTCGAGGAGGGTGTCCGGATCGAACGTGGGGGTCCTATGAGGCGGCCGCAGCGTTCGCGCCGGGGAGGGATCGCACCGCATTGATGCGGAGTCTCGCCTATCCGGCCCCCGGGTGCGGAGCGCCATCGTGTTCGACCGAAGGCGAAAAGGAACGTGTGTTCCCATGTTCGCTGGTAGGGGTGGGCGTGGCGGGAGTTGGGTGTGGGTGTGCGAATCTCGCTCGTATGGTCGCGTGGTGGCAGGGGCGGGCGATGGCGGGACCACGATGGCCCGCAAAGCCGCTGACGCCGCCATCGGCGCCACCAAGACGGCCCTGATCGAGATGGGCCGCAAGCACGGGCGGGACATCCGCCTGGTCCACCCCGCGTACACCACGATGGACTGCGCGCACTGCGGAGCGAGAGCCAAGCACGCACTGCCGCTGGGTGAGCGTACGTACACCTGCACCGCATGCGGAATTGCGTCCCCACGGGACAAGAACTCCGCACGCGTGATGCTCGTCCGGGCTGGTCTCAACCCGGCTGGTGCCGATGGCGCAAGACCTCCTGGAGCGCCGCTCCAGGAGGTGGCCTGAGCCAGGAATCCCCTCCCTCAGGGAAGGGGAGGATTCAATGACCTGTGCTTCACCTACTTCTCGGCTCGTGGCTCCTTGTCCACGGGCCCCGCAGTTTGTGTCCGATCCGGCTCTCGGTTTTCCAAGTCACCTGACGTACCGTCAGATCCATGGATGCCCCCCGCTTCGACCTCCCCGAACCGGACGCCTTCACCCTCCCCTACTGGGAGGCGGCGGCCGAGGGCCGGCTGCTGCTGCGCCGCTGCCGTGCCTGCGGCCGGGCGCACCACTACCCCCGGGAGTTCTGCCCGCACTGCTGGAGCGAGGACGTCGACTGGGAGCCCGCGACCGGCCGGGCGACCCTCTACACCTGGTCCGTCGTGCACCGCAACGACCTCCCGCCGTTCGGCGACCGGGTCCCCTACGTGGCCGCCGTGGTCGACCTGGCGGAGGGCCCGCGCATGATGACCGAGCTGGTGGACGTCCCCGAGCCGCGCGCCGGGCTTCGGCTGGAGGTCGTCTTCCGGGAGGGCGTGCCGGTGTTCCGTCCCGAGGTGCGCTGAAACAGGCTGGGCCGTCACCCCGCACAGGAGTTTCAATGGCCTCATGGCCCAGACCGACGAACAGCCCGCCAGCCACCGCCCCGACGCCGTCCCCCACGGGAACGGCCTGCGGCTGGACCGCTGGGACCCGGACCAGGAGTCCCACGTCCAGGCCTGGTGGCACGGCCGCGCGGACCCGGACTTCCTCCGCTGGAACACCCCGCTCACCCCGGACATCGACCTCGCCGGCGCCCGGGCCGCCATGGTCAGGCAACTGGCACAGGCGACCGACGGCACCTGCGCGCCGTTCCGGATCGCGGACGCGCAGAGCGATACGACCCTCGGGCACATCGGCATCAACGTGATCGACCGGGTGTTCCGGTCGGCGCGGGTCGGCTATTGGGTGCTGCCCGAGGCGCGCGGCCGCCGGGTCGCCACCCGCGCCCTCGCCCTGGCCGCCGACTGGGCCTTCACCGAACTGGGCCTGTACCGCCTGGAGCTGGGCCACGCTCTCGGCCACGAGGCCTCCTGCCGCATAGCGCAGACGTGCGGCTTCCTCTACGAGGGAACGCTGCGCGGCGCGATGTTCGAGGCGGGCCGCCAGAACGCGTTCCGCGACGTCCACCTGCACGCCCGTCTCGCGACGGACCCCGGGACCGCCGCCGGGGCCTAATTCGGGTGCCGGGCAAGGCGGTCGGACGGGACCATCGACCATGGACCCCGAAACACGCTCGGCCGACTGGCACTTCACCTCCGATGTCGACGAATTCCTCGCCCACACCCAGGACTTCCTCCACTCCCGCCCCGACCTGCACACCGTCCAGCTGACGGTGACGGAGCGGCTCCGGCGGAGCGGCCCGCAGGCCTACGGCGACCGGCCGCCGCTCCTCGGACACCTGGTCCGGGAGGACGGCGGCGTCAGCGCCACGCTGCTGCACACCCCGCCGTACGCCGTGCGCACCACCCGGCTCACCGCCGACGAGGCCGAGACCCTGGTCGCCGTTCTCCTCGACCTCGGCCACCCTGTCACCGGCTTCGCCTCCGAGCGGGCCACGGCGGAGGCGTTCGCGGCGGCGTGGCAGCGGCGGACCGGGGCGTCCGCACCGCTCCGTGAACGGCACCGGCTGTACCGGCTCGCCGAGTTGACGGACCCGTCGCCGATGCCCGAGGGCCGGGCCCGGGTCGCGGGCGAGGCCGACCGGGAGCTGCTGGTCCGCTGGTACGGCGGGTTCGTCGAGGACGCGGGCACGCACGGCGGCCGGGGCGGCGCGGACTGGGCCGACTTCCGGCTCTCGTACGGCGGCGTCACCCTCTGGGAGACCCCCGACGGCACCCCCGTCTCCATGGCCGGTGTCACCCCGACGGTCGCAGGACAGGCCCGGATCGCACCCGTCTACACCCCGCGGGAGCTGCGCGGCCGTGGTTACGCGGGGGCGGTGACGGCGCAGGTCAGCCGGGCGGCGCTGGCCTCGGGGGTCGGCGAGCTCCTGCTCTTCACGGACCTCGCCAACCCCACGAGCAACGCTCTGTATCAGCGCATCGGCTACCGGCGGGTGGCCGACTGGGCGGAGTACGCGTTCGGGGAGCGGGCGGGGTGAGCGCCGCCGCTCACGGCCACAGCAGCTGCCGCTGCCAGGTCCCGTCCGCCTGCCCGGTGTACCGCAGGCGTACGTGCCGCCGTTCCGGGTCGCCCTGGAAGAACTCCGCCTCCTCCGGGCGCAGCCGGTAGAGCGTCCAGGTCGGGGAGAGGGCGGCCGGGTCGGTGCGGGCGCGTTCCCAGGCCGCGTCGGACGCCTCGCGCAGCTCCTCCAGCGAGGACAGGGGTCCGCTCTGCAGGCCGGTGAGCGCGGCGGCCAGGGCGCCCGTCGAGCGGGCGTGCAGATCCGCCTGGCTCTCCTCGGAGGGGGCGGCGGTGACCGGGCCGCGGAGCCGGATCTGGCGGCCGAGCACCGGCCAGTAGAAGGCGAGGGCCGCGTACGGGCGGGCGTTCAGCTGGTGCCCCTTGCGGCTGGTCACGTGCGATCCGAAGGACCAGCCGTCCGCGTCCGCGCCGTGCAGCATCACGATCCGTACGTCCGCCCGGCCCTCCTCGTCCGTCGTCGCCAGCGACACGGTGTGCGGCTCGGGCTGTCCGGCCGCCACCGCCTCCGCGAACCAGGTGGTGAAGAGCGGGAGCGGGGCGTCGGGCGCCGACGCCGGGTCGAACGGCCGTAGCTCCGTGGTCTCGGGGGACCAGACGCGGAGCGACTTCAGGAGCGTGTGGAGATCCGTGGCTGCCATGTGCCGAGTATCACTCGGGCACCTCCGGCAGCCGTGTCATCAGGGGGTCGTACGGCGGCCGGACGTTCCCCGCCGGACCCGGTCGCAAACCCGACCGGGCAAACCGCTGCGCACACCTGTGCCCCGGCATCACACTGTCCGGCATGAAGGGACCCAGGACCGTGAAAGTGGCCGTACGCCATAGGGCGGGCGATACCGGGCGGCCCAGGACGCGGTCCGCCGCCTGGGCCACCCGTGACGTCCGGCTGGTCCGGCCGGCCGTGGGCCGTGACCGGGTCGAACTGGAGTGCCCCGTCTGCGTGGTCGCGGTCCTCGCCGAGGTCCGTGACCACGGCCGCACTCGGCGGGTCCGCGCGGCCTGGCGGGCCGTCTCCCTGCTCTCCCTCGCCGCCTTCGCCGCCGCGCTCGCCTACGCCGTCCACGAGAGCGGCCGGGCCCTCCCGGCGGGGCAGTCGCCGCCGCTCTTCCCGGTGAGCGTGGCCGTGGCCTGTGTGACCCTGGTCGTCACCCCCGCCGCGTGGCTGATCGGCCGCGGCCACCTCGGCGTCACCCTCCTCGACGCCCCTGGACCCCGCCGCGGCCACCGGATCGTGCCGGTACGCGGCTGACGGCCGCTCAGTGCCGGGCGAACTGCACCCCGGTCCGCTGGACCACGTCCGCGCGCACCGCGAGGGCGGGTACGACGAGCTGCTCCCCGTAGATGTCGGTGAGCCGGAGCTCGGCGCCGCAGCCGGTGCCCTGTTCGGAGAGGAAGTAGTTGTACGCGGTACGGGTCAGCGCCAGCCAGCCGCCGCCGGTGCGGACCTCCAGGCGGGCCAGCGGGTTGCGGTGGCCGATCGCCTGGATGCCGCACCAGTACTGGGTGGAGCCGGTCTTGTAGCGGATCGAGATGGTGTCGGAGGTGGCGGGGCTGAGCAGGCTCCAGGTGATCGGGATCCGGCCCGCCGACAGGGGCGCGAGCTTCGCGAACGCCTGCTGACTGAGGTCGAGTTGGCCGACCGCGCAGGGCGCCGGGCACTCGTTGGTGATCCGTACCGTGACGGACTTGCCGCTCGCCGCGCGGACGGACACGTACGCCCCGCAGGCCTTCGCCGTCTCGTAGTCCGCGGTGTTCATGGCCGCGGTCATCACGTCGTCGGTCGGGCCGAACAAGCAGGCGCCGTCGCCGTTGCCGACGTCGTAGGAGGTGGCGACCCCGTCGTACGTCGTCCCGGGGCGGATCCGGCCGGCCGCCGGGGCCGTGGTGGTGGACGGGGTGCGGGCCGTGCCGCTCGTCGCTCGCCGGGTGGCGGTGGTGGACGGGGTCGCGGACGCGGGCGGTGTGGTGTGCTTGCCCGCCGTCGGGGTCGATGCCGTCGCCGAGGGCTTCGGCGAGGTCGGGGACGCCGAATCCGACACCGTCGCGCTCGTCACCGCCCCGGCGTCGGACACCGCCCGGTCCTGCCCGCCGCCGGACGCGTCGCCCGGCCGGAAGGCCACGATCAGCGTGACGACCAGGGCGACGGCGGCGACGGCGGCCACCGCGAGCAGCGGGCCGCGGACCGGTCGCCACTGGAAGTCCTGTTCCGGGCGCGGGCGTCGGCGATGTGAGGAGGAGGCCACGGAGGAATCCTTACGCGATGTCGGCGGTGCACGTCCTTCGAACTTCGAAGCTACCGGTGGGCAGTTGCCGCCGAAGCCTGAAAGGTTGCCGCCGTTCCGCGAAAGGTTGCCGTCGCCCTCTGCTCAGTCCCGTCCCAGCACCACCGTGCCGGACGAGCAGAACCAGCCGCCCGTGCCCGAGGCCACTCCCAGCTCCGGCAGCCCCCCGCCGGGCCGCCGCACCTGCCGGTCACCGGCCTCGCCGCGCAGCTGCCGTACCGCCTCCACCAGCAGGAACAGCCCCCGCATCCCCGGGTGCTGGGCCGAAAGACCGCCCCCGTCCGTGTTCACGGGAAGCTCCCCTCCGGCCACGCGCAGCCGCCCCTTCTCCACGAACGCCCCGCCCTCGCCCTTGGCACAGAAGCCCAGGTCCTCCAGGGTCACCAGCGTCATGTAGGTGAACGCGTCGTAGATCTCGGCGAAGTCGATGTCGCAGGGGGCGACCCCGGCCCGCCGGAAGGCCAGTTCGCCGCTGACCTTCGCCGGGGAGACCGTGAAGTCCGGCCACTCCGACATCGTCGCGTGGGAGACGCACTCACCGCTGCCGAGCACCCACACCGGCGCTGTACGGCAGTCCCGCGCGTACTCCTCGGCGGCCAGCAGCACCGCCGCGCCGCCGTCCGAGCGGATGCAGCAGTGCAGCTTGGTGAAGGGGTCGGCGATCATCGGCCCGGACAGTACCTCGTCGACCGTGACCGGGGTGCGGAACATCGCCTCCGGGTTCAGTGCCGCGTTCGCCCGCGCCTGGACCGCCACCTCGGCCAACTGCTCGACGGTCGTACCGTGTTCGATCATGTGGCGGCGGGCCGCCATCGCGTACTTGGCGATGAGGGTGTGGCCGTAGGGGACCTCGAACTGCAGGGGGCCGCGGGCGCCGAAGGACAGGTTCCCGGTCCGGCGGCCCGCCCTGATGTCGGCGCGGGCCGTCGAGCCGTACACCAGCAGGACCGCGCTCGCCCGGCCCGCCGCGATCGCGTCCGCCGCGTGCGCCGCCATGACCTCCCAGGTCGAGCCGCCGACGGAGGTGGAGTCCACCCAGGTGGGGCGCAGGCCCAGGTACTCGGCGACCTCCACCGGGGCCAGGGTGCCGAGGCCCGCCGACGCGAAGCCGTCGACCACCTCCCGGCCGAGGCCCGCGTCGGCCAGCGCGCGGCGGGCCGCCTGGGCGTGCAGGGCGTAGGGGGTGGCGTCGTCCACACGACCGCAGTCCGAGAGGGCGACACCGACGACGGCGACCTTGCGGGGTCCAGTCATGAATCTGACGGTACATCAGATCTGCCGGACTCCGCCTCTGTGCATCTGCATCCGGCAGGCCTAGCATGACGGGCCGTCAGATCGTCAGGAGGTCCGGTCATGGACGCCCGCTTCACCGACGAGCAGGACGAGATCCGGCGCGCCCTGCGTGAACTGCTCCACAAGCGATGCGGTACGGAGGACGTGCGGGCCGCCGTCGACCGGGCGGAAGGCCACGACCCCGGCCTCTGGACCGCCCTCGGCGAACAGCTCGGACTGCCGGGGCTCGCGCTCCCCGAGAGGTACGGCGGCGCCGGCTGCTCCGTCACCGAGGTCGCGCTGGCCGCGGAGGAGCTGGGGCGCGCCCTCGCCCCCTCCCCGTTCCTGGCCACCGCGGTCCTCGCCGCTCCGCTGCTGCTCGCCCTCGGCACCGACGCCCAGCGCGCCGGACTGCTGCCGGGGATCGCCGACGGCAGCCGCACCGCCGCCCTCGCCGTCCCCGGCGCCCGGCTCGGCGCGGCCCTCGCCCTCACCGACGCGCAGAGCGGCGACTGGGCCGGCGGCGGACGGGCCGGCGGGGTCCAGGCCGGGCACGGGGACGACGGATGGCGGCTGTACGGGGAGGTCGACCAGGTCCTCGACGGGCACAGCGCCGGACTGCTGCTCGTCCCGGCCCACGCGGGTGGGTACGCCCGCTCGCGCGTCCTTCTCTTCCTGGTGGCGGGCGACGCGGCGGGGGTCGTACGGACCCGGCGGACCGCCCTCGACGCCACGCGCGGCCAGGCCCGGGTGCAACTACGGGATGTGCGGGCGGAATTGCTCGGGACGGACGAGGACACCGACATCCGCCCCGCCCTCGCCGCCCTCGGCGACTCCGTCGCCGCCGTCCTCGCGGGCGAGGCCGTGGGAGCCGCCGGCCGGGCGCTGGAGCGGACCGTGGAGTACGTGAAGCAGCGCGAGCAGTTCGGGCGGGCGATCGGGTCCTTCCAGGCCGTCAAGCACCGGCTGGCCGATGTGTATGTGGCGGTGCGGGCGGCCAGGTCGGCCGCCTATTACGCGGCCTGGGCGACCGCGCACGGGGAGCGGGTGGGCGGGCTGGCCCTGGCGCAGGCGCTGGAGGCCCTGCGGGTCGCCGCCGGGGAGGGGATCCAGCTGCACGGCGGGATCGGGTTCACCTGGGAGCACGAGGCGCATCTGTACTTCAAGCGCGCGGCCGGGGACGAGCTGCTCTTCGGGCCCGTGCACCGGCTGCGCGGCCACGCGGCCGCCTCGGCGGGGCTGTTCGAGCGAGGGGCGGTGGCGGTGTGATCGGCGAACGGCTGGTGCAGAAGGTGGCGGGCACCCGCGGGTTCCTGAAGGTCGCCCCGCATGTGATCCCGGCCCTGGACCGGGCCGTCCACCGGCTCAGCCGGGGCAGGGTGCTGCTCAGCGCCCAGATGCTGCCGGGCGTGATCCTCACGTCCACCGGGGCGCGCAGCGGGCAGTCCCGCCGTACGCCGCTCGCGTGCATGCCCGACGGCGACGGCTGGTTCCTCGTGGGGTCCAACTACGGCCGGGCCGACCACCCGGCCTGGACCTACAACCTCCTTGGGCACCCCGACGCCGAGATCAGCTGGAAGGGGCGGGACGTCCCGGTCACCGCCCGGTTGCTGGCGGGGGAGGAGCGGGCGGCCGCCTGGCGGGAGCTGCTGGCGTTCTGGCCGCCGTACGCCACGTACCAGGAGCGGGTGGAGCGGGAGCTGCGGGTCTTCCGGCTCGACCCGCGGTGATCACAGGGTGTGCTGCGTCAGCAGCAGGGCGCCGATGCCCGGCATCGCCGCCCCCGAGGGTGCCGACGGTCAGGTGGACGGCGGTGCGGCAGGCCATGTGGAGGGTGCCGAGCACGGCCGTCTGGAGGGCTATGGGCGGGTGGCCGCACCGGGTGACCAGGAACTGGGGGAGCACGGACAGGTAGAGCAGCAGGGCCTTGGGGTTCAGGCCGCTGATCGCCGCGCCTCGCCAGAAGCCCTCCGGCCCGGCGGGCTCCCCCGCCTCCTCCGCCTCTTCCGTGGGTACCGCCGGGCGTCGCAGCACCCCCCCACCCCAGCCACACCAGATACCCGGCGCCCGCCACCGTCAGCACGGTGAGCAGCGCGGGCGAGTTCGCCAGCAGCACCGCGAGCCCCGCCACCGTCGGCGCCGTGTGCGGCGCGTACCCGGCCATCAGGCCCGCCACCGCCCGCACCACCGAGCGGCCGCGCACCCCGGCGGCGATCACGTAGGCCCAGTCGGCGCCCGGTGTCCATGAGGGGGACATGAGAGCGCGTATGGCCCGAAAGTGTTGTCGAAGTTTGCCCGTGAACGGCGGCTTCGGGGGAAGATCTGCCCCATGGACGACGTGGACCGGGAAATTCTTGCCGAGCTCCAGCAGGACGGGCGGCTGACCGTGACCGAGCTGGCCGGGCGGGTGCGGCTGAGTGTCTCGCCCTGCCACCGGCGGCTGCGCGAGCTGGAGCGGTCGGGGGCGATCAGCGGGTACCGGGCGGTGGTGGACCCGGCCGCCGTCGGGCTGACCTTCGAGGCGCTGGTCTTCGTGTCCATGCGGCAGGAGGACCGGGACACGGTCGCCGACTTCGAGCGGGAGCTCGCTCGGATCCCCCATGTGCTGGACGCGCAGCGGCTGTTCGGCGAGCCCGACTACCTGCTGCGGGTGGCCACCGCCGACCTCGCCGCCTTCCAGCGGCTGTACGACGAACGGCTCGCGACCCTGCCGGGGGTGCAGCGCCTCAACTCGACGCTGGTGATGAAGCACGTGGTGCGGGACCGGCCGCTGCCGGCGTAGGACGACAGGCGGTGGTTCACCGCTGCGTGTGAACCACCGCCTGCCAGACAGGACCCGGAGGGTGTGTTGCCGTGCGGGTTACTTCGTGGGTTTCTTCCCGGTCACACCCAGGTGCACCAACAGCGCGAGGTTCGGCTTGAGTTCGGCCTGCTTCACACCCCAGGTCTGGAAGCCCTTCTGGTGTCCGGCGACCGCCGCGAGCATCGCGACCAGCGAACCGGCGACGGCCGCCGGGTTCACGTCCTTGTCGACCTTGCCCTTGGACTGCAACTCCGCGATGGAATCGGTCAGGGAGTTGTTCACCGAGTTCAGGATCTTCATACGGATCTTGTAGAACCGTTTGTCCCCCTCGGCCGCGCCGAGGTCGACCACGCGCAGAATCGCGTCGTTCTTCCGCCAGAACTCCAGGAAACCGTCCACGAGTTCCTGGGCGGTCGCCCAGCCGGCCTTGCCGACCCAGGAGCGCCCCGCGACCAGTTCGGTCAACTGGCCGCCCTCGGTGGCCATGTGCTCGGCGATCTCCAGGACGGCGCCCTCGACGTCCGGGAAGTACTGGTAGAAGGTCGCGGGCGAAGTACCCGCCTTCCGGGCGACATCGATGACCTTGACGTCCCGGTAAGGGGAGGAGCTGAGCATCTCGCTGAGGCAGTCGAGCAGCTTCTGCCGGGTCGCCTGCCCACGCCGGCCGGCCACGCGGCCGTCGACGGTACGCACTTGTCCTGTCATGCCGTCAGCTTACCGAGGGGTGATCGGAGCGCGATTCGGCCGACTGCAAATGGGGTGCACGGATGTGTGGGGTGCTTGCCCGGAGGGGAAAGCGCCGGTCACTCCCGGAGCGCGGACGGTCTGCGCGGTGCGGGCCGGGCGGTTACTTTGACGACATGGCCGAAAACAGGGCATCCGGATACACCGAGGGCGTCCCGTGCTGGGTGGACGTACAGCTGCCCGACCTCGAGGCGGGCAAGCGGTTCTACGGCGGGCTCTTCGGGTGGACCTTCGAGGACGCCGGGGGCGGCCCCGGCTCCGTGTGGGCCCGGCTCGGCGGCGCGGAGGTGGCCAGGCTGGCGCGGAAGCGGGACGGCCGGATGCCCACCGTCTGGACGGTGTACTTCGCGACCCCGGACGCCCGGGACCTCGCCCGGCGCGTCCTCGCGGCCGGCGGGCAGGTGGTGAGCGATCCCGCGCCCGTCCGCGACCTCGGCACCGCCGCGCTCGTCGCCGACCCCCAGGGTGCCGTCTTCGGCCTCTGGCAGGCCGCGGGCCACCCCGGCTTCGGCGTCCGGCACGCCCCCGGCAGCTTCGCCTGGGCGCAGCTGTACACCACGGACATCGACGTGGCCAACACCTTCTACGGGCACCTCTTCGCCGACGCCCTGTTCGGCGCGGACGCCGACCCGGACTTCGGCCGGGCCCCCGTCTCCGACGTCTTCTATCCCGGGATGCCGCCGCAGTTCGTCGTCCACTTCCGCACCGGGGACGTGGCGGCCGCGGTCGGCGCCGTGCAGGAACTCGGCGGCCGGGTCCAGGCGGCGCCTTTCGAGACGTCGTACGGAAAAGTGGCCGTCGTCACCGACAATCAAGGGGCGTCCTTCGCGCTGCTGCAACGCTAGAAGCCAGGGAACAACGGCTCAGAAGCCACGAAACCACGGCTCTCGGCGAGTAAATGTCTCACTTTGTCATAAGACACCCCGATTGATCTCCGGGTTCGCAACCTGTGCCCGGGCCAGGAAGAATCGGGGTGCGTGCCGCCACGGCGGTGCCGGTGGTGAGACGCTGCACGGGGTCGCGTACATATGTGGGTGGACGAGGCCCGTACGGGGAGGTGGCAGGCAAGTGGTGGATCAGCTGACGCAGCACGATCCGCGGCGGATCGGGCCGTTCGAGGTGCTGGGACGGCTGGGGGCCGGCGGCATGGGGCTGGTCTATCTCGCGCGCTCGGCGTCCGGCCGGCGCGTGGCGATCAAGACGGTCCGGACCGAGCTCGCCGAGGACCAGCTGTTCCGGGTCCGCTTCACGCGCGAGGTGGAGGCGGCCCGGGCGGTCTCCGGCTTCTACACGGCCGCCGTCGTCGACGCCGACCCGCGCGCCGCCGTGCCGTGGCTCGCGACCGCGTACGTGCCCGCGCCGTCCCTCGAAGAGATAGTGAACGACTGCGGGCCGATGCCGGCCCAGGCGGTGCGCTGGCTCGCCGCGGGCGTCGCCGAGGCGCTCCAGTCGATCCACGGCGCCGGACTGGTCCACCGGGACCTCAAGCCCTCCAACGTCCTCGTCGTCGAGGACGGTCCCCGGGTCATCGACTTCGGTATCGCGTCCGGCGTGTCGAACACACGTTTGACGATGACGAACGTCGCGGTCGGCACGCCCGCCTACATGTCGCCCGAGCAGGCGAAGGACTCCCGGTCCGTGACCGGCGCGAGCGACGTCTTCTCCCTCGGCTCCATGCTCGTCTTCGCCGCCACCGGCCACCCGCCCTTCCACGGCGCCAACCCGGTCGAGACCGTCTTCATGCTGCTCCGCGAGGGACCCGACCTCGAAGGACTCCCGGACGAACTGCGTCCGCTCATCGAGTCCTGTATGCAGATGGAGGCCACCGCCCGCCCCAACCCTGCCGACCTCCAGGCGCAGCTGGCACCGCACCTGTTCGGCTCCGGCTCCGACGACAGCGGTACGGCCTCGGCCTGGCTGCCCGAGAAGGCGGTCGGGCTGATCGAGTCCCGCCGCGGCGGCCGGCCGGCCGTGAAGCCCTCCGCGCACCCCTCCGGCGGGCGCAGCGGCGGCCGTCTCGCCGTCCCCCCGCCGCCCTCCTACGACCCCGTGGTCCCGGCCCCGGTCCCCGTCGGCGCCCCCGGCCCGGCCCCCGACACCGGCCCGGTGCGCCTGGCCGGCGCCCAGGTGCCCATCGGGCCCGGCCCGCGCGTCGCCGACACCCGCGCCGCCGCCGTCAAGGCGCCGCCGCCCGAGGCCGGCCTGGTGGCCAGCTGGTCCCGCCCGCACCCCGGCGTCAACGGCGTCGACCCCGCCGTACCGCCGGTGCCCGCCCTGCCGCCGGAGACGGCGTCCGGCTGGCGCCCCTGGCGGTTCCGGATGTCCAACGACGTCTGGGGCACCCCGTCCGTCGACGGCGACCTCGTCTACGTCACCTCCTTCGAGGTGCACGCCCTCGACGTGGCCACCGGCCGCCGCCGCTTCAAGACCCGCGACGTCGCCTGGTCCATGGCGGTCGCCGACGGCCGGATCCACGCCTCCGACGGCCCCACCCTGTTCGCCCTGGAGGCCCGCGAGGGCGGCGACCTGTGGCGGCTGTCCACCGACGCCTGGGTGTACTCCCTCAAGGCCGGCCGCGGCACGCTCGTCACCGGTACCCGGGGCGGCGGGGTCCAGGCCTGGGAGGCCTCCAACGGGCAGAAACTCTGGGAGCTGTCCGGCGCCCAGACCGACTTCGAGTCCCCCGAGTCCGGGCCGTCCCTGCACGACGGCACGGTCTTCGTCTGGCAGGACGCGCGGCTGCGCGCGCTGGACGCCCGGTCCGGCGACGAACGCTGGTCCTACCCGATCGGCGACGCGGCCTCCTGCGGCGGCGTCCCGGTCCGTCTCACCCACGCCGACGACGGCTTCGTGTACGCCTCCGCGGGCACCCGGGTCATCGCCCTCGACACCGCGACGGGGCGCGTGCGCTGGCACTTCGAGGCGCCGGCGGTGTTCCTCTCCCCGCCGGCCTTCGTGCCGGGACCCGCGGTCACGGGCGGCGGTATCTACCTGGCCGACTACCTCGGCACCGTCTACGCCCTCGACGCCACCGACGGCCGTGACCGCTGGCGCATCGCGACGGAGGCCCGCGCGTCGATCGAGCCGGTGCTGGTGGCCGCGGGCCATGTCCACGTCGGCAGCGGCAAGGGGCTGTACACCCTGGACGCGGTCACCGGGACGCCCAAGTGGCGCTTCCAGGCGGGCGGCGACGTGGTGGGGGCGCCGGCGGTGGCCGAGGGCCGCATCCACTTCGGCTCCACCGACCATCTGCTGTACACGCTGAAGGCCGACGACGGCCGGCTGCGGTGGAAGCTCGCCACCGGCGGGGAGATCACCGGGTCGCCGGTGGTGCGGGACGGGGTCGTGTACGCGTGCAGCAAGGACCGGTGCGTGTACGCGCTGGACGCGGAGAAGGGGACGGGGACGGCGCGCACGACGTGAGTGCCGCCGACGGCTGAGCGGCGCGTGCGCGAGCAACCCCCACGCACCCGCACCCGAAAGACTTCCGTACACCGGGACGGCCGTCGTACCACTCGCACGGAAGGGCTGTGCACGGCGGCCGTCGCTCGGAGCGGGAGTCGGCTCCCGCAGCGAACGTTACGCCCGAGTGGTTCGCCCCGCCACGTGTGGCTCAGCGGACGCGGGGGGCGGTGCGGGCCCGGTTGCCGAAGAGTTCCGCCTGGCGGTCGCCGGGCAGGTTGCCCAGGGCGATCAGGTGCGGTGCCTGCGCCCAGCCCCGCTCCCGTGCCGCCTCCTTCGCCGCCCACAGGGCTCGCACGCTGCCCTGCACCCCCGCCGCCGGATACCCGGCGATGACGGTCGCGCAGCGCACGGCGGCCTCCAACGCCCGCCCGGGTGGGGTCACTTCGGAGACCAGCCCCACCTCGTACGCCCGCCGGGCGGAGACCCGCTCGGCGTTGCCCATGAGCACCATCCGGGCCACCTCGCCGTACGGCATCCGCTGGGCCAGCAGCACGGACTCGTACGCGCTGACCATGCCGTACGAGGTGTGCGGGTCGAAGAAGGTCGCGTCCTCCTCGGCGATGACGAAGTCCGCCTCGCCGAGGAGGTAGAAGGCACCGCCGCAGGCCATCCCGGCCACCGCGGCGATCACCGGCTTCCACAGGTCGTTCGCCTTGGGGCCGACGGCGATCAGCGGATCGTCCTGGCTGTACGGCGAGGAGGGCTGCGGCACCACGGCGTCCCGGTCGAGGCCGGTGCTGAAGGCGCGGGTGCCGGCCCCGGTGAGGACGACGGCCCGCACGGTGTCGTCGAAGCGCAACGCCCGCCAGAGGGCCGCCAGTTCGTCCGCCGTCGCCAGGTCGATCGCGTTGAGCCGCTCGGGCCGGTCGAGGGTGACGACGGCGACCCCGGTCTCCTTGTCCACGTCCAGGCGCGGACTCACGGCCGCTCCAGGACCCACTGCACCAGCCCGTCCGGGAAGACGGCCTGCACCCGCGCCCCGATCCGGATCCGTTCGGGCCCGGTCGAGTCGAGCGGCGCCCCGGCCGCGGCGACGACGTTGCCCACCAGCCGCACCCGGGGCGCGTCGTCGAGTTCCACGACGACGACGTTGTACGGCGCCTGGGCCGCGTAGTCGGGCAGCAGCGGCGGGTGCGGGACGACGTACGACCAGATCCGGCCGCGCCCGTTCGTCGGCCGCCACTCGCTCGCGAAGGACTGGCAGTGCGGGCAGCAGGGGCGGGGCGGGAAACGGGGTTCGTGGCAGTCGGCGCAGGCCTGGACGCGGAGTTCGCCGAGCGCCGCGTACTCCCAGAAGGGGGCGCCGTCGGTGTCGATGGCCGGTCGCAGCATCTCAGCTCCGGTTGGTGAGGAGGAGGGCGGAGGTCGGGACGCCTTCGCCGGCGGTGACCAGGCAGGTGGCGGCGCCGGGAACCTGGGCGGTACTGGTGCCGCGCAGCTGCTTGACGCCCTCGGTGATGAGGTTGAAGCCGTGGACGTAGGCCTCGCTGAGCCCTCCGCCGCCGGTGTTGACCGGCAGCCGCCCGCCGATCTCCAGGGCGCCCCCCTCGGTGAACGCCCCGCCCTCCCCTCTCCCGCAGAAGCCGTAGCCCTCCAGGGAGAGCGGTATGAGGGCGGTGAAGGCGTCGTAGATCTGGGCGACGTCGACGTCCTCCGGGGTGAGGTCGGCGTGCTTCCACAGGTGCCGGGCGGCGGTCCAGGCGGGGCCGGTGAGGGGGTCGTCGTTCCAGTAGTTGACCATGCCGTGGTGCTGGGCGGGCAGGCCCTGGGCGGCGGAGTGGACGTAGACGGGGGTCCGCCGGCAGTCCCGGGCGCGTTCGCTGCTGACGATCACACAGGCCAGCGCGCCGTCCGTCTCCAGGCAGTTGTCGAAGAGGCAGAGGGGTTCGCTGATCCAGCGCGCGTTCATGTACATCTCGCGGGTGAGGGGGCGGTCGTACATGACGGCGGCCGGGTTCTGGTTGGCGCGGTTGCGGCAGGCGAGGGCGACGTTGAAGAGGTGGTCGCGGGTGGCGCCGTACTCGTGCATGTAGCGGCGGGTGAGCATGGCGATCTCGTCGGCGGGCCGGAGGAGACCGAAGGGGCGGGTCCACTGGGCGGGGGTGGGCAGCTGGACGGTGGTGTTGGTCCAGGGGCGGGGGCCGGAGCCGCGCTTGCGGGACCGCCAGGCGACCCCGACCGTCGCCTGGCCGCTGGCTATCGCGCCGGCGAGGTGCGCGACCGTGGCACAGGAGCCGCCCCCGCCGTACCCCACCTTGCTGAAGAAGGTGAGGTCCCCGAGGCCGACCGCCTTCGCCAGCTCCACCTCGTCCGTCTCCTCCATGGTGAAGGAGGCGAGCGCGTCGACCTCGCCGGGGGCGATCCCGGCGTCGTCGAGGGCGGCGAGGACGGCCCGGCAGGCCAGGGTCTTCTCGTCCTCGTCGAGCCGTTTCGCGAAGCGGGTCTGTCCGATCCCGACGATGGCGGTGGCGTCCTTGATGCCCTTGAAGCCCTTCGGACCGGCCATGTGCCCGCACCTCCACGGCTCTCGCGGCTTGCTGACAGGGCGTCAGGCTACAGCTAATCTGACGGACAGTCAGCTATGCGTGAGGGGAGGCCGGTTGTGCGCGGTGACATGGAGTGGGGGACCGTTCCGGGACTGGTGCGGTCGGCGGCGGAGCGGTACGCGGACGCCGAGGCGGTGGTGGACGGCCGTACCCGGATCACGTACGCCGAACTGGGCGCCCGCGTGGAACGGGCGGCGGCCGCCTGCCTGGCCGCCGGCGTGGAGACGGGCGACCGGGTGGGGATCTGGGCACCCAACTCCCTGGACTGGATCGTCGCGGCGCTGGGCGCGGTCTCGGCGGGCGGGGTGCTGGTCCCGCTGAACACCCGCTTCAAGGGGGCGGAGGCGGCGGACGTGCTGCGCAGGAGCGGGGCCCGGCTGCTGCTCGTCACGGGCACCTTCCTGGGGACCTCGTACGTGGCGTCACTGCGCAGGGCTGCCGGGGAGGGGACCGGGGACGGCCCGGGGCCGCTGCCCGGGCTGCCCGCGCTGCGGGAGGTGGTGGTGCTGTCGGAGGACGCACCGGTCGACTTCCGCACCTGGAAGGACTTCCTGGCGACCGGGGAGGGGGTCGGGGCACGGGAGGTCGCCGCCCGCGCGGCCGGGCTGGACGGCGACTGCCTCTCCGATATCGTCTTCACCTCGGGCACGACCGGCCGCCCCAAGGGCGCGATGATCACGCACGCGCAGACCCTCCGCGCCTACGAGGTCTGGGCGGACCTGGCGGGCCTGCGCGGCGACGACCGCTACCTGATCGTCAACCCGTTCTTCCACACCTTCGGCTACAAGGCCGGGGTGATCGCCTGCCTGATGCGGGGCGCGACGATGATCCCGCAGCCGGTGTTCAACGTGGCGACGGTCCTGGCCAACGTGGCGGCGGAACGGGTGTCGGTGCTCCCCGGCCCGCCGACCCTCCACCAGTCCCTCCTGGACCACCCGGCGCGCGACGCCCACGACCTGTCCGCGCTGCGCCTGGTGGTGACGGGAGCCGCCGTCGTACCCCTGCGGCTCGTGGAACGCCTGCGCGGCGAACTCGGTGTCGAGACGGTCCTCACCGCCTACGGCCTCTCGGAGGCGAGCGGAATCGTGACGATGTGCCGCCGGGGCGACGACCCGACGGTGATCGCGTCGACGTCGGGCCGGGCGATACCCGGGACCGAGGTGCGCGTGGACGAGAGCGGGGAGGTGCTGGTCCGGGGCTTCAACGTGATGCGCGGCTACTACGAGGACCCGGCGGCGACGGCCGGCGCCCTGACCCCGGACGGCTGGCTGCGCACCGGCGACGTCGGCGTCCTGGACGCGGCCGGGAACCTCCGGATCACCGACCGCCTGAAGGACATGTTCATCGTCGGCGGCTTCAACGCCTACCCGGCGGAGATCGAGCAACTGCTCGGCCTGCACCCGGAGGTGGCCGACGTCGCGGTGATCGGCGTCCCGGACGCCCGGCTGGGCGAGGTCGGCAAGGCGTACGTGGTGCGCCGGGCGGCCTCGGTCCTCACGGGGGACGACCTGATCGCCTGGGCCCGCCGCGAGATGGCCAACTACAAGGTGCCGCGCACGGTGGAGTTCGTGGCGGAGCTGCCGCGGAACGCGAGCGGGAAGGTGGTCAAGGGCGAACTGCGCGGCCGGCGCACCGCCTAGTGCTGTGACCGGAAAGGTTTGCCGGGAAGCTCGCGGCGTCCGGTGCGGTGCATCGCAAGGCGGAGCATCGCCCGCGTACTGGACGTACTCGGGTGATGCGACAACGCGGCGAGGTGCCGTGCCGGGCGTCGCGAGCCGGTGAACCTTTCCGGTCGCAGCACTAGCGCGGCCCCCGGGCCCGGGCCGGCTCCGTACGCGCGGCGGCGGCCACGGGCCGGTGCCGGCCGTGCGAGGGCTGCTGCCGTAGGTGGGGCCGGGGCACGTTGAGGACGATGGTGTCGTCGTCCAGGACCACGGGCGCGGCGGGACGACGACGCCACCCCGTCGGAGCCTCGGCCATCACCACACCCAGCACCAGCCAGAACAGCATGCTGATCCGGTCCAGGTTCGCCGGGTCGTCCAGCATGCCGGCGAGGAAGAACCCGGTCAGCGAGGCCAGTCCGAACGTACCCAGCACGGACTTGTCGCGCGCGGCCCGGCCCGCGCTCGCCCACGCGACGACGGTCACCGCGACGACGGCCAGCAGCCCGAGGGGACCGGTCTCCACCAGCCAGTTGAGCCACAGGTTGTGCGCGTGCACGAACACCCGCTCGCCGGGCGCGGCCGCGGAGATGGCGTCGCCGGACCGCCCGAGCCCCACCCCCAGCGGATTCTGCCGGGCCACCTGCAGCGCGGCCCACCAGGCCTGCCCCCGCACCCCCAGCGAGTCCCCGGCCCGGGACACTCCCCAGATCACCCCGGCCGCGGCGAGCAGACCCAGCCCGCCGACCACCGCGAGCACCCGCCGCCGCGCCCGGTCGGCGAGCCGGGGCGCCAGCCAGTAGGCGCCGCCGAGCACGAGCAGCCCGGCGGCGGCCGCGACGTACTCGGCACGGGAGAAGGTGGTGACCAGCGCCCCGTACCCGATGAGGACCATCACGACGATCGCCGTCCGTGCCGTGCTCTCGTCCACGGCGACCGCGGCGAGCAGCGCGAACGGCAGCAGCAGCACCAGGCAGGCGCCGAGCAGGTTGGGGTTGGCGAAGGTGCCGGTGGCGCGGATCAGCACATCACCGCCGCCCGCGTCGCAGGCGACGTCGGTGAGCAGGCCGGTCCGGCAGAACCCGGTCGAGGTGCCGTTCGTGACCTGCGAGAACGCGCTGGTGCTCGCCGCGGTGACCCCGGCGAGGGCCAGCAGCCCGACCGCGCGCCAGGACTCCGGCCGGGTGCGGCGCACGCCCACGACGAGGTAGTACGTCGCCACGACCGTCAGCAGTCCGCGCAGCGGGGCGGTCGGATGCCCGCCGCGGTACGTCGCCGCCACCGCCGCCCCGACGAGCAGCGCCACCGGCAGGTCCAGCCGCGTCCGGAAGTCCCGCAACCGGGCCCGGCCCGGCGGGACGAGCAGCGCCACCAGCCCGAGCAGCAGCGTGAGCCGGGCCGGCGTGAGGATCCCCGCGATCGGGTCGTCGGGGAAGAAGTCGGTCGCCGAGTCGAGCAACAGCACCGCCAGCGCGGCGAGCGGCACGAACCGAACGACCTTCACCACCACAGCGGGTGCTTTCCGGTCGGAACCCATGACACCCGAGCCTGGCCGCCGGCCACGACGCCCGGGTGGCGGCGGGGCGAACGGGACGGAGCGCGTTCGCGGATGCTGCGGGATCCGTTGGCACGGGCCGGGGCGCGTCCGTTATGGTTAGTCCAGTAGTTAGTCCACTTGCCTGGTTCGCTGACCGGAGTGTGAGGCCGCCGTGGATCCAGTCCGCCAGTACAACGTGCACGAGGCCAAGACGCACTTCTCCCGCATCCTGGAACAGGTCGCCACGGGCGAGGAAGTCGTGATCAGCAAGGCCGGGGAACCGGTCGCCAAGGTGGTCCCGCTCCGGCCCAAGGTGAGGCGGACCGGCCGGGGCTCCCTCCGCGGGCGGATCCACATCCCGGAGGACTTCGACGAGCTGCCGGACGACATCGCCGACGCCTTCGGGATGCAGTGATGCGGCTCCTGCTCGACACCCACGTGGTGCTGTGGTGGCTGGACGACTCCCCGGAGCTGTCCGGCGAGGTCAAGGACCTGCTCGACACCGAGCCCGCCGTCTATGTGAGCGCCGTCACCCCGTGGGAGATCGCGATCAAGCAGTCGCTCGGGAAGCTCGACGGTCCCGAGGACCTGGCCGAGCGGGTACGCGACAGCCAGTTCACCGGGCTGCCCGTGACGGCCGGCCACGGAGTGCGTGCCGGGCGGCTGCCCGCGCATCACCGGGATCCCTTCGACCGGATACTGGTCGCCCAGGCCCAGATCGAGGGCATGACCCTGGTGACGCGCGACAAGTGGATCCCGCAGTACGACGTGCGTGTCATGGAGGTATGAGGGGCGGCCCCCCTCACCCTGGACACACCTCGGCCGCGGCGGCTCCCCCTCCGCGCCGCCGCGGCCGTTCCCCGTCCGGGTGTGGTCTGGTCAGGCCTTCTCGTCCGTGGCGTGGAAGTCGTCGGGCGAGTTCAGGGGCTCCGACGTGGCGTGGAAGTCCTTGCTGGTGACGTCGTCCTTGCCGGTGACCGGCGTGGTCGTGGCGTCCGTGGCCGGCTTCGTGGCGGCGGCCGGAGCGGCCGCCGGGTCGAAGTCCGGCTTCGGGTCGACGACGAGAGCGGCGGCAGCGTCGGCCGGCCCGCTCGTGGCGTGGAAGTCGTCGGGCTTGACGGTCCCGGTGGTGTCGGCCATGAGGTGCTCCTTGAGAACAGGACAGAACGAAGTGGGGTATGCCCGCCCGGTCACTCCCCCGAGTGTCACCGGGCGGGCATCGCACGGCCGTTCACCCTAGTGGTGAGGCCGGCGCACCGAGCCGTCTGCCCCCCGACGCGACGGTCCGGCACCACTGAGAGTGCCGGGCGGCGATAAACGAATGATGAACGCAGGTACGGGTCTCGAAGCGGCCTAGCCCACGGGGGCGGACGCCAGCAGCCCGCGTACGTCCGCCGCCTCCGGTGCCCCCGTCTCCTCGAAGACGGACAGCGCCTCCTGCCAGCAGACCTTGGCGCGGTCGGTCTGCCCGATGCCGTGCAGGCCACGGCCCAGGGCCGTGAGGATGTTGGCGCGCCGCCACTCCCCGCCGATGCCGTGCAGCACGGCCAGCGCCTGCTCCGCGCAGGCCGCCGCCTGGGCGGGGCTGTCGTCGGTCAGGTGGAGTTCGGCGAGCCGGAAGAGCGTCATGCCGTGCCACAACTGCTGCCGCGCGTCCTGGAACTTGGCCAGGGCGTCGGTCAGGGCCGCCAGCGCCGACTGCGGCTCTCCCGCACTGGTCAGCGCGAGCCCCAGTGCGTACTTGCCGTTGGCGAGCCGCAGCGCCACGCCGGTGTCGGCACGTTCGTAGATGGTCACCCCCTGACGGGCCAGGGAGACGGCGCTCTCGGTGCGGCCGCTCGCGAGGTGCACCCGGGACAGGTTGCACAGGGCGCTGGCCTCACCGGGCCGGTTCCGGTCCGCCCGGAAGGCGGCCAGGGCCTGCGTGAGGTGCTGCTCGGCCTCGTCGTGCCGCCCGTTGTAGAGGGCGATGATGCCCTGCTGGTTGGGTGCCTGCGCACAGACCACGGGATCCCCGGCGGCGAGACCGAGCCGCAACGCGGCCCCCGCCTCCCGGTCCGACTCCGTGAACTGGCCCGAGACGCCGAGCAGATGGCTGTGCATGAGGCGGGCCCGGCCCTCGGCGTAGGCGTCGCCGTGCCGCTGGGCCGCCGTGACCACCGCGGTGGCCGCCTGGGCGTACTGGCGTGCGCTGATCCCTGACTCGCCGAGGTCGACGGCCGCGACGAGGAGGTCGGCGGCCCGGCGCAGCCTGCTCGCCGCGCCGGCCTGCTGCACGGCGGCCAGCAGCCCGCTCGCCTCGGTGAACAGCCAGTCCAGCGCCTTGTCCCGGTCGGTGAAGGAGAGGCCCGGGTAGGCACTCCGGCTCAGATGGTCCAGAACGCGTTCCGCCGGCCGCTCGATCGCGTACACCGCCGCCGCCGTCGCCAGATAGAAGTCCAGCAACCGCGACATGGCGGCTTCCCGCTCGCTCGGCGGCTGTTCGTCCCGTTCCGCGCACGCACGCGCGTAGAGCCGGACCAGGTCGTGGAAGCGGTAGCGGCCCGGAGCGGCTGATTCCACGAGTGAGGTGTCGACCAGGGACTCCAGTACGTCCTCGGTCGCCTCCGGCGGCAGGTCGAGTACGGCCGCTGCCGCGGCCAGCGAGATGTCGGGGCCGTCGGCGAGGCCGAGGAGGCGGAAGGCGCGGGCCTGGGCGGGTTCGAGTTGGCCGTAGCCGAGTTCGAAGGTGGCCTTCACGGCGAGGTCGCCGGCCTGGAGTTCGTCCAGGCGGCGGCGTTCGTCGGCGAGCTTCGCCGCGAGGACGGAGACCGTCCAGGTGCGGCGGGCCGCCAGGCGGGACGCCGCGATGCGGATGGCGAGGGGGAGGAAGCCGCAGGCGGCGACGACATCGAGGGCCGCCTCGCGCTCCGAGGCCACCCGCTCCGCGCCGACGATCTTCGTGAAGAGCTGCAACGCCTCGTCGGGGGACATCACGTCCAGGTCGACCAGATGGGCCCCGGCCAGGTCGACCATCCGCACCCGGGAGGTCACGAGGGCCGCGCAGCCCTCGGTCCCCGGCAGCAGCGGGCGCACCTGGGCCGCGTCCTTCGCGTTGTCCAGCAGCACGAGCACCCGGCGGCCGTCCAGGACCGAGCGGTACAGGGCCGCCCGGTCGTGCAGCGAGTCGGGGATGGCGGACTCCGGCGTGCCGAGCGCGCGCAGGAAGGAGCCGAGGACCGTCTCCGGCTCCGCCGACCGCGCCCCGGCGCCCTGCAGGTCGACGTACAACTGGCCGTCCGGGAACGCCGACCGCGCCTGGTGGGCCACATGGACCGCGAGGGTCGTCTTGCCGACGCCGCCGATGCCCGCCAGCGCGGACACGGCCATCACCCGGCCCTCCGCCGAGGCCAGCACCTCGCTCAGCTCGGTGACGAACGCGGAGCGCCCGGTGAAGTCGGGGACCGTCGCCGGGAGCTGGGCCGGGCGGACCGGGACGGGAGCGGGTTCCGCCGCGGGGGAGGAGGGCTCCGCCAGGGCCGGGTCGGCCTGGAGGATGCGCTGCTGCAGTTCGCGCAGGCCCGGACGCGGGTCCACGCCGAGTTCCTCGGCGAGCAGCCGGCGGGTGTCGGCGTACACCGCGAGGGCCTCCGCCTGCCGGCCGCTGCGGTACAGGGCGAGCATGAGGAGTTCACGGAGGCGTTCGCGCAGCGGGTGGGAGGCGGTGAGGGCGGTCAGTTCGGAGACCGCCTCCGCGTGGCAGCCCTGCTCCAGGTCCATGTCCAGGCGGGACTCCAGGAGTTGGAGGCGCCACTCGTCCAGGCGGACCCGCTGGGCGTCGGCGTAGGGGCCGGGGACGCCGGCCAGGGGTTCGCCGTCCCACAGGGACAGCGCGCGGTTCAGCAGGTCCCGGGCGTGGCACAGGTCCCCGCCGGTCTTCGCCTTCTCCGCCTCCGCCGCCAGGTCCTGCGCCGCCGCCAGGTCCAGGGCGCCGTCGCCGAGCCCCCGCACCGCGTACCCGCCCGACTCGCTGACCAGGACCCCGGGGTCCAGCACCTTCCGCAGCCGGGAGGCGTACGTCCGTACCGCCGCCAGCGCCTGCGACGGCGGCTCGGCGCCCCACAGCGCGTCGATCAGCTCGGCCGCGGTCGCCGTCCGGCCCTCGCGCAGCAACAGGGCCGCGAGCAGCGCGCGTTGCTGAGGGGAGCCGGTGCTGAGCGGCTCCTCCCCGCGCCAGGCGCGCACCGGACCGAGCACACTGAAGCGCAGCGCCGCCGCCTCCGCGGAGGAGGGGGGGCGCCGCTGCTCCGGTACCCGCGGTCCACCGTCCATGCCCGTCCCCCTAGACATCCCGATTCACCCCGTCAGTCTGCCTTGTTCGGCGGAGTCCCGTCAGCCTGGCGAGACACCGATCACAGAGCGACACGCGGTGGTCCACACACTCTTCACACGCCGACGGCCTCCGTGAGCAGGGCGAGTTCGTGCCGGAAGGACTCCGCGAGCAGGTCCGCGTCCTCGGCACCGGAGTTGGTGCACACGCTCACGGTGTGGCCGCGGGCGCAGCCGCCGAGGGCGAAGGTGACCGTGTCGTCGGGCGGCACCATGGGGACGAGGGTGATCCGGCGCAGCGGACGTCCGGCCGGCGTCCGGCCGGTCTCGCGGAGGTGGACGTAGGTGCAGGCGGCGGGTGCGTAGGCCGGGGCGAAGAGACGGCCGCGGGCCAGCGTCTGGGCGGGTCCGGGCAGGGCGGTGACGGCCGCTTCGAGGAGTCTCTCCGCCCGGCCCGGGGGGCGGGTGACGGTCGTCAGCAGGCCGGCGCAGGCCCGCAGCCGGGCGGCGGGGTCGGACAGGTCCACCGGCGCGGGCAGCCGGACGTTGCAGAACGCGTTTGTGTGAGCACCTGTGTCGCCTACGACCCCACCGCCCGCCGCACCCGCAGGCTGGAGGACGACGAACTGGCCGTGCTGGCCGGACACGCGGCCTGCGACTGCTGACGAACCGTCATCCCACTAGCTGACGGTTCGTCAGATCGGCGCTACCGTGAGCGCCATGGACACCCAGGACGGCACCTTTCCGCTGATCATCTCCGTCGACGACCACACCGTGGAGCCGCCGGACGTCTGGCAGTCCCGGCTCCCGAAGAAGTACCTGGACACCGGGCCACGCATCGTCCGGGCCCCGCTGAGGGAGATGAGCTTCCTCGGTGGCCGCTTCAAGCCCGTCATGGGCAGGCCGGGTGAGGACGGCCCCATCGGCGACTGGTGGATCTACGAGGACCTGCACCGCCCCCTCACCCGCCTCGACACCGCCGTGGGCTACAGCAGGGACGAGATCAAGCTCGAAGTGATCACGTACGAGCAGATGCGGCCCGGATCGTTCGACGTGCCGCAGCGGCTCGCCGACATGGACGTCAACCACGTCCAGTCCGCCCTCTGCTTCCCCACCTTCCCGCGCTTCTGCGGGCAGACCTTCACCGAGGCCAAGGACCGCGAACTGGCCCTGCTCTGCGTCCAGGCCTACAACGACTGGATGGTGGAGGAGTGGTGCGGCCCGCTCGCGCAGGGCCGCCTGATACCCCTCATCCTCATCCCCCTCTGGGACGCGGAGCTGGCCGCCGCCGAGGTCCGCCGCAACGCCGCCCGCGGGGTGCGCGCCGTCGCCTTCTCCGAGATACCCCCGCACCTGGGGCTGCCCTCCGTCCACACCGACGACTGGGACCCCTTCCTCGCCGCCTGCGACGAGACCGGCACGGTCGTCGCCATGCACATCGGCTCCAGCAGCCGGATGCCCTCCACCTCCGCCGACGCCCCACCCGCCGTCGGCTCCACCATCACCTTCGCCAACTGCTGCTTCTCGATGGTCGACTGGCTGATGAGCGGCAAGTTCGAACGCTTCCCGAACCTGAAGGTGATGTACGCGGAGGGCCAGATCGGCTGGATCCCCTACATCCTGGAACGCGCCGACGTGGTGTGGGAGGAGAACCGGGGCTGGGGCGGAGTCGCCGACAAGGTGCACCGCCCGCCCTCCGAACTCTTCGCCGAGCACGTCTACGGCTGCTTCTTCGACGACGCCTTCGGCCTGAAGAACCTCGACGCGATCGGCCTCGGCAACGTCCTCTACGAGACCGACTACCCGCACTCCGACTCCACCTGGCCGAAGTCCCGTGAGGTCGGCGAGTCCCAGATGGGCCACCTGGCCCCGGACGTGGTGGACCGGATCGTCCGCGGGAACGCGATCGAGCTGCTGGGGCTGACGGAGGACGGCCTCTGGGGCGGTCCGCGGTGAGCCTCGCCTACGGCATCCAGCTCCCCGTCCAGTCCCAGTCCACGATCTACGCCGAGGGCTGGGAGGACGGGGCGGGCGCCGCGGACCTCGTCGAGATCGCCCGCGCCGTGGACCGGGCCGGCTTCGCCTACCTCGCCGTCTGCGACCACGTGGCGATCCCGCACCGGCTCGCCCCCGCCATGAGCACGGTCTGGTACGACCCGGTCGCCACCCTCGCCCACCTGGCCGCCGTGACCGAGCGGGTCCGGCTGCTCAGCCATGTCGCCGTCGTCGGGCTGCGCCACCCCCTCCTGACCGCCAAGCAGTACGCGACCCTCGACCACCTCTCCGGCGGCCGCCTGATCCTGGGCGTCGGCGCCGGGCATGTGGCGGAGGAGTTCGAGGTGCTGGGGGTGGACTTCCGGCAGCGCGGGCCGCTGCTCGACGAGGCGATCGACGCGCTGCGGGCGGCCCTGGGGGCGGACGAGTTCCCTTCCCATCATGGGAAGTTCTACGACTTCGAGGGGCTCGGGCAGCGGCCCCGGCCGGCCCAGGAGCGGGTGCCGGTGTGGGTCGGCGGGTCCTCGCCCGCCGCCGTACGCCGGGCCGCGCTGAAGGGCGACGGCTGGCTGCCGCAGGGCGATCCGCGCGACCGGCTCCCGGCCCAGATCGAACGGCTGTTGCGGATGCGGGAGGAGGCGGGCGTCGACGCGCCGATGACCGTCGGCGCCATCACCGAGCCGCTGTACGTCGGCACACCGGAGTGGGAGGTGGGCCGCCGCACGCTCAGCGGAGCCCCGGACGCCCTCGCCGAGTCGCTGCGCGCCTACGGCGCGATGGGCGTGCACCAGATCCAGGTGCGGTTCCGCAGCCGGAGCCGGGCCGAACTCATCGACCAGATCCACGCGTTCGGGGCGGAGGTCGCGCCCCGTCTGACCTGAGGAGCGGCATGGGCAAGCTGGACGGGCGCGTCGTCATCGTCACCGGGGCGGCGCGCGGACAGGGTGAGCAGGAGGCGCGGCTCTTCGTGGCGGAGGGCGCGCGGGTGGTCGTGGCGGACGTGCTGGACGACCAGGGCGAGGCGCTCGCCAAGGAGATCGGGGCGAAGTACGTCCACCTGGACGTGGGCGTGGAGGAGGAGTGGCGGGCCGCCGTCGCCGCCGCGAAGGAGGCGTACGGGCGGCTCGACGGGCTGGTGAACAACGCGGGCATCCTGCGGTTCAACGCGCTCGTGGACACTCCCCTCGACGAGTTCATGCAGGTCGTGCAGGTCAACCAGGTCGGCTGTTTCCTGGGGATGAAGACGGCCGCGCCGGAGCTGGCCGACGGCGGGACCATCGTGAACACGGCCTCCTACACGGCCCTGACCGGGATGGCGGCCGTGGGGACCTACGCCGCCACCAAACACGCGGTGCTCGGGCTCACCCGGGTCGCCGCGCTGGAGCTGGCCGACCGGGGGATACGCGTCAACGCGATCTGCCCGGGCGCCATCGACACCGCGATGTCCAACCCGGCGCGGCTCGACCCCACCGTCGACCCGGAGGAGATGAGCCGGGCCCTGGACGAGCTGTACCGCAAGCTCGTGCCGCTGGGCCGGATCGGGCGGGCGGAGGAGGTGGCCCGGCTGGCGCTCTTCCTGACCTCGGACGACTCGTCGTACATCACCGGGCAGCCGTTCGTGATCGACGGGGGGTGGCTGGCGGGGGTCAGTGTCATCTGACGGCTCGTCAGCTATTGACCTTTCTGACGCTACGTCAGAAAGTCGTAGGACTCAGCAGGGCTCATAGGGACCACCTGGACTTGGGACGGTGAACCGCCTTGGAATTCGGGCTCTTTGTACAGGGATACGTGGGCAAGCGAGCCGAGACCGACCCGCTGGCCGAGCACAAGGCACTGATGGAGGAGACCGAGTACGTCATCCAGGCGGACCAGTCCGGCTTCAAGTACGCCTGGGCCTCCGAGCACCACTTCCTCGACGAGTACTCGCACCTGTCGGCCAACGACGTCTACCTGGGCTACCTGGCCCACGCGACGGAGCGGATCCACCTGGGCTCCGGGATCTTCAACCCGCTGGCCCAGGTCAACCACCCCGTGAAGGTGGCCGAGAAGGTCGCCATGCTCGACCACCTCACCGGCAACCGCTTCGAGTTCGGCAGCGGACGCGGCGCCGGCTCGCACGAGATCCTCGGGTTCATCCCCGGGGTGACCGACATGAACTACACCAAGGAGATCTGGGAGGAGACGATCGCCGAGTTCCCCAAGATGTGGCTCCAGGACGAGTACGTCGGCTTCCAGGGCAAGCACTGGCAGCTGCCGCCGCGGAAGGTGCTGCCGAAGCCGTACGGCAAGTCGCACCCGGCGATGTGGTACGCGGCCGGGTCGCCGCCGTCGTACGCCATGGCGGCGAAGAAGGGGCTGGGGGTGCTCGGGTTCAGCATCCAGAAGGTCTCCGACATGGAGTGGGTCCTCGAGCAGTACAAGACGGCGATCGTGAACGCGGAGCCGGTGGGGGACTTCGTCAACGACAACGTCATGGTGACCACCACCGCGATCTGCGCGCCGACGCACGACGAGGCGATCCGGATCGCGGCGAGCGGCGGGCTGCACTATCTGCCCTCGCTGGTCTTCCGGTACCACGACACGTTCCCGCGGCCCGAGGGGTTCCCGGTCTGGCCGGAGACGCTGCCCGAGTACACGCCGGAGTTCGTGGAGCTGCTGGTCGAGGAGGAACTGCTGATCTGCGGCGACCCGGACGAGGTGCTGCGGCAGTGCAAGCGGTGGGAGCAGGCGGGGGCCGACCAGTTGAGCTTCGGGCTGCCGGTGGGGGTGCCGAAGGAGGAGACGTTGCAGACGATTCGGTTGATCGGGGAGCACGTGATTCCGAAGATCGATACGGATCCGGTGCATCGGACGACGCGGTTCCGGGGTGCCGCGTAATCGCCGTTGCGGGGTGCGGGTGCGTTGTGGCTGGTCGCGCCCACGCGGCGGAGCCGCAAATCGATACAGCCCCGCGCCCCTAAAAGACAGGTCGGTCACCGCGGCGCATGCTGAGGAGGCAAGGTTCATGCTCGATCACGTCATCAAAGGGGCGAAGGTCGTCGACGGTACCGGCGCGCCCGCCTTCACCGCCGACGTCGGCATTCGCGACGGCCGGATCGCCGTCATCGGCGCCGTCACCGAGGAATCCCGGACCAGCGAGGACGCCACGGGGCTCGTCCTCGCTCCCGGGTTCGTCGATCCGCACACGCACTACGACGCGCAGCTCTTCTGGGACCCGTACGCGACGCCCTCGCTCAATCACGGGGTGACGACGGTCGCCGGGGGGAACTGCGGGTTCACGCTCGCCCCGTTGAACCCCGCCCGGCCGGGCGACGCGGACTACACCCGCCGCATGATGTCCAAGGTCGAGGGCATGTCCCTGGTCGCCCTGGAGGAGGGGGCGCCCTGGAGCTGGAACTCCTTCGGGGAGTACCTGGACGCGCTCGAAGGGCGGATCGCCGTCAACGCCGGGTTCATGGTGGGGCACTGTGCGCTGCGCCGGTACGTGATGGGGGCGGACGCGGTGGGTGGGCAGCCGAGTGAGGAGCAGCTCGCCGAGATCGTCCGGCTGCTGCACGAGGCCATGGACGCGGGGGCGTGGGGCTTCTCCACCACCCAGTCCAGCACCCACTCCGACGGCGACGGGCAGCCGGTCGCCTCGCGGCACGCGCTCCCCGCCGAGCTGCTGGCCCTGTCGAAGGCCGTCGGCGAGCACGAGGGGACGCAGATCGAGGCGATCGTCGCCGGCTGCCTCGACCAGTTCAGCGACGCCGAGATCGAACTGTTCGCCGAGATGAGCGCGGTGGCCGGGCGGCCCCTGAACTGGAACGTGCTGACCGTGGACGCGGCCGTGCCGGAGCGGGTGCCGCGGCAGCTCCAGGCGAGCGAGCGGGCACGGAAGGCGGGCGGCAGGGTCGTGGCGCTGACCATGCCGATCCTCACGCCCATGAACATGTCGCTCGGGACCTTCTGCGCGCTGAACCTCATCCCCGGGTGGGGGCCCATACTCGGGCTGCCGGTCCCGGCGCGGATCGAGAAGCTGCGCGACCCGGACGTACGGGCGGAGATGCTGGCGCGCGCCCAGTCCAAGGAGGCCGGGGTGTTCCGGCGGCTGGCGAACTTCGGGCGGTACGTCATCGGGGACACGTACAGCGAGGCGAACGCCGGGCTGTCGGGGCGGGTGGTGCGTGACATAGCACAGGAGCGCGGCCAGGACCCCTTCCACTGCCTGGTCGAGATCTGCGCCGCCGACGAACTCCGTACCGTCCTGTGGCCCATGCCCACGGACAACGACCCCGCCTCCTGGGCGCTGCGCGCCGAGACCTGGCAGCACGAGGACGTCATGCTCGGCGGGTCGGACGCGGGCGCCCATCTGGACCGGATGTGCGGGGCGCCGTACACCACCCGGTTCCTCGGGGACTGTCTGCGCGGCCGCAAGCTGCTCGGCCTCGAGCAGGCCGTGAAGATGCTGACCGACGATCCCGCCCGGCTCTTCGGGCTGCGCGAGCGGGGGCGGATCGCGGAGGGCTGGCATGCGGACCTCGTGCTCTTCGACCCGGAGCGGATCGCCGCCGGCCAGGCCACCCTGGTGCACGACCTGCCGGGAGACAGTCCCCGGCTGGACGCGAAGGCGATCGGGGTGCGGGCGGTCTGGGTCAACGGCGTCGAGGCCATCCGGGACGACGTGGTGAGCGGGGCCGTACCGGGCAGGGTGCTGCGCTCCGGGCGGGACACCAGGACGGTGAGCACCCGGTGAGTGACGTGGCGGACGGGCAGCGACTGTTCGTCGGCGGGCGGTGGACGGAGCCCGACGGCGGGCACTACGCGGTCGTCGACCCGGCGACCGAGGAGACCGTCGGCTGGGCTCCGGAGGCCTCCGAAGGCCAGGTGCTGGCCGCCTGCGCCGCCGCCCGGGAGGCGTTCGGGGCGTGGTCGCGGACGCCGGCGGGGGAGCGGGCGGCGGTCCTCGGGCGGGCCGCCGACATCATCCGCGGGCGGCTGGCCGAGTACGCGGACCTCTCCCGCGCCGAGACGGGCGCGACCACGGCCACCGCCCGGGCGATGCAGGTGGGGGTGGCGGCGGCCCGGTTCCGCCGGTACGCCACCGTCGAACCGGCCGAGTGGGCGATCCCGCCGCAGATCAACGAGGCCGGGCCTGGGGGCACCTCCCACGCCTTTCGGGCAGTGGGGGCGGGCAAGGCCGGTGTGATGGGCGCGCTGGCGGTACGCCAGCCGGTCGGGGTCGTCAGCTGCATCACGTCGTACAACAACCCGTGGGCCAACCCGGCGGGCAAGGTCGCGCCGGCGCTGGCGATGGGCAACACGGTGGTCGTGAAGCCCGCCCCGCAGGATCCGCTGTCCGTGTACCGGATGGCGGAGGCGCTGGCGGCGGCGGGCGCCCCGCCGGGTGTGGTGAACGTCGTCTCCGGCCGGTCGACCGGGGTCGGCGAGGCCGCCGTGGCCTCGGCCGACGTCGACATGGTGAGCTTCACCGGGTCCACGGCCGTCGGGCAGCGCATCGCCGAGGTGTGCGGGCGGGACATGAAACGCCAGTTGATGGAGCTGGGCGGCAAGGGCGCGGCGGTCGTCTTCGAGGACGCGGACGTCGGGTCGGCGGTGGCCGGGATCGGCACCACCTTCTCCTTCTACAGCGGGCAGATCTGCACGGCGCCGACGCGGGTGCTGGTGCAGCGCGGGCTGTACGACCGGCTGGTGGACGGACTGGTCGCGTACGCGGGGCGGTTGAGGGTGGGCGACCCGGCCGCGCCGGACACGGTGGTCGGGCCGTTGATCACCGCCGAGCACCGGGCGCGCGTCGAGTCGTACGTCGAACTCGGCAGGAAGGAGGGCGCGACGGTGGTGGCCGGCGGCGAACGCCCGCCGCTGGAACGGGGGTTCTACGTACCCCCCACCGTCCTCGCCGACTGCACGAACGACATGCGCGCGGCCCGGGAGGAGATCTTCGGCCCGGTCGTCTCCGTCGTCCCCTTCGACGACGAGGAGGAGGGCATCGCCCTCGCCAACGACTCCGACTACGGCCTCATCGACTACGTCTGGTCCGGTGACGTGGCCCGGGCCTTCCGGGTGGCGCGGCGGCTGCGGGCGGGCGGGGTCGGCATCAACACGGTGGGCCGCAACATGGAGGCACCCTTCGGTGGCTTCAAGAAGAGCGGGGTCGGCCGGGACGTGGGCTCGTACGCGCTGCACGCCTACAGCGAGGTGCAGGCGATCGTCTGGCCGGGGTGAGGGGGCAACCGGGGCCTTCTGCTTGCCCTTTGGGGATCAGTGAGGTGACCCGGGCGGGCAGAGATCGTGAAACCGGCTCCGGAAGGGGCGGCGGATCCGTAGCGTCCGGACACGACAAGGGGGACGGCCGGTTTCCGGATCGTCGATGTCCGGCCGCTCTCCCTTCCCGGAACACGCACGACATCCTTGGAGCCCACTCCATGAAGCTCGCCAAGAGAATCGCTCTGACCACCACGGCCGTCGCCGCCGCGGCCGCCGCCACCCTGCTGGGTACGACCGCCGTCCAGGCCTACTCCGCGCAGCCCACCCGCCTCCCGGCCGTCCACGCCCCCGCCGCGCTCGCCGTGCCCGACGGCAACAAGCTGACCGGCGTCTACTCCGCGCACGGCGTGCAGACGTACACCTGCACCGACGGTGCCTGGAAGCTCCTGGAGCCCGCCGCCACCCTCTCCGACAAGCGGGACCGCGCCCACCGCCCGGTCGCCCTGCACTCCCGTGGCCCGGTCTGGGTCTCCACGGTCGACGGCAGCGCCGTCAACGCCTCCGCGGTCGCCACCTCCGCGAAGGGCGGCGCCGTACCCGAGCTGCTCCTGAAGGCCACGGCCACCCGCGGCGCCGGCACCTTCGAGGGCGTCACCTACGTCCAGCGCCTCGACACCGAGGGCGGCGTGGCCCCGGCGGCGGCGTGCACCGGCACGGACCAGGTGTCGGTTCCTTACTCGGCGACGTACGCGTTCTACAAGGCCGCCAGCTGAACTAGTCGGTGAGATCGACCCGGATCGTCAGGAGCTGCGTGCCCAGCGCCTTCACCGCGGCGCTGTTGCCCTTGGGCAGGGTGCGCAGCCGGGCGACCGGGTCGTCGTCGGGCAGCAGGTGGGCGGTGCCGTGGTGCCACCGCCCGCCGATCCGCACCCGCACCCGCGGGTCGGCCTGGATGTTCCGCACGTACTGCGACTTCGTCCCGAACTCCGACACCAGCCAGAAACTGTCCCCGACCCGCTTCCCGCCCAACGGCGTCCGCCGCGGCTGCCCGGAGACCCGCCCGGTGGTCTCCAGCAGCGTCTGGAAGGGCATGAGCCGGGTCAGCGGGTTGGCGACGTGCCGCTGGAAGGCGGTGGTGATCCGGAATCTGCGGTCGGACATGGTTCCTCTGTTCCCGAGGTGAGTTACAGGTCGTCGGACTTCGTGGTCCCGCGCGGTGGGCTTTGCGCGCCGACATGACGTTCTTTGACAGAATCGGGCACGCAGGTCCGGTTCCGTACACGTTCTCCTTCTCGAATGTCGGTGCGTCACCCGCCAGGGTCACAAGCTCCGCACAGTTTCGAGGAGAACCACCGTGTTCCGACACCCCCTCCGTCCTGTCGCGGCTGCCGCCGCCGCGCTTGCCGCCGTCGGCGGTCTGACCGCCGCGACAGCAGGTCCCGCCTCGGCCTCCCCCACGTCCCGCTCCCGGCACGTCCTGCTGCTGTCGGTCGACGGCCTGCACCAGTCCGACCTGGCCTGGTACGTGGCCCGGCACCCGCGTTCCGCGCTCGCCCGGCTGGCCGGCGGGGGCGTGGAGTACACCCACGCCAGAACCACCGTCCCCTCCGACTCCTTCCCCGGCATGGTGGGACAGCTGACCGGCGGGGACCCGGGTGTCACGGGCGTCTACTACGACGACACCTACAGCAACGCCCTGCTCCCGGCCGGTACCACCGACTGCGCGGGCGTCAGGCCGGGCGCCGAGGTCGACCTCACCGAGGACCTCGACAAGGACCAGAACTCCATCGACGCGGGCCAGGGCCTGTCCGGCCTGCCCGGCAGCATCCTGAACATGACCGGTGACGCCGCCGGCCTCATCGACCCGGCGAAGCTGCCCGTCGACCCGAAGACCTGCAAGCCGGTCTACCCGCACTCCTACCTCAAGGTGAACACGGTCTTCGACGTCGCCCGCAAGGCGGGGCTGCGCACCGCGTGGTCGGACAAGCACGTCGCCTACGAAATCCTCGACGGGCCGTCCGGCGACGGCATCCAGGACCTGTTCGCCCCCGAGATCAACAGCCAGGCCATCGGCTACCCGGCCGGCCAGGACTGGACGAAGGACAACGCGGCCACCGAGCAGTACGACGCGTACAAGGTGAAGGCGGTCCTCAACGAGATCGACGGACACGACCACAGCGGCGCCCGCAGGACCGGCGTCCCGGCGGTCTTCGGGATGAACTTCCAGTCCGTGTCCACCGCCCAGAAGCTGCCGGTCTCCGACGGCCTGACGGGCGGTTACACCACGCCCGGCACCCCCGGCCCGCTGCTCGCGAAGAACCTCGACTTCGTCGACCAGGAGGTCGGGGCGTTCCTCGACGAGATCCACAAGCGGGGCCTCGACGGCAGCACGACCGTCATCCTGTCCTCCAAGCACGGCCAGTCGCCCACCGACCCGAAGGCACTGACCCGCATCGACGACGGGCCGCTGCTCGACGGGCTGAACGCCGCCTGGAAGGCCGCCCACCCCGGTGCCGGTGACCTGGTCGCCCACGCCGTGGACGACGACGCCATGCTGCTGTGGCTCAGCGACCGTTCCCAGGCCGCCGCCGAGTTCGCCAAGGTCTACCTGCTCGCCCGATCCGGCACCGGCAACGGCATCGACGGAGCCGCCAAGACGTTCACGGCGAGCGGCCTGAAGACCGTGTACGCCGGTGCGGAGGCCGCCCGGTACTTCCACGCGCGGCCCGGTGACTCGCGCGTGCCCGACGTGTTCGGCATCAGCCAGTACGGCGTGGTCTACACCGGCGGCAAGGGCAAGATCGCGGAGCACGGCGGAGCAGCCGCCGACGACCTCGACGTGCCGCTCGTCGTCTACGGCGCCGGCACCCCGCACGACGTGCGCGTCAACGCCCCGGTGCGCACCACGCAGATCGCGCCGACGATGCTGCGGCTGCTCGGCCTGAACCCGCGCGACCTGGCCGCCGTCCGCATCGAGCACACCCGGTCGCTGCCGGTGCGCTGACCAGGCCCGGGGCCGCACCGTCGGCTGCGGCCCCGGCCGACGGTGTGGGGGTGTGCCGGGATGTACGCCGAAGGAGCTTCTGTTCTGCTCCCCGAACCGCGCTGAGCATCCGTCGGCGGCGCGTGGGACTCACTCGTCCTGAAGTTCGACAGTGCTGCCGGGTGCGGTCTGCTGCAGGACCTCGATGCCCAGTTGGTCGGTGCGGTCTGCTTGTCCGGTGAGCCGGTGCACCACTACCCATCTGCCGTCCGGCACGGCGCCGGCGAAAACGGAGGCGTCACCGGTGGCGCCGTTGTGCCAGAGCACGGTGCCGGATTTCTGCCAGGACAGGGCGGGCTCTCCCAGTTTCCGGTCGACGAGGAGGGCGACCACCAGATCGGCGACGGCCCGCGGGGTGGCCCAGAGGCCTCCGGCGGGCAGGATGGCGCCGGTCATGGTCCAGGGGCGACGTGGGCGGCCGAACAGCCCGCGGCTGTGCAGGCGTCTGTCCGGCGGAGGAGTGCCGGTCACCTCCGTGATGTCCAGAGGGGCAAGGACGTAGTGGTTCAGGAGGTCCTGGTAGGACATCCCTGTGGCGGAGGTGAGTGCGGCTCCGAGGATGGCGTACCCGAGGTTGGAGTACTCCTCGGTGCGGCCGGGGGCGGTGGTGGCGAGGGTGTCCAGTCCGTGGAGTACGGCGTGCAGGGCGGCATCGTCGAAGGCGGCGTAAGGGTCGCGCCGGTTCAGGTGCGGGGGCAGCCGTGGCAGTCCCGAGGTGTGCTGGGCGAGATGCCTCAAGGTGATGCCGGTACCCCGCGGCACCGGGAGGAACTCCTCCAACGGGGCGTCCAACTGAAGCACCCCCGTCGCAGCCAGTCGGGCCAGCACGGTTCCGGTGAGCGGCTTGCTCAGAGAGCCGATCTGGACGTACGAGTCCAGGGCGTGTCCATGCTGGACCTGGGGGGCTTGCCCGCTGCTGAGGACGCAGGTGGGAACAGGGCGCACGGCACGCTCTCCGTAGGGATCGGATGATGGTGGGTGAGGAGGCGCCCAACGTCGACTCCCGTTGCTCCTTTGGCGCGTATCTCGGTCACATCCCGGCGGCTGCCTGGCACGGTCACCGTCCGCCGGACGACTTCACCATGTCGAGCAGCCCGCCGAAGGCCCTGGCACCGACGGTGAGGACACGTCGGGGCGGGTCGGCGTCGGCTATGTGGACGAGGGTGGGCGTGGTGGATATGTGGACGCAGGCCTCTCCTTCTTGGCAGTAGGACGACTTCCGCCAGGTGTGTGTGGACATGCCGACTCCTCACATGTTCTGGATGATGGCGTGGATCAGGTCGCGGGACTTCTCAGGGCTGAGGGCGGTGGCTTCGACGACGTCCAGGAGACGTCGGTACTTCTCCAGGTGGGCCTCGGCGTCGAGCAGTACGGGACCGTGGAACTGGTCGAGTTGTACGGTGTCCAGCTCCGCCACGGGCCCGCACAGGTAGTTGATGGACTGGCCTGATCCCGGGAAGGCTCCGACGTCGAAGGGAAGCACCCGCAGGGTGATGTGATCCCGCAGGCTCATGCTGATCAGGTGCTTGAGCTGGTCGCGGGCTACCCTCCGGCCCCCCACCCGCATGTGCAGGGCGGCTTCGTGGATGACGGTGCTGTACGGATTCGGGTCCTCCCGGAACACCACGTCCTGACGTTTGATGCGGTGTGAGACGCGGTGCTCGACTTCCGGCGGGGTAGGGGCCGGGATCGCCTTGCTGAAGATCTCCCGGGCGTGCTCGGCGGTCTGGAGCATGCCCGGGATGTGAGCGGTGAAGGCGGTACGGACAGCTGTCGCGTGGTGCTCCAGTTCGGCGAGGGTGAGCAGTCCGGAGGGAAGCACTTCGCGGTACGTCTCCCACCACCAGCCGCGTGTCTTCTCCGCGGCCATGTCGGCGAGGGCGTCGACGTAGGGCTGGTTCGTGCACGAGTAGAGGTTGGCCATGGCCCGGACGCGGTCAGGGCTCACTCCGAACCTGGCCGACTCCACGTTGCTGAGTTGACCCGAGCTGGTACCGAGCATCTGGGCCGCCTCGGTGGAGGTCAGGCCCGCCCGCTCGCGGAGTTTGCGCAGCTCTGTGGCGAGCCGGACGCGTCGGGCCGTTGGCGCGGGCCTTGGCGTCATGAGTGCTTCCTCCTAGCGGACGTACAGCGAGCTTGTCACTCACACGAGGGAGATGAGGCCGAGATCCTTCGAATGCCCGCAAAGCTGCTTTGCGAAGCCCCTATCTTCGTCTCAGGCGCCACGCCTGGAAGCGCACCGTGGGACGCCACGGCACAGACACCAGGCACCTGTCGAACTCCCCTCTGCGACCGGAGACTTCCCATGGCCACCGTATCCCCGCCCTGGGCGTACACCCTGCACCTTCCGCACGATCCACGCGCACCGCGTATCGCACGGGGCACCCTGAGACTGGTCCTCGCCGCGCACGGGCTCCCGGAGCTGGCCCCGACCGCCGAGCTGGTGGCGGCGGAGCTCCTGGCCAACGCGCACTGTCACACGAAGGGTCCGTGCGCCCTGCGGCTCCGCTCGGCCGACACCGGCCGCCTCCGCGTGACCGTATGGGACACGGACCCGCACGTCCCGCCCGGCTTCTCGACCGCCCCCGCCCCACCGCCCCCACCCGACGCCGAGCACGGCCGCGGCCTGCCCCTGGTGCGGGCCTGCGCGGACAGGTGGGGCGCGTCCGTGCTCCGTGAGCTGGGCGCGTCGAAGGGCGGCAAGGTGATGTGGGCGGAGTGCGGAGCCGGGGCGGAGGCGTGGTGACCGGGGCCGTACTGGGAGCTGGAGCGATGTCCGTCCCTCAGGAGCTGATCATGAGCGCACAGCCCGAGCACGGCTGGGGAGCGATGCCCCTCCCGGATATCCGGACCGTGGACGACCTGCGCAGCGCGCTCAGCCGCTACGGCTTCCCGGGCGATCGTGAGCGCTTCGAAGCGGAGCTGGCGGCCGCCATAGGAGCTTCCCCGACCAATGACTTCGCCGGTGCCGCGGCCGTGGTCCGGGCCTACCGGCACCGGGTGTTGATCAGGAACTCGGCCGAGATCATGACGGCTCTCGAAGACGCGCGAGTCGAAGGCGGCGGGTGAACGAAGTCCCGTTGGAGGAGGCCGAGCCTGCGAGGAAGCGGTGGGCGGAGTCCTCACCACTACCTGGTCCAACCGCCGCCCGGACAACGTCGCATAATGCGACACCAGCAGGATCAGGGGGATGGGTTGTTGGGTGTCCTTCACGGCTCGCCGCCGAGCCCTGACTTCGTGGTACAGCGCGTACCACCCAGCGGGGCGGGGGGCGCGGGAGGATGGTGTGCATGAATCAACTCGGTGCCGCGCTGCGGGCATGGCGGGACCGGCTGGACCCTGCGGCGGTGGGCTTCGCGCACGGCTCACCGCGTCGGGTCCCCGGTCTGCGACGCGCGGAGCTGGCGACGCTGGCCGGCATCTCGGTCGAGTACGTGGTCCGGCTGGAGCAGGGACGGGTGGCGACACCCTCGGCGCAGGTCTGCTCGGCCCTGGCTCGCGCCCTGCACCTGTCCGACGACGAGCATGCTCACCTGTTGCGCATGGCCGGTCATGCAGCGGATCCGAGCCGGGTGCCACGCATGATCCCAGGGAGCCTGTACCGCATCGTGGACCAGCTCGCCGGCAACCCGCTGGCGGTCTACGACGCCACCTGGCAGTTGCTGCACTGGAATCCGCTGTTCGCGGCCACGTTCGGCGATCCCACGGTCCACGGCGTGGGAGACCGCAACGTCCTGGTCTGGCAGTTCCTGGGTGAACTTCCCCGGGTCCGGCAGTCGGCGGTTGAACGGGCGGCGTTCGAGGAGTCCCTGGTCGCCGACCTGCGCGCGACGACGAGCCGGTACCCCGACGATCCCGACCTCGCGGCATTGGTGTCCAGGCTGAACCTCAGCCCACGGTTCTGCGAGTTGTGGAGCCGCCGGGCGGTGGGCGGTCACACGAGTGCGCACAAAATCGTCCAGCACCCGGATGTCGGCGAGATCACCATGAACTCCGACATCCTCAACACCCAGGACACGAACCTCCGTCTGGTGGTGTACACGCCGCAGCCGGGCACCGACGCCCGCAGCAAACTCGAACTCCTCGCCGCCATCGGGGTCCAGAGGATGTCTCCCCAGGGATGAAGGGCCGTGTTCCGCCTCGTCCGGTGGACCAGGCTGCCGGGTGGTACGCGCTGTACCAGGAAGTGCCGTAGCTCCCGCCAACCCTCCCGGCCACCCAGCATGGAGTGCGTGAACGGCGCACCACCGCGTTGTTCGGGCCAGGAGGAGCCAGCATGACCACCACATTCATCACCGGCGCCAACAAGTCCCTCGGTTTCGAAACCGCTCGTCGCCTCATCGAGGCAGGGCACACCGTCCTCCTCGGTGCCCGCGACCGTGAGCGTGGCCGGGCCGCGGCCCGGTCGCTCGGCGCCCGGTTCGTGCAGATCGACGTGACCGACGACGCCTCGGTCCAGGCCGCGGCCGCGGATGTCGCCGCTCATGAGGGAACGATCGACGTCCTGGTCAACAATGCCGGCGTCCTCGGCAAGGTCGGCCCCGTCGAGGACTACACCGCGGCCGACATGAGCGCCGTGCTCGACGTGAACGTCGTCGGGCTCGTACGCGTCACGCACGCTTTTCTCCCGTTGCTGCGCAAGTCGCCGAACCCCGTCATCGTCAACGTGTCCAGCGGGATGGGCTCCTTCGGCATGACCCAGGACCCGGCGCGGATCGAGGCGCAGTATGCCCTGCCCCTCTATTCCGCCTCGAAGGCCGCGGTCACCATGCTCACGACCCAGTACGCCAAGGAACTGAAGGACGTGAAGGTCAACGCCGCAGACCCCGGGCAGACCGCGACCGACTTCACCGGCGGCCTCGGACAGAGCATCGCCGACGGCGCCCAGGCCATCGTGACCCTCGCGACGATCGGCCCTGACGGACCGACGGGACAGTTCATCGACCGATCCGGGAACCTCCCGTGGTGAACCTGCCGGTCGTCTTGTCGAACGAGCACGTCATGCTCATGAGGAGCCACAGGCAGGACGCACCGGCTACGTGATCAGCGCGGGAGGGAAACGGGTGATCGCCTATGGCGACGTCTTCCACCGAGCCGGATCGGCCACCCGCACCTGGCGTTCGGACGCCGAGGAAGATCTGGCGTCAGGCGAGGTGTTCCGCTGGAGCCGGCCAGTGGCCGCGCGCGGAGAGGAGAAGTACGAGGGACGCGATGTTCCAGGCGTCGTCCTCGCCGCGGTGGTGGCGGCCTTCGAGGGGTAGCCCGGCGATCTCCAGGGCCCGTGCCATACCCGGGCGCTTGCGCAGGCCGTACGCCTCGGTGAAGGCGGCCTTGGCGTTGGTGTGCCGGCGGTTGAAGGGGTACGGCGTCCGGGTGGCCTGGCACTGCCGGGTGAACTGGTGGCGGTCGTAGTCGCCCCAGCTGGCCCAGGGCCGGGTGTCCGCGCGGTGCTCGGCGGCCAGCAGCCGGCACGCCTCGGCGAAGCTGACCCCCCGGTCGGCCTCGGATTGCGTGAGGCCGGTCAGCTCCGTGCAGAACGCGCTCACCGTGGACCGGGCGGGCCGCACCAGGATCCGGTGCCGGGCCAGACGCTCACCGGCCGCCAGGTCGACGACGGTCAGCCCGACCTCGATGATCTCGCTGACCTCGCCGGGCGGCGGGGAACCGGCCCAGCAGGTCGCCTCGACGTCCACGACGTTGACGAGCCCCTCGGCCCAGGCGCTGTCCATGACCGGAAGCGTAGGGAGGTGCGGCGGCCGGGGCACGCGAGTTTTGTCGTGGATGGCACGATGCGCCCGTGAACTACTTCTCGTACTCGCGCATCGGTCCCGGCCATGAGCGGCCGCAGCTCCCGGAGCCCAGGCCTGTCGAGCCCGGGGAGTGGCCGAAGCTGGAGGCCGCGCTCGCCGTGGTCAACCGCGACGTGACGGCGACCCTGCCGGGGCAGGACGCGCTGATCCTGATGGTCGACCCGCGACAGTCCCTGCCCCCGGGCGGAATCGACCGGGGGCAGGTCTACGTGGCCATGCCCGACGGCCGTTGGCACGGCAACCAGGTGAACGCGTACGACCCCGAGGAGGGCGACCCGCTGGAGCCGGACGACGAGATGACGGTGCTGACCGTGGTCGCGGGCGCGGCGCAGGAGACCGTCGCGGAGCTGCTCTGGCAGGTCTGGCCGGTCTGCGGGGAACACAAGCTCGGCATGCACCCGCGTCCCGCGGGGACCTCCGGCGACTGGTACGGGGGTGCGACGGACGCGGCCGGGCCACCGGTGTGGTGGTGCCGGGGCGGCCCGGACGGCGCCTGCCACGACGTCGCCCCGCTGGGCGAGCTGGCCGCCACCCTGCCGGGAAAGCAGCGGCGCGCCCTCCGGCGCGAGTTGCGGCGCAGCGAGCGAGGACGGGACGGCCGCCGCTGAGGGCTCTGCGGGAAGTGCCGCGATCTGCCGTCTGCCGTCTGTCGTCTGCGGCGCCGTCGTGGCTGGTCGCGCAGTTCCTCCCCCAGCCTTCGGCCGGGGGTACCCCCAGCGCCCCTTACGGGGCGCTGCCGTGGCCGCCGGTGACCACCACCCCCGGAATCGGCGTGCTGCGTCACCGCCCCAGGAAGATCGGGTTGGTGAGGGCCGCGAGGGCGCCGGGGACCGGGCCCGCTGCCGTCTCGTGGCGGATCTCGGCGCGGACGTAGGCGGCGTAGGAGGGGGTGGTCTGCCATTCGACCGTGCCCGAGCCGGCCACCGGGAGCGGGTCGCTGGTGAGCAGGACGCCCTCGTCGGTGACGAAGCGGACCGTGCAGCGGGGGACGCCGGAGGCCTCCAGGCGGACGGTCACCGGGGTGTCGGCGGCGACGGCCAGGCGTTCGCCGATGCCCGCCCGCTCGCCGCGGCCGCCCGTCGCCGTGAAGCTCAGCGTCACGTTCTTCGACTCGGCGACGTAGGAGCGGCCCGCGCGCAGCCCCGCCTGGATCGCCTCGCGGCTCAGGTCGTCGGCGAGGACGACGGTCTGGGGTGAGCCGACGGCGTCGGGATCGCGGTGGGCGTCGCTGTTGCCCATGCCGGGCAGCCACTGCCGGTTGTTCCGTACCGAGGCGACGAGCGTGGCGTCCCAGGCGGCGAGGGCGACCTCGTCGTCGGGGGTGTACGGCCCGTTCCAGACCTCGACGGCATCCGCGTCACCGAAACCGAACTTCCAGGCGCAGCCCACACACGTGGCGTGCGGGTGCGCGGGTACGACCAGGCCGCCGGCCTTGTGGATCTGCTGGGCGAAGTGGCCGAAGCGGTTGTCCCGGGCCCGGTAGCGCCAGTCGACGAAGGTCCCGGGGTCGGTGCCGAGGGCGACCACGTGGCCGTTCCTCGTGGTGATCTCCTCGCCCAGCATGATCAGCAGGTCGTCGCCGGCCTGGTCCGCCCAGTGGGCGTGCGAGGAGTGGGTGTTGTGCTCGGAGGAGTTGATGAAGTCCAGGCCGGCGGCACGGGCGAGGGCCGCGATCTCCGCGGGGGTGCGGCGGCCGTCGGAGTACCAGGAGTGTAGGTGGCAGTCGCCGCGGTACCAGTCCCGGCCCCGGCCCTTGGCACGGGAGGGCGGGTACACCGGGCGGACGGGGGTGCCGGGTTCGCCGTACGTGAGGGTGATCGTCAGCTCGTACGACAGGCCCTGCGGGGCCACCGTGTAGGGGCCGAGGGCGACGAACCAGGTGCCGGGGTGGACCGGGCCGGGGATGTAGCCGGGGGTCGCGTCGTCGGCGCGGACGAAGAACTCCGTGCGGGCGCCGCCGGACCAGCCCCGGAAGCCCTTGCCCCCCAGTTCGGTGCCGTGCTGGTCGAAGAGGCCGATGTCGAGCGCGTTGCCCGTGGTGCCGGCCGGGACGCTCGGCCTGTCGTAGGTGTAGGAGACCTTGATCTCCCGTACGCCGGCGGGTACTTCGACTGGTACGTACACGAAGTCCGGGCAACCGGGCGGCAGGGTGCCGCTCACGGTCCGGGTTTCCTGGTCCTGACCGTCGTCCGCCGCTGCGAAGCTCACGGGTCCCAACGTAAGGGCCGCCGCCGCGCCCGTCACGATCAGCGCGCGTCTGCCGATGCCGTGCGTGTCCTCACACATGCTGCCCACTCTCCCCTCTGGACGTGAACTCCCCCGGAAGGACAGGGAATCCACAGGCGTCCGTATGTCATGTGCATAGCGGTGTGAAAGACGGGGCGCGCGATGCCGACCAGTCGGTATGGACATATCACGCCACCCCCGGTACAGATGGGTCATGCGTATCGCCGTCACGATCTTCCTCACCGACGAGACCATCGCCCCCGTCCGGCTCGCCCGTGAGCTGGAGGCGCGCGGTTTCGCCGGCCTGTACCTGCCCGAGCACACCCACATCCCCGTCGAGCGGACCACCCCGTACCCGGCGGGCGGCGACCTGCCGCGCGAGTACGGCCGTACCCTCGACCCCTTCGTCGCCCTCGGCCAGGCCGCCGCCGTCACCGAGAATCTCGGCCTCGGCACCGGCATCACCCTGGTCGCCCAGCACGACCCGATCGACCTCGCCAAGCAGATCGCCACCCTCGACCACCTCTCCGGCGGCCGCTTCACCCTCGGCGTCGGCTTCGGCTGGAACGTGGAGGAGGCCGCGGACCACGGGGTGCGGTGGCGGACGCGGCGCGAGCTGGGCCGGGACCGGATGGCCCTCATGCGGGCGCTGTGGGCCGAGGAACCGACCGCCTACGAAGGGGAGTTCGGGAGCGTACGCGCCTCCTCCGCCTTCCCCAAGCCCGTCCAGAAGCCGCGCGGGCCGGTCACCGGTCCCCGCACGCTGGTCGGCGGGGCGGCGGGGCCGAAGCTCTTCGCCCACATCACCGAGTACGCGGACGGGTGGATGCCGATCGGGGGACGCGGGCTGACCGAGTCCCTGCCGGTGCTCCGCTCGGTCTGGGCCGACGCGGGACGGGACGCGGGCGCGCTCCAGGTGGTCCCGTACGCCGTCTTCCCGACCCCGGGCAAGCTGACGCACTACGCCGAGTTGGGCATCGAGGAGGTCGTGGTGCAGTTGCCTCCGGCGGGGGAGGCGGAGGTACTGGGGGCGTTGGACGCGTATGCGGAGTACCTCTGAGTGGGTGCGTTGTCGGCTGCGGGTGCGTGGGGGTTGCTCGCGCAGTTCCCCGCGCCCCTGAAGGGGCGCTTGCTGCAGCGCCCCTTTTGCTTTCAGGGGCGCGGGGAACTGCGCGATCAGCCACGACGCACCGGCACATACCCACGCACCGCCGCCTCACCGACCCCACCGAACCCGAACGTATGCTCAAAGAATGACGACTTCCGCGACCCCCGGAACCGGCCCCACCGAGAACTCCATGCGTCGCGCCCTCAAACGCGCCCGGGACGGCGTCGCCCTCGACGTCGCCGAGGCCGCGGTCCTGCTCCAGGCGCGCGGCGAGGCGCTGACCGATCTCGCCGCCTCCGCCGCCCGGGTCCGGGACGCGGGCCTCGCGGAGGCGGGCCGCCCCGGTGTCATCACGTACTCGAAGAGCGTCTTCATCCCCCTCACCCGCCTGTGCCGTGACAAGTGCCACTACTGCACGTTCGTCACCGTCCCCGGCAAGCTCCGCCGGGCCGGGCACGGGATGTTCATGTCGCCGGACGAGGTGCTCGACGTCGCCCGCAAGGGCGCGGCCCTCGGCTGCAAGGAAGCCCTGATCACCCTCGGCGACAAGCCGGAGGACCGCTGGCCGGAGGCGCGCGAGTGGCTCGACGCGCACGGTTACGACGACACGATCGCCTATGTCCGGGCCATCTCCGTCCGCATCCTGGAGGAGACGGGGCTGCTGCCGCACCTCAACCCGGGTGTGATGTCCTGGACGGACTTCCAGCGGCTGAAGCCCGTCGCGCCCTCCATGGGCATGATGCTGGAGACGACCGCCACCCGCCTCTGGTCCGAGCCCGGCGGCCCGCACCACGGCTCCCCGGACAAGGAACCCGCCGTCCGGCTGCGGGTGCTCGAGGACGCGGGCCGGTCGTCCGTGCCCTTCACCTCCGGCATCCTGATCGGCATCGGCGAGACGTACGAGGAGCGGGCCGAGTCGCTTTTCGCGCTGCGGCGCGTGGCCCGGTCGTACCACGGCATCCAGGAACTGATCATCCAGAACTTCCGCGCCAAGCCCGACACGGCGATGCGCGGTATGCCGGACGCCGAGCTGGACGAACTGGTCGCGGCGGTGGCCGTGGCGCGGCTGGTCATGGGGCCGGCCGGCAACATCCAGGCGCCGCCCAACCTCGTCGACAGCGAGTACGAGCGGCTGATCGCGGCCGGCATCGACGACTGGGGCGGGGTCTCCCCGCTCACCATCGACCACGTGAATCCCGAGCGCCCCTGGCCGCAGATCGAGGAACTCACCCAGAGGTCGGCCGCGGCAGGCTTCGAGCTGCGGGAACGTCTCTGTGTGTACCCGGAGTTCGTCCGCCGCGGCGAGCCCTGGCTGGACCCCCGGCTGCGCCCGCACGTGGCCGCGCTCGCCGACCCGGAGACGGGCCTGGCGGTCGCGGACGCGGTCGTGGAGGGGCATCCGTGGCAGGAGCCGGAGGAGGTCTTCGTCGCGAGCGGCCGTACCGATCTGCACACCGCCATCGACACCGAGGGCCGTACGACCGACCGCCGCGACGACTTCGACGAGGTGTACGGCGACTGGGGCGCGCTGCGGGAGGCCGCCGCCCCCGGGATGGCGCCGGAGCGCATCGACACGGACGTGCGCGCGGCCCTGGCGACCGCCGCCGACGACCCCACGAAGCTGACGGACGCCGAGGCCCTCGCCCTCTTCCACGCCGACGGCCCGGCCCTCGACGCGCTGACCCGGATCGCCGACGACGTACGGAAGTCGGCGGTCGGCGACGACGTCACCTACATCGTCACCCGCAACATCAACTTCACCAACGTCTGCTACACCGGCTGCCGCTTCTGCGCCTTCGCGCAGCGCCGCACGGACGCCGACGCCTACACCCTCTCCCTCGACCAGGTCGCCGACCGCGCCCAGCAGGCCTGGGACGTCGGCGCGGTCGAGGTCTGCATGCAGGGCGGCATCCACCCGGACCTGCCCGGCACGGCGTACTTCGACATCGCGAAGGCGGTGAAGGAACGCGTCCCCGGCATGCATGTGCACGCCTTCTCGCCGATGGAGGTCGTCAACGGCGCGACCCGCACCGGCCTGTCCATCCGGGAGTGGCTGACCGCGGCGAAGGAGGCGGGGCTCGACACCATCCCGGGGACGGCGGCGGAGATCCTCGACGACGAGGTCCGCTGGATCCTCACCAAGGGCAAGCTGCCCGCCGCCACCTGGATCGAGGTGATCACCACCGCCCACGAACTCGGCATCCGCTCCTCCTCCACGATGATGTACGGCCACGTCGACCAGCCCCGCCACTGGCTGGGCCACCTGCGCACCCTGGCCGGCATCCAGCAGCGCACCGGCGGCTTCACGGAGTTCGTGACGCTCCCCTTCATCCACACCAACGCCCCCGTCTACCTGGCCGGCATCTCCCGCCCGGGCCCGACCATGCGCGACAACCGGGCGGTGACGGCGATGGCCCGTCTCCTCCTCCACCCCTACATCCCGAACATCCAGACAAGCTGGGTGAAACTGGGTGCGGAGGGTGCGGCGGAGATGCTCCGCTCGGGGGCGAACGACCTGGGCGGGACGCTGATGGAGGAGACGATCTCGCGGATGGCGGGGTCGTCGTACGGCTCGTACAAGTCGGTCCGGGACCTGATCGCCGTGGCCGAGGCCGCCGGACGTCCGGCCAAGCCGCGGACGACGCTGTACGGGCCGGTCTCCGAGGAGCGGCAGCGGGCGGCGGAGGTCTCCGACGGGCACCTTCCGGAGCTGCTGCCGGTGCTGGAGTAGCCGCTCGGAGCGGGAGGGCGACAGGGTGCGGCCCGGTACGATGATCCGACCTCTGTCATCTGTACAGGGGCCCATAGCGGAGGAGATGCGAACCCGTGGCTGCCCGACTGCTGCCCTCCTGGGTCTGGGTCACCGGCCTGACGGCCGGGGCGACGGTCGCCGTCGTCTTCCTCGCCCTCCAGGCCGACAAGGGGCCGCACCCCACGGCCGCGGCGGTCCGCCCGTCGGCGAGCGCGTCGGCGGGCGCCCACCCCTCCGCGTCGCCGACACCGGCGAAGGCCCCCGCCGTACCGGCGGCCTCCGGCACCGGCCGCCGGGTCGTCTACTCGCTCGGCGCCAAGCGGGTGTGGACGGTCGACGCCGCCGACAAGGCGACCCGCACGTTCACGGTGTGGCCGGGGACGGTGAGCCCCGACCCCGGCACCTACACGATCTCGGGGACCCTGGCGTCCACGACGGGCTCGGACGGCGTCCAGATCGAGCACATCCTCTACTTCGCGTCCAAGTCCGGCCTGTCGATCGCCTTCTCCAACGCGGTCGACGGCTCCTCCCCGCCGCCCGCCGCCGGCAAGCAGACCAGTGGCATCCGCATGCACAAGGCGGACGGGGCGGCGCTGTGGACGTTCGGCACGGAGCCGGACACCAAGGTGACCGTGGTCAAGTAGCCGTGGACGAGATGACGCGCAGCGGCTGAGCCTGCTGAGCCCGCTGGTGCCGCCGGGCCCGCCGCAGCCGCTCGACGGCCGCGGCCGTCTCCTCGTCGGCCGGCAGCAGCACGACCAGCTGCTGGGCCTCCTCGGTGAGGTCGAACGTCACGCGCCGCAGGCGGAGCGCGGCGCCCGAGGGGTGCCGCAGCCGCAGGACCCCGCGGGCCGGGACCACATGCCGGTTCATCCGGCGGGTGAAGTCGGTCCCGGCGGACGGCGCGAGTTCCGCCGTGAACCACTCGCTGCTGTCGGCGGAGGGCCCGAGCCACAGGTCGAAGGCCTGCTCGTCGGCGACGGTGTCCCAGTCGGCGAAGAGGTCCCGGGCGCGGGCGTCGGTGAAGACGTACCGGGTGAGATTGGGGACCTCGGCGTCCAGGAGCCCGGTCGCGCCCATCACGGCCTCGTACGACCTCGTGCGGGCGAGGATGTCGCCGAGCCGGTTGGTGACGAGGGCGAGGCCGGGTTCGAGCAGGCGCAGGCTCTCCAGGACGGCCGGGCGGACCGCGCGCGGCGGCGGCGCCGGCCGCGGGTGCGTGACGCACTCACCGCCGGTGATCTTCGCGAGGTAGCGCAGATGGGCACGTTCCGCGGGACCGAGGCTGAGGGCGTCGGCGAGGGCGTTGAGGACGGCCACCGACGGACGGCGGTCCCGGCCCTGCTCGATCCGGGTCAGGTACTCGACGCTGATCCCGGCCCGGCCCGCCAGGTCGAGCCGCCGCAGCCCCGGCGACCGGCGCCGGCCGCGCTCCGGCAGCCCGAGCGCCTCCGGCTGGATGCTGTCCCGCTTCGCCCGGACGAAGTCCCCCAGTGGTGTCCCCATGCCGTCGAGGATAGGCACGCCGCACGAGGCCCGGCCCGACGCAGCGTGGCCCTGCCGGGGCCAGCCTGGGCCCGGTCTGGCTCGGCGGCCGGCAGTGATCCGATCGTGGGCGGTATGGATGACAACAGGTACAGGCTCGTGATTCTGGTGGGAAGCGTCCGGGAGGGCCGTTTCGGCCCGGTGGTGGCACGGTGGGTCGCCGAACAGGCGGGCGCGCACGGCGCGTTCGACGTGGAGATCGTCGACCTGGCGGCGTACGACATCCCGTTGACGCTCCCGGCCCAGTCACCGAAGTACGCGGGCGACGCCTACCCCCGCCCGTCCGGTATGGCGGGCCTGACGGCGGCGCTGGCGTCGGCGGACGCGTTCGTCGTCGTCACCCCGGAGTACAACCACAGCTATCCGGCGTCGCTGAAGGCCGCCGTCGACTGGCACTTCGACCAGTGGACGGCCAAGCCGGTCGCCTTCGTCAGCTACGGCGGGGCGGCGGGCGGACGGCACGCGGTGCTGCATCTGGAGAACGTGCTCACCGAGCTGCACGCGGTGACCGTCCGGGACGGCCTGGCCTTCCCGAACTACTTCACCGCGTGGCAGGACGGCCGCCCGCTCGACCCCGGGACGGAGGGGCACGCGAAGACGGTGCTGGACCAACTGGCCTGGTGGGCACGGACGTTGCGCACCGGCCGCGAGACCGTGCCCTACCCGTCCTGATCCGAAGGGCTCAGCTGTACGACGACGAGCGCGACCCCGGTGAGCACCAGCACCCGGGTCGCGGCGTCGAGCCCGTTCCAGGTCTTCGACTGCCACATGGCGAACCACTCGCCGCCGACGGCGATGAACCCGGCGCCGAAGAGCAGCACGAGCATCAGCAGTCCGTAGGTGGAGAGTCGGCGCGCCCGCGCGTGGTCGCGCCGGAACCACAGCACCGTCCCGGCGATCAGCACGAGCGCGGCGACGGTCTCCCAGACGATGATCGCGACGTAGGCGGTGTTCTCGAGCCCCTTGTTCGTGATGGCCCGCCACATCAGGTCGTCGTCCTTGAACGTGGTGTCCATGGCCAGAACATGCTGGACGAAGGCCTGGTTGGTGCCGAAGTCGGTGATGTTCCCGAGGGCGACGAGGGCGATGTAGAGAGCCACCGTGCCGGTGAGCACGGCAGCGGCGAGCGGGAGCGCACGAGGCGCGTGGGAGGTGGACATGTCACGGTCCTTCCCGCTCTCCGCCGTTCGCATCCCTCGCGTCGCGCCGCGGCGGTGCGGCCCTCGTACGCCGGTACCTTGGTCGAAGTTTCATGCGAAGGGGGTCTCATGGACACGGCGGACGCCACCGGACACATACCCGGCGGAGGAACCGAAGAGCCCGACGGTTTCGCGGAGTTGAGAGCCCGGGAGTTCGGCTACCTCGACGAGGGCGGGCACACCTACCTCGACCACACCGGCGCCGGACTCCCCCCGCGCTCCCTCGTCACGGGCAGCGCCCGGCGGATCACCGGCGGACTGTTCGGCAACCCGCACTCCGAGAGCCCGGCCTCCCGCGCCTCCGGCCTGCTGCTGGCCGAGGCCCGCCGGGCGGTGCTCCGGCACTTCAACGCGGACCCCGACGAGTACGCCGTGATCTTCACCCCCAACGCGACCGGCGCCCTGCGCCTGGTCGGCGAGGCGTACCCGTTCACCCGCGGCGGCAGGCTCGTGATGTCGCTCGACAACCACAACTCGGTCAACGGCCTGCGGGAGTACGCCCGGGCCCGCGGAGCCAGCACCCTGTACGTGCCCGGCCTCCACCTCGACGAGGGCCGGCTGCGCGCAGCCCTGGCCCCGCCCCGGCTGCGCCGGCGGACCGGCGGCCTGCTCGCCTACCCCGCGCAGAGCAACTTCACCGGCGTCCAGCACTCCCTGGACTGGATCGCCACCGCCCAGGCGCAGGGCTACGACGTCCTGCTCGACGCGGCCGCCTTCGCACCGACCAACGTCCTGGACCTGAGCCGCCACCACCCGGACTTCACGGCTGTCAGCTGGTACAAGGTCTTCGGCCACCCCACCGGCGTCGGCAGCCTGATCGCCCGCCGCGCGGCCCTCGCCAAGCTGCGCCGCCCCTGGTTCTCGGGCGGCACCATCTACGCCGTCAGCGCCCGCGCCCAGTGGCACGTCCTCGCCGCCGACGAGGCAGCCTTCGAGGACGGCACGGTCAACTTCCTGTCCCTGCCGGACGTGACCGCCGCACTCGCCTGGATCGACGGCATCGGCATGGACCGCATCCACGCCCATGTCACCGGCCTCACCGACCGGCTCCTCACCGGCTTACGGACCGTGCGGCACAGCGACGGCTCCCCGCTGATCCGGGTGTACGGCCCCGACCGTGCCGACGCGGCCCGCGGCGGCACGGTCGCGCTGAACGTGCTCGGCGCGGACGGCCGGATCGTCGACGAACGCGTCGTCACCCGCGACAGTGCCGCCCGGGGCATCTCCCTGCGCACCGGCTGCTTCTGCAATCCGGGCGCCGGAGAGGAGGCGTTCGCCCTGCCGCTGACCCGGCTGCGCTCGGCGGCCCGCCGCAAACTCGGCTCGCTGGAGGACTACTTGGAGCTGCTGGGCCTGCCCTCGGCGGGTGCCGTCCGCGTCTCCCTGGGCGTCTCGTCCCAGCCCGAGGACATCGACACGTTCCTGACGTTCGTGACCGAGACCTACCGCGACCGGGTGCCGGGCGTGACCGGACTGGCCGCACGGGAGGGCTGCTGAGCCCCTCGCGTCACCCCCCCCGCGTCACCCCACCGGGCTCACCGCCCCGCCCGGTCCCGCGCCACGCCGTCCCGGCACTTGCGCACCAGCACCACCCACGTCCAGGCCAGGAACACCAGCGCGAAGCCCGCCAGGACCAGCCACCCGCGGCTCGCCGGATGCCCGAACGAGTCCCCGTACGACGCCAGCAGCGGCGGCCCCGCCGGTGAGCCGCCCGCCCGCCACAGCGACTCCAGCCCCACCCCGCTGCCCAGCGCCTCGAACGCCCAGCGGTTGGTCATCGCCCAGCTGATCGCCTTCCCGGCCGGCGTCATCCGGGGCACCGGCACGAAGGCGCCCGAGAACAGCACCTGGGGGAAGCAGAGCAGCGGCAGCATCAGCGTCGCCTGCCCCGGCTCCGACACCGCCGCCGACGCGAGCAGCCCCAGCGCGAGGGCGGCGGCCGAGGCCAGCACGCTCGACGCGAACAGCGATCCGTACGTGTCCCAGCCCGCCGCGGGCAGCCGGTCAAGGGCGCGCAGCACCACCAGCAGCAAGGCGTCCGCGACCGCCAGCACCGGCAGCATCGTCGTCAGCTTCGAGGCGACGTACGGCCCGATCCGCAGCCCCGCGAGCCACTCCCGGCGCAGGACCGGCAGCTCGGTGCAGATCTGCAGCAGGCCGTACGTCAGCCCGAAGAAGAACGCCCCGAACGCGATCCAGAACATGATCATCGCGGTGGAGCCCGGATCCGGCGCCGCCGGATCGAACGCGCCCGCCCGGAACAGCACCGCGAACATCGCCACGATCATCACCGGCGAACCCGCCAGGACGGCCACCGAGAGCCGGTTGTGCAGCAGCAGCGCGGTACCGCGCCGGGTCAGCAGCGCCCACTGCCGCACGGCACCGACACGCTGCGGCCGCACGGCCGGTGCCGGACCGTCCGGACGGCCGGCGTCGTCCTCGGGCACGACCCGCTCGGCGCGCGCACCGCCCGCCACCGCCTCGTACACCTCCTCCACCGTGCCGACCCCGAACGCCTGGCACAGCGTGCCCGGTTCACCCGCGTACGCGACCTCGCCACCCGTGGAGAGGAACACGACCTGATCGGCGCGGAGCAGGTCGGCGAGCACATGCGTGGTCAGCACGACCGTGGTGCCGTCCTCGGCCAGCGTCCGCAGGGTGCGCAGCAGGGCCGCGCCGGTGACCGGGTCCAGCCCGGACGTCGGTTCGTCGAGGAAGAGCACCCGGGGCCGGGTGAGCAACTCCACGGCGATACCGGCCCGTTTGCGCTCCCCGCCGCTCAGCGCCCGCACCGGAGTCTCCGCCCGCTCCGCCAGCCCGAGCGTCTCCAGCACCCGGTCGACGGCGTCGAGCACCTCCCCGGCGGACGTCCCCGGCTCCATCCGCAGCCCCGCCGCGTACACCAGCGTGCGGCGCAGCGGCAGTTCGCGGTGGATGATGTCCTCCTGCGGCACGAACCCGAACTCCGGCCCCGGCGGCCCGGGCCGCGCCCCGTCGTGCAGCACCTCGCCCCCGGTCGGCGCGACCAGCCCCGCCAGCGTCTGCAACAGCACGGTCTTGCCCGCCCCGCTGCTCCCGGCGATCGCCGTCACCCGCCCCGGAACGACCTCCACGGACACGTCGTTCAGCACCCGCCCCGCCCCACGAACCTCCCGGCTCACCCGACGCGCCCGCAGCCGCAGGCCGTTGACGGACGGACGGAGTGCCTCGGCGGATACGTCGGGGTGCGGGGGCGGTATCGGCATGGGGGCAGCATGTCAGGTGTCGGCCGCCCAGGGCCCCGGCCGGCGATGCTCCGAAACCGACGTGGAAGCGGGGGAGTTCCAAAAGCGCGGGACTATTCGGTGTCCTTGGGGTGGCGGGTGGACGCGTACACGAGATGGACGGTGCGGCGCGCCTCGTCGACGAGGTGGCGCACGCGACCGCCTGCCGTCACCTCGTACTCCCACTGCGGGTACTCGCGACCGCCGAGGTTGCCCGAGGACGGCCGGCCCCGCAGCCGGTGCTGCCGGTCGGGGTCCGCCCAGGACTCGGGGTTGCTCCGCAGGGCCTCGAAGCAGCGTCGCGTGTTCCCCGGTGCCTCCGCGCCCAGCTCGCCCCAGCCTTTCGCCGCTTCGTTCGTCGCGAAGCGCAGCCGCCATTCGTCGCCCACCGGCGGTGGGGCGGTGTCGTCACCGCGCTTGGGAGTCACGGGGAGGTCACCTCGCCATGGTCCTCGTCCGGCAGCCGACGGGTGAGCTGGGCGGTGAGCTCGGGGTCGGCGAGGATGCGGGCCGTCGCATGCCATTCGACGACGACCCGGTGCAGGTTGGTGTGGACGTCGAGCTGGGCCGCGTCGTAGGTGGCGTCGATGAGCTCCGCCACGAACTGCTTCAGCTCGTCCACCGACAGATGGCGGACCCACGGGAAGACGGACGGGAGCGCGCGCTGTATGGCTCGCTCGCCGGTGTCGCTGCGTACCAGCGCGGCGAGAAGGCGGGCCGTGATGTCCGCGGTCTCCTCGCGCTGCTGGTCGTGACGGGCCGTCGTCAGATAGAGATCCTCGCCGTCCCTGCGGGTGATGTGCACTCGCTGGGCCCGGTCGAGGGTCTCCGCGACCCGCTTCGAGTTCTTCGAGAGTTCGGAGAAGGCGACCGTGGGAGTGGACATGACCCAACGGTACTTCGGAACGTATTCCGAAGTCGATCGCAGGGGCGACGGGCCGGATGCCGGGGCCTCTGCCAGACTTGGCACGGACCGGCTACGGGGGTGCAGCTGATGGGGTCGACGCGGCCGTCGATGCAGGAGCTGATCGCGCGGCGGCGGAGGGCCGGATTCGTCGGCCGGGTCGAGGAGCGGGCGGCGTTCCGGCGGAACCTCGACCTGGCGCCCGAGGACGAGCGGCATCGCTTCCTCTTCCATGTGCACGGGGACGCCGGTGTCGGGAAGACCCGTCTGGTACGGGAGTTGGAGCAGATCGCCCGGGAGGCCGGGGCGCTGACCGGGTACGTAGACGAGGGCGTGGCCGGTGTGCCCGAGGCGCTGGCGGTGCTGGCCCGGCAGTTCGCCGCGCAGGGACGGCGGTTCAAGGAGCTGGAGCGGCTGCTGGCCGCGCACCGGGAGCGGCGGCACGAGGCGGAGGCCGCCCTGGCGATGGGCGGACCGGCGGACCGGGAGGGGCCGTCGGCGGGGAGCCTGGCCGTGGCACGGGCGGCGCAGGTGGGGCTGGGGATGGTGCCGGTGGCCGGTGCCTTCGCGGTCGCCCTGGACCCGGACCGCCTCGCTCAGGGCACCGACCGGCTCCGGGCCCGCTTCCGCAGCCAGGCGGACGCCCAACTGGTGCTGTCCCCGGAGCAAGTGCTGACCCCGGTGCTGCTCGGCGAACTGGCCGGCGCGGCCGACACCGCCCCCTGGATCGTCCTCCTCCTCGACACCTACGAGCGCACCGGCCCGTTCCTCGACCCCTGGCTGCACGACGTGATGACCACCGACCGGTACGGCGCCCTCCCCGCCAACGTCGTCGTGGTCACCTCCGGCCAGCACCCCTTCGACACGGCCCGCTGGGGCAGCTTCGCCGACTTCAGAACCGACCTGCCGCTCGGCCCCTTCACGGAGGCGGAGGCCCGGGGCCTGCTCGCGGACAAGGGGGTGCGGGACGAGCCGGTGGTCGCCGAGGTGCTGCGCCTGACGGGCGGCCTGCCCGTGCTCGTCACCGCCCTGGCCGAACAGCGTCCCACCGACCCGGACGACGTGGGCGACCCCAGCGCCACCGCCGTGGAACGCTTCCTGAAATGGGAGCCCGACCCGGCCCGCCGGTCCGTGGCCCTCGCCTGCGCGCTGCCCCGGCGCCTCGACCTGGATGTCTTCCGGACCGCCGTGGACTGCCCCGCGGAGGACGCCGACGCGCTCTTCGACTGGCTGCGCGGCCTGCCGTTCGTCACCGAGCGCCCCGACCGGCTGACCTACCACGACCTGGTCCGCGACGCCATGCTCCGGCTGCGCCGACGGCACTCGCCACGCGGCTGGACACGGGAGCACGAGAAGCTCGCGGAGGCCTACGGCGGCTGGCGCGAGGAGGCCGCGAACGGCCTGCGCCCCGGCACCGAATGGGACCACGAGCCCTGGCGCCGGCTCCTGCTGGAGGAGACGTACCACCGGCTGTGCGCCCGGCCGGGGACCGCTCTGCCAGGTGCGCTGAACACCGTCCTGCTGGCCTGCGTCGCGGATCCGGCGGTCGGCCGCCGCTGGGCGGTCACCGTGGCGGAGGCGGGTGTCACCGCCGACGCCCCGGCCGTGCGGGACTGGGGCCGGCGCCTGAGCCAGGCCCTCGCCGACGGGGTGACCGGGGCCATGGACCAGCTCCTCGCCTGGCCCGGCCTGGACAGCGACGGCCGGGCACTGGCCCATGTCGTCCGGGGCCGGGAACTCCGCGACACCGGAGACTTCCACCGCTCCCTGACCGAGTACGACCGCGCGATCGAACTGGACCCGGACCGGCCGATGGCCCACTACGGCCGTGGCCTGTGCCGCCGGGCCCTGGACGACCTCGACGGCGCCCTCGCCGACCTGGACCGTGCCGACGAACTCGCCCCCGACACCGCGCTGTTCATCGGCGCCCGGGGCGAGACCCACCGGCTGGCGCACCGGTTCACCGAGGCGGTCGCCGACTTCGACCGGGCCGTCGCCCTGGACCCGTCCGACGCCCACGCCCTCGCCGGCCGGGGCGTGTGCCGGCATGCCCTGGAGCGGTACGACGAGGCCCTCGGCGACTTCGACCATGCGCTGAGCCTCAACCCGGGGCACCTGTGGGCGCGGGTGCGCAGGTCACGGCTGCGCGGCGCCCGAGGCGAGTGGGCCGAGGCCTTCGCCGACCTCGACGAGGCGGCCCGACGCGCCCCCGACTCGGCCTGGATCGCCTCCGAACGCGGTGACGCCTACCGGCGCGCGGGCCGCTTCGCGGACGCGGTCACCGAACTCACCCGGGCCACCACGCTGCTGCCCGACTACCCGTCCGCCCTCGCCGGCCGGGGCGCGTCCCTCCACGAACTGGGCCGCACCGAGGAGGCCCTGGCCGACCTCGACCAGGCCATCGCGCTGGCCCCCGACTTCACGTGGGCCCTGGAGGTACGGGACCGGGTGCGCGGCCGACTCAGTGCTGGATGACCCCGACAAACGCCGACCATGAGATCAGGATCGCCTCGGCCCTGCGCGAGTTGGAGAAGTACGGGTCCGCGCCGTGCGGTGGTCGAAGCCGCCCGAGCCCCCGAGCCCAAGCCGAAGGCCCCTGTCCCGCCGAGGGCACCGCGGGGCCCCGCAAGGCCGCCGATCTGCTGGCCGGGCTCCGTGCGCACGACTCCCGCCTGCTCCTCAGCGAACGGGACGTACACCGTCTGACGCCGGCCGTCTCGGAGTGGCTGGAGCGTGGTGTACCGCCCACAGCCGTCGTACGCGTCCTCACGGCCGACCTGCCCCGGGATCCGATCAAACACCCGGCGGCGTTCCTGGCCCATCGCCTCGCCGGCCAACTGCCACCCGCTCTTCCGGCTCCGCCCTCGAGGGACACGCCCGCGCCGGCGCGGGCGGATCCGCTCCAGAACTGCGAGGGCTGCGAGCGGGCGTTCCGGGCGGCTGGTCCCGGCCGCTGCCGTGACTGCAGGGCGCGGCCCGAGAGAGCGGCCTGACCGGCTACGACCCCTACAGGAGAGGAGAGGCATTGCCCGATGACGTACAGGTACACGTACCGGCCCACGGCCAAGGCGCGCATCTTCGCAGGCCATGACGGCCTCGCCCGCTGCCCAGGGCTGTCCCTCATGGCGATCGGAGTCGGCGTCCACCTCCGGATGCTGCCCGAGGGCGCTCCCACGAGCGTTCAGGCGCTGGCGCGGCAGCTCGGAGACAGCGAGTTCGAGATCGCCGCCGCCCTCCAGGAACTGCGGGATCGCGGCTTCCTGCCGAAGGCGTGACGGCCGACTCGTCAGAACCGCCGGTCCCCGTGCCGGACCTCACACCGGCGGCTGTGCGCACGGCGGTCGAACGCCTCGGGCCCGCTCGGCTCCCGGCGCTGACCCAGCACCGGGCTGTGACACGACTGATCCCTTTCTCGTCCTGACCGGTCCTACCTGGCCGAAAGCCGCCCACCCGGGGCCACACAACCCACACTTCGCATACCTAACTGTCCCCTGAACGGACCGTTCCCGGTCGATTACAGTGCTGAGCGCTCGTATGTACGGACGGTGCCCGTGGGGAGGTCATGGTGGTGAGTGCGACGTTGGGTGCCGTCTGGGGCCGGGCCGAGCAGCAGGACTTCCGGAGCAGGGTGCGAGGGACTCTTCTCGGTGGCGCCGTGGGGGATGCGCTGGGCGGGCCCGTCGACGGGCTGACGCTGGAGGAGATCCGGGCGGCCTACGGGCCCGAAGGGCTGGTCGATCTCGGGTTCGGGTACGGGCGGCGCGGGACCGTGACCCATCACACGCAGCTGACCCTCTTCACCGTGGACGGCTTGATAAGAGCCCAGGTACGGAGGGACACCGGGGCCTGGCATCCGCCCACCGACCTGCACCGGGCGTATCTGCGGTGGGCGGCCACCCAGCGGGACTGGGGGCCCGACGAGCGGCGCAAGGACGACGGGTGGCTGGCGCGGGAGGAGTGGCTGTACGCCAGGCGGGATCCGACGCGGTCGCTGCTGCTCGGGCTCGGGGACGAGAACATGGGGACGCTGGAGTCGCCGAAGAACCCCGGTGACATGGGGGCGGAGGCCGTCGCCCGGTCCGCGCCGTTCGGGCTGCTGGTGGGCTGGGAGCCGCAGCTCGTCGTACAGCTGGCGGTGGAGTGCGCGGCGCAGACGCACGGGCATCCCACCGCCTGCCTGTCGGCCGGTGCGTACGCGGTGATCGTGCACGCGCTGGCCCGGGGGGACTCGCTGGACGGTGCCGTGCAGCGGACGCTGGCGCTGCTCGCCACCCGGCCCGGACACCAGCCGGTGTCGGACGCGTTGCAGCACGCGCTCGGTGCCGTGCGGCAGGGGATGCCCTCCCCGGGGCGGGTGGAGGAGCTGACCGGGGACGGAGCGGCGGACGGGATGCTGGCGGCGGCCGTGTACTGCGCGCTGGTCGGCGAGGACGTACGGCACGGGCTGTGTCTGGCCGTGAACCAGGCCGGCCCCTCGGCCGTCGCCGGGGCCCTCACCGGCGGCCTGCTGGGCGCCCTGCACGGCGAGACGGCCCTCCCGCCGGCCTGGGTGGCCGAACTGGAGGGCCGCCAGACGATCCTGGAACTGGCCGACGACTTCGCGATGGAGATGACCCAGGGGCCGGCCCTGCACAACCCCGCCGGAGCGGCCCCGGGGTGGCTGGCGCGCTACCCGAGGTAGTCGGCCCGGGGCCGCGTCCCCGTGTCCTCAGCGGGCTCGGCTGATTCTGACCCCGTCGGGTTCGAAGTCGTGGACGCGACGGTTGATCCGCAGGCCGTCGACGGCCCCGGCCCACAGGAAGTCGCGGCCCTTGCTCACCCCGGCGGTGTAGATGACCGGCTCCGCGCCGCCGTCGTCGAGTGCGGCCAGCACGGCCTGGAAGGTGCACTGGGTGGTCAGGTTGCAGCCGGTCGTGGTGCCGGCGGAGCCGGTGAGGTACCACGTGCCGGTCGTGGTGGCGTCCAGGAAGGGGCTCCACTGGTTCACCGTCGGCACGGCGGGCGGGTTCCACACCAACGAGGAGTACGTGGTGGGGTTCGCGGTGAGGTTCGGGTTGATCTCAGCCTTGATGTTCGGCAGGTTCCTGGTTCCGCCGTAGGAGACGTTCTCGCCGGTCTGGAAGACGTGGAAACCGACCTCGTGCAGTACCCGGCACCGGGGCGCCGTAGAAGTCGACCTCGTTGCCGAAGTGGACGGCCTCGCGGCCTCGGGCGGTACGGCGACGGAGGGGGAGACTCACGGGCCGCTCCGCAGGGCGGCGACGGGGGAGCCGATCGTGTTGCGGGCGATGACGCCCCAGTGGTCCGAGCTTCCCCGGCCGCCGTCGGGGCCGGTCGAGGCCGACGCCGGGACGGCCGCGGCGGCGACCGCGGCCGGCACCGTGGCCCCGAGCGCCATCTTTCTCTTCATCCCGTGGCAAGCCTTCACACTCACTCCTTCTGTGGTCCGTACGCGGGCAGCGCACGCCACCGCAAGGAGTCGCCCCGGCCGACACCGTCGCGACGCACCAGTGATATGAGTGGATTAATCAGGATGATGGAGCTGTGCGCCCGGTTCCACGGACGGCGTGGAACGGGGCGCACTCGTCGGCCGGGGACGCGGTCAGTCGCGCAGCACCTCGTCGCCGCCCCCGCCCGCCTGGGCCGGGACCGGCACCGCCGCCGACGCGCTGTCGCCGTCCGTGTTGACCGTCTCGATGATGGCCAGGCGTTCCGGGCTGTCCTCGGGCTTCAGGAAGCCGATGAGGATGTAGAGGACCAGGGAGACGGCCAGCGGGATCGAGACCTGGTACTGGAGGGGGACTCCGCCGTCGACGTTCCAGTTGATGGGGTAGTTGACCAGCCAGAAGGCGAGCAGGCCCATCGCCCAGCTGGTGAGGGCGGCGGTCGGGCCGGAGCGGCGGAACGGGCGGAGCAGGCCGAGCATCATCGGGATGGCGATCGGGCCCATCAGACCGGCCACCCACTTGATGACGACGGTGATGATGTCCTTGAAGGCGGGGGAGTTGACCTGGGTGGCCACCGCCATGGACAGGCCGAGGAAGACGACCGTGGTGACGCGGGCCGCGATCAGGCCCGAGCGCTCGTTCCACGCCCGCGCCTGCCGCGAGATCACCGGGGCCACGTCACGGGTGAAGACGGCCGCGATCGCGTTGGCGTCGGAGGAGCACATGGCCATCGTGTGGGAGAAGAAGCCGACGATGACCAGGCCCAGCAGGCCGTGCGGGAGGAGCTGTTCGGTCATCAGGCCGTAGGAGTCGGAGCCGTCCGGCTTCTGGGCGTGCACCAGGAGCGGGGACATCCACATGGGGAAGAACAGGACCACCGGCCAGACCAGCCAGAGGGCGGCGGAGAGGCGGGCCGAGCGTTCGGCCTCGCGCGGGCTGCCCGTCGCCATGTAGCGCTGGGCCTGGTTGAGCATGCCGCCGTTGTACTCGAAGAGCTTGATGAAGAGGAAGGCCAGGAGGAAGACGGTTCCGTAGGGGCCGACCAGCGGCTTGCCGTGGCCGTGCAGGGCCGGCTGGTCGAAGGCGTCGAAGATGCCGATGCCCTTGTCGTTCAGCTTCAGGACGACGGCGACGAACATCGACACGCCGGCCAGCAACTGGATGACGAACTGGCCGAGTTCGGTCAGCGCGTCCGCCCACAGGCCGCCGATCGTGCAGTAGACCGCCGTGATCGCGCCGGTGATGAGGATGCCCTGGTTCAGGGACACCCCCGTGAACACCGACAGCAGGGTCGCGATCGCGGCCCACTTCGCGCCCACGTCCACGATCTTCAGCAGCATGCCGGACCAGGCCAGCGCCTGCTGGGTCTTCAGGTCGTAGCGGTTCTTCAGGTATTCGAGGGGGGACGCCACGTGCAGGCGTGAGCGGAGGCGGTTGATGCGCGGGGCGAAGAGCTTGGAGCCGACCGCGATGCCGAGGGCGATCGGGAAGGACCAGGTGACGAACGAGGTCACGCCGTAGGTGTAGGCGATGCCCGCGTACCCGGTGAACATCACCGCGCTGTAGCCCGACATGTGGTGCGAGATGCCGGACAGCCACCAGGGCATCTTTCCGCCGGCCGTGAAGAAGTCGCTGACGTTGTCCACGCGCTTGTGCGACCAGACGCCGATCGCGACCATCACACCGAAGTAGCCGATGAGCACGGCCCAGTCGAGCCCGTTCATGCGCCCCCCTTCCAGGGTCCGCCTACTGAACTCCGCTCAGCTGGCTGGCACTTCGCATAAGCGGAGCGAGGACGGGGAAGGCCGCGAAGTGCCCGCTCATCGTGGGTTCGTTTACGAGGGCACGACAAGCCGACGTATGGTCAAGGGGCGGTAAAATCGTTCGTCTTGCTGACCTTGATTTATGTACATGAACGGCCGGAGTGGCTGGATCCGCTGGGTCAGCGCATCAGCTCCCCCGCGTTGACCAGCAGCGACTGGCCCGTGATGGCCCGCGCCCGGTCCGAGGCCAGGAACACCGCCGCGTCCGCCACGTCCCCGTCCGTCGCCAGCTCCGGCAGCGCCATCCGCCCGGTCAGCCGCCCCAGCACCTCGTCCTCCGGCACCCCCTCCGTGTGCGCCGTGAACTGCACGTACGCCTGCACCGGCGGCCCCCACATCCAGCCCGGCAGCACGGTGTTGACCCGGATCCGGTACGGCCCCAGCTCCCGCGCCAGCGAGTACATCGCGCTGGTCAGCGCGCCCTTCGAGGCGCCGTACGCGGCCTGCTTCACCTGCGAGGGCGCGGCGACCGCCGACTGCGTCCCGATGAAGACCACCGAGCCGCCCCCCGCCGCCCTCAGCCCCGGCAGGCACGCCCGGGTCATCCGCAGCGTCCCCAGCAGGTTCACGTCGATCACCGACGCCCAGGTCGCGAAGTCCGCGTCCTCGACCCCGCCGAAGTAGGAGTCCCAGGCGGCCACGTGCACCACCGCGTCGATACCCCCGAACCGCTCCCGCGCCAGCCCCGCCAGCGCCTCGCACTGTCCCTCGTCGGTGATGTCGGTGACCCGGTACGCCGTCCGGGCGCCCTCCGGATCGATCCCGGCCGCGCTCTTCGCGAGGTTCGCCTCGGTCCGCGCACCCAGCACGGCGTTCCCGCCGTCCCGTACGACGGCCGCCGCGACCTGGTGCCCGAGCCCGGCGCCGACCCCCGAGACGACGACCGTCTTGCCCGCGAGCAGTGACATCGATGACCTCCGGCTCTTCCGCTCCGCCTGACGGGTCGTCAGAGTAGGGGCGGGCGCGGAAGGGTGGAAGGGGGCCGGGGCGGCGGACCGAAACGGCGCCGGCTCCGCCCTGAGGGGCGGAGCCGGCGGATGTTCACGGCCTCACGGAGAGGCTCAGGACTTGCGGGTCCGGCGGGTGGCGTAGAGCGTGCCGGCGCCGAGCGCGATCACCAGGGCGGCGCCGCCGGCGATCAGAGGCGTCGAGGAACTGGCGCCGGTCTCGGCCAGCGGCGGGGTGCTGGTGCTGGGGGAGGGCGCCGGGGTGGTGGGCGGCGGCGTCTTCATCGGGGGGACGTGGGAGGTGGTGGGCGGGGTGGAGGAGGAGGCCGGCGGGGTGGAGGACGCGGGGGTGGAGGGCGTCGGGGTGGCCGGTGCGGAGGTCTCCGGGGCGGGCGGCTGACTGGCCGGTGTCGACGCGGAGGGCGTGGGGGACTCCGGCTGGGCCGGGGTGCACGCCTTGTCGCCGCCGTTCCAGGCGGCTATGAGGTGGTACGGGGTGACGACGTTGCCGGGTTCGTAGGGTGCGGGGCCGTGCCCGTCCCCCGGCTTGCCGTCGTAGACGACGTCGTCGCCGTACAGGTCGATCTGCCCGTAGCAGTCGGGGCTTTTCACGGCCAGCTTCTGCCAGGTCCGCTTGGCGTCGTCGCTGCCCGCGACGTCGTCGGCGGTGAGGTACACCGTGGCGTGGTCGACGAGCGTCTGGTGGCCGGAGGTGTACCAGTTGGAGCCCTCGGTGGTGTACTCGGCCAGCGACACCGGGTACGTGCAGCCGGCGCCGACGTTCTGCCCGGGGGCGAGACGCACCTCGACCGTGCCGGGGGCGGAGTCCCACTGGTGGAAGCCGCCCTGGGAGGTCCAGTCGGCGCCGACCGGGTTTCCGTCGGCGTCGACGATGCGGTACTGCACGGTGGCCGTCTGGCAGTCACTCGCGGTGGTGGCGCTCGCGGTCGTGGCCCCGGCGAGGGGCGCGGCGGCGAGGAAGGCCGTCGCGGCGAGGGTGGCCGACGTTCTGGAGCGTGAGAAGCGCGTCACGGTGTGCCCTTGCGGAAGCTAGGTGTGGGAGGTGGACGTGCGTGAGGGGTGTGCACAGGCCAACGGAAGACGGCGTGGCTCGACCCCGCGTCACTGCACTCGCTCTGGTCACAGCGAGGTGATCCGCATTCTCGCCAGCGCCGGTGACGCCCGTCAATTTCTTGCCAGTTAAACAATATCTTCACACCATCAACCCACTCGATCGCCCTCTCGTAACCTGACGCCCAGTCGGCTAGGCCGGAGTCATGACAGGGGACTCGACGCACACGGAGAACGACACGCGCAGTCAGGTGTACGCGGAACTCGCCGCCGTGGGGCCGTACGGCGTCCGGCCGGCCCACGCCCTCATCACCATGGTCGAACCGCACCCCGGGCACGAGTACGCGTATAACCGCTGGCAACAATGTCTTCTCTACCCACGACGCAACGCCGATCACGACATCCGTCAGCCACGTAGCAACTCGCTTGGCCCTACCTGTGCCAACAGCGGTGGCTCGGAGTCGCCTTCGTACGCGAGATGCAGCTCGCGTCGGGCTCGCGTGGCCATGACGTAGTACTCCATGCGTAGCGCGGCCGAGGTGGGATCGGTGGCGGCGTCGGTGTGCGTGTCAGGGATGACGACGGTGTCGAAGCCAAGGCCCTTGGCGCTTCTTCGATGGACCAGGACGACGCCGGGACGGCCGAGGTCCAGGCGGTGGTAGCGGCCTCCCTTCCAGGCATCGGAGGTGTAGAGCTGCGGTTTGAGCTTGGGCGCCTTGTTCTGCAGGGTGCCGAGCAAGGAGAACTGAGTGTGCTTGGAGTGGACTATCACTCCGATGGTGTGCTGCGGATGCTGCTGGGCCAGCAGCATCACCAGGTCGGCGGCGCCACGCTGCGGGAGGCGGTGCAGCCGTGCAGGCGGGCCGTCCCGGTCGGGGACCGGAGGCAGGCCGGCTCCGGTGTGGAAGTGAGCCGCGAAGGAGGCGATCTGCCGGGTGTTGCGGTGATTGCCGTCGAGTTCGTGATGCGCGCAGCGGCCCAGGCGCTCGGCGATCTCGGCCAGTGTGGAGTTGGTGTCGGTCAACCGCTGGCACTCGTCCGCGTACACCGTCGTACGGGCCCCCAGCAGTCGGCACAGGCGGTAGAACTCCGGTGGCAGGTCCTGGCCCTCGTCCACGACCAGGGTGAGTCCGGGCGGCGGGTCGGTCGCCGCGGCCCGCTCGTACAGGGCGGGCCAGTCGAACCAGCCGTCCGGCCCGCCGGGCGGCTTCCCGCCATACCAATCGGTGAGCCAGGCGTGCACGGTCCGTACCCGCACGCTGCGGTCCGCGGGTCCCAGCGCGTGGACGGCTCCGGCCAGTGACTGGTGCAGCAGGTTGGAATAGGTCAGCAGGACCACCGGCGTTCCCGTGAGGGCGAGCATGACGGCTCGCTGGGCCGCCAGGAGGCTTTTGCCGCTTCCCGGCGGACCGCTGATGAGGTGGTTGCCGTCGAAGGGCAGATCATCGAGGCAGGAGCGCTGCTCCTGGGTGAGGTCGAGATAGGCGACGGTCACATCTCCTCCACGGCGTCTGCGGCCGCGGTGCGGGCCGCGGTGACGATGGACTCCAGGTAACCGGGCACCTGTTCGCCACCGACGACGAGGGCGCGGTCGAGGAGGGTGTTTCCGGTCTCGCAACTGGTCTCGGGGAGCAGCGCGCAGGCGTGGCAGGCCGCGCGGTTGAGGTTGTCGAAGCCCTGGCCGGTGTGCTCGGCGCAGAGGGGGTCGGCCGAGCACCAGGCCGCTGCCTCCGTCATCCGGAGCAGGGTCTCGGCGAGCCGGGGCGGTTCACCTTGCCGGACGAGACCGCCGAGGGTTCCCTCCGCGTCTCCGGCGGCCGTGTACACGAGGATGCCGTACTGATCCTGCTCAGGGCGTGCGTAGACACGTTCACGCAGGCTCGCGGTCGTGTATCCGGATTCGAAGGAGAGCTGGCGGATCAGCAGGTGCGCGAGGGTGTGCAGGAGCACGAATCGCGGGGACAGCTCCGGTCCGGTCAGGGTTTCCAGACGGTCCTTCTGGAAGGAGCGGTCGAGGTCGGCTCGCATGCCGGAGACCCGGCGTCCGACCCTGGTGTCCGCTTCCCAGGCGGCGAGTTCGTTCTTGTCCAGGGTGAGGAAGATGCCCTCTCCGAAGACCTCGACGGCGGGCAGCCACCTCAGGCGCCGCGCGGTGTCCGCGGGGACGATCGTGGCGTCCGGGGAAACTCGGGTGAAGCCCGACAGGGCGCGCACCTCGCGCAGCCGGTCGGCGAGGACGATCCGGCCGAACCGGCGGCTGAGACCCGCCCAGGGTTCGGCGGTCTCGTCGGCGAGACCGAGGGTGGTCTCGCGCAGCGCGAAGTCGCGGGTGGCCGGCGGTGTCGGAGCGGTGAAGGCCGCCCATTCCTCCCGGCTCAAGTCTGGCCGGTCGGGAGTACCGGTCCCAGCGGAGGACGATGGCGCGGGCCTGCCCGTCTCCTCGGCGAGGAGGGTGTCGAGGAGCTGGTCGTCGGCGCCGGTGTCCTCCTGGATCATCGAACGGAAGACCTGGGCCCTCGGTGAGTCGGCGCCTCGGCACAGCGACACCCACAGATCGTGTCCGCGCACTCGTGCGGCGAGCGCGTCGTCGGTGACGGCGGGTGCGTCGGTCTCGGGGATGTCGAGCGCCGAGTGAACGATTGGGTAGTACAGGTTTCCCGCGGTGCGCTGCACCACCTGCACCGGCTTCTCGCACTCCACGGCCTCGCTCGCCCGCTGCCAGGGGTTGCGTCCCGAGCAGCGCATGCCATGCGTGCCGAGGATGTCGAGCAGGTCCCGGGCAGCTCCGCAGTCCTTGGCGGCGCAGGCCACGGAAAGCGCCTCGAGACCGGAGGCGCGTTCGGAGACCAGGAAGCGCAGCTTTTCGCGGTCGCCGCATTGCCGGCGCTCGCCCGCGTCCTGCCGGGAGTGGGCCCAGAACCACCAGTCGACGTCGCTGAGGTGTCCGGCCGGGCAGATCTGCACGAACCGCATGGGCGCGAGGGCCCGCCCCGGCGAGCAGGACGGGCAGCGCGGCGGACGGCCGGGTTTCTCGTCCGCGATGCGCCACCTGGTCATACGTCGGCAGGCCCCGCAGAAGAGCCAGGACGGGAAGCGGATGTACGGCGCCCCGGGCGCGTCCGGCGTGTCGAACCGGTCGTTGGCCGTCGCCGGGGCGGCGAAGAAACCGGTCACCCCGAGCCGGGAGGCCAGCCGGGGCGAGTCGACGTGCTGCCTGCCCCGGCCCGGCCAGTCGCCGATCCCGGTGGCGACGAACGACTCGCCCTGGATGTCGAAGACGGCTCCGACCCCGAAGGGCACCACCGTCTGGGACTGGCGTACCCGCAGTGTGCGGCTCACAGGTCGGCTCCCTTCACCATCACCTGGCACTCCCGGTCGACGTTGCGCATCGAGTTGGGTGTCTCCCACAGGCCGTATCGCTGCTCGAAGCTCTTGATGAGGTTGGACTGGCCCTTGCCCTGACTGCGGTAGAACAGCTCCCGGCCGTCCTTGCGCGCTGCGCGGGCGGCTTCCTCCCAGTCGGCGAGGAGGTTCGCCAGTTCCTTGCGCACGGCGTCGCCCGCGGCGGGTTCGCAGGCCTCGGCGCGCGCCGACAGTTCCGCCACGAGGGCCTCCGCTTCGGGCAGGTGGTGCAGTATCGCCCCCGCCTGGTTCTCCGCAGCGAGGCCGAGGCGATGCCGGACGAGGATGACGAAGGCGGCGTGCAGGGCACGACGGCGCGAGGGTACGGACCACGGAGTGACGCTGGTCGGTTCGACGTGCCGGTACAGCGAGCGGTGGTACACGTCGAACGTCTCGTAGTGCGAACGGTCCCGCGGCCGGGTGGCGTTGAAGAACGTGATGACGAGGCCGGGCACCGCGTGGCGGCCGACACGGCTGGTGGCCTGGATGTACTCGGCCGTCGTCTTGGGCTGTCCCTGCATGAGCATCAGTGCCAGTCGCTTCACGTCGACGCCGACGGACAGCATGTTGGTGCAGGGCAGGAAGGACACCGACTCCGGATGGTCCCATCGCTTCTCGAGCCGGTCGAGCAGCACGGGCTGTTCCGCACGCGGCAGGTTGCTGGTCAGCTCCTGCACCTGGTGATCCGTCAACTTCCGTGTGTCCAGGCCGGATCCAAGGCCGGCGAGCTGGGCGGGAATGTCATCGGCCGCGGCGGTGACGGTCCGGCCGAGTTCACGCAGGCTGTGGTGGTAGGCGACGAGTGTCCAGTAGGCGTCCCGGTGTTCCTCGGGCAGCTCCCACGCGCCCTGCAGCATGGCGGCGGCGACGGCGACGGCGGCGCGGCCCGCCGTGTGTCCCTGGGCCATGACGCCGAGGTAGCGGCGGCCGGGCCGTGAGGTCTCCGGTTCGGCGAAGTACGAGTGGCGGGCGTCGAGCCCGGCGGGTGGGAAGAGCTGGACGCCACCGCCGTAGAGGGCACGGACCTGTTCCCCCGAGCGGCGGATGGTGGCCGTCGAGGCCACGATCTTGGGCCCGATGCCGTCGGGCCGGGTGCACAGCCCCAGCACGGCCGCCTCGTACAGGCCGACCGTGGTGCCGAGAGGGCCGGTGAGCAGGTGCAGTTCGTCCTGGATGACAAGGGACGGCGGCAGCTGCGTACCGCCCGCCGCGAACAGCCGTCCGGCACGGGGCTCCCAGGCCAGTCGGGCGAACTTGTCGACGGTGCCCAGAACGAACGTGGGCGGCCGGTCGTACAGGTGCTCGTCCACCACGGCGACGGGCAGTTCGTCGTGGAAGACGCACTCCTCGCGCGGGCAGAAGAAGGCGAAGGAGTCCGCTCCGGCGCGCACGCCGTAGTCACCGATGTCCGGAGACTTGTGGGCGGGCAGGATGCGGGTGCCGCACCAGGGGCAGCGGTCGAGGATGAACACGTCGTCGGGCCGGGCGGCGGCGCGTACGTCGTCGAAGGCCGCACGGGCCTTTTCGTACGTGTTCGGTGTGGTCGTCTCACCCACCCACAGGCCGATCGAGAAGGGCTCCTCGCCGTAGCCGGCCGGGTCCGCCCGACGGAGCGTTTCGAGGGCGCACACGGTGGTGGCCGCGCGCTGGAACTGCTGGGTGGTGAGCAGGCTCAGGGTGTAGCGGCTGAGGACCGCCGTGCCGCCCCCGTCGGGTTCACGCCTGCGCAGCGCCATCGTGAAGGCCGCGAGCAGCAGGTACGCCTCGGTCTTGCCACCGCCGGTCGGGAACCAGATGAGGTCGGTGACGGCCCGGTCCCGGTGCCGGGGGTCGGCCACTCCGTCCAGGGCCAGCAGGAAGAACGCCAGCTGGAAGGGGCGCCAGGAGGCGTCGGGAGCCGGTTCGGGATCCGGGGGTACGGCGTCGCGGCGGGACCGGCGCGTCCCCGCCAGATCCGGGGCGGAGTGGCGCATCTGGAGCGCCATGACGTGGTTGGCGGTACGGAAGGCGCGCAGCAGCTCGGGCCGGGACGGATCGCAGAGGGTGCGCACGCCGGACTCGATGCGGGCGACGGCGGCGGCGACACGGCCCAGGACGCGATCAGCGGCGGCCCGTCCCCACTCGGGGATGTCCGCGTTCAGCTGCCCCACGTACCACGCACGGTACTCCGCTGCGAACTCCCACAGCTCCTCACGAAGTTGGTCGACGGAGATGTCGGGGTCGGCAAGGTGCCCGAGGTTCAGCACCGGCGTGCCGCTGGGGCCCGCAGCCCGTACACCGGTGACCTCGGCCTCCGGCATGACGGCTGCGCGCAGCGCCGTGACCTGGTCCCCCGCGTCGTCGTACTGTTCCGCGACCGCGCAGCCGTGTCCCACGGCGTGGGTGCGCACGTGCCGGTACTGCAGGCGCAGTTCCTGCTCCTCCGGGTCGCGGCTGGCGAGGCGGACGCTCGGGTACTGGAGCACCCTGCCGTCGACGGGCCGTACTTCCAGTTCCACTTGGAACAACATGCGGTCCCACTGGGCGGCCTTGCCGATGGCCGGCTCGTGCCGGGCCGCGTTGACCAGAGCCACGGTCACCAGCTGTCCGGCGCCGAACGCGCGTCGCCTGACACGAAGTTCTCCACGCGCGTCGAGGACGGTGACCTGGTCGCGGTCGGGGCCGAGGGTGTGCGTCTCGGCTGGCAGCGGGATGCGCTGCCAGCTCCGGCCCCGTTCGACCGTACCGGAGCGGGTCTGATAGCGGGCGCCGGAACAGCGGATCTCCACGGTGGCGGCGTCGGTGTAGAAGCTGAGGCCGAGCGAGGAGGGCAGCCACGAGTTCGACTCCGGGACGGGGTCGGCGGCGGGAGCGGTGTCCTCGGCCGCCCGCTCCGTACCGGCGCCGTCGGGTTCCTCGCCATCCAGGTCCAACTGGCGCTGCAGGTCGGCGTCCTGGGGATACAGGGTGCCCATCAGGTACTGCCGGTCCGGCGGGGCGTCGAGCGTCTCCTCATCGCCTCCCACCGGACCGACGAGCTGTCTGTGCAGGTAGGCGACGAGTTCCTGTCTGGGGTCCATGCTGTTCCTTCAGAGGTACGGGGACGTGGGCCGTGCGCGCTTCAGGTCCGGCGCCAGCGGTCCCGGAACGTGGTGCGGTCAGTGCCGGCTGCCCGCGCAGTTGCCAGCTCCTGCTGCAGTTCGGTGATGCGGGCCCAGGCGTTTTGCTCGCTCTGGGCGATGCGCTGGGCGGCCTGCTGCTCGACGTTCTCGGCATGCCGGCGAGCCGCCTCGACGGCCTGGTTCAGTCCGGCGAGCGCGGCTTCCGCTTGTCGAAGTCTCGCCTCGAGGTCGGAGATGCGCGTCTCGGCTCCTTCGCGGTACTCGCGCAGACGCTGGTCCGCTTTCCCAGCCCGTTTCCGGTGAAAGTCCGCGTCCTCGGCGGCGGCCCGGGCGGATGCCTCCGCCTGCTCCACCTGGCGGACGAGTCCCTGGTGTACCGCGTGCTGTTCCTGCTTGAGCAGCGTGATCCGCGCTCCGGCTTCGGCACGCAGAAACTGCTCGCGGCGAGCCAGCGTCTTGTCCATACGCCGCAGCAGGGCGTTCTCAAGAGCGTCGAGCTGCCGCTGCGTGTCCGCCTCTACGGCGGCGGCACGTGCCTCGACGGCCCGCCGCGCCTCGCGCTCTTGGGTGAGGCGCTCCTGGTGTTCGAGCCGCACCCGCTCCAGCTCAGCCTCGTGCTCACGGCGGAGCCCGGCGACGAACTGCCCGTCGTCAGTGCTCCCCTGCTCCTCTTCCTGGACGGCGACGGACTGTGTGCTCTCATCCCGGTCTTCAGAGGACGGCTCTGTGTCCGCTGCGGTGGGGCCACCTTCGCCGTCCACTGCCTCATCGTGTCCCGGCACGTGGTGGTGGCTGTCCCCGCTCTCATCCGAGGGTGCACCACGGCGGGGGATCACCTCGGTCCGGCTCTCCCCGTCGGCTGTCGCGGGGGCGGGCGGCCGTGCTTCGCCGGACCTGCCCTCCGGCATCGTGGCCTGACTGCCCGAGGCCTCCGGGGACGCGCCGCCCGGGTGCGCATCGGACGCGGGTCGTCGTTCCCCGGGCGGCTGTGGGCTCGGGATGCCCGCAGCAAGTTCCCGCAGCGCGTCACGCACGGCCAAGCGGGATTCCGAGTTCACCAGCGGCTTCCTGGCCAGGTATGCCGAGGGGGTCAGCCCGACCAGTGCCTCCGACGGCCGCTCGAAGAAGTCCTCGGGCCGGAGCCGGGCCTTTCTCAGCGTGTCGAAGACACGCTGCAGGACTTCGAGAGCCGTGAGCACCTGGCGATCCGGCATTCTGCGTTCCAGCGCGGCGCGTACGACGTCCGCAGTGGCACGCGGACCGAGGATCACCGTCAGCTGGGCCTGTCCCAGCGCCAGCAGCGCGTATTCGGCCAGCCAGTCGATGCCGCCCTCGAACCTCGCACCCAGGCGCAGGGCCTTCCCCCAGTCCGCGGTGCGCTGCGCCGACTCGGCCGGGCTGAATTCCTCGGGCGACTCGGGCTCGTCGGGCTCTTCTGGCTCTTCTCGCTCGGCGGCCTCAACGACCGTGGTCGGAGGCGGGGGTTCCACGACACCGTCGTGCGTGCTCTTGACCCTTTCCCTCTCACCTTCCTCCACCTCCGCGGCCTCCTCCCCGTCGTTCGGGTGTGACAGCTCATCGACCTGGAACAGGCCGCCGCCGGCTCGGGATGACGATTCGTCCACCGAGGCAACGGGCTTCGCCTTGCCAGGAGCACGCCGATTCGTCGACGGGGCCTGCTCACCGTCCTCCACGGCCTCCTGAGCATTCCCGCCGCCGTACGCGCCGACGACTCCGGCCATCCGCAGGCGCGCCCTGAACACCAGGAGGGCCTTGCTCTCCACCTGCCGGATGCGCTCCCGGGTCACGCTGAACTCCCGCCCCAGTTCGTCGAGCGTCGAGGGCTCGTCGCCATCGAGACCCAGGCGTCGGACGAGGACGCGGGCGTCACGCGCGGCGAAGGTACCCACGACGGCCATGACGTCTTCCGTCAGGAGCGCGTTCACCACACCCTGCTCCACCGACGGCACGGCCTGGCTTTCCCCGACGAAGTCGCCAAGAGTGGCACCGTCACCGACGACCCGGTCGAGCGAGTCGGTACGTCGGCTCAGTCTCCGGATCTCCTCCACCTTCTGCACGGTCATGTCGCACTGCACCGCCACGTCGACGGCCGACGTGGGTCGCCCCTGCGAGGCGAGGGCGCGTTCCGCGGCAGCCACCTTGCGCATCTGCTCGTGCATGTGGACCGGGATCCGGATGAGAGCGCCTTCGTCCGCGATGGCCCGGGTGATCTGCTGCCGCACCCACCAGGTCGCGTAGGTCGAGAACTTGTTGCCCATCGCCGGGTCGAACTTGCAGGCTGCCCGCATCAGGCCGAGCACCCCTACCTGGAACAGGTCCTCGTAGTCCAGCCCCTGTTCCAGGTAGGGGCGGATGAGCGAGTGCACAAGGCGCTGGTTGTGCAGGACGAGGCAGTCCCGGGCCCTGATCCTCAGATCACCGGACGGCAGTCTGCTCAATTCCTCGGCGTCGGGCTCCTTCCCCATGCGTTCCGCGCCGCCGCGCAGCAGCACGGCGAGGCCGACCTCGGCTTCGGCCTTCAGGAGAGAGTCTTCGGGACGTCTTCGGAAGCGGTCCTCCTCCAGTACGGCCAGCGCCGCGACGACGGCGGCGGCAATGTCCCGGCCCTCCGCCCCGGCCTCCGGCTTCTCTGAGGCCGACGGCTCTCCCCCCTCGCCTTCAGGCCGAGTCCCCTCCGTGCGGGGATCGTTCGTCGCAGCGCTTCCATCGGTGTCGCGCACCTTCGCCCAGGTCCTCAGCGCAGCAGTCTGCCGTGCACCGAGTCCTGCCAGCCGGGCGACGCCGTCCACCGCTCTGGAGGTCACGTATCCGTCGGTGTCCGCGTAGCGCAGCAGCAGTGCTCGCACCAGGTCGGCACCGGGGAACACATTTTCTTCACGAATTCGTGCAACCTTTTCCGCATTCGGAGAGTCCGCGTCTACATGTACACGTGCGTCCTGGACATGCAGGCCCATTCGGGCCAGCTCGTGCCGCAGTCGGTCTCGTTCGGCCTGGCCGAGACCCAGGGTTCGCACGTTCTGCGCGAAGACCGACTCGGGCACGACGCCGTTCACAGCGGCATGCCTCAACCGGGAAAGCAGCTCTCCCACTGCGGCCCTCAAGCCGGGCGCGGCCACTTCGCCGACGGTTCGATCCTGCATGCCACCCACCCCCGCTCACTTCACAGCGAGACTAGGGGTGGCACGTTGACGATGTCAACGGATTGAACACCTATGAAATGAGATCGACCTCGTGTACTGTAATGACTGCCTCACTGTCCGTTCTGACACCATGGTCCGTGCGGCAGCAGATCAGGGGGCGCGTTCCGTCTCGGAACCGCGAGAACGCGAGCAGTAGGCAGAGGAGCGGCAGTGACCCACGAGCTCGTCGACGGCAGATTCCGCATCGGGCGCGTCATCGGCAGAGGCAACATGGGCGAGGTCCACCAGGCCGAGGACCTGAACGCTCCCGAGAACTCGCACGAACGCACCGTCGCCGTGAAGACGATCCTGCGTCGCCGCACCGGAGGCCGGATCGACACCAGCGGCGACACCAAGGCCGTGGAGCGCTTCGCCCGCGAAGTGGCCATCATGCGGACGCTGCGGGACCACCCCAACCTCACCCGGCTCGTCGCCGGCGGCATCGCTGCGGACTGCGACGATCTGCCCTACCTCGCGATGGAGTTCCTGGACGGCGACTCGCTGCGCGACCTCATCGAGGAGGAGTCGCAGCTCCCGGTCGCGTGGGTCGCCGCCATCGGCGCGCAGATCGCCGCCGGCCTCGCCGCCGCGCACGCGAAGGGCGTGGTCCACCGGGACCTGAAGCCCGCCAACGTCATGCTCACGCGGGGCGGCACGGTCAAGGTGCTCGACTTCGGCATGGGCAGCATCGTCGACGACCCGGACCAGACCCGCCTGACCAGCACCGGCGTCAGCGTGGGCACGGCCCGCTACATGGCGCCGGAGCAGTGCCAGGCCAAGCAGGTGACCCAGGCCGCCGACCTGTACGCGCTGGGCTGTGTGCTGTACGAGATGCTGGTCGGCGTCCCTCCGTTCACGAGCGAGTCGGCGTACGAGCTCGCCGAGCGGCACGTCCACCAGGAGCCCAGCCCCGTCCGCGCGATCCGCAGCGAGGTCCCCGCCGAACTCGCCCGTCTCGTCGACCGGCTGCTGGCCAAGGACCCGGCGAACCGCCCGGCCGACGCCGTGACCGTACGGGACGCCCTGCTCCCCCTCGCCGTACCGCCGTCGGACGGCACCAGCCTCGTCCCCGTCTGGAGCGAGCGGGACCCGACGCTCCCCCTGCGCGAGACCGCCCCGGCCCCGGTGATCGCCCCACAGCCGCCCGCCCCGGTGACCGGCTCCGGCGCCGGCATGGACGTCTTCGGTGTCCACCAGGCGCTCATCCGCGACTACCGCTCCTTCACGGAGGGCGGCACCGTCATCCGCGACGAGCGCATCAAGGCCTACGTCGAGAAGGACCTCGACGACAAGTCCCAGTGGCCGAACCCCTGGCTGTCGCTCAACCCGTTCTTCCAGGGCGGCGGCACGGTGGTCGAACTCGCCCAGCAGAAGGTGCTGCACCCCGAGTGCGCCCGCATCTTCCAGGCGAAGAAGACCGAGGGCGGCACCGTCTGCGACGGCCGGCCGCTGCTCCTGCACCGGCACCAGCGCGACGCCATCGACGCCGCCGCCTCCGGGGCGTCGTACGTCCTGACGACCGGCACCGGCTCCGGCAAGTCGCTCTCCTACATCGTCCCGATCGTCGACAAGGTGCTGCACCAGCGCGACGAGGAGGGCCCGGACGCTCCGAAGCGCGTGCGGGCGATCATCGTGTACCCGATGAACGCGCTCGCCAACAGCCAGCTCCGGGAGCTGGAGAAGTACCTGCGCGACGGCTACGGCGCGGGCCGCGAGCCCGTCACCTTCGCCCGTTACACGGGCCAGGAGGACGACGCGAAGCGCAAGGAGATCCGCGACAACCCGCCGGACATCCTGCTCACCAACTACGTGATGCTGGAGCTGATGCTGACCCGCCCGGCCGACCGGGCGAGCCTCATCAAGATGGCGCGCGGCCTGGAGTTCCTCGTCTTCGACGAACTGCACACCTACCGCGGCCGCCAGGGTGCCGACGTCGCGCTGCTGATACGCCGTGTCCGCGAGGCCTGCCAGGCGGAGAACCTGCAGTGCATCGGCACGTCGGCCACCATGTCGACGGAGGGCACGCTGGAGGACCAGCGGCAGGTGGTCGCCGGTGTGGCGAGCACCCTGTTCGGCACGACGGTCCGCCCCGAGCACGTCATCGGCGAGACCCTGGTCCGGGCGACCGGCGAGGCGCCCGCCACCGTACCGGCCGAACGCCTCACCTCCCCCGCCCCGCGCGCCTACGACGACCTGGCACAGGACCCTCTGGCCCGCTGGATCGAGGACCGCTTCGGCCTCGTCGAGGACGCTGCCACGGGCCGCCTCGTACGCCGGCAGCCGACCCAGATCGAGGCCGCGGCGCGCGAGCTGTACGAGACGTCGGGCGTCGACGAGGAGATGTGCGCGGAGGCGATCCGTGCCACCCTGGAGGCCGGCTCGCAGGCACTCAACCCGCGCAACGAACGGCCGCTGTTCGCGTTCCGCCTGCACCAGTTCCTCTCCAAGGGCGACACCGTCTACGTCACCCTGGAGGACAAGTCCTCCCGCCACCTCACCCGCTCCTACCAGCTGGAACAGCCGGGCAGCGGCGGCAAGTCGCTGATGCCGCTGGCGTTCTGCCGGGAGTGCGGCCAGGAGTACCTGACGGTGTGGCGTACGGAGAAGGACGGCGAGGTCCGCTACGAGGCCCGCCGCGACACCTCGGCGACCGGCGGCCGGCAGGGCGACGGCTACCTCTACGTCGACCACGAGCGCGAGTGGCCGTCCAACGTGCAGTACGCGGTGGACGACCGCCGACTGCCGGAATCCTGGCTTGAGTTGGACGACAAGGGCCAGGAGGTCGTCAAGCGTGCCTACCGCGACCGGGTGCCGAAGGCCGTCACCGTCGACGCGTTCGGCCGCGAGGGCCAGGGCGAGCTGAAGGCCGCGTTCATCCCGTCGCCGTTCCTGTTCTGCCTGCACTGCGGTGTGGCGTACGAGCAGACGCGCGGCCGGGACTTCGCCAAGCTGGCGACGCTGGACCAGGAGGGCCGCTCCTCCGCGACCTCGCTGGTCTCGGCGTCGATCGTCCGCTCGCTGAGGTCGGTGCCGGAGGAGGCCCTCGACAAGAAGGCGCGCAAGCTCCTCACCTTCGTCGACAACCGTCAGGACGCCTCCCTCCAGGCGGGCCACTTCAACGACTTCGTGCAGATCACCCAGTTGCGCGGCGCGCTGTACCGGGCGGCGCTGGACACCGGCGACGACGGCCTGCACCACGAGGAGCTGGCCTCGGCGGTGACCAACGCCCTCGCCATCTCCCCCGTCGACTACACCGGCGAGGCCGACCTGCCGCCGTCGCTGGCCCGCAACGCGGCCCGCACGCTGCGGGACGTGATCGCGTTCCGGCTCTACCTGGACCTGGAGCGCGGCTGGCGCATCACCATGCCCAACCTGGAACAGACGGGTCTGCTGGAGATCGACTACGAGGACCTGGGCTGGGTCGCCGCCAAGCAGGACCGCTGGGAGGGCACGCACCAGGCGCTGCGGGACGCCGACCCGGCGCTGCGGGCCGAGATCACGAAGGCCCTGCTGGACGAGATGCGCCGTTCCCTCGCCATCGACGTGTCGTACTTCCGTGACGACACCTTCGACTCCCTCCAGCGCGCGAGCGAGGAGCGGCTGGTCGACCCGTGGGTGCTGTCCTCCGCCGACAAGCCCCGGGTCGGCACCGCCTACCCGTACCCCTCCCGGCCCGGCACGGACCGTTCGAGCCTGTTCCTTTCGGCGCGCGGCAAGTTCGGCAAGTACCTGCGCCGCGCGGACCGCACCTTCCGGGACCTGGACCAGGACGACCTGCAGCTGATCATCGCCGAGCTGCTGAAGGTGCTGACCAAGGCGGGCCTGGTGAAGGAGGTGGAGGTGGCGCCCCAGCGGGCCGGCCGCTACCGCCGGACGTCGTCCGCCACCGCGACCGGCTACCGGGTGGCCGCCCAGTCGCTCGTCTGGCGCGCCGGCAAGGGCGAGTCGGGCGCGCACGACCCGCTGACCCGCACCTACCAGAGCGGCGACGGCCCGCGCATCAACACGTTCTTCCTCAGGCTGTACCGGGAGACGGCCGACGCGCTGTCGGGCCTGTACGCCCGCGAGCACACCGCCCAGGTGTCCCCGGAGGACCGCGAGGCCCGCGAAGAGGCTTTCCGCAAGGCCGAGTTGAAGCTCCTGTACTGCTCTCCCACGATGGAGCTGGGCGTCGACATCTCCGAGCTCAACGCGGTGATGATGCGCAACGTGCCGCCCACGCCCGCCAACTACGCCCAGCGTTCGGGCCGCGCGGGCCGCAGCGGCCAGCCTGCCCTCGTCACGACGTACTGCGCCACGGGCAACAGCCACGACCAGTACTACTTCCGCCAGCCCTGGCGCATGGTGGCCGGCGCCGTGGCCCCGCCCCGCCTGGACCTGGCCAACGAGGACCTGGTCCTCTCCCACCTCCAGGGCATCTGGATCGCCGAGGCCGGCCTGCGCCTGGGCCGCTCCCTCCCCGAGGTGCTCGACGTGTCGTACCCGGACTCCGGCGACCGCCCGGACCCGGCCCTGCACCTGCTGCCGGACATCCGGGACGCGGCGCACGACGACGGTGCCCAGCGGCGCACGGTGAACGCGGCACTGCGCGTCCTCGGCCCGCTGTTCGGGGACTTCGCGGACACCACGTGGTGGCACGACGACTGGATCGACGACAAGGTACGGACCGTCGCCGAGCGCTTCGACCGCGCCTTCGACCGCTGGCGCAGCCTGTTCCGGGCCGCCCTGGACGACCAGTACGTCCAGAACAAGCGGCGCCTCGACTACAGCCTCACCGAGGGCGACCGCAACCGCGCCAACGCCCGCCGCCGCGAGGCCGAGACACAGCTGAACCTGCTCATGAACGAGAGCGTCGACAGCAAGTCGGTCCTCTCCGACTTCAACCCCTACCGCTACCTCGCTTCCGAGGGCTTCCTGCCCGGCTACAGCTTCCCGCGCCTGCCGCTGGCCGCGTACATCCCGACGATCGGCCGCCGCCGCGGCGACGGCGACTACCTCCAGCGGCCCCGCTTCCTCGCCATCCGCGAGTTCGGCCCCGGCTCGCTGATCTACCACGAGGGCGCCCGCTACCAGGTCACCCGCATCCAGCTGCCCCCAGACTCCTCCGGCGAGCTGACCACCGGCGAGGCCCGCCGCTGCACGAACTGCGGCTACCACCACGAGCCCAAGGAGCGCGAGGACCGCTGCGGCTTCTGCAACGAGACGCTCGGCGCCGCGACCTACGGCCTGCTGCACCTGCACACCGTGTACACCACCCGCCGCGAGCGAATCTCCTCCGACGAGGAGGAGCGGCGCCGGGCCGGCTTCCGGCTGGAGACGTCGTACCGCTTCCACGACCACGGCATCCGCAAGGGCCGCCTCAACGCGACGATCGCGGACCCCGACGGGCAGTTGGCGCAGATCACCTACGGCGACTCCGCGACCGTCCGCATCACCAACACCGGCCGGGTGCGTGCCCGTACGGACGAGCCGCCCGGCTACTGGCTGGACCTGGCCGACGGTCGCTGGATGAATGACAAGGACGCGTCCGAGGCGTCCGGCGACTCCAGCGAGCTGCCGGTGGTGGACGCGGACGGCAACGAGCGGCGCCGCAAGAAGCGGGTCATCCCGTTCGTGGAGGACCGCCGCAACATCCTCGTGGTCACCCTCGACGAGGCGTTGCCCGAGCCGATCGCGCTCACGCTGATGTACGCCCTGGAGCGGGGGATCGAGGCCGCGTTCGAGCTGGAGGACGCCGAGCTGTCCAGCGAGCTGCTCCCGCCGGACGACGGCCCGAGGCGCCGCATCCTCTTCATGGAGGCCGCCGAGGGCGGCGCCGGCGTGCTGCGCCGCCTCCAGGCGGAGGACGACGCCTTCGCCAAGGCGGCCGGCCGCGCCTTGGAGATCTGCCACTTCTCCGAGGACGGCAAGGACGAGGGCGACGAGGAACACCGCCCGGGACGTGCCTGCGCGCGCGGCTGCTACGAGTGCCTGCTCACCTACGGCAACCAGCTCGACCACGCCCAGATCAACCGGCACACGGTGGCCGCGCTGCTGGTGCGGCTGGCGTCGGCGACGGCGCAGCGGGAGTCGCGCGGCGAGTCCCGGTCGGAGCAGTACCGGCGACTGCTGGCCGCATCCCCCGCTGATCCCACGCCGGTCGAGGAGTCGGCGTCCGCACTGGCCGAACTGGCCGCACAGGGCGACTTCCTGGGCTGGGTGAAGGCACGCGGCCTGCGGCTCCCCGACGAGAAGGACGTCTTCCTCACGGACGCGAACGCGGCACCGGACTTCGTCTACCGGCTCCCGGGCGCCAACGTCGCGGTGTTCGTCGACGGCCCCGACGCCGAGGAGAGCGCGCTGCGCGACGCCGACGCCGAGGAGCGGCTGTTCGACGCCACCTGGGACGTGGTCCGCTTCCCGCACGGCGCCGACTGGGACGCCATCGCCGCCGCCAACACCCGCTACTTCGGCTCCCCGGCCGCCCACTGACCGGCCGATGACCGACTGACGACCGACGACGACCGCCCGCTGACCGCCACCAAGAGGATTTGAAGATCGCTATGGCATTCACGTACTCCGCCGGATCCCTGGTGAAGGCCCGTGGCCGCGAGTGGGTGGTACTCCCCGAGAGCGAGCCCGACCTGCTCGTCCTGCGCCCGCTCGGCGGCTCGGACGACGACATCGCGGCCGTGCTCCCGTTCGAGCCCGTCGAGGAGGCCCGCTTCGCCCCGCCCGAGCCCGCCGACCGCGGCGACCAGCGGGCGGCCGGCCTGCTGCGTACGGCACTGCGGGTCGGCTTCCGCTCGGGCGCGGGCCCGTTCCGCTCGCTGGCGGGCATCGCGGTCGTACCGCGCGCGTACCAGCTGGTGCCGCTGCTGATGGCCCTGCGCCAGAAGACGGTCCGCATGCTGATCTCGGACGACGTCGGTATCGGCAAGACCATCGAGGCGGGCCTCATCGCGAGCGAGATGCTGGCGCAGGGCGAGGCGAGCGGCCTGGCCGTGCTCTGCTCCCCGGCCCTGGCCGAGCAGTGGCAGCAGGAGCTGCGCAGCAAGTTCGGCATCGACGCGGAGCTGGTGCTGTCCTCGACGGTGTCGCGCCTGGAGCGGGGCCTGGACCTGGGCCAGTCCCTGTTCGACAGGTACCCGAACGTGATCGTGTCGACGGACTTCATCAAGTCCACCCGCCACCGCGACGACTTCGTACGCCACTGCCCGGACCTCGTGATCGTCGACGAGGCACACACGTGCGTGGCGGCCGACGACACCTCGGCGAGCGCGCAGAGCCAGTTGCGGTACGAACTGCTGCGCCGGGTGGCGGCGGACGCCGAGCGTCACCTGCTGCTGGTGACGGCGACCCCGCACAGCGGCAAGGAGTCGGCGTTCCGGAACCTCCTCGGGCTGGTCAAGCCGGACCTGGCGCACGTGAACCTGGAGTCGGAGTCGGGCAGGAAGCTGCTCGCCCAGCACTTCGTGGCGCGCAAGCGGGCGGACGTACGCCAGTACCTCACGAAGGAGGACGGCCTGGCGGACGACTCCCTCGCCGAGCGCACCGCGTTCCCCTCGGACCGCTTCTTCAAGGACGAGACGTACAAGCTGTCCCCCGAGTACCGGGCCCTGCTGGACGACGCGATCGCCTACGCGAGCGAGCGCGTCGAGCAGGCGGGCGGGCAGGGCAAGCGTGAGGCCCGTATCGCCTGGTGGTCGGCGATCGCCCTGCTGCGCTCACTGGTGTCGTCCCCGGCGGCTGCCGCTCAGACCCTCACGACCCGTTCGGCGGCGGCGATCGCGGCATCGGCGGAGGAGGCCGACAAGCTGGGCGCCCCGTTGAACAGCGACGCTGCCGACAGTGACGCCATGGAGGGCATGGACGTCGCGCCGGGCGCGGAGACGGACGAGGGACCGGTGAAGTCGCAGCTGGCCGAACTTGCGCAACTGGCCGAGCAGTTGAAGGGTCCGGAGAAGGACCTCAAGCTGAAGGCGCTCATCAAGCACCTCAAGGCGCTGCTGGCCGACGGCTACAACCCGATCGTCTTCTGCCGCTACATCCCGACGGCCAAGTACCTGGGGGAGCAGCTCGCGAACGACCCGGAGACGAAGAAGCGCGGCCCCCTGGGCGCGAAGACGGTCGTCAAGGCGGTCACCGGCGAGCTGTCGCCGCAGCAACGCATCGAGCGGATCGAGGCGCTGGCGGCGGAGGCCGGCGAGGACGCGGCGGCCCGCCGGGTCCTGATCGCCACGGACTGCCTCTCGGAGGGCGTCAACCTCCAGCACTACTTCGACGCCGTCGTCCACTACGACCTGGCCTGGAACCCGACCCGCCACGACCAGCGTGAGGGCCGCGTCGACCGCTACGGCCAGCGCCGCGACGAGGTCCGGGTCATCACCCTCTACGGCGACGACAACGGCATCGACGGCAAGGTCCTGGAGGTGCTGATCAAGAAGCACCGCCAGATCAAGAAGGACCTCGGCATCTCGGTCTCCGTCCCCGACGAGCTGTCGACGGGCGTGACGGACGCGATCGTCGAGTGGCTGCTGATGCGCGGCCGGGAGAACGAGGACGCGCTGTTCAGCGCGGACGCCTTCAAGGTGAGCACGGCGAAGCTGGACAGCGACTGGAACTCGGCGGCGGAACGCGAGCGGCAGTCCCGCTCCCGGTTCGCCCAGCGTTCCATCCACCCGGAGGAGGTGGCCCGCGAGGTCGCGTCGATCCGGGAGGCGCTGGGCGGGGCGGGCGAGATCCGGACGTTCGTACGGGAGGCGCTGGGCGCGCTGGGAGGGGTGCTGCGGGGCGCCGACGGCGGTGGCCGCGAGTCCGGGGACTTCACCGCCCAGGTCGGCGGCACCCCGGCGGGCCTGCGGGACGCCCTGGCGCCGGTGGTGGGGGCGGAGGTCGTGGAGAAGGACCGCGAGATCCCGTTCCGCGGCAACCCGGCGGTGGCGCGCGGTGAGGCGGCCCTGGTCCGCACGGACCCGGTGGTGGGCGCGCTCGCGTCCCATGTGCTCAACGCCGCGTTGGACACCCAGGCGGAGGGCGCCCGCCCGGCCCGCCGCTGCGGTGTGATCACGACGGACGCGGTGAGCACGAGGACGACACTGCTGCTGGTCCGCTACCGCTTCCACCTCACGCTGCCGTCGCGGAGCGGGGAACGGCAGCTGGTGGCGGAGGACGCCCGCCTGCTGGCCTTCGAGGGCGCGCCGAAGAACGGGGCGTGGCTGACGCCTGAACAGGCGGCCGCCCTCCTGGAGGCGACGGCGTCGGAGAACACCGACCCGCACTTCGGGGAGCGCACGACGACGCGGATTCTCGGCCAACTGCCTGACGTCAACGGCTATCTGGAGACGTACGGCGACGAGCTCGCCGCCGAACTGGACGCGGCCCACCGCCGCGTGCGGGCCGCCTCCGGCGAGATCGTCCGGGGTCTGTCGGTCACCGCCCAGAAGCCCGCCGACATCCTCGGCGCCTACGTCTACCTGCCCGCCGCCGCTTCTGTTTCGGTTGGAGTGTCCGCCTGATGTCCGCCACCACCCGCAACCAGGTGTTCACCGCCGTCCACACGGTCGGGGGGCTGCTGCCGGCCGACATGCTGGTACGGATCTCCGAGGGCAAGGACGTCCCCGGTTCCAAGCCCGCCGACTACGGTCTGCCGTCGTCCCGTTCGGTGCGCGACGAGGCCGAACGCAGCTGGGAGTATCTCAAGCCGCTGTGGCGCGACGTCCGCAAGCGCCTGCCGGAGGACCGGGAGACGGGCGTCCCGGCGAGCGACCCCACCGGGCTCGCGGAGAACGACTGGCTGACCCCGCTCTGGCGAGAACTGGGCTTCGGCCGCCTGACGCACATCGGCCCGGCGGGCATCACCGCCGACTCCGACGCGGAGAAGAAGTTCCCGGTCTCCCACCGCTGGCACCACGCCCTGATCCACCAGACGGCATGGAACGCCGAGCTGGACAAGCGACCGGGCGGCGCCGGCACGGTCCCGCCGCAGTCGATGCTCCAGGAGTGCCTGAACCGCACCGAGGCCCACCTGTGGGGCGTCCTGACCAACGGCCGCCAGGTCCGCCTGCTGCGCGACTCCAGCGCGCTCGCCACCGCGTCGTACGTCGAGTTCGACCTCGAAGCGATCTTCGACGGCGAGCTGTTCAGCGAGTTCGTGCTGCTGTACCGGCTGCTGCACGCCTCGCGGTTCGAGGTGGCGGAGGGGGCGGCGCCGTCGTCCTGCTGGCTGGAAAAATGGCGCACGGAGGCCATCGCCTCGGGCACGCGCGCCCTGGACCAGCTCCGCAAGGGCGTCCAGAAGGCGATCACCGCGCTGGGCACCGGCTTCCTGCGGCACCCGGAGAACACGGCGCTGCGGGAGGACGTCCGCCCGAAGGCGCTCCAAGCCGCCCTGCTGCGCATGGTGTACCGCCTGCTCTTCGTCTTCGTCGCTGAGGACCGTGACGCACTGCTGTCGCCGGGGGCGGACGGTATTGCGCGCGAGAGGTATGAGACGTACTTCTCGTCGGCGAGGCTGCGGGCGCATGCGCGCAAGCGCCGGGGCACGGCGCACGGTGACCTGTACGAGGCCCTGCGGATCGTCCTCACGGCACTCGGCGACGAGAAGGGCCGCCCCGAGCTGGGCCTGCCTGGCCTCGGCGGCCTGTTCAACGACACGGAGGCGGACGCCCCGCTGCGCGACCTGAAGCTCTCGAACGAGGCACTGTTGACGGCCGTACGGCACCTCTCCCAGGTCCGCGACGGCAGCTCGGGCCGCTGGCGGGCGGTGGACTACCGGCACTTGGACGCGGAGGAGCTGGGGTCGGTATACGAGTCGCTGCTGGAGCTGGAGCCGAAGTACAGTGCGGCGAACCGGACGTTCGAGCTGGTTGAGGTCGCGGGCAACACTCGTAAGACAACGGGCAGTTACTACACGCCGTCCTCACTCATCGAATGCCTGCTGAACTCCACGCTGGACCCGGTGATAAAGGGTGCCGTCCAGCGCGGTGAGGAGGCGGCGGCGCGATCGGGCGCCGCCGATCCGGCCGAGGCCATCGTCGACGAGTTGCTCTCCCTGACGGTCTGCGACCCGGCCTGCGGCTCCGGACACTTCCTTGTGGCGGCGGCCCGTAGGATCGCCAAGCAGGTCGCGGCGGTCCGGGAACGCAACCCGGAGCCCACACTGGACGCGGTGCGCCACGCCCTGCACGAGGTCGTCGCCCGCTGCATCTACGGCGTCGACCTCAACCCCATGGCCGTGGACCTGGCCAAGGTGTCGCTGTGGCTGGAGGCCCTGGAGCCGGGCAAGCCGCTGAGCTTCCTGGACGCTCATGTGAAGCACGGCAATGGTCTGATCGGTACGACTCCAGCGCTGCTGAAAAACGGCATCCCGGACGCCGCCTTCAAGCCGATTGAGGGGGACGACAAGAAGATCGCGAAGTCCCTGGAGAAGCAGAACAAGCTGGAACGCGGCGGCCAGCGCGGCCTGTTCGACCTGGGCGGAGAGACAAGAGTCGCCAACACGGCCTTCGCCGAGGGCCTGCGGCGTATTACGGGAGCCTCCTCCGACAGCCTGGCCGATGTACGAGAGCAGGAGGCCGCGTACCAGAACTGGTCCCATTCAGCGGAGTACGTGCACGCCTTGCATGTGGCGGACGCATGGTGCTCAGCGTTCGTGTGGCACAAGACGGCAGACGCCCCACTCGCGCTCACGGAGGAAGTCTTCCGCAATCTCCAGGACCCGTTCAGCGACGCGGCGCCGCGTTCCACGCACGACGAGGTCGTGCGCCTCCGGAACCTGTATCGGTTCTTCCACTGGCATCTGGAGTTCCCGGAAGTTTTTTCAGTTCCGGAAACGGGTCAGGGTATCCAGGAAGCAACCGGCTGGGCAGGTGGATTCGACTGCATCCTGGGAAACCCTCCGTGGGAGCGAATCAAGCTCCTGGAGCAGGAATTTTTCGCGCAACGTGACGTCGAGATCACCAAAGCCAAGAACGCCAATGAACGCCGGAAACTGATCGAGAAGTTGCCGCTCTCGAATCCGGAACTGGCACGCGAATTCGCCGACGAAAAGCGCCGAGGGGACGGCGAGGCACACTTCATTCGCAGTTCCGGGAAGTATAAGCTGACCGGAATTGGAACCGTGAACACTTATGCAGCCTTCTCAGAAAGTAACCGTAACCTCATTGGCTCGCGTGGCCGGATGGGCGTAATTGTCCCGACAGGCATCGCAACCGACGCGACGACGCAGCATTTCTTCAGCGATCTGGTACGGAGCGGCTCGCTTGCGGCACTGTACGACTTTGAGAATGCGGCACCTCTGTTCCCAGGCGTCCACCGCTCGTTCAAATTCTGCATCCTCGCACTAACAGGGGCATCCCAGAGAGAATCTGCTGCACGCTTTGCCTTCTTCATGCATGACCCGTCGGAATTGAACGACGAAAACAAGGCCTTCACTCTCACACCCGAGGAGATCCGCCTCCTCAATCCCAATAGTGGAACTTGCCCCGTGTTCCGCAGCCGTCGCGATGCCGAAGTGACGCTGGATATTTACCGCCGCCTCCCTGTCCTCATCCTTTCCGAGAGCGCCGCAGGCAACCCTTGGAAACTCCATTTGGGTCGAATGTTCCACATGTCGGACGACTCCGGATCGTTCCATGTGCACGAAGAGCTGAATTCTGGCTGGGATAGGCAAGGCGCCAGGTTCAGCAGTGCAGGCGCAACATTGCTACCTGTTTACGAGGCCAAGATGCTTCATCAGTTTGACCATCGATGGGCAACCTATGAGTCCGACGGCAGCACCCGTGATGTCAATCTGACCGAAAAGGAATGCGCACCGTTCTCCCCCACGCCGCGCTACTGGATCGACGAGCGGAAAATTCGCGACAAGCTGCCCCCTGCACAGTGGGACAGGGATTGGCTGGTCGCCGTACGCAAAATCTGCCGTTCAACCGATGAGCGCACACTCATTGCTGCTGCGTTTCCACGCTTCGGCCTAGGCGATTCAGCGAACCTAATGCTTCCCGGGGTACCAGCCAACGCACCAGCCTTGCTCGCGTGCTCCTCTTCCTTCGCGATGGACTATGTGCTGCGACAGAAGAACGGTGGCACAAATTTGACGTTCTTCCTGCTGGAACAGTTGCCTGCTCCCGTTCCGGAAAAGTTGGCCTTTCATGCTTCCTTTATCGTGCCTCGTGTTCTCGAACTCACCTACACTGCGGACGACATGCAACCGTTCGCTAGAGATGTTGGTGACACCAGCAACCCCTTCCAGTGGAACGATGCTCGCCGCCAAGGGATTCGCGCCGAACTCGATGCCCTCTTCTTCCACCTCTACGGCATCTCCCGCGAAGACGTCGACTACATCCTCGACACCTTCCCCATCGTCCGCCGCAAGGACGAGGCCAAGTACGGCACGTACCGCACCAAGGAACTGATCCTCGCCGAGTACGACCGCATGGCCGCCGCCGGCCTCACCCTGGAGACCCCGCTCGTCGAAGGCGAGAACTACACCTCCACCCTCACCCCGCCCCCCGGCCACGGCCCCCGCCACCCCGCCTGACAGCTCGCCCCAGAGACAGGAGCGCCACGGACCATGAGCGACCCGCAGTACCCACAGCAGCCCGATCGGCTTCCCTCGGACTACGAGCTTGAGAAATGGCGTGCCATCCAGCAGTTCAAGGGCCGCCCGCTGTCACGGGCGATGAGTAACGCCGGCGAGCATGTGGCCAACGGCGTCGCGGGGCTCGGCAAGCGTGCCGCGAAGCAACTGGAGAAGCACCCGCGGGCCCAATCGGCGGTTTCACGTGGGCAGGAATTCGTCGCCAAAAGCGCTCAGAAGGTCGGCGCCGGGGCGCGCGGGGCCGCCGATGCTCTGCCGGACTGGAGCGGCACTGCTGTGCAGTCCATACGCCGGACGGTGGGACGAGTCTCGCGAGCGGGACTCTCCTCCAAGCGGGTGGTAGCGCTCCACCAGAAGCGCGGGCACGACGTCGCGTCGCTCTCTGACCTGCGCCGCCTCGACCTCCAGCAGATCGACGCCGTCCGTGGACGGGGAGCGAGCTGGTACTACCCGGCCGCGGCTGCGCTCTCGGGAGCGAGTGCGGGACTTGTGATCTCCGGAGGAGAGCTCGTCATCGTCGCCTCGGCCGGCGCCGCGGCAGCCCCTTCGGGAGGCGCGATCGCAGGCGCTTTCGCCGCCGATACCGCTGCCGTCCTCGGACTCGCGTCCCGCGCCGTCGGCCAGGTCTCGCTGTTCCACGGCTACGACCCCGAAGAGCCTGCCGAGAAGCTCTTCGTGATGTCTGTCGTCAACGTCGGAACAGCAAGTTCGGCCACCGCCAAGAACGCCGCGATGGCCGATATCTCGCGGCTGACCCAAGCACTCTTCCGCGGCAAGACGTGGGAAGTCCTCAGCGAGTCGGTCGTCACAAAGGTCTCCCAGCAGTTCGCCAAGGCGTTCGGCTTCCGTCTCACCAAGAAAGGCCTCGGCAAGGCCGTCCCCGCATTCGGAATAGCCGTGGGAAGCGCCCTCAACTGGGCCACTCTGGAGGGGATCGTCGACGCCGCCGAGATGGCGTACCGGCGGCGGTTCCTCCTGGAGAAGTACCCGCATCTCGCCGACGAGGAGGCAGCCGGATCCTTCCCCGACATCAGCCCGGACGGCCCGGATGTCCCGGACGACGCCGACGAGGAGATCAGTCTGCTCGACGAGATAGCCGAGGCGGGCGGACCCGACCTCCACTGACCCGGTGTCCTGGCGGTGAACGTCATCACGCGACCGCCGGGACGGACGCGGCTCTGGCCCCACCGCGAACCCCACGAACCGCGCCCACTCCTCACACTTCAGTAGGGACAAGGCCGAGTCCGGCGCCTACCGCACGAAGGAACTGAACGTCGCCGAGCACGACGGCATGGCCGCCGTCGGCGTCACCCTGGCGACCCCGCTCGCCGCAGGCGAGGACTACACCTTCACCCTCACTCCCAGGCCACGTCCCCGCCACCCCGAAAGCCCATCCACATCCCCTCTAAGAGACAACCGGGCGGCCGGTCAGCGTTGACCGGCCACGTCGAAGGGACAGCCGATGGAACCCCGCGGCTACCGCATGGTCATATCGACCCCGCAGGACTACGTCACCACCTCCGCCCTCACCGAACGCCAGCTTTACGCCTGGCTGGAACAGAAGCGCTACGACACGTCCGCGCTGGACGAGGGCCGCAACGACATAGCCGTGAACGTCACGCTCGACCGTGACTCGGCGTCAGGCCTTCGTGGCGCCTACACCCGCTGGCGCATGCGCGAGACTCCGTCCCCGCAAGTCGGGACCTGGCAGTCCACGCTCACCATCCGCCGGGATCATCGGGACACCGAGGAGCGCACCTGGCTTCAGGTCGACATCGAGCACATGCCGACGTCCCCCGACAGGTCTCCGACCCGCGCCAACACGCCCGGTATCGCACGCCTCCTCCTCGATTCCCTCGACGCCAGGGACGGCCTCGCCGAGGTGAAGGCAAAGCCCACCTTCATCGAGCCGGAGGACGTCCAGGAGGTCATCGAAGAACTCTGCGATGAGCAGCGCCGCCTCCCCGTCGTCGTCGCCACCGTCCCTTACGGCGCCAACGCCGACACCTACGCCGAGACCACAGTGGAGACCGCCTGCAAGTACCTCCCCGGCCTCGCCATCCTCTACGTCCTCTCGCCCGAGGCCCAGCCCGCCTTCAACAGAGCTCTCGAGTTCCACCCGGTGTTCGGCGGTGGCATCCGTACCTACCTCCCTGGCCTAGACCCCGCCTGGAAGCCGGACGCCCAACGCCACCCGGTCATGTCACGGCGAACCCTTGAGGCGGACGTACACCGTGCCGCAAAGACCCTCGCCGTCCTCCCCCAACGCCTTGCACTGCGACAGCAGTTGCCCGGCGTCCTCGCATCGTTGCCCATCCAGCGAACCAGACCGCGCCAGCAAGCCCACGGCTCCGACGTCGACAAGCTGACCGTCGAGAACAAGACTCTCAACGCGCTCCTTGAGGAGGCCGAGCAGATCGAGGCGACCCGAACCCAGGAGATCAGCGGACTCAACGCGGACCTAGAGAAGGCGGACCGTGCCGCAGATGAACTCCGTGGCGAGAACGAGGAGTTGTACGAGCAGTTCCAGGCCGTCCAGCGCCGCGTCCGCTTCCTGCAGGAACAGCTCAGGGATGCCGGCGAGTTCGGAGCCGCCAACGCCGAGCCCCCGGCTCCCGACATCGTCTACCCGGAAACCTTCTCCGACCTGCTCGACCGCCTCGGCGAACTCCCGCACCTCTCCTTCACCGGCAAGCAGAAGATCACCCGCGACCTCGACAGCCAGTCCGTGGACAACTGGCTCCACGTCGCCTGGGACGCTCTCCTCGCCCTGAACCACTTCGCCAAGGCCTCAGCGGACGGCACCGCAGGCGGCGACTTCCTCAGCTGGTGCAAGAGCGAGAAGTCACACGCCTACCCGTTCCCGGCGGCCAAGGTCGCGATGCGAGAGTCGGACACCGTCGCCCGCAAGGACAAGCTCCGCCGGGAACGCATGCTTCCCGTACCCAAGTCGGTGGACCCCGCCGGTGAGGTCTTCATGCAGGCGCACCTGCGCATCGGCTCGGGCAACACCATCGCCCCGCGCCTGCACTTCTACGACGACGGACCGGAGACAGGCCTGGTGTACGTGGGGTACCTTGGCCCGCACCTGCGCAACACCCTGACTTGACGGGCACGGTAGAGATCAGGCCTCGGTCACGAAACCCACGAATGCCACGAACTCCGTCCAGTGATCTCGCCCCACCGCGAAGTGCGGGCGAGTCACGTCCTTGGAGTCCCGGACGCATATGGCTTGCTCGGTGACGGCGATCTCAATGCAGTCGTCACCCGAACTGCCGCTGTAGCTGGACTTGAACCAGACGAGTTCCGTCGTGCTCATAGCTCTCCTCGAAGTCGCTCCAGCAGACCTCGCGAGTCCTTGGGGTTGAGGGCCTGCGAGCGCAGTGTGTCATAGCGCTGTTGGAGGACGCGCACCTCTTTGCGGTCGGAGATCAGCCGACCGTTCTCCTGCCCTTCGGAGTACGCCAGCCGTCGCCCTTCCGGCGTCTCCAACAGCCGTACTGGACCGTCCATGCAGGCATGGAACTCGGTCTCGGTCGGCATGACTTGGAGCATCACATTGGGGGGTGCCGTCAGCTCCAGCACGAGGTCCAACTGCCCCCGCAGTACGTCACGCCCCCCCAGCCTGCGCCGGAAGACGGACTCCTCCACGATGAAGTGAAACGGCACCGTCGGACGGTCGTGCAGCATCCGCTGCCGCTCCAGTCGCGCCTCGATCTGGGCCTCCGTCTGCTCCTCGGTCAGCAGCGGCAGCCGGTTCTCGAACAGGGCCCGCGCGTACCCCTCCGACTGCAACAACCCCGGCACCAACCGGCACTCGTACGTGTACAGGCTCACCGCTACCCGCTCCAGCCGGGCCCACTGCCGGAACCAAGCCGCCAGCCCCACATCCCCCCGCCCCCGCGTCACGTACTTCGACGACTTCCGTAACGCCCCCGTGTTCCCCAGCAGCTCTTCGGACCGCTCGACATACGCCTCGTCGGCCAGCCGTCGCCCCAACTCCACTGAGGCCACAGTGTGTTTGGAGTACCGCACCAGCCCCGCGAACTCGGCCCTGCTGTACCCCGCGTGCTCGCGCAGCGCCTGGGCCACCGCCCCGAACGTCCGCAGACTGTCCGAGGGGTCGGGCTCACGATCTGGCTCACCGCCGGCTGGCTCCCCGTCGGCCATGATGTCGATGCCGCCCGTCATACGCGGCCACCTCCCGTTCCGTACACGCACCATGCACTGTCCGTCGCCCCACGCTCGACGGCACCCAGCGTGACGGAAAACCCCGCGTACCGTCCACAGAATGTGCCCGTACGCTGACGCACCGTACGGGCGTCACTCCTGGAACGCGCCCCCTCGCGCCCGCCACGGTGGCCCCATGAGCGCAACCCTTCCCCAACCACCCGGCACCGTGACCACGTTCGCCGAGCTCCTGTCCTCCACCCGCCGAGGAGCCCGCCTCGCCCGCCTCCTCGCCACCACCCAGCTCCGCGCCTGGGACCTGTCACCCGACGTGACCGAGCGGGCCGAGCAGATCGTCGCCGAACTCGCCGCCAACGCAGCCCTGCACGGCCGCGTCCAGGGCCGCGACTTCCGCCTCGCCCTCACCCTCGACACCACGACCGGCCTCCTCCGCATCGCGGTCACCGACGCCAAGGGCGGGCAACTCCCCGTCGTGCCAACCGACTCGGCGACCGACAGCGAGACCGGCCGCGGTCTGCTCATGGTCAGCGCGCTGGCCGACCGCTGGGGCACCGAACCGCATCCGCCGGGCGGTAAGACCGTCTGGGCCACCCTCCCGACCAGCAGGACCACCGGGACGGGCGACGCCCCGCGCCGCGGATGACCTCGCCGCCTCACATCCTCCTGTCGAAGGGACCGGCAGGCTCTCCCGAGCCTCGTCCGGGCATGGTGTGTCGTGACCGACCTGAGGAGCCGGCCCGCCCGTACGGCGCGTGTCCCCCGCTCAGGTCGACACCGGCGGCCAGCGGTACTGCTCGACCGTCTCGGCGTAGGGGCGCAACAGCGGCCCCAGTTCCGCACGTACCAGGTCGGCGTCGCCCGACGGCAGGGTCAGTGACGCCCGCCGCAAGCGGACGCTCCATGTGGCGGGGTCGGGGAAGACCGACAGCCTGGGCACCAGCTCGCGCAGGACCAGTCCGTCCCGGAACCGGGCGAGGCCGGACACCGCCAGGCGGCAGCCCTCCGTGAAGGATCGCTCTCCGAAGACGACCGGCTCCTCCAGGACCCGCACGGAACTGGCCACCGTGGCCCGGCCGACGACACGTCCCAGGTCACGCGTCGGGTTACCGAAGCGGCCCCGTGTGGTGTAGAGGAAGATCTCGTCACCCTCCTCCAGCGCACGGGCCGCCTTGGAACGACCGGCCGGAAAGGCCATGCGCTGCTCGGTCAGAACCCAGCTCAGGGCGGCGCGGTCTCCGATGATCAGCAGGTGCGTGGACGCATAGCGATCACGATAGCCGGGGTCTGACCGCTCAGTGCGGCAACGGATGTCCTGTGTGCACCGGGTGCTTCGGGTAGCGGACCGTGGCGGCGGGACTCGATCAGGTCCCGGCGGCGGTCAACGCGTCGATGTCGGCGGTCAGCGCATGCCCCCAGCACCACCGTGACGGCCGGTCTGGGGGCTTCCGCGCGACCGGGTTCAGCTCAGGGCGTCGATGGCCTTCACGATCAGGGCCCGCGCATCAGCCCCGTACGCGGCCAGTTCCGTGAGCCGGGCGAACGCCCGCAAGTAGATGTCGAGTTCGCCCGGCGCCGTGACGGTCACCTTCGCGGCGAGCAACTCCACGTGGATCCGCGAGTCGTCGAACACCGTGAACTGCTCCAGCGGCCACATGACCGCTTCCCGCGAGGCCGCGGCCGGGATGATGCCGAGCGACATGGACGGCAGGGACATCGCGGCCAGCAGGTGGCCGAGCTGGCCGGCCATCACGTCCTGATCGCCGACCCGATGATGGAGGACGTTCTCCTCGACCAGGGTCGCGAACCGGTGGTCTCCCTCGTGGATGACGCGCGCGCGGCGCATGCGGACCTCGACCGCGGCGGCCACGTCGTCCGGCGTACCGCGGAAGTCCGCGATCGTGCGCATCAGCGCCGTCGCGTAGCCGGGTGTCTGCAGATAGCCGGGCACGACGTGGGAGGCGTACACGCGGAACTGGCGGGTGCGCTCGTACAGTTTGGCCGAGGTCTCCGCCAACTGCTTCATGCCCGTCCGCTGGAGCCGCTTCCACTGCAGGTACATGGAGTCGGCCTGCCGGTTGGCCGCGATGAGGTCGTCCGCCTGGTCGTGCGCGCCGCAGGCCGCACACCACGCGCGGACGTCGGCGTCGGCCGGAGCGGTGACGGCGTTCTCGATCCTCGAAGACTTGGCGACGGACCAGCCCGCGAGACGGGCGAGTTCCTTGCTGGTGATGCCAGCGTCCAGGCGCAGCTCCCGCAGCCGGGCCGCGAGAGCTGCGCGTGCTTCCTGCACGCTGGGCGTGGGGAATGTGGACATGGACGGTTACTTGACCTTGACCTCGTACTGGTCGTGGGGGGTGGCCCGTTCCCAGATCCGTTCGTATGCGGCCGCGTGCTGGGAGACCGTGCTGCGCTCGTCGCAGAGTTCCTTGCCGACCCATTCGCCGTCGCCGGAGAAGTGGTGGATCCGCATCAGCCGCCCGTCGAAGATCCACAGGTCGGTGCCCGGTACGAGCAGGTCCCACGCGCGGTGCCGGGGGAGCCAGCGCACATCCTCGCCGGCTTCCACGTTGGCGCGGGTCTGGTAGTGCTCCCACGCGATGTAGTCGGTGACCGGCTCGGACACGATCCTTACGCGCCGCACGCGCACGCCGCGGGCGACAGCGTCCGCGATGTTCTGGTGGTAGGGACGCCACCAGGAACCCCGGTCGTCCCAGTCCACGCACCGGCCGTCCTGCCAGGCCTCGAAGCGGGGGTTGGTGAAGTAGGCGTCCCTCATCTCCAGATGGGCGGCCGACTGCTCGGTGTCGGCGAGGAGTTCAGCGAACTCCGGGATCGAGCTCATCGCACGCCTTCCTGATGATCGGGATCATACGGGCCGGGATCCTGATGACAGTCTCGCCGGGCGGGATCGGCGCCCTCGCCGGGGACAACGCGTCGCAGGTCGCGGTCGTCTCGTCGTCGGCCTGGTAGCTCTGGATCAGCAGATCGTCCGTGCTGGTGTCCACCCAGACTGTGGGGCATCCGTCCTCGTCTGTCTCCGGGTCGATCCCGACGAACTGAATGTTCATGGTGGCTGGCCTCCCGCGCTGGTCGGTTGCAGCGATTTACACCACCATCGTGCGCGTGCGTAGCGTGGTCAAGAGCACATATCGCTCATGACCAGCACTCTCAAACTGCATGTAATTCGGTGCAACTTAATGGCCTTCCCAATGGAGGGGCTCCTACGGTCGGGGCTGACGAGGGAACCCGGCGGCCGCGCGAACGGCCCCGGGCGTGGCCGACTGCGAAGGAGTCGACGTGCCGAACCGTGCCGCCCGCCTACCCGCTGCGGCAGACCTCGACGACCCGCCGGACATCGCCACCATGCGCTCCACCGCCGACCGGATCCTCGCCTTCGACGCGAAGCCCATCAGCCCCGAGGACCTGGAGACGCTCCGGATCGCCCTGCGCGGCCACATCGAACGTCTCATCCCCGCTGTCCAGGGCCTGGCCGCCGGGTTCCCGAAAGGGGACATCCCGCGCGAGTGCGCCCTGGCCGGTGCGCGTGAAGCAAGCATGCGGCTCCGGCTGGGTGCCGACGGCAGCAGCCCCGTGCGCATGTCCGTGTCGATGAAGCTGGCCCGCTCCGTGGTCGCCCTGTGCGACCACTACGAGAACCTCGGCGGCCGGTGACCCTCCCGGCCTCGTGACACCCCTGAACTCCCGCCCAGGCTCCCCAACCCTGGACAGGTCGAGCAACCGGGGCGGGTTGCACCACACAGCACGGCAACGACACCCCAGAAGGGCAGGTCAATGACCGTCACACTCGAACAGCCCGCGAGGACGCTCACGCGGGACCCGAAGGAACTCCTCAACGCGGTCGCTCCGCACATCACCGAGCTGACCGTCAACGTGTTCGACTCCGGCATGAGCCTGTGGGACCGAGAGGTCGCCCTGCTCCTGCGCGACCACACCATGGTCCGTGACATGGCCGAACGGATCCTCGGCAACGCCGTCGTGTATGTCATGGGCTCCATCGAGAACCCCGACGTCCACCTGGGCGTCGGCAAGCTCGTCGACATCGGCGTCCACCAGCTCATCCTCGACACACCCCTCTGGTGGGGCATCTGCCGCCTCTACAACGGCGGTCGGTTCAAGCACCACGCCCCGTTCATCGAACGCCGCCGCGAGGCCTGTGCCTGCGCACCGGCGACTTCCTCCGCTCCCAGGGCTGGGCCATCGACGAGGAGCTGTGGGCCATCGACGGCACGGACTGCTCACCGTGCGACGACAAGGTCCCCGACAGCCACTGACCCGGCTACAGTCGCCCCCGCCCTCATGGCTTCCCGAGGGCGGGGCTCCCGCATCCCGACGACCAGAGGAACAGCTGTGCCCGTACCGCACGACATCGCCGCCGAGACCGAACTGTGGGACGCCTACGCCGAGTCCGCGTTCAAGGACGACGCCGAGCCGTCGTTCTGCTGGACCCAGTACGCCGGCCACGGCCCCGGACCCGAACTTCTCGGCAGCCCGGAGACCGTGCTGGAGATCGGATGCGGCACCGGCCGCGCCCTCGCCCACCTCGCACAACAAGGCGTCAAGGCCACCGGGGTCGACCTGTCGCCGCGCATGGTGGCGCTCGCGGGCGAGAAGTGGGCGCCGCTCGGGGTGCGGATCGAGCGGGGGGAGATCCTCGACTGGCCCGCCGCAGACGAGAGACGGTACGACGCCGTGTACTCCATCTTCGGCGCGGCCTGGTTCACCGATCCGTCCCGCCTCTTCCCTCTCGTCCGCAAGCACCTCGTCCCGGGCGGCGTCTTCGTGTTCTCCCAGCCGCCGGCCATCCCGGGCGCCTACGGGCCGCAGGGCATGTACAAGGGCGGGTTCGCGGGGAAGGCCAGGTTCACGTACCGGTACAGCTACAGGCCCGCAGTGTGGGAGCGGCACCTGCTCCGAGCTGGTTTCACGTCCGCTGAGGCGACGGAGGTGGATGCCCCGAAAGCCGGGCACATTGGGACGCTCATCGTCCAGGCCCGCACCTGACACTCGCGTCACGGCCCGGCCGGCATCCTCCACAGCCGACCGGGGCCAAGTTCATGGCCCGCGGAATGGTCCCGCGAGTGCCACCACCGTGAGCCGTTCAGGCCCCCGCCGCGAACCCCACGAACCGCGCCCACTCCTTACGCCCGACGGCGAAGTGCGGGCGCGTCACGTCCTTGGAGTCCCGTACGCAGATGACCTGTACGGTGAGGGCGACCTCGACGCAGTCGTCACCCTGGCGGACGCACTCAACCCGCTCCCACAACCGCACCCGTCCGCCCTCACGCACAGCCGAGCCCCCCGGCGTATCCGACGGCTTCCCCTGAGCGACAAGCGGTCGCCATCCCTTTCCCGAACCCGGCGGCGAGCTGAGCGAAAGGCCACCGCACCGCGGGGCCGGGGACAGGGACGAACCACACCTGTAACTCGTAGAGTTCTCACATGACTGACGACCTCAACGTTGTGCTCGACCGCCTCGACGCATGGCTGGAGGAAAATGCACCCGCTGACCACGCCGCCCTGAACTCACCGGCAACGCGGGAGGACATCGATGCCATCGCCGACCGTCGGTTCGCTCTACACCCCGATCTGGCGGCGTGGCTGGAACGTCACAACGGCGTCACGGCAGCGAAGGGTCACAACGGCCCCGGCGTCATTCTCCCCGAAGGGTTTATATTGCACGATGCGACGGGAATGCGTGCAGGTCAACGAGCCCTGGAAGAAGCGATTGCGGAGTGGGTCGACGAGAACGAGTCGGAAGATCCCGACTTGCGCGATATCTATGACGGGATGTATGGATACGCCTTCCACGTCCGATGGGTTCCGATTGCCACGGACATCACCGGAGGCAAGCTCATCGTCGATCACCGTGATGGAGACCGGTTCGGAAACGTGCTCTACGGCCTGCAAGCCGGGGACACGGAGGGCCCGGTGAAGGTGTGGGACAGCCTGTCGCACATGTTCCGGGATCTCCTCGCCGCCCTGACCGAGGGGACGGAAATCCGCCTGCCCGGCTATGCCGATCCGGTAACACCCCGTCTCTCCAGGAGCGATGGCCATGCCTTCGTAAGGTGGGAGTAGGCGAGAGCGGCGGTCCGAAGCGCGGACGCCTCGGACCACCGCCCTGCCAAGCGGATCAGGAATTACGGGGTGACCACGCAAATCTCATCGGGACGGCAGCCCTCCACTGACGGCGCCTTGATGTAGAAAGCGTCATTGTCGGCCATGCGTGCCTTCGTATAGAAGGCTGAGAGGCCCCGACCCGCCGCCTCGTTCTGTTTCGCCGACATCGAAGCCCGGCCACAGACTTCCTTCCACGTCGGCGGTGGGTATCCTCCGTCCGGGTACAAGCGCCACTTCCCGTCGCTATCGCTCTTCTGGGCGTACAGCTGGACGCACTCATCTCCGTTGGTTATGGACTGGCCACCGCTCTCCTTCGTCGCGGCGAACGGAAACTCGTCACACTGCCTGCCGTCGGGACTGTTCGTCGTCGCCTCGGGTGTCGCCTTGGTGTTGGGCGTGTATGACGTGGGGCACACCTTCCGCCTGTTCGCTTCCCGCACTGTTCCGTCCCTCTCCCGGTGGAGCGGTGTCCCGTGTTCCTCGCTACCCGGGTGCGACGGCAACTCCTCCCTCAGCAGCCAGTAGTAGGCGGCAGCAGCGGGGTATTTCGCGGTGTTCAGGGTGAATGTCGGAATGTGCTTGGCGAAGATGCAACCGGTTGAGTTCGGGACTGATACCCCGTTGTCACAGCGGACCTGATCAAACAGGGATACCTCTGGCTTGTCGACCGGAACGAGGCCCTTCCATTCGGGACTGTCGGCCTTGAAGCTCAGATACACTCCACGATCGAACTCCTGGGACGTGCCATCTGTCGGCGTGTTCCACGTGTTCGCCTTCGTCGCACTGGCCCAGTGGTTGTCAACCACGCTGGCCCACGTCGCGTCACTCCAGTTCGTCGTGTATGTCGTGTCGCAGTCAGGGGTACACGGGGTATCCCAGTAGTCCACTGATACGGCGCCGAGAACGGAATCCATATCAACGGGAACGATCGACATGCGTTCCGTGAACGTCGCCGAGTTCGCCGTCTTGGTTTCGACGAACACGTTGAATGCGGCGGAAGCGGTCTCCACGGTTCCGTCTGGGTCCTTCTTCGTCCAGTGGACCACCGTGGTGAACGCCAGGCACCCCTCACGGCGTTCGATCGTGTAGGTCTGTGTCAGACCTACTTGAGCGCACCATGGGACCAGGGTCGTGGAGGGAACACTGACGGCAGGGGTGACTCCCACCGTTGTCGTCGGCTTGGCCAGCGGCCTGAAAGTGACGCATTGACGACCCTGACCGTTTTTCAGGCTCCCGGAGCACGAGTCGTCCCCTGTGAGCGAGTGGAACAGCGGATTGGACTCCAGACCGACGGGGGTGGGCTGCTTCTGCTGGTCGTCATCGATGAAGTCGACGTCCGGTGCGTTGTCGTCCGGATCAGGTAGTTCCAGACCTGCAATCCTGCCCCCGGGCACGTCGAAGTCGCCGGGAACGAAGGCGACTGCACCCCAGGCTATGTCCTTGTCTGCGGTTCCATTGCTGGTGGTGTTCGAAAGCCTTACCTCGGGGGTCATGCCGTTGAACCGGAAAGCGCCGAGGGGGACCCACCTGTTGGACGAGTTCGCGGACTGATCGATCGTCACCTTCTCAATGCCCAGGGCGGTGACGACCTCGTAGACCGCTCCCTGGGTCTGCGCTCCCGTATCCGGGATGTTCACGTAGACCATGGCCTGGTTCTTGTCGAGAGGCCCGCTCAGCTTCCATGAGCCGTCGACGGTCATCTTGCCGTGCTCCCCGCCCAGTTGATCGGGGGAACGTTCATGGGCATACCAGAAGTGGCCGTCGTAGCCGCCACCGATCTGGTGCAGGTCGGCCTTCGCGGCGTACTGCCCCAGCCCCGGCCCAGTCGCGTTCGGGTCGGGATAGAAGGTGAACTGAAACGAGCCGTCTGTCGCCGTCGTTCCGCAGTCGCTCCAGGTGTCGGTTCCCGCCGGAACGGACTCGACGACCTTCGCCCCCGAGGGGGCGCCGGAGCACACGGGCGTGCCGTACTGCAGGCGGTAGCCGCGGCCGGGCTCACTGACCAGAGTCAGGTACTTGATGTGCTCGAAGCCGCAGCTGGTGGCGCAGTCCGACTTCCACGTGACGTTGGACTCGTGCCACCAGTATTGGGCGTAGCAGGCGGCGTCGGGGCAGTCGGGCGGGTTGGCCGCGTCGCAGTTGTTCTTGGTGTTGCAGAACGCGTCGAGCGACGGTGAGATGTGTGCCCGGCGGTATTTCCCGCTGGCCGGGTCGATGACGGTTCCGGTGGTGCCGTTCCAGGTGGCAGGGTAGAAGCCGGCGGAGGAGAAGCCGGACTCGCCGGGCCAGTCCTGGCGGCCCGAGGTGGCGTAGGAGTGGCCTGTGTCCTGTGACCAGGCGGCCCACCCCATCACCTTTTCCTCGTAGGGCCAATTCTGGGGATGCGCGGCGTCCCTGGCGGCCAGCGGGTCGAGGTCGGTGTTCAGGAAGGCGAGCCGGGAGGCGGGGTAGACGGGGTTGGCGGGGTTGTTGTACCAGCCCAGGCCCCAGTTGCCGTTGGTTCCGGCGTCCGCCTTCTTGTTGAAGCCGAGGTTGTAGTTCCACACGGCGGTGAACCAGTTTTCGGGCTTGGCCGGGTCGTCGTTGTTGACGGCGATCGTCTGGCCGGACTGGTGCACTTCGTTCCACTTGTCGGCGAGGATGTAGAGGGAGGCCGCGATGTTGGTGGTGTAGTCGATGGCGATCGCGCGCTGCGTGCTGACCGGGCGGGAGGTCTCGCCGGGCTTCTCGTATCCGGCCTTGCGCATGCCGTCGGTGACCTGGCCGACACCGTAGCCGCAGTCGGACTTGTCCCAGTGGATGGTCCAGAAGTCGTCGAGGGTTCCCCCGGTGTGATGGCCGTAGTAGCCGTCGACGGCCGCGAGCGGGCTGCCCATCTGGCCAGGAATGGCACCGGATTCGGCCTGCCACAGGTTGGACTCCTGTGCGAGGATGCCCAGTTCGACCTGGGCGGGTATGCGCTGTCCGCTGCCGGTGTTCAGCGTAGGAGCGGGAAACAGGCCCTGGGGATCGATGGTGGAGAGCCCCGTCTGCGAGCGCCAGCCGCCCTGAGTGAGGTAGCCGGAGCGCAGATCGTTCCGGACAGCCATGTCCACGGCCCATTCGACCTGGTTCGGTGTCGGCTGCAGAGCCTGGGTCTTGACGTCGTTGCGGGGCACGGAGCACCAGGCATCGGTGTCGACCGGGTCGTGTGCCCTGGCATCGTCGTCGGCCGTGGTCAGCATGCTCATCGTGGACAGCTGCGGCTTCGGGGAGCCGGTCAGTGCCGGTGACGGCCTACCGCCTGCAGTGGCGCCGGGTTCGGCGATCTGCTGTTTCGTGTGCCGGCCCGTGCTCACAACTGTGCCCGTGATGGTCAGAGCATGGCTGCTGTGGCCAGTCGCCGTCTCGGCCGCGGGTTCCTTGGTCGCGGTGCCGGTGAAGTCGCGACCGGCGTTCTTGACGTTGTCGACGCCCGCCCGCACGGCCGGGGAGATGACCGGATCGACGGCGAGGCGCCCGCGGGTGGAGAGTTCCGCGTCGGGTGAGACGTTCAGTGCCTTGATGCCGCCGGCCGCGTAGTTCTTGCCGTGGCGGGCCTTTCCTATGAGGTAGACCGTGCCGTCGGTGCCCTGGCGCAGGTTCATCGCGGTGAGTTTGCCGCTCGCGACGGTCGTCTTCTTGCCATGCGCGTAGGTCTGTATGTTGGCGTCGGTGTCGCCGGTGCGGTCGATGTAGTTGACCGTGCCGTCACCGGTCACATGGATGTCGTACGGAGCGTGTTTCGTGGCGGCGAGCTGGGCTGTCCTGCCCTTGCGGTCGACGTGCACCAGCCGGTTCCCGGCGGCGGCGACTACACCGTCCCTGGTGGGGACGGCGGAGGTTATCTCGCCCTTCGCGGTGGTGTCCGCGATCGTGGTGCCCTTCGTGTTCACCGTGACCAGGCGCGTCCTGGTGTCGCGCAGTGCGGTGAAGACGGCGGTGTGCGTGGCCGGGTTGCACGTGGGGTCGAAGTAGGCCAGGGATGTGGTGATCGGCAGTTTGGTGATGCTGCCGTCGTCCAGGTCGACGATCGCGGTGAACGCGCCGCCCATCATCAGGTCGGGCTTGTTGGTGAAGGTGCGGGGCGCGTAGACGACGGCCGCGTGGTGGTCGTCCATGACGCAACTGTTGCCGATCCAGGTGTCGGCCGGAAGCTGGGGCTCGCTCAGCACGGCAGCCGTCTTCCAGCTGTAGCCGTTCCTGCTGTCGGCAACTAAGAGATGGAGGCCGTCGCTGTCGGCGACGGCGGTCACGGCCCGGTCTGCGGAGGTTTTCCAGCCTCTTCCGAGAACGGTGTCACGATCCTTCAGGGGGACCGCCGACACGGGTTCCTTCTCTGGTGTGACGGCCTGTTTCTGCGCCGACTTGTTCGGTGGGTTCGGTATCGCCGCCTGTGCGGCGCTCGTGGTGAAGGTGGAAGCGATCAACACGGTTGCTGCGGCGATAACCAGCGCGGATGACTGTCCCCTCCTCCTTCTTCTCTGTGATGGAGAGCGCATGATCTGCCGGTTGTCCTTTCAGTCAATGGTCAGCACAGCTGTTGCAGTTGTGGCTTCAGCGGAACGGACCGGGTGGTCACGGCACCGTGCGTCCACTGCCACCTGTCTGGCGTGAGAGCCGCGCGTCCCTGCGGCCGATCCGGGCCCGAGGAAGCCGTCGCCCGCACCTTCAGTAGGTATCCGGCGCGCCGATGTAGATCTTCGATTGCTGCGGAATGGGGCGAGATGTGGTCCGCCTGCAGTACTGGCCTGGCTCTTGACGCCGCGGGTGGCCATGCCTTCGATGCGAAACTCGTTTGAGGCGGTCCAGTCGACACCGCCGCCGATGCTGACATCGATGTCGTACTGGGCAGGCTTGCCGACGCCGTCGAGGATCGTGACGGTCGTGAACACGCCGTCGCCCTCGGGCATGGCATCCACTTCCGTATTGCTGTAGTAAAGGACCCAGGTCTTACCGTTCTGCGAGAACGAGACTGTCGGCTCCGACGCCTGCGACGACTCCCTGGATGCAGCCGAGGGCAATGACGCACTCGGCTGCATGGGTTCCTTTACCGGTTGCGGAACTACAAAGGGGTGGAGTGCCCGTGGCAGCCCGCACCAGGTGCGAGGCGCGCATGACGAGTCATTGGGCGTTGCCGAACGGGTCGTCCTTGACGACTTTCAAGCCGATCTTCGAACCCTTCGCCGTCTCTTCGAGGCCGGAAGCCGTGATGTCCACCTTGGTCGGCCACGTGGTTCCCGGCCAAACACCGTCGGCATTCGCGGTCACAGAGAAGGGGGATGTCCGCTGGCCGCCCACGACTGTCACGGTGACTGTGTAAGTCATCCGTTTGTCGCCGGTGTTCTGAATGGTCAGCGGTACGACGACCCGTCCCGACTCCAAACGCGGCGTGTACACGACGACCTCGCCCCCCGCTGCTGCGGCCGTGGCCTTGCCGAACCCGTAGTCACCGGGGCCCGGGACAGCGGTGTTCGTCGGGCTGACGGGATCTCCGCTGGGGGCGGCGGCCGCGCGCTGGGCAGCTGCCTTCTGCGCTGCCTTGCTGAGGTTGTCCGCTGTGGCCGACGGCTTGGGTGCTGCCCCGGCAGCTACCGAGGACGGCAGCGAGGAGGAGCCGTCGGGCTGGTGGCTCGTCTGGGTACCGCAGGCAGCCAGAGTAAGTGGTGCCACTGCCAAGACTATTAACAGGAAGTGCGCGGAGGCCCGGTTCTTGCCGGGCAGGTGGTCAGTCACAGCTGAACATATACTCGGACGTGAAGTTGATGTACAAAGTGCTGGAGCTCTGGCCCATTTTCGCTGTCACGGGTGCACAGACAGAGCTGGCGACGTCAACGGGGCCGGCGTACTCGCTGAAGCTTCCGGAGTCCGTGTGGCAACCGGTGCCGTCCACCTTGCACACGTGCAGGTACATGTACTGCGACTTCCCGACGTTGTTGTCGAGGATGGCGCACCCCTTCCCGGCGTTCTCGTAGGAGTACAGCGTTGCCAGCCGCAGGCTGGGGTCCACATCCTGAGGAAGAGCAACAGCTCGGAACAGCGTGTAACCGGATCCGCAGACGGTAGCCGCCGCGACCGCGGCTTGTGGGTCGGCCTGGACAAGGGCCCGTGTGGCCGCGTCGGCTCTCTGCGAGACCGAAACGCCGGGTTGGCCGACGGCCACCGCCTGCGGCGCGGCCATCGCGCCTAAGGTCAGGACCGCAGCAGCCGTGACAGCACGCAGGCTTGCTCTCAGCTTCGACATGTGTGAACCCCCCTTGGAAAAGCACGTCACGGGTGGGTAGATGGCGCCGTTCCAGCACGAACTCTCCCCACCGCTGGCAGCGCGATCCAAGCCTGTTGCGGAGTGCCGGGAGAGGGGCTATCGCCCCACCGATCCGCTCACACGTTCGGAACGCCGACGCCAAGGTAGTCACGGCGTGGAACTTTTCACAGGGATTAACCGTGAGCCGAGGACCGCATGACCGAAAGCTATCAACTAAAGAAAAAGCCAAGGGAAAGTCGAGAGGCGGCATATAAACCGCACATGAGCAATCTACAGCCAAAGGGATACTCAAGTGACCGCAAGAAGAAGCTGATCAGTTGCGTATCAACGACCTTCATCCAGTAACGCGACACGGACCACACCTCAAGAGGACGACTGAAAACAGGAGCCCCAAAGGTGCCCTTGAACCCACGATGTCCCAGCACGCAACGGTGGCTCGCGGCGCGGAGTTCAACTCGCACCCGGTGCGCTGCCTCCTTCCATGGGGCCGGCGCCGGGGCGTGGTCCAGTGGGAGACCTCGCAGGCGTGCAGAGGCTCGTTCGGCTCGCAGAAGCTGCAGACGCAGATGTGGCGCAGCTTGTGGAGCGGGCCGCGCGGCTACGACAACTGGCACGGCACGGGGCTGACCTCGAACAGCTTCATCGACTACGGGTGGTCGACGGACTGTAACGATGGGGGCGGCACCTACACCTATTGCCCTGTGATGCAGGGGTACGTCAGCGGGATCGGATGGGGCCCGAAGACCCGCTCCAACAACGATCTGCGCAAAGGATGCGGGACCAGGTTTCCGAATCCGTAGGAGAGATGCATGGTCGAGCAACCCCCCACGCGGTACTCGCCCGAAGGCACGCCCCTGGGCCGCACCGCGGACAACATCAGGTTCAGCACCAGCTACTCCGCTGAGACCCCACGGGCCCGCAAGCTGTGGTGGCGGCTCAGGGACGTTCTTCGTCGGCCGGCGAAGAACAGCAGGTAGAGCCACTGGTCATGCGAGCACCGAGCGCGACTGGGCCCTCTCCACGGGAACATCTCGCGGGGAGGGCCCACTTCCGTCGGGAGAGGTTCGTCGGCTCCTGCAGCAGCGGCGAAGGCCAGCAGGCGCGAGGGGTCACGGGCCTCCCATAACGTCGCCGTACGACTTGATGCGCTCATCCATGGCCCTTGTTCGCCCCCGGCGGGATCCCTGCCAGGGTTCAGAGTCCCGGCATGCTCCCGCAGAGCCTGAACGACGACGCCGAGGGTCCGCAGACTGTCGGAGGGATCGGGCTCCCGCTCCGCCTCGCGGCCCGTCAGGTAGTCGTCGCCGTCACTCTCACCGACACCGTTCGTCATACCCGACCACCTCCAGGTTCGTACGCGCGCCGGTCCCCGCGATCGACTCACCCAGCGTGACGGCAAGATAGCCGTACCGTTCACCGATTGAGTCCGTACACTGACGCACCGTACGGGCCTCGCTCCTGGAACGCGCCCCCACGCGCCCGCCACGGTGGCCTCATGAGCGCAATCCTTCCCCAACCAACCGGCACCATGGCGACGTTCGCCCAGTTTCTGTCCTCCACCCGCCGAGGCGCCCGCCTCGCCCGCCTCCTCGCCACCACCCAGCTCCGCGCCTGGGACCTGTCACCCGAAGTGACCGAGCGAGCCGAGCAGATCGTCGCCGAACTGGCAGCCAACGCGGCTCTGCACGGCCGTGTCCAGGGCCGTGACTTCCGCCTCGTCCTCACCCTCGACACCACGACCGGCCTCCTCCGCGTCGCGGTCACCGACGCCAAGGACGGGCAACTCCCCGTCGCAGCAACCGACTCGGCGACAGACAGCGAGACGGGCCGCGGTCTGCTCATGGTCGGGGCGCTGGCCGACCGCTGGGGCACCGAACCGCAGCCGCCGGGCGGCAAGACCGTTTGGGCGGAGGTGAGCCACCGCTCCGGCTGACACGCGACGTCCCCGCCAACAGGTCGGCGAGAGTTGCCCGTTCACTCCCGTTGGCCCTCTTCGACGCGCTACGGTCCCGGCAGGCGAACGCGAGGGGACGGGACGGTACGCCCCTCGGACGCGGCATACGGCGATGACGGGGGCGCAGTGGCAGAGGACACGACGGCCGGGGCGGACAACCGAGGTCTCTTCGACGACTTCGGCGCCTTCCGGACCCCGACCACCGACGACTTCACCTCCGTACTGACCCACGGTCTGGTCGCCCCTGACGCCAACGTCCTGTTGAACCTCTACCGGTACACCGAGCAGGCGCGCGGCGACCTGCTGCGCGCGCTCGGCGCCGTGGAGGACCGGCTGTGGGTGCCTCACCAGGTCCTCGTGGAGTTCTGGCGGAACCGCGAGAGCACCCTCAGCGACGCACGGTCCTCCGGTGCGCAGGCCGCCGAGGACATGGCCGGTCACGCGGACCAGGCGGAACGCACCCTGCGCACCTGGGCCAATCGCGTGGCTCTGCCGGAGGAGGAGACCGACCGTCTACGCAGCCTGCTCAACGAGGTCTTCGACGACGTGCAGGAGGCGATCGTCAAGGTCGGCGAGGGCGAGTGGCAGAACATCACCCACGACACGAGCACCGATCCGGTCATCGCGGAACTGGAGCCCGCACTCGACGGCCGGGTCGGCGCTGCGCTCAGCCCGGAGGACCACGACAAGGCGATCGCGGAGGGCATGCGCCGCGTCGAGAAGCGGCTGCCTCCGGGCTACATGGACAAGACGAAGGAAGGTGTGGGGGCCGCCGCCGACTATCTCGTGTGGGAGCAGATCCTCCGGGAGGCCGGCCACCGGCAGTGCGACGTGCTGTTCGTGACGGCGGACGTCAAAGAGGACTGGTGGCGCAAGGAGCAGGGCTTCAACCGCGGCCCCCGGCCTGAACTGACCAAGGAGCTGAGGACCCGGGGCGGCGGACGGCTCTTCATGCTCACACCCAAGCGGTTCCTGGAAGTCGCCGCGCCGATCCTGGAGTTCGGTCTCCGGGAGGGATCCGTCGAGGACATCGAACGCGTCGAGCGGATCGAGATCGGGGCCTACGGCGGCTGGACGACCGACGCGCTCCAGGAACTCTTCGACCGGTTGACGTACGAGAACTACGAGGACAGGGTCGCCGTCATCAAGTACGCCGCCGAGATGGACGGTGTCGCGGACGCCAAGAGCGTCTACGACATCTGTCACTACCCCGAGGGCCGCTCCCTCCGAGGCTTCACCAAGCCAGTCACCCGCATCACCGGCCTGCTGCGCAACCTGGGCAAGATCCCGGAGTCGGCCGTCCAGGTCCTGAAGGCCGAATACGACGCAGACCCCGGCGGCCGCGCGTCCGGCTTCTCCGTCCACCCGCTCCTCGTACCACTCGTCAACGAGCTGGGAGACGAGGACGAGTCGTGACCGCCGACCGGGTATCTCACGGAACGTAAGGGGTCAGCGAAGCCGCGTTGTTACTCTCCGCGCCATGTCTCATGGAGCAGCGCGGGAGATGCGCTCTCCGATCCTGTCGATCCACCCGTACATGCCGGCGTTCGAGCAACACGACAAGGTCATCTGTTCCATGGCCACGAGCGGCGAGTGCGACAAGAAGCTCGTCGCAGAAGTGCGCACCAAGTTCCGCGACGGCAGTGTTCATCACTGGCGAGTGTGCGGCGAGTGGCTGACCACCCATCCGTCGGCCATCGCCCACATCGAAACGAACGGCTTTCAGGAGCCCGCCACTCCTTGACGGGCGGCGCCGGAGCCCCGCGGTGACGTTTACGCCAGCCGGTAGACGGCCTGGTCCGAGTCCGGCCTCACGATCAGACCGTCGTCGGCGAGCTCGCGCAGGTTGCGGCGGGCTTCCTTGCCCGCGGCTTCGTCGTTCGCCGGTCGGTACCCAGCGACTCGTAGTGCCAGTACGGCACGTTCCGTGTCCCAGGTGCCACCCAGCGCCTGGATCACTGCGGCGAGCGCCTGCTTGTGCGTCAGTGGCTTCCCGGTCATGTCACCCTCCCCCTGAAAGACCGCCACAGCATGGCACGCGGCGGCGGGGCTCCTGCCGGCCGGTGCGGCGGACGCGGCCACGCAGACCGACTACGCCCTACACCCCCTGCAACCATCACCGTTCCGGCATCATGACCCCCATGACCGACGGCGTGGACATATGGGAAGCAGCGGCGCGGTTCGACCGGAGCACCGCCGCCAAGGACGAAGCCGGCGCGGAGCAGGAGCGCAAGCAGGTGCTGGCCCAGTTCCCCCTGGAGGATTGGCCCATGCTGCCCCTGGAGCGCTACGCGTTGGGCCTGGAGCAGTCCGGGCCGGGGATGACGTACTGCCGGCTCATGGAGTTCGGCACCCAGTGCTTGGGCAGCATCAAGGGCGGCAGCGCCGCGAAGCACATCATGTACCGTCACAATTCCGGCGAGTGGCGGCTTGCGGCGCCCCTGCGCGGGATGGAGCCCCAGGACGCGTGGGAACTTCTTCGAGCCGAGTTCCTCAAGGCATTGACCGCCGTGGCCGGGGGTGACTTCGCAGCCGTCGACGACCTCGCAATCCTTCGGTTCGGGCCCGCGCTGGTGACCAAGACTCTCGCCACCTACTTCCCCGAGCACTTCCTCCCGGTCTACTCCGCGGGGCACCTGCGGAAGTTCCTCGCCTTGCTGGGCGGCACGTCGGGCGCCGACTCACCGACCTGGCGCAGCAACCGGCAGCTCCTCGAACTAGTGCGGTCCCGACCGGAGTTCGCGGGCTGGACCGGGAACGAGGTGATGACCTTCCTCTACCAGGACTTCGACCCGCGTCCGCAGACGCGCACGATCTGGAAGATCGCCCCTGGCGAGCGCGCCCGCCTGTGGGAGGAGTGCCGCGACGGCGGGTTTATTTGCGTAGGGTGGGACGAGCTTCGTGACCTGGGTGAGTATCAGACCGACACCGAGCTGAGAGAAGCCCTCGACGCGAACTGGCCGAGCGGCAGCGGTCGTAGCCTCACCACCGCGCGCAGGCTCCTCGCCTTCCGGGACCTGGAGGCCGGAGACCGGGTCGTGGCCAACCGTGGGATGGACGAAGTCCTGGCCACGGGCACTGTCACCGGGGGCTATCGGTTCGACCCCGAACGGGCGGAGTACCGACACGTGGTCCCGGTCGCCTGGGACGTCTCCCATGCGCGCAAGCTGTCAGGACCCCAGCACGGCTGGCGGTCCACTTTCGCCAAGGTCGACCCGACGCTCTTCGCCAGGCTCACCGCACAGCGGGCAGCCGACTCCGCAGCGCAGGCGGCCCCGTCGTCCACCGACCTGGCACCCGAGGACGTCCGGGCCGTACTGGACGCGCTGGAACGCAAGGGTCAGGTGATCCTCCACGGACCTCCCGGCACCGGCAAGACCCGACTCGCACTCAGTGCCGCACTCTTCATGGCCGGCTGCGCGGACGCCATCAACGCCGACCCGGCCCAACGTTCCGCGGCCCAGGCCGAGATTCTGCGCGGCGAGCACGTCCATCTGGTGACCTTCCACCCCTCCTACGGCTACGAGGACTTTGTCGAGGGCTTCAAACCGGACCTGAGCGCCACGGGCCCCGGGCTCACACTCGCCCTCACCGACGGGGTGTTCCACGCCCTGTGCGACCGGGCCTCGGCACATCCCGAGCAGACGTACCTCCTGATCATCGATGAGATCAACCGCGGTGACCTGCCCCGGATCTTCGGCGAGTTGATCACGCTTCTCGAACTCGACAAGCGCGGCCTGCCCCTCGCCCTGTCCGTCAGCGGGCGGAGCTTCTCCGTGCCGCCGAACATCCGGATCATCGGCACGATGAACACCGCCGACCGGAGCATCAGCCACCTCGACGCGGCCGTACGCCGCCGGTTCGCCTTCGTTTCCGTCGGCCCCGACCCGGACGCCGTCTCCGGCACGATCGGCCCGCTGGACCTGGCGGAGTTCTTCGAATCCCTCAACACCCGCGTCGCCCGTCATCTCGACGCCGACCACCAGATAGGACACGCCTACCTGCTGCGTGACGGCGCGCCGATCGCCACGGAGGACGACCTCGCCGCGGCCTTCCACCATGAGGTGATCCCGCTGCTGGAGGACTACTGCCTCGGCCGTGCCGACCTGCTCCACCGCATCCTCGGCAGCCTGGTCGACGCGGACACCGGACGCACTGTGCACATGGCCCCTCAGGACCTCGCCACCGCGCTGGCCGCCGAGTTCAGCGGCGGTGAGCCGGGCCCCGATGCCTGAGCGCACCGAGGTCCGCCTCGGCGAGTACCAGTCCGCTCCGTTGGACTTCGAACAGCTCACGTCCCGGGACGTCGATCGCCTGCACGCCCTCCAGGCAGGGGGGCACCTCACCCTGCGCCCCGACCGCTCCGGATGGCGGCTCCGGGCGGACTCGAGTGTCGGAGTCCTGGTCCTCGACCGCGTCCGCATCGTCATCGAACCCAAGTTCGCCATACCGGGCGACCGGCTCATGAGCTGGCTCGCCTACGCTCTGGACGCGCCCACGCCCGTTCGGGCAACGTCACGACGCTGGGCCACCAGCCAGGAAGGCTACGCCGACCTCGTGGCCGCGGCCCTCCTGGAGCAGTGTGAGCAGCTGGTGCGCGAGGGACTGCGCCGCGACTACGTACGTCACCAGAGCGTGGAACCTGTGCTGCGGGGGCGGCTGGACTTCGCGGCCCAGGCCACGCGTCGGTACGGGCAACTGGACCAGCTGCACATACGCACCTTCGACCGCGAGACCGACATCTGGGACAACCGCGTCCTGGGAACCGCCCTAAGGGCGGCGCTCACCCTTACCTCCGACTCCAACCTGACTCGCGACCTGTGCGGGGTCGCAGGCGCGTTCCCTCAGGCCGCCACCCCGGACGCGGCACTGCGCGCCCTGGACCGCACCCGGTACACACGCCTCAACGCCCGCTACCGTCCCGCCCACACCTGGGCACGCCTGTTGCTGCGCGGCGGAGGCGTGACCGACCTGCTCACCGACCTGGGCAGTACGGCGGACGGCCTCCTGCTGCCCATGCCCGCGCTCTGGGAAGCCGTCGTACGACGGCTCGGCGCTGAGGCCGCCGCCCCGTGCGGCGGACATGCCGTCCCCAGCAGCGGCGAGATGGGCATCACCGTCCGCGGGGACCTCGGCAACGCTTCGACCTTCCGCCCCGACCTGCTCCTGAGCCTCCCTGCGCCGGACCGGCCTCCCCGCAGACTGCTGCCGGTGGACGCCAAGTACAAGCGCTACGACCGCCACGGTGTCAGCGCCGCCGACATCCACCAACTCCTCACCTACAGCGTCGGCTACGCCCCCGCCGACGCCCCCAACGCGATGATCGTCCATCCCCAGCCGGGCGGCCACGCTCATCGCGTCCTCCGGGTCGACGGCTCGCGGGGCAGGCTCGGCACCATTCACGTCATCGGCGTCGACACCCACGCGCCTCCTCAACGAGCGGCCGCGTGGCTTACGGAGCGGGCCGCATCGGTGTGCGGACCGTCGCCGCACTGAGCAGCGGACACGAGCAGTGATGTCCGCCGCGGCGCCGTCACCCGTTCCAGACGATGTTGCAGATGTAGACGCACTCGTGCCGGGGTACGGCGAGGAACTGGATGAAGCCGCGCCCGCCGAAGATCGGGAAGTTTCTCAGCCCGCCGGGTTTGTCTTCGGGTCTGCTCCCTGCCGTCTCGACGTCGCGGCTCAACGCGGCGAGTTCGGTGGCGATGCGTTCCACCTCTGCGACAACGCCGGCGGGGAGCCCGGCGGTCAGGTACTCCTCGCTAGGGTTGTACTCCCACTTCCAGTCGGTCACAGTCCGGCCTCGGCCTCCGCCTCTGCGTGGATCCTCCTTATCTCGGTGATGGCATCCGCCGGATCCTCGACTCCGCCGCTCACCACGTCTTCCAGGTGCCGCAGGCGAGCGGCTCGTGAGGGGTAGCGCTGGATCGCGACGAACACACCCCACGTGTGGACGAAGGTGCGCAGCGGTGCGAGGGACTGGGCCTGCTGAGCGCTGGTGGTCGCGTCGACGAGATCACGGACGAACGCCGGCATACGGCTCGGCGTGAGCTCTTCGACAGCGGCACGCAGGGCGTCGGGGGTCAGGGCGGGCATGGGGATGAGCGGCTCACCGGGCTGCGGCTGCGCGTGCAGTGCGGTCACGGTCATGCTCCCGGTTCGATGGTGGGCGTTGGCTGCGGTCTAGACGGTACTCGCACCGCGCCGGTTCGACGGCCGGATCAACGCACGGGCATGCGCCGATCACTCCTGGTAGCGAGTTACGTCGCACAGAGGGACCGTGCTCCGGGCGGACGGGTCAGGCCGCCGCCGGTTCCCAGCGGCACCACTCGCGCGGTCGCCGTACGGACGCAGCAGCGGTTCCAGTTCACGCGCACGAGTTCGGCGTCAGGGGTCGACAGGGTCAGCGACGCCCGCCGCATACGGACGCTCCAGGTCGCCGGGTCAGGGAAGGCCGACAGGCCGCGGCACCAGGTCACGCAGGACCAGGCTGTCACGGAACGAGGCCGGCCTCGACGCCTTCAGGCTGCAACCCTCGCAGTAGGAGCGCTCGTTGAAGACCACCGGCTCGTCCAGGACGCGCACGGGACTCGCGATCGTCGCCCTGCCGATGACCCGTCCCAGGTCCCGCGTCGGATTCCGGAAACAACCGCGCGTGGCGTAGAGGAAGACCTCGTCGCCCTGCCCCAACGCCTGCGCCGCCTTGGCCCGGCCTGCCGGAAACGTCATTCGCTGCTCGGTGACCACCCAGCTCGGTGCGGCGCGGTCTCCTGTGATCAGTAGGTGCGCGGACAGCGTGCGGTCACCTTGGCGGGCTTGCGTGACCGGCCCGACACCCCCAACGCGTACACAAATTCGAATACGAGCGATTTCGCAAATGCGTTGACAGTGCTAACAGGTCTTCGTCATGCTCGAAGTGCCAACAAGGCGCATTAGTAGTCCGCGTGGCCCCTTCTGCCGCGCCCGACAACGGGAACCGACCATGACCGATCAGCCTTCTGTGTCCCTGCGCGATCTCCTCCTCGACCGCCTGCGCCACTCCGGCCTCGCACCGCAGGTGCAGGAACTGCTGCGCGAGCTGGTCCCGGACGAGCCGGCCAGGAGGAGCGGGGGGCGAGCCGGGCCCGTGCAGCTGCGGTCCATCACCGCGGCCGGCTGGCGCGGCATCGGTCCGCGGACCACCCTCGAACTGCCGCCCGGGCCCGGCCTGATCGTCGTCGCGGGTCCCAACGGCTCCGGCAAGTCGAGCTTCGCCGAAGCCGCCGAGACCGCGTTGACGGGGCGTAACTCCCGGTGGGACGGGCGGCGCGCCACGGACTGGCAGAAGGGCTGGCGCAACCTGCACAGTCCCGATGTCACCCCCGAGGTCCGCGTCGAGCTGGCCGTCGGTGAGCGGGGCGAGGCGGTCACCGTGCGCCGGACCTGGCTCGGGGCCAAGGTCGACGAGGCGCGCACCCAGGTCGAAGGATCGGACGGCTCGGAGCGGAAGCTGGAGGAGGTCGTCGACGCGGATGCGCTGGACCTCGCCCGCCCCTTCCTGCCGTACAGCGAACTCGGTTCGATGATCAACGGCACGCTCGGCGGCCTGCACGACGCGTTCTTCAAGCTCCTCGGGCTCGAACTGCTCGCCGAGTTCGACGGACGGGTCAAGGACACCGCGAGCGAGTGCGAGCAGACGATCAAGCACGCCGACGCACTCACCGCGCAGCTCCTCGACGCTCTGGGCGCGCTCGACGACCCCAGGGCCCGCGAGGCTGCCCTGGCGCTGTCGGGAGCCAAGCGCGACCTAGGCCGGGTACGCGCGCTGTTGGAGAGCCGTACCCCGGCCGCCGAGGCCGAGCTGGCCCGGCTGCGACAGCACGCGAGCCTCACCGGGCCGGATCTGGCGGAGGTCGGCGGAGCTGTCGCCCGGCTGCGTGAGGCCGCCGCCGGTGCCGAGGAGGCCCGGTACGGCAGCGCCGAGGAGGCCCGCCGCCTGGCCCGGCTGCTGGAGGCGGCGGTCGAACACCAGCGGCGCTCGCGGGGCACGGACTGCCCGGTCTGCGGCGCCGAGAACCGGCTGGACCGGGCGTGGGCCGAGCAGGCGCGGGCGGAGGTGGAGCGGCTCCAGACGGAGGCCGTCGGCGCCGAGGCCGCGCGGCAGGAGGTGGCGGTCGCCGTGCGGGCCGTGCACGACCTCGTACAGCCGGTTCCGGTGTGGCTGCGTGGCGAGAACTCCCGGCTCACGGCCGTGTGGCAGGAATGGGCCCAGTGCCGGGACGTCACTCACCCCAGGGAGCTGGCGGACCGCGTCGAGCGTGCCGTGGCGGCCCTGGACGACGCCTGCCGGCAGGTGCGGGAGGAGGCCGCCGGGCGGCTCGCCGAGCACGACGGTGCCTGGCAGCCGTTCGCCGTACAGCTCGCCGACTGGCTCGGCGCGGAGGAGGCGGCCGAGGCCGCGCGCGAGCGGCGCAAGCACGCGCGCAAGGCGCGGACCTGGCTGCGGCCGATCATCGACGAGCTGCGCGACGAGCGGCTGCGTCCGTTCGCCCGTCGGTCCCAGGAGGTGTGGCAGAAGCTGTGCGAGCACAGCAGCGTCACGCTCGGATCCGTCACCCTCGCGGGCACTCCCGGTCGGGGCAAGGTCGAACTCGACGTCTCCGTGGACGACATGTCCGCCCCCGCCTACAGCGTGATGAGCCAGGGCGAACTGCACTCGCTCGCGCTCTCGCTCTTCCTGCCGCGTGCCACGCACGCGGACAGTCCGTTCGGGTTCCTCGTCATCGACGACCCCGTGCAGTCCATGGACCCCGAGAAGGTCGAGGGACTGGCCCGGGTGCTCGACGCGTGCGCCAAGGACAGGCAGGTGGTCGTCTTCACCCACGACACCCGGCTCCAGCAGGCCGTCGCACACCTGGGTATCAAGGCGACCGTCCTGCGCGTGAGCCGCCAGACCGACTCGGTGGTGGACGTGGAAACACTCACCGACCCGGTGGACCAGGCTCTCGCGGAGGCGCGGGCCGTCTCCCTCGACCCCAACCTGCCGCAGGACGTGGCCGATCACGTGCTGCCCGCCATGTGCAGGGTGGCGGTGGAAGCCGCCTGCCTGGAGACCGCTCGGCGCAGGCTCCGCGATGAGCAGGGTCTCGGGCTGCGGGCGGTCGAGGAGCGCGTGGAGCACCTTGAGCGCACCAAGTCGTACGTGTCCCTCGCCCTGCTAGGCGATGAGCAGCAGCACGCCCGTGCGGCCGTCGAGCGGATCTGCCCTGGGGGCTGGACGCTGATCGAGACCTTCAACTCAGGTGCCCACACGCCTCTGCCGACCGTCGACGACCGCAAGGATCTCGTCCGCCGGACCAAGGCGCTCGCGGCGGCGATCCGGAGCAGCGCTGGGGACCAGAGTGCCGGGGGCGTCCGATGAGCGCGTCTCCGGAAACCCTCGTGACCGCCGCCGGCCGTCTCCTGCTGCCCGAGCCCGGCACCGTGACCACCCTGAGCCCCGGCCTGCGCGCCCGTGCCGCCGCGGTCCTGCTCCGCATGGCGCTCGACCAGGCACTGGACGCCTACTGGCAGCGGCTCACTCCGTCGATGACGCGGATCGGCAAGCACCGGATGCTGTGCCTGGAGTGGTATGCGGGCCACGACACCGCCCGCCGGTGCCGTACCACCTGGACGGCGCTCAGTGCGGCATGCCACTACCGCAGGTACGAACTGCCCCCGGCACCGGCGGAGATCCACACCCGGCTGCTGGAGGTCACCTCACTCCTCGCCGCCTTGCGCGGCAGGCCGGGCACGACTTCCGTCACGTCGACGGGAGACGCCTGAGGGGGCGTGCCGCGTCCCGGTACGTACCCCGCTCGGGGCACCCATTGCCAGCGGTGCCCCTTATCTTTCTCACTGAAAGCACTGTGCACGAATGGGGGAAATGGTGACCATGGCCGACGACGGCACGCCGTACCCGGAGTTCCGGCTGAAGCTGCCGAACGGCGGCCCCGAGGCCCGGGGACGGCTGTTGACCGAGAAGGGCACGAACGGGAGCCAGAAGTTCGTCGTCCTGGCCGGGTCGCCGGGGCGCCCGGAGGTCGTGCCCTCGTTCCCGGTGCGCATGCCGTCGTCGTACCGGCTGAGGCAGCGGCTGATCGAGGACGACGTCTTCGTGGAGTCGGAGACCTGGCCCGGCTGGATGGAGCTCGTCGAGGACGTCGAGTGCAACTCGCCGTCGGCCGCCGCCGAGATCCTGGTCGGCCGCAGCGCCAACGGATGGCTGGAGTGGAAGACCGCCGACGGCCATCCGCTCTCCGACTACCTGGACCAGGTGTGGTGGGGACCCAACCGGGCCTGGCTGGTGCGCGGCTCCAATGTCTCCGGCCTCGACCTCGTCCGGCGTCTTTGGCTGCCTGAGGGGCTGGTGACCCTGCGAGTACGTCACCTGCGCCAAGGCGTCGAGCAGGGCATCAGCAAGGACCGGCTGCGCACCGCCGTCGAGGAGGACTACGCCTCCACCGCGACGTACAACCAGAAGGTGCAGCTAGTCGAGGAAATGCACATGTTCCTCTCCCGGATGCGGCCCGGCGACACCATGTGCACCATCTCGGGCGGTCGGCTGTACATCGGCAAGATCACGGGAGACGCCGAGCAGCTCGCTTCCGAGGGCGGCCGGTCGGATCTGCGCCGGCCGGTGGACTGGGCGGACGACGGGCACGCGTACGAGGACCTGCCCGAGGCGCTCCAGCAGAAGCTCTCCGCGCAGCATGACGTCGTCGATCTGACCGCGGTGAAGGATCTCATCGACGGCCTGGGGATAAGCGACGAGGACCTGATCGAGGAGGCCGAAGCCGCCGATCGGGACCCGAGCGTGGAGATCCCCGCACTCACCGCCCGGCGCGAGCTGGAGCTGCCCGAGCCCACGGACGAGTTGGCCGACGAGCTCCTCGTGCACGACACCGCCTGGCTGCGTGAGGTACGTGATCTGCTGTGGGACGAGCGGCAGCTGGTGCTGTACGGCCCGCCCGGAACCGGCAAGACGTACCTCGCCCTGAAACTCGCCGAGTTCCTCGGCGGCGGGCCCGAGCAAGTCAAGCTGGTGCAGTTCCATCCGTCGTACGCGTACGAGGACTTCTTCGAGGGTTTCCGGCCGCAAGAGGACCCGCAGACCCGGGAGGTCGCCTTCCGGCTCACCGCCGGCCCGCTGCGTGAGCTTGCCGATCTGGCCTCCCGCGAGGGCAACCGGCACATCCCGCACTTCCTGATCATCGACGAGATCAACCGCGCCAACCTGGCAAAGGTTTTCGGCGAGTTGTACTTCCTGCTGGAGTACCGCAACAAGTCGGTCCGGCTGACCTACTCCGGCGATGACTTCGCACTGCCGCCCAACCTCTTCGTGATCGGCACCATGAACACCGCCGACCGGTCGATCGCCCTCGTCGACGCGGCGATGCGCCGCCGCTTCGCCTTCGTCGAACTGTCCCCGCGGACCGAGCCGACGAGCGGGCTGCTGCGCCGCTGGCTCATGCGCGAGGGTCGCGCCACCGAGCCGGCCGATCTGCTCGACGCGCTCAACTCCCGTATCGACGACGCCGACTTCCGCATCGGGCCCTCCTACCTGATGAAGAGGGGTGTCTATCGAGAGGGTGGACTGGAGCGGACGTGGCGGACCAAGATTCTGCCGTTGCTCGAGGAGTACCACTACGGGGACGGCGTGGACGTCGCGAAGCGGTACGGGATCGGCGCCTTGCGGGAGTCGTCGGGGTGACCCGGGTCGTCGAACTCATCGAGCACGCACCGGCCTTGCACGTCGCGCTGTCCGACGCCGTCGGACGAGCGCTGGCTGCTGGGGACATCGTGGACGCGGCTCCCGATCCGTACGTCTCGGGGCACTGGTCTCTGCGGGCCGGTAGCAAGGTCGGTGCCGTGGCGGTCGCGACGCCAGGGGGCGACGGGCCGATCACCGTACGCGTCGCTCCCAAGGTTTCCATCGCCCGCCTGTTCTTCCTCCTCGGGTACAGCCTCGACCCACAGGGCGGCTGGCGAGACGGGGAAGTCGATGTCACCGGGCACCGCGATCTGCTGCCCGCCCTCGCCCACGCCGTGGAGCGGCAGATCGACCGGGCCCTGCGGCAGGGGCTCCTGCAGGGATACCGCGCGACCGAGGAGACGTCTCTGGTCGTCCGGGGCCGCATCCGGGAAGCCGAGCAGATACGGCGGCGATTCGGAGCGGCGCTGCCGGTGGAGGTGGAGTACGACGAGTTCACCACCGACATCGCGGAGAACCGCCTGCTGCGCGCTGCTGTCGAGCGTCTCCTGCGGTTGCCCGGCGTACCCCACGATGTGCGTCGCGGACTGCTCCACCAGCGTGCCCGCCTGGCCGATGTCATGGTGATCGTGCGCGGCCAGCCGCTGCCTGCCTGGCAGCCGAGCCGGCTCAACTCGCGCTACCAGCACGCGCTGCATCTCGCCCGTACCGTTCTGGAGAACGCCTCCGTCGAGCACGCGCCCGGCGGGCTGCGCGTCGATGGGTTCCTGTTCGACATGAACAAGCTCTTCGAGGACTTCGTGACGGTGGCACTGCGAGAGGCATGCCGTGGCCTCGGGCACTCGGCGCGGCTGCAGGATCCGCATCACCTCGACGAGGCGGCCGCGATCCGCATGAAGCCCGATTTCGTGCTGTACGGGCCGCATGGCGCCCCGTGCGCCGTGGTGGACGCCAAGTACAAGGCCGAGAAGCGGGACGGTTTTCCGGATGCCGACCTCTATCAGATGCTCGCGTACTGCACCGCCCTTGGCCTGCGCGAAGGCCACCTGGTGTACGCCAAGGGCAACGCCCCGCACGCGGCCCACACGGTGCGGCACGCGGGCATCGTCATCCATCAGCACGCCCTTGACCTCGACCAGGAACCCTCCAGTCTGCTCTCAGACGTGGAGAAGGTGGCCGCCGGGCTGGTGAACACTCCGCTCGTATGATCGACTGCCGAGTGTCCGTTCAGGTGGGGAGGGCGCCTCGTGCCGCAGCTTGCATTCGCCAACAGTTTCTGGGAGAGCTACGACGTCCTGGAGCGGCCCGTCAAAGCCGGCGTACGCAAGGCGATGCAGAAGTTCCAGCAGCTCACCGTGCCCGAACTGCAGGCGGACAAGGGGTTGCACCTGGAGTCCGTGGAGAACGCGCGCGATCCACGCATGCGGACCATCCGCATCAACAACTTCTGGAGAGGCGTCGTCCTCGCCCCGGACGACGGCAGTGACGTCTTCCTGCTCGTCAACGTCGTCCCCCACGACGACGCCTACACCTGGGCTGCGAAGCGGCTGTACACGACGAACTCCGCGACCCGGGCGCTGGAGGTCCGCAACGTCACGGCGATCGAGCAGCTGACCCCGGCCCTGGAGAAGGCCGCCGCGGCCGCCGCCTCGCTGCTCTTCGCGAAGTACTCGGACACGGTGCTGCGCGAACTCGGTATCGACGACCAGGTTCTCCGCGCCGTGCGGACCATCGTGGACAAGGTGCAGTTGCGGGCCTTCGAGACGCTGCTGCCGGAGGACCAGTGCGAGGTGCTGCAGTACCTGGCGGAGGGGTTCAGCCCCGAGGAGGTGTACCGGGACGTGGTCGCCGTCCGGCGGCCCGTCGACGCGGGCCCCGACCCGGACGAGAGCCTGGCCGTCGTCATCGCCAACACCACGAGCCGCATCACCCTGGTCACTGGCCCGGAGGAGCTCGCCGACATCCTGGAGAAGCCGTTCGCGGCGTGGCGCGTGTTCCTGCACCCCTCCCAGCGCCGCGTCGCCTACCGGGTGTCGTACGGCGGCCCGGCTCAGGTCACCGGCGGCCCGGGGACCGGCAAGACGGTCGCGGCACTGCACCGGGTCAAGCACCTGCTCACCCGCTCCCCGGACGCACGCGTGCTGCTCACCACGTTCACCAATGCCCTGGCCGCGTCGTTGCGGGAAAACCTGTCCGTCCTTCTCGACGACGAGTCGCTGCTCGCCCGCGTCGAGGTGACCACGGTCAACGCCTACGCCCACGGCATTGTGACCCGCCTCGACGGACGGGCGCCCTCCCCGATCGGTGACCGGGAGGAGCGGCAGGTGTGGCAGCGGATCGTCAAGAAGCTCGGCCTGCCGTGGGCGGAGCAGTTCCTGGCCCAGGAGTACCGCCACGTCGTCCTCGCCCAGGACCTGCGTACCCTCGACGACTACCGCGCGGCCTCCCGGCGCGGTCGCGGCAGTGCGCTGTCGCTGACCAGGCGGGAGCAGTTGTGGCCCGCCGTCGAACTGTTCGAGTCCATGCAGGGTGACCAGAAGGTCACCACCCACCTCAAGGTGTGCGCCCGTGCGGCCGAGCTCCTGGCCGCTTCCTCACCCACGCACGACCACGTCGTGGTCGACGAGGCACAGGACCTGCACCCGGCCCAGTGGCGCGTCCTGCGTGGCGCGGTGGCGCCCGGCAGCGACGACCTGTTCATCACCGGCGACCCGCACCAGCGGATCTACGACTCGAAGGTCTCACTCGGCTCGCTCGGCATCTCGGTGGCCGGGCGCACGCACCGCCTGCGCATCAACTACCGCAGTACGGAGGAGATCCTCGCCTGGTCGACGGGCATCCTCACTTCGGTGTCGGTCGATGACCTCGGCGGCGAAGGCAGCGACACCCTGGCAGGTTACCGGTCGCTCCTGCACGGCCGAAGTCCACATGTGGATGGGCACGGCTCGGAACAGGCGGAGATCGCAGCGCTCGTCGAGCGCGTCGGGAGCTGGATCGCGCAGGGCATCCGGCCGTCGGAGATCGGCGTGTGTGCCCGCTTCAACGTGCTGCTCGACAAGGCGCACGACAAGTTGACAGCGGCCCGGGTGCCGGTGGTCCGGGTCAGAGACAATCCGGGGCCGGACACGGATGGCGTACGACTGGCAACCATGCACGCCATGAAGGGGCTGGAGTTCCGCTGCGTCGCCGTCATCGGTGCGACGGCGAGCGCGCTTCCCTTCGCCCGCGAAGTGACGCCGGCCTCCGTGGACGCGCTGCAGCACGACTCGGACCTGCTCCGGGAGCGGTGTCTGCTGTTCGTGGCGTGCACACGTGCGCGGGAGGCATTGGCGGTGTCGTGGAGCGGGGTAGCCAGTCCATTCGTTCCGCAGACGACGTGATCGCAGCCCGGCGACATGGCTGGACGTCACTCTTCAGGTGAGAGCGCTCCATTGCCGAGCCCGTCCCTTGCCAGTGCCGCCGCCTGTTTGCTGAGTTCGGCTACCCTCCGCGCCCCTTCCTCGAACTCCTGCAGAGCGCGGAACGCCGCCCCATACCGGCGTTGCTCGGCGATGTCCATCTGCGGGATGCGGGCGCCCTTGCCGTCGAGCCGGTAGGTGCCGCTGGCGCTCGTGGACCGCCGGGTGTTCGCCGTGCTGCGCAGAAAACCCCGGAGGTAGTCGGTGTCGAGCTGATCGCTCACCGAGACCGGCTCCGGATCGCCGTACTCGACCAGTCCGGCACGTGCGAGGTCGGCGACACTGACGGACGGCCCCTCCAGGGCACTGGGGCCGGCGCCCCCCATCAAGGTCGGCAGCAGGTCGGCCAGCAGTCGTACCTGCTCGGCCAGCTCCTGCCGCAGGGCCCGGTACTCGGTCGCGTAGTCGCGATGGGACTCCTCGACGTGACGGCCGGGAGTGAGATCCACGGCGTCGTCGAGGAGTTCGATCAGGGGTACGTCCGCCGTCTGGTCGGGCCCCGGCTCCAGCGGGCCGTCCGGATCGTTCGCCGTGAGGTCGACCATACGTACCTTGGAGACGGCGTCATCCGGGGACTGCGGGCGCCGCAGACTCCAGAGGTGCACGGGGAGGGCGTGCGAGGCAGCACTCCCGGGTGGGAGGGCGATGATGTCCGTGAGGATGCCGCGCCGCACGAGCTCGGCCCGGATACGGCGGCCGGCCTTGCGGTAGGCGACCGAGGCGGGCATGACCATGAGGACGCGGCCGCCGGGTGCGGTGTGCGCGTAGGCGTGCTGCAGCCAGGCGAGTTCACCTTCGGCACGCGAGGGTGTGCCAAGTTCCCACCGGGGGTCGAGGAGCAGGTCCTCGCGCCCCCAGTCGGTGGCTCCGACGGGCGGATCGCAGACGACGAGATCGGCCCTGAGGTCCGGCCAGTGGTCGGCACGCAAGGAATCCCCAGTGGCGATGTCGACGTCGGCGCGGCCCGTGAGATCGGCTCGCAGCTGCGCGAATCGAGCACTGCGGGCGTCGGCCTCCTGACCACATCGCGTCGGTCCGTGCTCGGGTCCGACGGTCAACAGGAGTGTTCCGATACCGCACGCCGGGTCGAAGAGGGTCGCATCAGCAGGCACCTTACCGGCGAAGCGCCGTACCGCTTGGACGATACGAGGCGAGGTGACCTGGTCTGACCCGGCCCGGCGCACGGAGTCGGTGAAGCGTTCGGTAAGCGCGTTCACCACGTCACCGGGTGATCCACTCTCGCCGAGTTGCCGGGCCAGTCGTACGACGTCCGTCGGCAGGGCTTCCGGTGCCTCGCCCTCGGCCCCGGCGAACAGCTGAGCGACATCGGCCATCCCGCCGATCATGTCGTCACCGTAGGCCGCTCGCAGGGCCTGCCACAGCTGCACCTCCACGGAGACGTCCTGGCCCTTGCGCTGTTTGTCCAGCCACGTCTGCACTGCGGCCAGGTCGAACAGCGGACTGTTCGCACCCCCGCCTGCGGGCGGGGGAAAGTCCTCGTACCGCCGCCTCCAGTTGGAGACCGCGGCGCGCGTCACGCCGGCGAGCCTGGCGATCTCGGAGCCGGTGACAAGCGGGCCGCCGACCGGCGGGGCGGGGTGGTCTGCCATGGACGTCACCGTACACGGACCTCGCGACTCCATCAATCAAGAGGAAATGTTGACAACGTACACAGATCTATATTCGCCACCTGGATTTCGTTGAGGGCGAGGGCGGTGCAAACCGTGTCGCCGATCCCGCCCGCGGTTGTGCATCATGTGTGGCGAGGGCGCTTCAGCGCGGTTCGAGTCCGATGCGGGGCGTGTACGCAAGCCTCAGATGGCATCCGATGGGCTCATCGCAGCTCGTCCACATAGCGGTCGGTGCCCGGGACGGTGGGGATGAACGGGGCGACGAACTGCACGTCCCCGAGGCCGGAGGCGGCCACCGCCGTGTCCAGGTCCGCGAAGTGGTCCCGCCAGCTCTCGCGGGGATCGTGCTGGAGGAACCACAGGAGGGTCAGCCGGGTCCCGACCCCCTCGACCTGCTTGACGTAGGTCATCCGGTCCAGGGGCAGCGGGGTCGGCGCGAAGACGGTCACCATGGCCGCAGGGGAGCCCGCCAGCCGCTTCGGGAGATGGTCGTCGCGCAGCCACGCGAGCAGGTCCGTGAGCCTGGCGGGGGAGTTGGCGTCGATGACCTGGACGACGAGCCCGGCGTAGGGATGATCGAGGGCATGGATGTCGCGCGGACCGTGGCCGCCGTCGCGGTAGACGGTCGTCGTGTGGTCCTGGAACGCGGTGAAGACGTGTGTACGGTCCCGGTAGACCCGGCCGTCACGATTCAGCCGTTTGTTGATGCCGACGGTCCAGCGCATGTGGTCGGCGTAGCGGCCGGCGGTCATCCAGTAGACGGAGATGTAGCACCCGGCCGTCACTGGCTGTGCGACGGCGGACTTCTCGGGGTAGCGCAGGAGTTGCAGGTCCCGGGTGGCGACCCAGCGGCGGCCGGCGTACATCCACGGCATGGCCATCGCACCGGCGATGAAGTGGTCGTCTTCGTACCAGCGATTGTACTGGCGCTCGTGGCCCGGGTGCGGCTCGACCATGGTGATCAGGGCATGTCCGAGGTCGGCTCCGTAGGGGCCGACGGAGGCCAGTTCGGCGTACAGGTCGCTACGGGTGTCGTCCATGTGCGTCGCGTCATCTGTCATGGGTTCGGTTTACCTGACTAGACGTCAGATTTGGAGAGGGATTCCGTTCAACTCCGTCCGAAGTTCGGTGAGCGCGCGCACCGAACCGGCAGACGGGATCAACAGCCGCTACGCGAACGAGGTGCGGTGAGGTGAGCCCTCGGATCACCCGGGCCGGCGCGGCCACCCGGCCCACGCGGCGGCGCGGGCCAGCAGGTGGACGGCCGTCATCACCCCGAAAGCGGTCACGTACGGGTGTGCCGCCGGCGTCGAGTCGCTCCGCGCCGACCGGTGGTATTCAGCCGCGCCCGGGACCACGGAGACCTCGACGACCGTGCCGACCGGCGCCGGGTCCGGCAGCCCGTACAGCAGCCTGCCCAGGTCCTGTTCGGTCGCGGCGCCGGCGACCCGGTACCCGAACGGCCCGCCGTCCGTCTCCTCGGAGGTGTCGGAGAGAGCTGTCACCTCGGTGACCACGGCCCGGACCGGCTGCCCTGCCCGTCGTACGCGGCCCACGGGACCAGCCGGGGGCCCGAGAGGAGGAGAGCGGCGGCAGTGGCCTTGGGCGCGCCGGTGAGACGCTCCCTGAGGCGCGACCGTGGGTGGTGGTCGTGCCAGAGCGGTGGCCGGGATCGCCGGCAGTTCCACTTCTGTGGCCACGAACAGGGGCAGCCCGCGCGCCCCCTGCCGACCCGTCCGCCTTCAAGTCCCCTGCGAACAACCGCGCTTGCTCGGCACGTGCTCCTTGCTCGCTCTGTGCGTACGACTGACGCACGGATCCGCCCGCCGGTTGCAGGCCCGCCGCCACCGCCGCCCGGTCACTTGAGTTCGTCGGGGCACGGGGTGCCGCGCGGGAGCTGGTACGGCGCCGCCAGCCGGTAGGTGCCGGCCTTCGGGGCGAGCAGCACCGTCCACTTGTCCCCCTTGGCGTCCTCCGGCGTCTCCGCCAGGCAGCCGTTGACGTTGACGTACGTCTTCGGTCTGCCCTCCGCCCGGTGCTTGGAGGCCTCGGTCTCCTCCGGCGCCTTCAGGCTCTTGCCCTCCGCGTCGACGATGCTCAGCCACGGCGAGTACGGGATCCGGATCAGGATCCGCCCCGCCTTGCGGACCTCGATGGTCAGCTCGCCCTGCTCGGCGCTGTCCACCACGGCGTCGGGCTCGGCGAGCGGCGTCGGGTCGGTCACCCGGAACAGCTGCCAGTTGGCGTCGCCCCAGATCTGCTTCAGGTACGGCATCCCGCGCCGGACCAGCGCCCGCTCGCGTTCCCCGCCGTCGCCGTCGGGGTCGTCCTTGGGCAGCACGACGTAGTGCACGGCCCAGCGCTGCAGCCACTCGTGGTAGTTCGCGGAGTTGAGGGTGTCGTCGTAGAAGAGCGGGTTGCGTTCCATGTCGGCCTGGCGGTTCCAGCCGCGGGCCAGGTTGACGTACGGCGCGAGCGCGGACGCCTCCCGGTGGGAGGCGGCCGGGACCACCTCGACGCGGCCCTTCTCGGCGCCGACCTGCTGGAGCTGGTGGACGAGCGGGGCCAGCTCGCGGGCCCAGGACGCGGTCGGGGTCGTATGGACGACGTCGTCGACCGCCTTGAAGCCGATCCAGCCGGCGGAGCCGAGGAAGGCGAGGACGGTGACGTAGTACTTGCGGGAGCGCGGGACCGTGTACGGGAGGGCGGCGATCAGAGTCGCGCCCGCGAACAGCATCGGCAGCCGCGAGATGTTCGAGCCGATCTGGGAGCTGACCAGCCAGACGAGGACGACCCCGAGGCTGTAGACGGCGGCCGTCAGCCGGACCGTCTTCCACTCCTTGGGGACGAGGAAGAGGCAGAGCAGGCCGTAGGCGAGCGGCAGGCTCATCGAGCCGATGCCCATCGGCTGGGTGCCGGAGAACGGGAACAGCCAGGCGGAGACCGCGACCACGGCCGCGGGCGCCAGCCCGAGCGCCCAGGCGCCCGGCCGCCGCTTCTGCAGGAACAGCGCGACGGCGACCAGCCCGACGAAGAGACCGGCGACCGGCGACGACATGGTGGCGAGCGCCGCCAGCGGGGCCGCGACCAGCGCCTTCGCCCACCGTTTGAAACGCCAGCGGTGCGGCCAGCAGAACACCGCCCCGACCGCGGCCAGCGCGAACACCGAGCCGAGACCGAAGGTGACCCGCCCGGACAGCGCGTTGCAGATCAGCGCGAACACCCCGGCGAGCGCGGCCCACAAGGGGTTCTTCACCGCACGGCTGCGGATCAGGAGCAGGGTCAGCAGCCCGGCCGAGACCGTGCCGGAGATCATCATCGTGGTACGGACGCCCAGCAGCGACATCAGGTACGGCGACACCACGCTGTACGACACCGGGTGCATCCCGCCGTACCAGGCGAGGTTGTACGCCGAGTCCGGGTGCCGGCCGACGAACTCGGCCCAGGCGTCCTGTGCCGCGAGGTCCCCGCCACTGTTCGCGAACGTGAAGAACCAGATGATGTGGAGGATGCCGGCGAGGGCCGTGACCGACAGCACCGGGTGTTCCAGCAGACGCCGCCGCAGGGGTTCGGCGGCGCGCAGCAGCCGACCGCCGTCCTTACGCTCCGTGCCGTCCGCTTCCGCGGGCGGCACGGCTATTCGCGGGCCGGCTTTCGGGCCCGGATCGGCGTTGTCGGCGCGTGTCGGCTCCGCTGTGGCCACCTGAAGGCACTCCCCGTGTCCCGTCTTCTGTTCTCGGCCGTGTTCCACGGTGTTACCGGCCGCTTCCCGTCCAGTTCGCGGCCGTGTCCCGGCGACCGGCGACCTGCCCCGATTCGTGACGCTAGCACGCACCCCGCCGTGCGGCCCCGGGGTGGGCCGCCAATCGGCGGGGTGCGTGACGGAATGCCTGCTATGGGTCCTGTGCGGCTCAGGCGATACGGGTCAGCCTGCTGGTGAAGCCGGGCTCGGTCAGGTCCTTCTGCAGGGCGACCGGCACCTGGACGGCGGAGCCGGAGCCGTCACCCACGGTGAGGGTGCCGACCTTGGTGCCCGCCTTCGCGGTGTGCGGTACCTCGTCGGCGGCGAACGTCAGCTTCACCTTCAGCCCCGACCAGCCGACAGCGGTGACGTCCTTGGTCGCCACGACCGGGGTACGGCCGCCGAGCCCGTCGTCCACGTACCCGACGACGGAGCCCTTCTTGTAGATCGTCGCCGACCGCAGCGCCCCCTGCGCCGCCCGGATCAGCGCGTCGCCGGCGTTGAGGGCGGCCTTGAGGATGCTGTTGCCGTTGCTGGCGTTGGCCGGCTGCCGGATCACCGCGCCGATGACCGTGCGGGTCTCGCCGTTCACGTCCTTCTTCGCGGCGAAGACCAGGTTACCGAGGGCGGAGGTGGTGGTGCCGGTCTTGATGCCGACGACGTTGTTCTGGCCGACCAACTGGTTCCAGTTGCCGTGGTTGACGCCCTTGTAGTCGTCGTACGACATCATCGCGGCGACCTCGCGGAAGGCCGGCTCGCTCGCCATCGCCGCCTTCGCCAGCTTCACCTGGTCCACGGCCGTGGAGACGGTGGAGTCGGTGAGGCCGGAGGGGTCGGTGTACGTCGTGTTGGTCATGCCGAGCTTCTTCGCCGTGGCGTTCATCTTCGCCACGAACGCCTTCTCGCTGCCCGCGTCCCAACGGGCCAGCAGGCGGGCCACGTTGTTGGCCGACGCGATGAGGATGCTCTCCAGGGCCTCACGCTGGGTGATCGAGTCGCCGGCCGTCACGTCGACGGTGGACTCCTGGCCGGCGTTCGCCTGGTCCTGGGCGGTCTGGTCGATCTTGATCTTCGGGCCGGCCGCGCCGCTCTTGAGGGGGTGGTCGCGCAGCACGATGTACGCGGTCATCACCTTGGCGACACTGGCGATCGGCACGGGCTTCTGGTCGCCGGAGGAACCGAACGTGCCGATGCCCTGGACGTCGAGGGCGGCCTGGCCGTCGGCGGGCCAGGGGATGTCCACCTTGCTGCCGTCGAAGGTGTACGTGTCCTTCGCGGTGAGGTCGAGGGTGGGCTGGGGGAGCGGGCGCACGTTCTGTACGACCGCAAAGACGATCAAGAGCAGGATGACCAGGGGGGTCCAGATCTTGACCCGCCGGACGAGGGTCCTGACCGAGGTCTCCGGCGGCGGGGGCGTGTTGGTCAGCTCGGCGAGCAGGTCCAGCGGGGGCTTCGGGGGAAGCGGCTGCTGGGTGGTGCGCTCCGGCCCGACCTGTGGGATGACGGTGGTGCGGGTGGTGGAGGCGGGCTCGGCCCCGGACTCCGGCTGCGGCTTCGCGGGCTTCGCGCCCGGCTGTATGTCCGACTTGAGCGCTACGAACCTGCTGGTGCGCTCGGCGTCGGCCTCGGGTGCCTTCGGCTTGGGCTTGGTGCCGCCGCCCAGCTTGAGCGTGGTCGTGGGCTGGTCGACCTGCGGCGGCCGGGGGGCCTTGAGCATGGTCGTCGGCTGGTCGATGCCCGCCCCGGCTCCGCCTTCGGCGCCCGTGTCCCCACCGGCACCACCCCTGCGGCCATCGTTGTCAGCCGCGGGTGGCCCCTGCGGGTCCTCCGCGCCATCGGCGTCCGCGGGCCCGTCGCCGGGGGCGGCGTCCTCGGGCTCGTCCGCAGGCGCTGACTTGTCGTCGGGGCGGGTGTCCTCGGGCTCGACCGCGTCCGTCGCCGCCTTGCCCTCGGGCTTGGCGTCCTCGGGTTCGGCCGTGGTCGCCGACTTGCCTGCGGGCTTGGCGTCTTCCGGTTCGGCGGTCGCCGC
>NZ_JBIBKW010000007.1:0-52730 GCF_042959465.1 Streptomyces sp. NPDC007901 | reverse complement strand
CTTGGCGTCTTCCGGTTCGGCGGTCGCCGCCTGCGGCTTGTCCTCGGGTTCGGTGTGGGCCGTCGCCTCGTCCTCGGGGCGGGTGTCCTCGGGCTCCGCCACGGCCGACCGCTCGTCCCCGGGATTCGCGTCCGCCGGTTCCCCGGTCGCGGCCTTCGGCTCGTCCACGGGCGCGGCGTCCTTGCGTCCGGCGTCGGCCTTCGGGCCGTCCTCGGGCTCGGCCGCGTTCGTCGCCTTGGTCACGGGGTTGGCGTCCTCGGGCTCGGCGTCGGCCTGTGCCTCGGCGTCGGGCTTGGCGTCCTCGGGCTCGGCGGTCGTCGACTTCGGCTTGTCGTCGGGGCGGGTGTCCGCAGGGTCGGTCGTGGTCTTCGGGGTGTTCTCGGCTGAAGTGGCCTTGTTCGGCCGGGCCTTGGGGTCGGCGTCCGTCGGCTTCGGGGTGGACTCGGTGTGCGCCGCTGTCGTCGACCCGGGCGCCGTGTCGGGCCTGTCGGCGTTCTCCGCCGCCTCCGGGGTCTCCTCGTGCCGCTCGGCGGTCTCAGGGCCCTCCTCGGGCTCCGTGGCCGCCTCGCCGGTGCCCGCGTCGGTCACGGGCTCCCCGTCCTCCGGCTCGCCCGTGCGGACCCACGCCGCCACCGCCTCGCGGAGCTTCGTGTCGTCCTCACCGCCCGGCTTCGGGTTCCGTACCGAGAAGATCCGGGTCGCGGTGTCCACGCCGCCGGCCGTCTCCTTCCCGGCGGCCACCGCCAGTCGCGGGTCGCGTGCTTCGGGAACCGAATCCGCGCTCCCCGACGTCGGTTCTGCCGACGACTCGCGCTGCTTCGACCTGTCGGGGGACTCGCCCGCCACCGATGCCTCCTCCACGCTTCGCACGTTGCCGTGCGTTGTCCGAACCATGTACCAGTGTCCTGTGTGCGGGCTTAGCCCCTGCGGTAGACGAGAACGACATACCTTCCGGTTCCCTTACAAACCGGTCACGCACCCTCGACAGACCAATGTGAGAGGGGTCACCCTGTCATTCATCCACGCGGGGAGGCATGGATGGGCAGGAGCCGCAGAACACTTCCGGAGGAGCTTCTGCTGCTGGCACTGGACCCGGCCACGGGTACCACTGCACAGCCGCAGTCGCTCGACCTCGGTCTGGCCGGAGCACAGCTAGTGGAGCTGGCGCTGGCCGGACGGATAGCCCCAGACGGGGATCGTATCGCCGTGGTGCAGCCACGGCCGACTGGAGATCCGACTTTGGACTGCGCGTTGGAGTTGCTGCGAAGGCGTGGCGCTCCCGTGCGGGCAGTGCACTGGATCGGCGGACCCCGGCTGGGGCTCCGTCAGGTCTACCTCACGCATCTCGAACGCTGCGGCATGGTCGCCGCCGTGGCGGGCCAGATGTGCGGGGTGCTGCCGACCACTCGCTACCAGGCGACGGACAACGCCGTCACCCGGGAGATCCGTGGCCGGCTGGATTCGGCGATCCGCACCGGTGTACCGCCGGACCCGCGGACCGCCGCGCTCGCCGCCCTGGCCCACGCGGTCGGTCTCGGCAAGCACCTGTACCCGGGCAACGAGGGACGGTCCTCTCGCTCCCGGTTGCGGGACCTGATCCGGCACGACCCGATGGGCGGGCTCGTGGCCCACGCCGTCATGGACGTGCAGAACGGCGCGGTCGCCCAGCCACGGCGGCAGGCCGGACCAGGCGCCAGGCCCGGTGCGCCGGAACCCGCCCGCGGTGTTCCGATGCAGCCGCGCCGGGGCGCGATGGCGCGCGCCGTGGTGCACTGAGCCGCAGTTCCACGGCAGCGACGGAGAACGACGGGCAGCAACACGGCACACCTGAGACCCGGTTCGGGAGCCGCTGGTCCGAGCGGGGCGGTGAGGCGTACGCAGTACGCGCCTCGCCGCCCCGCTCGGCTGTCTGCGCATCCCTGTTCCCGGCCGCATCCGGAATGTGCCCGAACTGACGCGTACGCGCCGCATATCCACTGTTTCCCAGCGGTAGGAACCACCTTGGTGGCAGTCTGCTCAACAGCAGATACGCAAAGTGGTAGTTACAGGCAGGCAGCCGGAGGTGCACGTCCCGTGGCGTCCAATGTCAATCCCACCGTCAGGCGACGCCGGCTGGGCCAGGAGCTGCGCAGGCTCCGTGAGCTCAAGGGCATGACGGCGGAGGAAGTGGCGGAGCGGTTGCTCGTTTCGCAGTCGAAGATCAGCAGGCTGGAGAACGGGCGCCGGAGCATCAGCCAGCGCGACGTCCGCGACCTGTGCGGGGTGTACGAGGTCGAGGACCAGCGGGTCGTCGACTCCCTGATGGAGATGGCCAGGGATTCGCGCCAGCAAGGCTGGTGGCACGCGTTCGGCGACATCCCGTACAGCGTCTACATCGGCCTGGAGACGGACGCCGAGTCGCTGCGGGTGTACGAACCCCAGCTGGTGACCGGGCTGTTGCAGACCCGGGCGTACGCCGAGGCGCTGGTGCAGGGCGCGTTGCCGGAGACCTCCGCCGCCGACATCGAGAAGCGGGTCCAGGTGCGGCTGCGCCGACAGGAACGTATCACCGCAGGACAGAACCCCCTTCGCCTCTGGGTGGTGCTCGACGAGGCCGCCCTGCGCCGGCTGGTCGGCAACCGGCTCGTGATGCGCGAGCAGCTGGAGTACCTCATCGAGATGTCCCAGCAGCCGCACATCACCGTGCAGGTGCTGCCCTTCGAGGTGGGCGCGCATCCCGGCCTCAACGGCCAGTACGCGATCCTGGAGTTCGCCGACGCGGCCGACTCCAGCGTCGTCTACCTGGAGGGCGTGACCAGCGACCTCTACCTGGAGAAGGCCCACGACGTGCAGAAGTACGCCGTGATGTACGAGCACCTGCGGGCCCAGTCGCTGAACGTCGAGCAGTCCCGGCAGTTCATCGCCGACGCGGCCAAGGAGTACGCCCGCTGAGCCCTCCGGGAGCCCTCCCGGACGGTGGGCGCCGGATCTTACACCGGCGTAACGCTCCCATGGAAGGCTCCCCTGGAATATGCCATCCGGTCGAGTGAACGAGTGCTCCAGGCGGGGGAGTTGGCTAGTAGCGTCGATCACGCCAACCGGTCAGAAGGTTGGCGTGAATGGCACTACAGCAAGCACCACAGCAACTCGCTACAGGAGTGGACATGGCACTGCTTCAGGGCGCCACGGAGACGTGGACGAAGTCCTCCTATTCCGCAGGGAACGGGGCGTGCGTCGAGGTCAAGTCGCCGACGACCGCGGGACTCGCCGTACGCGACTCCAAGGTCGAGGAGGGCCCGGCCCTCGCGTTCCCGGCCGGCGCGTGGAACGCCTTTGTGACCTCGGTCAAGGCGTAGGGGGCATTCGCTGACCCTCCGCTCGCGCTCCCGACTACGACAACTGCACAAGCATCACCCACAGAGCCCTCTCGACCAGCCCGCCGTCCTTGCCGAGGGGGCTCGGCTTGTGCCCGGTCACCGGACGGGGAACGCCACATCGCAGACCGGGTCCTCGGGCCCGGCCGCGTCCCAGTCCGCGAAGTAGACCTCCCGGCACGGGCCGTCGTACTCCAGACCGTCCTGCCCGGCCACCCAGTGCTCCACCGCCTCGAAGGCCGCCAGGATCTGCGGATGCGCCACCTGGGCCTTGCCGATCCGCGTGTACGCCAGCGTGCGCGCCGGCTCGACCCGCACCTTCGTCTCCCAGGCCCGCCCGTGCCGCTCCACCCAGGCCCGGGCCGCCGCCTGGTCCGACACCGGGACGCAGGCCTCCGCAGGGCCGTCGCTCTCCATGGACACCTCGGAGTGGTAGACGACGAACGGCGCCCCCGTCACACCCCCGCACTCCCGGGCCGCCGCCTCCAGCCGGCCCAGCGAGGCCCCGATCCAGGCGGGCAGCTCGTCCGCCAGCGTGTGCCGGGTCTCGGTGATCACCACCTGTGCCGGCACCCGCGCCGTCTCCACCACGAACGTCTCGTACATCTCCGTACTCCTCCCGGACAGCCGTCCACGGAGGTATGCGGCGAGCGTCCGCTGCCCGGCGAGCCGCGCCTCGACGTCCGCCCAGTAGCCGCTCAGCAGCCCGGCGGCGGTGTCACCGTCCGCCGTCTCCACCGCCCTGACCACCTCGGCGATCCGCGCCAGCGGCATGTCCAGCTGGCGCAGCAGCGCCACCAGCCGGGCGCGCTCCGCCTGGCCGGCCCGGTAGTACCGGTAGCCGGACGCCTCGTCGACGTGTGCCGGGGCCAGCAGCCCGAGGCGGTCGTACAGGCGCAGTGCCTTCGCCGAGAGCCGGGACCGGGCGGCGAACGCGCCGATGGTGAGCAGTTCCTCGTCGTCCACGGCCACATCCTCCGTCACCGGGCGGATCCTTTCCGCCCGGTGACCAGGAGGCTCGGCCCTGCCCCGGGGGCAAGGTCAAGGAGGGCTCAGGCGAGGGCGGCCTCCACCGCGGCCACGACCTCCGCCGACTCCGGCTCGGCCTGCGGCGAGAACCGGGCGACGACCTGCCCGTCCCGGCCGACCAGGAACTTCTCGAAGTTCCAGCGGATGTCCCCGGTGTGCCCCTCGGCGTCGGCGAACCCGACCAGCCGGTCGTAGAGCGGGTGCCGGCCCTCGCCGTTCACCTCGACCTTCTCGGTCATCGGGAAGGTCACGCCGTACGTCGCCGAGCAGAACTCGGCGATCTCCTCGGCGCTGCCGGGCTCCTGCCCCATGAACTGGTTGCAGGGCACCCCGAGCACGGTGAAGCCCTGCGCCGCGTACCGCTCCTGGAGCCGCTCCAGGCCGCTGTACTGCGGGGTCAGGCCGCACTTGGAGGCCACGTTGACAATGAGGACGGCCTTGCCGCCGTAGCCCGCGAGGCCGGCGGAGCCGCCCTGCAGGGCATCGATCTCGACATCGAGCACGGACCCGTTGTTCTCAGTAGTCGTCATAAGCGGATGCTAACTCCGCTCAGCGACGGCCCGGTTTCCGGCCTCCACAAGGGCGTCCCCGGCCGCCGTCCGCGAGTACAGCACCGACCGGCCGGCCCGGCGCCGCTCCGCCAGACCGGCGTCGAGGAGCACCTTCAGGTGCCGGCCGACCGAGCCGAGGCCCTGGCCGGTCACCGCGGTCAGCTGGGTGGTGCTCAGGGGGGTCTCCAGCAGCACCAGCACGCCGGCGCGTGCGCCGCCGAGGAGCGCGGTCAGGGCGGCCGGGACGCTCCGGGCGGCCGGGTCCGAGAGGGCGCCGGCGCAGGGGTAGACCAGGGCGTAGCGGTCCGGCTCCTCCCAGGAGACCCAGCCGGACTTGGGGGTGACGGGTACGAGGAGGAGGTCGGCGCCGGAGATCTCGCGGGGCGGGTACTCGTGCAGGTTCACCTGAAGCCGGTTGGCGCCGAGCCAGCGGGTCCGTCCCGGCCGTACCGAGTCCAGCACCTCGGCCCAGCCGCCCCGGCTGACCTGCGCGGTACGGGCGACCACGTCCGCCTCCAGGATCCGCCGCCGGCGGTCCCAGGACGGCCGTACGGCCGTCTCCCACACGTAGGTCAGCAGGTCGGCCGCGCGGTCGGGCAGGTCGTCCCGGTCCAGGGCGCCGGGGAGCGGGCCGGCCAGGGCGACCCGGAGGTGCGCGCGGGCCGCGTCGGGGCGGGCGGCCCGCACCCGCGCGATGCCCTCCCCGGCGCTCTCGCCGTCCCGGGGGGTGGGGGTGAGGAAGTCGGCGGTCCACACCCGGCCGAGACCGGCGCGGACGAGCGCGGCGGTGACGGGGTCGGCGGCGAGCCGCGCCCGGTAGCCGGGCAGGTGCGCGTCCAGCCAGGCCCGCTCACCGGGGTGTGCGGCGGTGCCGCCGTGCAGCAGCCGCAGGCTCGCGAAGGTCTCGGCGAAGGGGGAGAGCACGAACCGGCTGCGGGCGAGCGTGTCCGCGTTCAGCTGCCACCAGCCCAAGAGGGTCTCCTTCTCGGGAGAGGTTCTCCTGGTCGTGAGAACCTTTCGCGTCCGCGCGAAACAATAACGCCGGCGCCGGGCTCCCTTGAGACTCCCCGTCATGCCCACCACCCGTTACCGGACCCTGTTCCGCACGCCCGAGTTCACCCCGCTCTTCCTCGCTGCCGCCGCCCACAACGCGGGCGGTACCGTCGGCGGCCTCGCCCTCGGCACGCTCGTCTACCGCTCCACCGGCTCACCCCTGCTCTCGGCGCTGAGCATGTTCGGGCCCTCGCTGGCCCAGGTGCTGGGCGCGACCTTCCTGCTGTCCGGCGCGGACCGGCTGCCCCCGCGCACCACCCTCGCCGCGATCTCGCTCGTCTTCGCCGTCGCCACCGCGGGCCTGGCCCTGCCCGGCCTCCCGGCCGGCGCGCTGCTCGCCGTCGTCCTCCTGCTGGGCCTGGTCGCCGCGCTCGGCGGCGGGGTCCGCTGGGGGCTGCTGAACGAGATCCTCGCCAAGGACGGCTATCTGCCCGGGCGTTCGCTGTTCAACATGGCGAGCGGGCTGGTGCAGATCGCCGGTTACGCCACCGGCGGCGCCCTGCTCGCCGCCGTCTCCCCGCGCGTCTGCCTGCTGCTCGCGGCCGGCCTCTACCTGACGGCCGCGCTCGCCCTGCGCCTCGGCCTGACCGCCCGCCCGCCGCGCGCCGCCGGCCGCCCCTCCGTCGCGGCGACCTGGCGCACCAACGCCCTGCTGTGGTCCTCGCGCCCGCGCCGGCTCACCTATCTCGGCCTGTGGGTGCCCAACGGCCTGATCGTCGGCTGCGAGTCGCTGTACGTGTCGTACGCCCCCGGCTCGGCGGGCACCCTCTTCGCCTGCGCGGCCCTCGGCATGCTCGCCGGGGACGTGACCGTCGGCCGGCTGCTCCCGCCCGCCGTCCGCACCCGGACGGCCACCCCGCTGCTCCTGCTGCTGGCCACGCCGTACCTGCTCTTCGCCCTGCACCCGCCGCTCGGGCTCGCCGCCGGCTGTGCCGCCGTCGCCTCCGTCGGGTTCGGCGCGAGCCTGGTCCAGCAGGAGCGGCTGATGCGGCTGACCCCCGACGAACTCAGCGGCCACGCCCTCGGGTTGCACTCGGCCGGGATGCTGACCATGCAGGGCGTGGGCGCCGCGCTGGCGGGTTCGGCGGCTCAACTCACCTCGCCCGCCCGCGCGATGACGCTCCTCGCGGGGGCGTCGCTCGCCGTGACGCTGGCGCTGGCTACGGCCGCTCGACGGGAGCGGACGGCTCCTGCGGCTCCGGTTCCCGCGGCGCGGTGAGTTCCGGCGCCGGCGTGAACTTGTCGGCGACGGAGGCGATCTGCTCGATCCCGGCCCTGAGCGCGGCCTGCCCCTCCGGGCCGTCCAGCTCCCGCTCGTTCTTCTCGACCTCCTGGTCGAGCCGCTTGGCCGCCCGGTCGAAGTAGCGCAGCATCTCGACCGGGAAGGGCATCACGAGCGTGGAGTTCTTCTCGGCGGCGACCTCGACGACGGTCTGCAGCAGCCGCAGCTGCATCGCCTCGGGGGTGTCGGACATGATCCTGGAGGCGTTGGCGAGCTGCTGCGCGGCCTGGAACTCGCCGTCCGCGGTGATGACCCGGGCCCGCCGCTCCCGCTCGGCCTCGGCCTGCCGGGACATGGACCGCTTCAGCGACTCCGGGAGCTGTACGTCCTTGATCTCGACGCGGTCGATGTGGATGCCCCACTCCGCGGCCGGGCTGTCGATCATCAGGGCGAGGCCCTCGTGCAGCCGCTCACGGTCGGTCAGCAGGTCGTCCAGGTCGCTCTTGCCGATGATGGACCGCAGGGAGGACTGGGCGACCTGCCCGACGGCGAAGACGTAGTCCTGCACCTCGATGGCGGCCCGCACCGGGTCGGTCACCCGGAAGTAGACGACGGCGTCGACCTTCACCGACACGTTGTCCTTGGTGATGCCCTCCTGAGTGGGTACCGGCATGGTGACCACCTGCACGTTCATCTTGCGCATCCGGTCGACGAAGGGGATGAGGAAGGTGATCCCCGGGCGCCGGAAATCCGGCTGCGCCCTGCCCAGGCGGAACACGACCCCGCGCTCCACCTGGTTGACCACCCGCATCCCGCTGCGCAGCACGAGCAGGGCCAGCACGACGGCCAGTACGCCCCCTACAACGGCGCCGTCCATGGGCACACACTCCATTCTCGACGTGATCCGGACAAGATTCCGGACAAGGAGGAGGACACCGGCCGGGCCCGCCCGGATGCGGGTGCCCGCGTCAGGAGTGCGTAAAGAAAGCGCGCCGCGCCCTACGGGGAAGCGGAGCCGCCGGTTTTCGGGGCGGTCAGGGAACGGCCGCCGTCGCCGCCGCCAAGGCCGAGTTCGCGGCCCGCTCCGGGCTGCTCACCGGGAACCTGGCGCTGGGCGCCGCCGACGGCGTCGAACACAGCGGCCTGCCCGCACAGCTCGGCGCGTTCCACCGGCAGTACCCCGGGGTGAGCGTGCACCTCGTCGACGGCACCAGCGCCAGCCTGGTCCCGCAGGTACGGCAGGGCTCCCTGGACGCGGCGTTCGTCGCCGTACCGCCCGGGGGCCTCGACCCGGGCTTCGGGCACCGGGTCCTGGTCCGCGACGAGATCGTCGCCGTCGTGGCCGCGGACCGCCCGCAGGCCCGGCGGCCCACCCTGACCCTGGCCGAGCTGGCCGGCACCCCGCTGATCGCCTACGGCCCCGACAGCGGCCTGCGCCCCCATCTGCTCGCGGCCTTCGCCGAGGCGGGCGAGCCCTTCCGGCCGGCCTACGCCACCAACCACGTGGCCCTGCAGATCGAACTGGTCGCCGCGGGCGTCGGCATCGCCCTGGCGGCGGCCGCGGCCCGCTGCCTCACCGGCGACCCCCGGGTCACGGCGGTACCGCTCACCCCCCGCATCCCGTACGCCAAGGCCCTCATCTGGCGAGCCGGGTCCCACACCTCGGCACCGCTCCGGGCACTGCTGTCGCTGCCGACGGCCGCGTCCGGCAGCTGAGGGGGCTGAGGGGAGGGCTGAGGAGGGCCGGGGGCGCCGCCGCCCGTACGCCGGGCCGTCTCCCTACACTCGGTCCCACAAGACCGTTGCCGGCCAGGTGGATGCCGGTGGCCGCGCGAGCGGGCGTCCGGAGCGAGGAGGGCGAGGGCGATGCGTGAGCTGGCGGAGATCGCACGCCGGTGGACGGCGGAGGGCCGCGGTGCGGTGCTCGCCCGTCCGCTCACCGAGCAGGGCTTCGGCCCGCGCCGACCGGCGGACGCGCTGCTGGTCGACGAGGACGGCACCTGCCACGGCACCCTCTATCGCGGGGCGTTCGACACGCGGCTGGCCGACGCGGCGGCCCGGATGCCGGCCGGGCGGACCGCCCTCGTGTGCGAGGTGTCCGTCCACGGCGAAGAGGTGAAGGAGGCCCGTCTGACCTGCGGCGGGCAGGCCGAGATCCTGCTCCAGCCGCTGTCCGCCGTCCCCGCCGGCTGGTGGGACCTGCTGGCCGAGGGCGCCGACGCCGCACTCGTCACCCACCTCGACACGACCCGGACCCGAGCCACCAGCACGGTCGTCGGCCCCACCCGCACGGAAGCCGCCGGCCCGCCGCGGGGCGCCGCTTCGCCGCGGGCCGTTGCGACGCCGGAGGGGGCTGCTTCGCCGGAGGGTGCTGCGACGCCGGGGGGTGCCGTCCTGTGGGAGGGGGCTGCTTCGTCGCGGGCCGTCGTGACGCCGGAGGGGGCTGCTTCGCCGGGGGGTGCTGCGACGCCGGGGGGTGCCGTCCTGTCGGAGGGGGCTGCTTCGCCGCGGGCCGTTGCGACGCCGGAGGGCGTTGCGACGCCGGAGGGCGTTGCGACGCCGGAGGGCGCTGCGACGCCGGAGGGCGCTGCGACGCCGGAGGGGGCTGCTTCGTCGCGGGCCGTCGTGACGCCGGAGGGGGCTGCTTCGATGGAGGGTGCTGCGACGCCGGGGGGTGCCGTCCTGTCGGAGGGGGCTGCTTCGTCGCGGGCCGTCGCTTCGCCGCAGGGTGCCGCTTCGCCGCAAACCCCCGAACAGGCCGCCCGGCAGCTGCTCGCCCGGCACCGGGCCGGGCGTGAGGTCCGGTACACCGACGCGGGTCTCGTGCTGATCGAGACCTGCCCCGCCGTCCCGCACCTGGTGATCGTCGGAGGGGGCGAACTCGCCGAACTCCTCGTCGCCCAGGCCCGGGTGCTGGGCTGGCAGGCGACCGTCACCGACTCCGCCCCGGACGCCCGCGCCCTGCTCACCACCCGTCCGGCCGCCTGCCTGATCGTCCTCAGTCATGAACCGGACGTCGACGTCCCCGTCCTGCACACCGCGCTGACGGCGGACGTCGGTTACGTCGGAGCGCTGGGTTCACGCCGTACCCAGGCCCGCCGCGCCGAGGCCCTCACGGCGGCCGGTCTCGACGCCACGCACCTCGCGCGCGTCCACGGCCCGATCGGCCTCGACCTGGGCGCCCGCACCCCCGCCGAGACGGCCCTGGCCGTCTGCGCGGAGGTGCTCGTGGCGCTCGGCGGACGGGGGCGCGAGGACGACGGCCGACCGGCCGACGCCTGACCGGACTCAGGCGGTCGCGAGGGCCACCTCGGTCGCCTTGACCAGCGCCACGACCGGCGAACCGGCCGTGAGGCCAAGCTCGGTGACCGCGTCCTTGGTGATCGCCGCGGTGAGGTGCTGACCTCCGTCGACGTCGACCTTGACCGTGGCCATGGCCCCGCCGGTGGCGACCTCGCTGACCGTGCCCGGCAGCTGGTTGCGGATGGACACCCCGGCCAGGCGGCCGGTGGCGAGCGCGACCTCGGTGGACTTCACCATGGCCCGCACGGCCGACCCCTCGGCGAGCCCCAGGTCCCTCACCGCCTCCAGGGTGATCGCGGCGGTGAGCTCCTGACCGCCGTCGAGACGCACCTTCACGGTCGCCATCACCTCCCCGGGGGCGACGGCGGTGACGGTGCCGGGAATCTGATTGCGGATGCTCAGGCTCATGACGGAACGCCTCACGGGGAAGGGGGCGAATTGGCAGCTTTTGTGCTGATCGTGTGCCCACAACCTAGCCGCTTCGGCGACGGTCGGTGCGCTCCCCGTGGCATCCGCCACCTGCGCCGTCGCCCGCCCCTGGCAGATCGGAGAACCCGTTGCCGAGCGGGGCCCCTCCGAGGGGGCCCCGCCGGCGCATCGGTGTCCTAGTCGACGTCCACCGGACCGTCGTCGTTCGGCTTCCGGCCCTTGCTGGTGGGCAGCTGGAGCAGGCCGCCGCCGCCCGCGCCACTCTCCGCGGGACGCCCGCCGTCGGGGCGCTGGCCGTCGGAGTCCGCGCCGCTCAGGTTCTGCCGGACCGAGTCGAGGATCGTCAGGCCCTGGGAGACCAGGCCGGCGGCGATCTCGCCGAGGCCGTCGGCGCCGTTGAGGACGTTGACGTTGGCGCCGGCTAGGCCACCGGCGGCCTCCTTGACGATCTGCGGGAGCTGGTCGATCAGCATCCGGTCGAGCGCGACCCGGTCGTACGAGGCCGCCGCCTCCGCCTGGATCTTCATCCGCTGCGCCTCGGCCGCCGCGAGGATCCTGACCCGCTCCGCCTCCGCCTCGGCGGGCCGCACGACCTCGGCGACCAGCTGCTCCTGGCGCAGCTTGGCCTGGCGCTGGGCCAGCTCCGTCTGGGCGGCCAGCACCTCCTGCTGGGCGTGCGCCTGCGCCAGCGGTCCGGCCTGCCCGGCCTGCGCCTGGGCGCGGTCCACCTCGGCGGAGTACTCGGCCCTGACGATCGCGGTCTGCCGGGCGTACTCGGCCTGCTTGCGGGCCGCCGCCTGCTCCGCCTCGGCCGAGGCCTGGGTGGCCTGGGCCTGGGCGATCTGGGCCTGCCGCTGGATGGCCGCCTTGTGCGGGGCGGACATGGCGTCGATGTAGCCGGTGTCGCCGTCGTCGATGGACTGGATCTGCAGCGAGTCGACGATCAGGCCGATCTTCGCCATCTCCGTCTTCGAGGTGTCCAGCACCTCCGCGGCGAGCTTCTGCCGCTCGGTGACGATCTCCTCGACGGTCATCGAGCCGATGATGGCCCGCAGGTGACCGGCGAAGATCCGGCCGGTGAGCACCGACATCTGCTCCTGGTCGGAGAGGAAGCGCTGACCGGCGTTGATGATGCTCTCGTGGTCGTTGCCGACCTTGAAGGCGATGACCGCGCGGACGTGCAGCGCGATGCCCTGTCTGGTCACACAGGTCTCGGTGACCTCGGACTCGCACATGGACAGGGTGAGGAACCGGACCTTCCGGAAGACCGGCAGCACGAACTTCCCGTGCCCCGTGACCACTCGGAACGGCGCGCCCCCCAGTCCCCGCCTGCCCCCCGAGATCAGCATCGCCTCGTCGGGAGCGGGTACGCGGTATCCGAACATTTCCTGTTACTCCTCAGCCGGCCTCGGCGGCATCCCCGCCGAGCGCGTCCAATGGATCCGCCCATTCGATGACGCCGATCTCGCGGCATCCCCGTGATTCGATCACGAGCACCGTGGCACCCACGGGCAGGGGCTCCTCCGACCAGGCGAGAAACGTTTCGGAACCGCCTCTGACCTTTACCAGGACTTCGCCGGGGCCGCCGGAACCGCGCGTTCCGATGAGCACCTTCCCCACGCAGCCGATCACGGCCTCGTCCTGCGGCATCACCGGCCGTCCTCCTCGTCCTGGCCCCATGATTCCGACGATAAACCCAGTCGGCCCGGGACCCAACGGCCAGGACACCACGGACCGCATCGCACGGGCGGCGCATTAGACTCCGCCCCGGTTTCACCAAGGGGGGCACGTGTTCTGGTCACGGAGGCGTCGAGGGCGAGGGGCACCCAGACTCCCGCTGCCCGGCGTGTGCGGGCATCGCCGGCACACCCTGCGCACGGCGCGGCTGCTGCTCTACTCGCCGGAATCATGGCTGGACCTGGCGGCCGCCCTGGCCGCCGCCTCGGACCCCGAGGCCCAGCACTGGCTCGGGTGGGAGGAGGAGAGAGTCCTCGGCGAACAGGCCCGCGAGGCCCTGCTGGCGCTGCGCCCGGGCGACACCGATGCCCTCCGGTCGTCCGCCCGGATCCACCGCCTGCTGGCCCACCCCATCGAACCCGGCCCCGACATCGTGCCTCTGATCGGCGTGCGTACGGACGACGGCAGATACGCCGGGGTCATCGAGATGGATCCCGGCTCCGGGCAGGTGACCGGCTGGCTGGCTCCCCACGCTCGCGACCAGGCGTTCGCCGCGGAGCTGTTCGGGGCAGCCGCGCTGCTGGGCCATGCCCACCTGGGCCTTCGGACCGTCCGGGCGGCATACGACCCGAGGCACGCGGAGACCGCACAGGCGCTGTCGGCCGCGCGCTTCGTCCCCGACGACAGCCCGCCGCACCACACCCTGCCGAACGGCCGAGAGGTCGACATCCGCTGGGTACGGCACACCGCTCCCGCCCCGACGACCCGCTGCCGCGGCGCCGCCCCACCACCGGCCACCCGCACGGAGGCCGCCCCGGCCAACGAGCACTAGAACCCGGACCGGCCCGAGGACGAACCGCCGTCGCCGTCCGTCCCGTAGAACCGGCCCTGCTCGCACACGGCGTCGATCTCGGCGTTGTCCTCCTCGCTCAGCTGCGCATCGAGCGCGACGCCGATGACACGCCGGGCGTGCGCCAGCCGCCGGGCCACGTCCCAGTCCGCGACGAAGGCGCCGACGGTGAACTCGTCGGCGGTTCCGGACGCCTGACGGGATCCGATGCGATCGAGTGAGACAACGAACTCGTTCAGGTCCCGCAGCACCGCCACGACCTCACTGAGGGGCATACGGATCTCTCGGGAGGACATGTCCATCAGCCGATTCAACACCAGAGCGTGTACTCCTGCCCGCTTGCGCGGCTCCTCCTGCCCGCTTGCGCGGCTCCTCCGCGCTCGGTTCGTATTTCTCCAATGACCCCGAAATCCGCACCGTATTTGTAGCGATCATGACAAATACGGGTAGGCATGCCGACATGCCTTCACAGCGATTACATCGATCACGATCGGGAACCAAACGCCTCGCCGCGCTCGTCGCCGCCGCGGCGCTGATCCTGGTGGGCTGTGACAGCGGCGGCACGCCGCACTCCGCCGACGGCCGACAGCAGTTGACCGTGGCTGCGCTGCCGCTCACCGACTCCGCCGCCCTCTATCTGGCCCGGGACCGCGGGCTGTTCGCCAAGGAGGGGCTGGACGTGCGCATCCAGCCCGTGCAGCAGAGCATCCAGGCGCTGCCCGCACTGCTCAAGGGCCAGGTGGACGTCATCGCGAGTGCGAACTACGTCACCTACCTCCAGGCGTACGAGAAGGGCACCCTGGACCTGCGCATCCTCGCCGAGGGGGTGCGGATCGCCCCGCACATGATGGATGTCCTCGTGGCCAAGGACTCCGCCCTGAAGTCGCCCGCGGACCTCGCCGGCAAGAAGGTCGCCGTCGCCGTCCTGAACAACATCCAGTCCCTGACCCTGAACGCGATCCTCGACGCCCGGCACGCCGGCCGGCCCGTCTACCGGCAGATCCTGTTCCCGCAGATGGGCCCCGCCCTGCAGCGGGGCCAGGTGGACGCCGTCCACGCGGTCGAGCCCTTCGACACGGCCATCCAGGGCGAGTTGGGCGCGCGGGTGCTGCTCGACGGCGGTTCGGGACCGGCGAAGGGCCTGCCCGCCAGCGGGTACGTCACCACGGCCGCCTTCGTGAAGAAGAACCCGAAGGCGGCGGCGGGCTTCCGGCGTGCCGTCGAAGCGGCGTCCGCGCTGGCCGCCGAGGACCCGGCGGTCGTACGCACCGAACTGCCCAAGTACGCCAAGGTGACGGCGGACCAGGCCAAGTCGATCCACCTGCCGGTCTATCCGACGACCGCCGATCCGTCCGCCCTGCGCCGGCTCGTCCGGCTCATGCGCGCCCAGGGACTGCTCGGCAAGGACATCGACCCGGCACCCCTACTGGTGACATGACCCGGCGCCAGGAGTTGCTGCTGGGAGTGCTCGGCGCGGCGGCGGCCTTCGGGATCTGTGAGGCGGTGGCCCGGGCCGGGATCGTCCGGCGCAGCTATCTGCCGCCCGCGTCCGAAGTCCTCGTGCGCGCCGTCCGGTTGGCGGGGGACCCGGCCTTTCTCGACGGGGTCGGGGTGACCGTGCGGGCGTGGGCACTCGGCCTCGGGCTCGCCTGCGCGGTCGCCGTACCCCTGGGGCTGCTGCTGGGCACGGTGCCGGTGATGGAGGCCGCCGCGCGCGCCGTGATCGAGTTCCTGCGGCCCCTGCCGTCCGTCGCGCTCATCCCCCTGGTGTCGCTGCTGCTCGGGTCCGGCACCCGGACGGAGGTCACGCTGATCGCGTATGCCTCGCTGTGGCCGGTGCTGTTCAACACCGTCTACGGCCTCGGTGAGACCGACCCGCTGGCCAGGGACACCCTGCGCGCCTTCGGGTTCGGCCGGCTCGCGGTGCTGCTGCGCGTGGAACTGCCGGCCACCGCCCCGTTCATCGCCGCCGGCGTGCGGATCTCGGCCGCGGTCGCCCTGATCCTCGCCGTCGCGACGGAGATCCTCTCCGGCTTCGGCCAGGGCCTCGGCATCTTCATCGCCCAGGCCCAGACCGCGACCCACGGCACGCGGGACGTGCTGGCCGGGGTGGTGTGGGCGGGCGGCCTCGGGCTGGTGATCAACGGCGTACTGGTCGGCGCGGAGCGGCGGTTGTTCGCCTGGGCACAGGAACCCCGCCCGGCGGCCGCGACGTTGCAGCGGAGCGGCCCATGACACAGCCACAGCCGCAGCGAGAGCCACAGTCACAGGGGGAGCCGCAGCCGCAGTCACAGGGGGAGCCGCAGCCGCAGTCACAGCGAGAGCCGCGGCCGCAGCGAGAGCCGCAGCCGCAGCCGCAGGGGGAGCCGCAGCCGCCGACGCAGCCCCCGCCCCTGCGACAGCCGCAGCCGCCAGCGCAGCCCCCGCCCCCGCCGCTGCGACAGCCGCCGACGCAGCCCCCGCCGCAGCCGCCGACGCAGCCCCCGCCCCTGCGACAGCCGCAGCCGCCAGCGCAGCCCCAGCCCTCGCCGCTGCGACAGCCGCCAGCGCAGCCCCAGCCCCCGCCGCTGCGACAGCCGCCGACGCAGCCCCCGCCGCAGCCCCCGCCGCAGCCGCCGACGCAGCCCCCGCCCCTGCGACAGCCGCAGCCGCCGACGCAGCCCCAGCCCCCGCGACAGCCGCAGCCGCCGACGCAGCCCCAGCCCCCGCCGCTGCGGCAGGCGCCGCCGCGCGCTGCCGCCGTCCCCTTCCTTCTCCGCTGGGCGGTGTTTCTCGGTGCCGTTCTCTGCTGGGAACTGGCCGCCCGCGCGCAGCGCAGTGTGTACTTCCCGCCGCCGCTGCGGATCGCCCGGCACGCCTACGACCTGTGGTTCTCGGGGCCCGCAGGCCGGCTGTTCCTCACCTCGGACGCCGTCGGCACCATCCTGCCGAGCCTGGGCCGGATGGCGGCCGGGTTCGCGCTCGCCGCCGTCACCGGGGTCGCCCTGGGGATCGCGGTGGGCCGCTCACGCCGGGCGTACGCGCTGTGCAACCCGGTGCTCCAGTTCGCGCGGGCCGTGCCGCCGCCCGCGCTGGTGCCGGTGTTCGTCGTCGTCTTCGACGTCGGTACGCCCATGCAGGTGGCGTCGATCGTGTTCGGCGCGGTCTGGCCGGTGCTGGTCAACTCGGCCGAGGGCGCCCGCGCCACCGATCCGCTGCGCCGGGAGGTGGCGGCCGTGCTGCGGCTGACGGCACCCGAGCGGCTGTGGTTCCTGATCCTGCCCTCCGCGCTGCCCCGGATCTTCGCGGGGCTCCGCCTCAGCCTGTCGCTCTGCCTGATCCTGATGGTGTTCTCGGAACTGCTGCCGGGCAGCGCCGACGGCATCGGGTTCACGCTCACCGACGCCCAGACGCGCTCCGACCTGCTCACGGTGTGGTCGGCACTGCTGCTGCTCGGCGCACTCGGGTATCTCCTCAACACCGCACTGCTGGCGGTCGAGAAGCGGCTCGTCGGCCAGGGAACGCCCGCAAGGAGGACGGCATGACGACGCCCACGGTGCGCGAGGCGGTCGTACGACTCCTCCGCGACACCGGCATGACCACGGTCTTCGGCAACCCGGGCTCCACGGAACTGCGGATGTTCCGCGACTGGCCGGACGACTTCACCTACGTACTGGGGCTGCAGGAGTCCGTCGCCGTCGGCATGGCGGCCGGGCACGCGCTCGGCACCCGACGGGCCGCGTTCGTCAGCCTGCACTCGGCCGGCGGGGTGGGGCACGCGCTCGGCGCGGTCTTCAACGCCTTCCGCGACCGGGTGCCCTTGGTGATCGTGGCCGGCCAGCAGGCGCGCTCCCTGCTCCAGTTGCGGCCCTTCCTCGGCGCCGACGAACCGGCCCGGTTCCCGCGTCCGTACGTGAAGTCCGCACGCCAGCCGGAGCGGGCCGAGGACGTGCCGGCGGTGCTCGCCGAGGCGTACCGGGTCGCGATGGCGCCGCCCCGCGGCCCGGTGTTCGTGTCCGTGCCCGAGGACGACTGGGACCGGCCCGCCGCGTTCGTCACGCCCCGCACGGTCCACTCGGGTTTCACGGCGGACCCGGCCGCTCTCGACGCGCTCGCCGCCCGGCTGGAGACCTGCGCGCGCCCGGCACTCGTGGTGGGACCGGGCGTGGACGACGAGGACGCGCTGGACGAGGTCCGCACGCTCGCCGAGCGGCTCCGCGCCGGGGTGTGGATCAGCCCCCTCTCCGGCCGCTCGGGCTTCCCGGAGTCGCACCCGCTGTTCCAGGGCTTCCTGCCGCCGGTCTCCCGCCAACTCTCCGCGCGGCTCGCCCCGTACGACCTGGTCGTCGCCCTCGGCGCACCGGTGTTCACCTACCACGTGGCGGACGGCGGCCCGCCGCTCCCGCCCGGAACCGAGCTGTTCCATCTGGACTGCGACCCCGGCCAGGCCGCCTGGCTGCCCACCGGCACCAGCATCGTCACCACCCTGCGCCCCGCGCTGGCGCACCTCGCCGGGCTGCTGAAGACGACGGCCGACCGCGATCCGCCGCCGCCCCGCCCGGCGCCGCCTCCCGCCCGCGCCGAGGGGCACATCACCCCGGAGCTGTTCTTCGACCTGCTGGACGCCCGTCTGCCGCGCGACCGGGTCCTCGTGGAGGAGGCGCCGAGCCACCGGGACGCGCTGCACGCGCGGGTGCCCGTCGCGTCGCGCGGGGGCTTCCTCACCACGGGCAGCGGCGCGCTCGGCTGGGGCCTGCCCCTGGCGGTGGGCCGGGCGCTCGCCGACCGGCGCCGGGTGGTGTGCGTGGTCGGGGACGGCTCGGCGCTGTACTCGGTGCAGGCCCTGTGGACCGCGGCCCGCCACCGGGCCCCGGTCACCTACGTCCTTCTGGACAACGGCGGTTACGCGGCCGTCCGCGCGCTGGGCCGCCGGATCGGCATCGAGCCCGTCCCCGGCACGGAGATCACGGGCATCGACTTCACGGCGCTCGCGGAGTCCTTCGGCTGCCCCGCGGCCCACGCCGAGCACCCCGGCGAACTGCCGGCCGCCCTGGACCACGCCCTGGGCCGCGGCGACGACAGCGGCCCCTTCCTCCTGCACGTCGCGGTGACCGGCGGCGCCGGCACCCTCTACGCACCCCGGGCCGGGTGAGGGATGCTGCGCCTCGACTCCGTCAGCCGGCACTTCGGCGACCAGCACGTCCTGGACGACATCAGCCTGACCGTGCCCGCCGGGCAGCTCCTCAGCGTGGTCGGGCCCTCCGGCTGCGGCAAGTCCACGCTGCTGCGCGCCATCGCCGGCCTGCTGCCCGCACAGCAGGGCACGATCACCGTCGACGGGACACCCGTGACCGGCGTCCCGGACCGGCTCGCGGTGGTCTTCCAGGAGTACGGCCGCTCGCTGCTGCCCTGGCTCACCGTCCGCGACAACGTGGCCCTGCCACTGCGCCGCCGGGGCCTGAACCGTGCCGCCCGCCGGGCCGAGGCCGAGATCATCCTCGAACGGGTGGGCCTGCACGGGGTCGCCCGCCGCCACCCGCGCGAACTGTCCGGCGGCATGCAGCAGCGCGTCGCCATCGCCCGGGCCCTCGTCTGCCGGCCCTCCCTGCTGCTCATGGACGAGCCGTTCGGCTCGCTGGACGCGGGCACCCGCGAGGACCTGGAGGACCTCCTCCTCGAAGTCCACCGCGCCGACGACACGACCATCGTCTTCGTCACCCACGACATCGACGAGAGCGTCTACGTCGGCGACCGCGTCGTCGTCCTCTCTCCCGGCCCCGGCGCCCGCGTCGTCCGCGACCTCCCGGTCACCCTCCCGCGTGAGCGCGACCAGCTCACCACCCGCAGCTCACCCGCCTTCGTGGCGCTGCGCACGGAGGTGGGACGGGCGGTGCGAGGCGGTCCGCGAGGCGCTCCGCGGGGAGGGACGGAATCGGGAGGGGCGCAATGAGCAGGTGCCATGCCGCCCGACGGCCGAGAGGGGTGGAACCGAATCGGTTCCACCCCTCTCGGCCGCTGTGCCCTGACAGGGCGGGGTGCGGGCGCGGTACGTGTGGGAGTCAAGCCGCCTTGGGTCGTGCGGCACGCAGGCCCGAGGCGGGCCCGGGTGCGTCCTCGTCGTGCAGGTAGGTGTCGTCCTCCCCGAAGTCCGGGGCCTGGAAGGGGTCGGTCACCGGAGGAGGCGATGCCGCGGCGGCACGGCGGGGTTGCCCTTCCAGGGCGGAGAACAGCGACGTCAGATCGATGAGAGATCTCGCTTTCGGTACAGGTCCCGGAAGGGACCTGGCGTGCCGTGACCGGGCACAGCGGTTCTACAGCTTGGTCATCTTGGCGTACGGACTCAGGATCCGCATCTGCGTGGAGCCGAAATCCACGAGTGCGGCGATTCCGTCCTCGATGCCGATCACCCGGCCGAGGCCGTACATGTCATGGGTGACCTGGTCGCCGACAGCGAACTGCTTGAGAGCCGGGACGACCGGGGCCTTGAAGGGGCTGGTGGGCAAGTGACGCTTCGGTGCAGCAGGCTTTGTCATCATCCCCAGTATGCGCCCAGGAACCCTACCGGTGGCCGAATCCGGCGGGCAGGAGTGGCCGATCACCGGCTTCCGGGGCCCTTCGCGGCGGCGCTGCCGAGCCCGCCGGCCGGCGCTCGGACGGGCGGGGTCGGGCGGTTCGGCTTCTTCGACGGCCGAACCGCCCGTACCCTTCGGGGGACTACGGCGTCACATAGCGGGCGCCAAACACTGGAGGCCATACCCCGTGCTGATTGCTCAGCGTCCCTCGTTGACCGAAGAGGTCGTCGACGAATTCCGCTCCCGGTTCGTGATCGAGCCGCTGGAGCCGGGCTTCGGCTACACCCTCGGCAACTCGCTTCGCCGTACCCTCCTGTCCTCGATCCCCGGCGCTGCTGTCACCAGCATCCGGATCGACGGCGTGCTGCACGAGTTCACCACCGTGCCGGGCGTCAAGGAGGACGTCACCGACCTGATCCTCAACATCAAGCAGCTGGTCGTCTCCTCGGAGCACGACGAGCCGGTCGTGATGTACCTGCGCAAGCAGGGTCCGGGTCTGGTCACCGCCGCCGACATCGCGCCCCCGGCCGGTGTCGAGGTGCACAACCCCGACCTGGTCCTGGCCACGCTCAACGGCAAGGGCAAGCTGGAGATGGAGCTGACGGTCGAGCGTGGCCGCGGTTATGTCTCCGCCGTCCAGAACAAGCAGCTGGGCCAGGAGATCGGCCGCGTCCCCGTCGACTCGATCTACTCGCCTGTGCTGAAGGTCACATACAAGGTCGAGGCGACCCGTGTCGAGCAGCGGACCGACTTCGACAAGCTGATCGTCGACGTCGAGACGAAGCAGGCCATGCGGCCGCGCGACGCCATGGCGTCGGCGGGCAAGACCCTGGTGGAGCTGTTCGGTCTCGCCCGCGAGCTGAACATCGACGCCGAGGGCATCGACATGGGCCCGTCCCCCACGGACGCCGCCCTGGCCGCCGACATGGCGCTGCCGATCGAGGAACTGGAGCTCACGGTCCGTTCCTACAACTGTCTCAAGCGGGAGGGGGTCCACTCGGTGGGCGAGCTCCTGGCGCGCTCCGAGGCCGACCTTCTGGACATCCGCAACTTCGGTGCGAAGTCCATCGACGAGGTCAAGGCGAAGCTGGCCGGCATGGGCCTGGCCCTCAAGGACAGCCCGCCCGGATTCGACCCCACCGCCGCCGCCTTCGACGCGGACGACAACGGGAACGCGGGTTTCATGGAGACCGAGCAGTACTGACCGGTACATGCCTGTACTGGCCGGTACTGGACGGTATTGACCGCAACACCGGCCCCGAGCCCTCCCGGACTGTGCGGGAGGGCTCGGGGGCTCGGGGGGCTCGGGGCAGCTGCCCTCTAGAAGGTCGGTCCGCCGGGTTCCGGCGCGTTCTCCTGCCCGCTCGTTTCCTGCTCCTCGTGGGCGAGGTAGAGGTCGAAGCCGTCCTGCCCGACGCCGTTCACCCGGACCGGGGCGGCCACCGGCGGGTAGCCGGAGGCGACCACCGTGTACTCGGTGCCCGGCAGATCAGGGAAGGCGTACTCGCCGTCCTCACCGGTGGTGCGGGTGGCGACCACGTTGCCGGCCGAGTCGAGCAGCGCCACCCGGGCGTCGGTCAGGGGCGAGCCGCTCCTGCCCCGGATGGTGCCGCGGACCGAGGCGGCCGGAGCGAGGAACACGTCCTGCGCGGCCCCGGCGTCTCCGACGGTCACCGCGGTGGCGGTGGGCCGGTGGCCCACGGCGCTCACGGTCAGGACGTACTCCCCGGCCGTCAGTTCGCCGAGACGGTAGCCGCCGTCGGTGCCGGTGACGGTGGAGTCCGCCACCTCGCCGTACAGGTCGGTGGCGACCACCAGCGCTCCGGTCACCGGGCGGTCGCCGGAGCGGACGCTGCCGGTCACTCCGGTGGTGCCGGTCAGCACCAGGTTGTACTCGACCGGGGAGCCGCCCACCGAGAGGGTGGCCACCTGCGGCTGGCGCCCGGCGGCCGAGCCGACCAGGACGTACGAGCCCGCGGCGGGGACGTTCACCGTGTAGCGGCCCGCCGGGTCGGCGAGGGCGTGGCCGAGCTGACGACCCGTCGGGTCGATCAGCGTGACCACGGCACCCGGCACCGGGACACCGCCGCCGGCCGCCAGCACCCGGCCGTACACCGACACACCCGCCGCCGGACCCGGCAGGTCCATGAGAGCCGCGGCCCGGGGCCGGACCAGGGGCGCGGCCCCCTCTTCCGCCTCTTCCGCAGTCGCGGCCATGCCTTCGGTCCGGGCCTGGATCTGGATCTGGGTCGCGTCCTGGATCTGGGTCTGGGCCATCGGGCTGCCCTTGCGGTAGAGCACCGCCGCGAGGACGGCGGCGACGACGAAGAAACCGGCCGCCCACCAGTAGGCGGTGGCGTAGCTGTGCAGCGCGGCGTTGGCCTTCACCAGCGGGGTCACCGGGTGGTGGTCCTTGACGTAGTCGGTTGCCGAGGTCGCCGCCAGGGTGGAGAACAGCGCGGTGCCGATGGAGCCGCCGACCTGCTGCATGGTGTTGGTGGTCGCCGAGGCGACGCCCTGGTCCTGCGGGGCGACGCCGAGGGTGGCCAGGCTCATCGCGGGCGGCATCACCATGCCGATACCGGCGCCCATGATCAGCAGCGGCGCCAGCACGTCCGAGGTGTAGGCCGAGTGCAGGTCGAGCCGGGTGAGCCAGACCATGCCGGCGGCCGCGAGGAGCGCGCCGACCGGGACGATCGGCTTGGCGCCCACCCGGGGCACCACGACGATGGTGGCCAGCTGCGCGAACACCATCAGCGCCCCGATCATCGGGAGGAAGGCCAGACCGGTCTTGACCGGCGAGTACCCCAGCGTCTCCTGCAGGTAGTAGGTCAGGAACAGGAAGATCCCGAACATGCCCGCACCGGTGACGAACACCGAGAGGTAGGCGGCCGCACGGTTGCGGTCGGCCAGCACCCGCAGCGGCAGCAGCGGGTGGGCGGTCCGGGTCTCCCAGAACGTGAAGAGAGCGAGCAGCACGCCACCGGCGGCCAGGAACGCCCAGACCATCCAGTTGCCCCACGGGTGGGTCTCGGCGTTGGCGAAGCCGTACACCAGCGAGAACATGCCGCCCGCGGCGAGCAGCGTGCCCAGCGAGTCGAGCCGGGGACGCGGGCCCTTCGCGGGGCGGTGCACGAACACCATCGTGCCGATCACCGCGACGACCGCGATCGGCAGATTGACGTAGAGGGTGTACCGCCAGTTCAGGTGTTCGGTCAGGACACCGCCGAGCAGCAGACCGATGGCACCACCGCTGCCCGCGATCGCGCCGTAGACGCCGAACGCCTTGGCGCGTTCCTTGGCGTCGGTGAAGGTCGTGGTCAGCAGGGACAGCGCGGCGGGCGCGAGCAGCGCGCCGAACACACCCTGGACGGCCCGGCCGACGATCAGCATCGTCAGGTTCTGCGAGGCGCCGGCCACCGCGGAGGCACCGGCGAACCCGATCAGGCCTATCAGCAGGGTCGTCTTACGGCCGAAGAAGTCCGCGAGCCGGCCGCCGAGCAGCAGCAGCGAGCCGAAGGCCAGCGAGTAGGCGGTGACCACCCATTGCCGGCCGTCGTTGGAGAACCCCAGGTCCCGCTGGGCGGACGGCAGGGCGATGTTCACGATCGTCGAGTCGAGCACCACCATCAGCTGGGCGAGGCCGATGACGGCCAGTACCCACCACCGGTGTGGTGCCTGGTGCTTGGCACCCCGGGCGGACGAGGACGCGGCGGACGCGGACGCGGCTGACGCGGCGTCGGCGTGCGCGTCGACAGAAGTGGATGACATGGCGGGGCTCTCCGGAAGTGGTGCTAGTGGTGCTGGTGGTCTCTGCGGCTCATGCGGTTGTGCGGTTGACGCGGTTGATGCCGTTCATGTGCTGACGAGCGCCCGGAGGATCACGGTCTCCAGGAAGTGCTCGAGGTAGTCGGCGTCGGCCTCGCGCCGCTCGACGATGGGCCGGGCGAGGACGGCGCCGATCAGCAGGTGCGGAAGACGGGCGGCCGTGGGGGAGTCCGCCGGGATCTCGCCGCGGGCCACGGCCCGCTCGACGATCTCCCGCAGCGTCGCCAGCTCCGGCTCGACGACGGCCTGGTGCAGCGCCTCGGCGAGATCGGGGTTCCGGTGCAGCGCGGGGGAGATGATCCGGGCGAGTTCGACGTCCTTGCGCGCGCCGGTGAAGCGCCGGACCAGCTCGTGGAGATCGCCGGCCAGCGAGCCGGTGTCCAGCCCGTCGAGGTCGAAGGGCTTGCAGTGCCGGAGGGCCGCGGCGACCAGCCGGGGCTTGCCCTGCCACTGCCGGTAGAGCGTGGCCTTGCTGCAGTGCGAGCGGGCGGCGACGGCGTTCATGGTCAGGGCGTCGTAGCCGTACTCGCGCAGCCCGTCGAGGACGGCGTCGTAGAGCTCGCCCTCGCGTTCCGGGGTGAGTCTGCGCGCGCGGGGCGCCGCCTCGGCGGTCCGCGCAGCGGTCTGTGGAGCGCCCATCCGACGACACCTCGTCTCCGCGTGCACAAGGGCTGTCGCCCCAGTAACTGATCGAAACAGTTTCGTACACTTGGAGGCTAGGCATTTCAGGAGCGAAATGCAAAGTATTTGAGCGATGTCACATTCAGGCTGATCCAGGCAGTGATGAGACTCGACCGCCTCTTTGCTTTCCCTTTGCTAATTGCAATGTCGAGGGTTCGGGGGTGCCCGGCAACGCAAGAGGCGGGTGTCGGGGGCGCCGAGTCGTTCTCCGGCGCCTCGCCCCGGTCGGCTGACCGCGGTCCGACCAACCGGATGCCTCCGCTGGACCCCGAGCGTGGATGTCAGGAGGCCGGTCAGCCCAGGACTGACTCAGCTCATCGCCCGCGCAGGCGCCTCCCGGGCGGGAGCGACCGCCCCCGCGGATGCCGGAACCGGACACCAAGGCCCGACTGCCGCCCACGGAGATCCAGTTCCGCGACGTTCACGCCCCGGCCATCGGCGACGGCCTGCGCGGATGCCGCCCGGTGCGATCGTGGGCAACGGACCACCGTACGCGCCCGAAACCACCCGGGCGCGCGACCCAGGTCGGTCCACCACCGGCTCCGAAAAGCCTGAGCGATGGTGAGGAACCGATGACCCCGATGCCCCCGATGAACCCGAGTGACATCGCCCGTACCGAACCCACCGCCACCAAACCCCCCACCACCGCACCCCAAGCCGATTCCGGGGCCAAGCCCCTACTGGACGCTCCCCAGACGGCCGCGGCGGGTGTGGCGATGTGGATCTTCGTCTTCGCTCCGCCGATCTCCCTGATCGCCGTGGTGCCGTTCGCGTGGGGCTGGGGCCTGTCCGCGCTGGACCTCGCCATGGCCGTGGTCCTCTACGTCATTTCCCTGGCCGGCCTCACGGTCGGCTACCACCGTCTCTTCACCCACCGCTCGTTCAAGGCACGGCGGGGCCTGCGGATCGCCCTCGCCGTAGCGGGCTCGCTGGGGGTCGAGGGCTCCCCCGTCCAGTGGGTGGCGAACCACCGCCGCCACCACGCCTTCGCCGACCGCGAGGGCGACCCCCACTCGCCCTGGCGCTACGGCACCGACACCCGCGCACTCCTCAAGGGACTCCTCCACGCCCACATCGGCTGGATGCTGAAGCGCGAACTGAGCAACCGGGCCAGGTTCGCCCCCGACATCGCCGCCGACCCCGATCTGCGGCTCATCGGCAACCTCTTCGGCCCCCTGACCGCCGTCTCCCTCCTGACCCCGGCGCTGGCCGGCGGCCTCGTCACCGGCACCTGGACCGGCGCCCTGACCGGCTTCTTCTGGGCCGGCGTGATCCGGATGGCACTGCTGCACCACGTCACCTGGTCGGTCAACTCGATCTGCCACGTCGCCGGCAGCCGCCCCTTCGCCAGCCGCGACAAGGCCACCAACTTCTGGCCCCTCGCCCTGCTCTCCTTCGGCGAAAGCTGGCACAACTCCCACCACGCCGACCCCACAAGCGCCCGCCACGGCGTACTCCCCGGCCAACTCGACCCCGCAGCCCGCCTCATCCGCATCTTCGAAAAGCTCCACTGGGCCCACGACGTACGCTGGCCGACCCCGGACCGCCTCACCACCCGAGTCTTCCCTGGGTAGTGCTGTGACCTGCACGGACGTCGACTGCGGTGGGTCCGGCGGGCGTCGCTCGGTTCAGCTTGTGCTCGGCTGGCTCCGCGGATCGCCGGGCTTCTTCACCGGCGTCGTTCGGCGCTCCCTGCGTTGTCGTGGCACGGCGGAGTCGGCGCCGCCGCCCAACTGGTCTGCCAGGCAGGCGAGGTAGAGCGCCATGGTGGTCCGGTGCTCGCGCAGGGGGCGGCCGGTGATCTGCTCGATCTTGTTCATCCGGTAGACGACGGTGTTGCGGTGGACGTGCAGGGCCTCGGAAGCCCTGACGAGGTTGAACCCGTTCTCGCACCAGGCGGTGATCGTGTCGCGGAGCGCCGGCCAGTCCGGTTGGGTGCGCAGGTCCGCGGTGGTGAGGTCGAGCAGCCGGTTGCGGGCGGACTGACTCACCGAGGTCAGGACCTGGTGGACGCGCAGATCGGTGATGAGGTGGACGGCGGAGCCGCTCGCCAGCCGGGTACCGAGGCGGAGCGCGTCGCACGCGTCCTGGTAGGAGTCGTGCAGCCCGCCGACGGAGGCGGCCGGCTCGCCGATGCCCGCACGGGCGGCCAGGCCGTCCTGGGCGGCGATGACGTCGGTGACCCGTCGGCAGTCGGCGGCCAGGGACGCCGTGGAACTCCCGGCCGGGATCCGGTGCAGGACGCCGATCCAGCCGGGAGCCGTGGAGGCGATGATGTCCTGGGGGTCGGCGAAGACCTCGCCGACGGTGCGGAGGAGTTCGGAACGGACCAGTGCCAGGGTAGGGGCGCCCTGGCGGTGGGCGGCCGCGCCGGGCACGGTCACCTCGAACGCCACCGCGACCCGTCGCAGCCGCAGGTCGAAGCCGAGTTCGGCGGCCCGGAACACGAGGAACTCACCCTCGACGACCTCGGGGTCGTAGGCGGCGATGTCGGCCAGCAGCTTCTCGCCCGCGCGTTCGGCCAGCAGCCGGGAGCGCAGCATCACGGACTCCCGCAGCAGGATCTCCGTCTGACGCTTCACCAGCAGGCCGAACCGCCGGACCTGGGTCGGCGTGCCGGTGATCCCGACCGTCCCCACCGCCTGCCCGCCCGCGATCAGCGGCAGGGTCATGCCGGGGCGCACTCCGCGCAGCGACTGGGCCTGGGACGCGTCGTGCGTGGCGGCCTCCTGCGTGCGGATGACCTGCACGGACGCCTCGTGGAAGGTGCCGACGCGGCTGCTGTCGCCGCTGCCGATGACCATGCCCTCCGCATCGGTGATCAGCACGTTGAAGCCGATCACGGCGGAGGTGTCCCCGGCGATCTCCTGCGCGAGTGACGGGCTCAGCACGGGCGTTCCTCCCGTCGCGGGGCGGGCCGGGCTTGGACGCACCGTACAGCGGAGGGATCGATTCCAGCGACAACTGTGTACGAAGTGACCGGTGACGTATGACGGGCCGCTCCCTAGCGTATGGCCCCAATCACCTCCCCGCCGGGGGCACAGCGCGGTGAACGGCGGGCTCCCTCAGCCGGAACGGAAGGCTCATGCCGATGATCCGTGTGCGCTCCATCGCCGCCTCTTTGTCAACTTTCCTCCTCCTTTCCTCCGTTGCCGCCTGCGGGTCGGGCGGTGACGACGCTCCGAAGAACGTCTCCGCGAAGACCGCCGCGCTGGGCACCCTCACACCCGGCGTCATCAAGGTCGCCGTGGAGCCGTACGCGCCGTACACCAGCGTCCAGGGCGGCAAGATCGTCGGCCTGGACGGCGACATCCTCGCCTACGCGGCCAAGAAGCTGGGCCTGGAGATCAAACCCCAGGTGACGGACTTCGCCGGCATGCTCGCCGGGGTGCAGTCCCGTCGGGTCGACATCACCATCGGCGGGGTCGCCTGGTCCGCGGAGCGGCAGAAGCAGGGCCTCTTCACCGACCCGCCCTACTACTCGCCCCCGGCGATGGCCGTCCGCGACGGCAAGACCTACAAGACGGTCGACGACCTGGAGAACCTGAGCCTCGGCACGGTCGAGGGCTACGTCTGGGTCAAGTCGATCCAGTCCGTACCCGGCGCCAAGCTGCACGCCTACCCGGACGCCAACGGAGTCTTCGACGACCTCGGCGCGGGCCGCATCGACGTCGGCTTCCTCGACCCGCTGCTCATCATCGCGGCCCAGAAACAACGCCCGGACCTGAAGATCAGCACCGAGTACCTCACCCCGCCCACCGCCGCGCAGGTGAAGGCGAAGCCCGCCTACTCCTACTTCCAGCCGTACCAGACCGGCTTCTACCTCCCCAAACAGGAGCCGAAGCTGGAAAAGGCGATCTCCGCGCAGATCGACGCCATGTACCAGAACGGCGAACTGGCGAAGCTCATCAAGAAGTACGGCGGCGACCCGGAGCAGTTCCTCAAGCCCTCGGCCGACATGGCCGTCGCGCGTCGGGGCGTCGACCGGCCCGCGGACTGGACCCCGCCGTCCATCGGCTCCATCGGCCAGTGAGGGGATGACATGTCCGGCTTCTTCCAGGTTCCCTGGTCCGACTACCGCCCCGACCTGATCGCCGCACTCGGCCGCACGGTGTCGTACACCGTGGTCAGTTTCGCCGGCGCGGTGCTCCTCGGGCTGGCGGTGGCCCTGCTCCGGCTGAGCCGGGTGTGGCCCGCACGGGCCCTCGCCGCCGTCTACACCGAGGTGTTCAAGAACGTCCCCCTCCTCGCGATCATCTTCCTCGCCTACTTCGGCCTGGCCTCGGCCGGCATCCGGCTCGACGTGTTCACCGCCGGATGCCTGAGCCTCGTCGTCTTCTACGCCGCCTACCTCTCCGAGATCTTCCGCTCCGCGATCAGCGGCGTGCACGCCGGACAGACGGAGGCGGGCGAGGCACTGGGCCTGGGCCGGGCCGGCATCTTCGGCCACGTGGTCCTGCCACAGGCCGTCCGGCTGGCCCTGGCCGGCACCAACACCATGCTCGTCGACCTGCTGAAGTCCACCTCACTGCTCGTCACCATCTCCGCCGCCGAGCTGATGTCGGAGGGGCGGCTCATCACCTCGGCCACCTTCCGGGCGCTGGAGGTCTACCTGGTGATCTCCGCCGTCTACTTCGTCCTGTGCTACCCCCTCTCCCAACTGCTCCTGCTGCTGGAGCGGAAGGTGCGGGCCGGCGTCCCCCTGTCCCCGTGGCGACGGCGGCGGATACGCGCCGCCCGCGCCCTGCTCGCCGCCGACCTCGGCACCGGAACCACGGCAACCGACCGGAAGGAGGCGGTCGTATGACCGAGCCCGTGACCACCGCCGAGACCGACACCACGTGCGCGTCGCCCACCGAGGCGGTCGTACGCATACGAGGACTCCGCAAGGCCTTCGACGGCCGCACGGTCCTCGACGACGTGAACCTGGAGGTCGACCGGGGCCGCATCGTGAGCGTCATCGGGCAGAGCGGCGGCGGGAAGACGACGCTGATGCGGTGCGTCAACCTGCTCGAATCCCCGGACGACGGCACGGTCGAAGTGGCCGGCGAAGTGGTGCACCAGGACGGCCGGAAGGTCTGCCGGGACCTGCCCGGACTGCGTCGCACGGTCGGCATGGTGTTCCAGCGCTTCAACCTCTTCCCGCACCTGACCGCCGTGGAGAACGTCGTACTGGCCCAGCGCGCGGCGGGTGTCCCCGAGCAGGAGGCGCTGGAGCGAGCCGTCACGCTGCTGCGCCGGGTCGGCGTGGCCCACCGCGCCCTCGCGCAGCCCGAGATGCTCTCCGGCGGTGAGCAACAGCGTGTCGCCATCGCACGGGCCCTCGCCCTCAAGCCCGAGGTACTCCTCTTCGACGAGCCCACGTCCTCCCTCGACCCGGAGGCCACCCGGGAAGTGCTCAGCGTGATGCGGGAGCTGGCCGCGGACGGCATGACCATGCTGCTGGTCACCCACGAACTCCCCTTCGCCCGCGAGGTGTCCGACCACGTCGTGTTCGTCGACCGCGGCCGGATCGTGGAGGAGGGCAGGCCGCGGGACGTCCTGGACAACCCCGCCCAGGCCCGGACCCGGGAGTTCCTCGCCTCGTACGGATCCGCGTCATGACCGCCACGCCCGGCCTCGTCGGTGACGGCCCCGTGGTGGTGGTCGGCGGCGGAGTCGTGGGCCTCTGCACGGCCTACTACCTGGCCGAGGCCGGCATCCCCGTGGAGGTCGTCGAGCGGCGCGGCCTGGCCTCGGGAGCCTCCCGCGGCAACGCGGGCTGGGTCTGCCTCAGTCACTCCAGCCCCGTCCCGGCCCCCGGCGTCGTGCGCTACGCCCTGCGCTCACTGGGCCGCCCGGACTCACCCCTCTATCTGCGCCCCCTGCCCGACCCGGCGTTCGTCCGCTGGCTGTGGCGGTTCTGGCGCAGCAGCACACCGGCCGCCTTCCAGCGCGGCTACGCGGCGATCGCCGAACTGAACCGCGACACCTTCGACCTCTTCGACGGCCTGCGCACGGCCGGCGTCGACACCACCCTCACCCGCCCCGGCATGGTGCACGCCTTCCTGTCCCCGGCCGAGGCCCGCCACCACCTCGCCGTCCAGCGGGAGATGGCCCACGACCGCTACCCGCTCCCCGACGACGTCGTCACCGGGTCCGCGGCGCGGCTGCTGGACGAGGCGCTCTCGGACCGGGTGCGCGCCGCGTACCTCGTCAAGGGGGAGGGCGTGGTCGACCCGGAGGCGTTCGCCCGCGCGCTCGCCGAGACGCTCGCCGCATCGGGGGTGAAGCTCCACGAGAACGCGGAGGCCACCGGCTTCCGCACCTCCGGGGACCGGGTCACCGCACTGCGCACCACCCAGGGCGACATCCCGTGCGCGGCCGTCGTCATCGCGGCCGGCACACGCTCCTCGACCCTCCTCAGCCGCCTCGGCCGTCCGCTGCCCCTCCAGGCGGGCAAGGGCTACAGCTTCTCGGTCGACCTGGACCCGGCGCCCCGGCACACGCTCTACTTCGGCGAGCGCCGGGCCGTCGCCTCACCGATCGGCACGACCACGCGCATCGGCGGCACGATGGAGCTCAGCGGCAACAACAACCGCCTCGACTGGCGCCGCATCGTCGCCGTCGCCCTCGCCAGCCGGCACTACCTGGGCCGCTGGTTCGACGACCCCGACGACCTGGTCGGCCTGATCCGCGACCCCTGGGTCGGAGGCCGCCCCTTCCTCCCCGACGGCCTGCCCGTCATCGACCGCGTCCCGGGCCAGGCCAACGCCTACGCCGCCACCGGCCACGGCATGCTCGGTATCACCCTGGGCCCGGTCACCGGCCACAAACTCACCCAGTACCTCCTCACCGGCCACCGTCCCGAGCCCCTGACACCGTTCCGCTTCGACCGGCTCCGCCGATGAGCAGTCCCCAAGGGCGTCTCCGGCCGGTCGTCAGTGATCAGCCCCCCTGATGCCAGAAGGGGATGCCAAAGGCCCGGACCGTGATCGGTCTGGGCCTTTTCTCTTGTGCCCCCGGCAGGATTCGAACCTGCGACACCCGCTTGGGGAGTTTTCTCTGGACAGGGCTTTGACCTGCGGAAACGTCGGTTACAGGGTGTCTGGTAGTGCTTACTGGCCAGGCCGTCCGCAGGGGAGTCGACGGCATCGTGAACCACGAACCGGCACCGTCCGAGCCGGGCGTCAGGGGCTCGACGGGTCTTGGAGCGCTCCGGCATCGAGGGCCTGGACCGGTACACGGATGCGGAAGGACCGGGTCCGTGGATGCGCTTCCCCCGTCGGCAACCTCAACCGCGCCCGCCGTACGGTCTACGCGGCCAGCGCCAGGGAGTGGCACGCCCGGTAGCGGCTGCCGTTGGTCCCGACCCCCATACCGACCTCTGGCGCGGCAAGCGTCTCCGCGTTGCAGCAGGCGGCCTACCAAGTAGGCAGGCGTCATCCTGCACGAGATTCCGCGGTCGTATGGAGCGATCGGGCCATCGGCCGGGGACACCGCGATCTGGATCGCCGCATCCCCGCGATGCTCCCCACGGCGAGCTTCGCGGCGTCGTGGTCGAGAAAGTGCGACCGGCAGGGCAGTCGAACTTCCTTCCCCACCCGTCTTTACAGAGGAACGAGGGAGGGCACATTGAACGCCGACGAGGAACGCCAGTTCCGAGAGTTCGTGGCGGCGCGGTCGAGACCGCTGCTGCACACGGCGTACCTGCTGACCGGGGACTGGGAGCAGGGCCGGGACCTGCTCCAGACCGCGCTTGCCTCCACCGCTCGGCGTTGGTCGAAGCTGCGTGACCGGGAACAGCCGGAGATCTATGTGCGGCGGGCGCTCTACCACGCCCAGGTGGATCGCTTCCGACTCCTCAGCTGGGGGCGGGAGACGGTCACGGACACCCTGCCGGACCAGCCGTCCGGGCAGGCCGCCGACTGGGCCGACACCGTGGTCCAGCGGCAGGACATCATGGCCGCGCTGCGGCGGCTGCCCAAGCGCCAGCGTGCGGTGATCGTGCTGCGTTACTTCGAGGACCGGCCGGACAACGAGATCGCCGCGATTCTGGGCGTCGCCCAGGGGACGGTCCGCAGCCAGACCCACAAGGCGCTCGCCTCTCTCCGCACCACCCTGGCCGAGGCGGGGCCGTCGGCCTCCTCCTCCACCGCCTCCGGAAGGGGCGTCATCGCATGAACGACTCGATCGAACACCCGCTGCACGACACGTTGCTGCACGATGCCCTGCACACACATGTGCGGGAGAGCGGCGGTGACGTCGTCGGTGCCTGCCTGGCCGGCCTGGCGGACGGTGCTTTGCGGGTCGCCCGGCGGCGACAGCGGCTGACCCGCGCCGGGGTCGGCGTCGCCGCCGTGGCCGTGGTCGCCACCGCCTGGGTGGCCGTCGCGGACGGCGCGACCCCCCGCGCGCACGTGGTTCAGCCCGCTGCAGGAGGTGGCACGGGGAACTCAGGGAAGGCGGCCCCGGTCTCCCTTCTGCCCGTCACCTCGTCCATGGAGCACGCCTGCACCCGAGGCAGCGGCGGCTACACCGTGCGCGCGACCGCGACCCAACCCGCGTTCTGTGTCCGCGTCGACCAGGCCAGGGGTATGACCGACGTCCATGTCACCTCCGCGAAGGCCGAGAAAAGCGTCACCGACGGCACGTGGCAGGTCGAGGTGACCCTCAGCCCCACCGACCGGACCCGATTCGCCGCCCTCACCGGCTCCATCGCGGCGGCCCCGGCCCCGCGCAACGAGTTCGCCATCGTCATCGACGGCAAGCTCCGCGGCAGGCCCTACGTGACCTCCTCGATCACCGGCGGCCGTTTCGAAGTCGTCGGGGCCTATGTCGGTGACCTCACCAGTGCCACCGCCCACGACCTCGCCCAGCGGCTGGATCCCGGCAGGTGAATGGTCAACTCCTGCTACGGCGTTGACACACCGGTGAGGAGAAGCAGGGGGAGTCCTCCGAGCCCCGGGGGTGCGGCACCCGCTCGCCGGTCCGGATAACAAAGAACCCCCGGGCCCCTGGCCCGAAGGCTTCACACGGAGCGAGCGACGAGAATCGTGGCCATGTGTCGTTCAGCGGCCCAGGACGTCGTACTCGGGTCCGCCTCGATGCGGAAACCCCGGTTCGAAGGCGGGCCACGGCCACCCTTGGCACGTCCACCCCTCTTCCGGATCGCGAGCCACCTCAACCCGCCACTGGCCCCCGGCTCCCCTCCCGGCTGCTCGGCTCTGCCCGGGGCACGATCTTCAGCACACGGGGAACGCCCTCGCCCTGTCCGGAGCGAGCCTGCGTGAGCTGATGCCCCCCGCGCTGATCCTGTCGTCGGCTGCGAAGCGCGGTGGCGGCGGCGAGTGGGGCGTGGCCGACGTCATGATCATCGACGGTCTGGCATGCGCGCCCTCCCTCGAACAGCTCCGGCATGCGCTGACTGCAGCCACCGACTCCGGCCGCGCAGTGCTCGTAGAGGCGAAGGCAAGGCGAGTAGGCCGAACTCGACGATCAGCGGAATTCCCGCCTCGGTAAAGCTTGGGAAAGTTGTTGCGCGTTCCAGCCCCTCGATGCAATCCCTTCGAGCGCCGTTTTCGTACCAGGGCACAGGAGGCAACACCTCCGGAAACAGCACCTTGGTGGGTTTCGCCCATATCCATGGTCGGAATTTCTGCCCAGCGGGATGGGATCGTGACTCGCTGACCAGCCTGGCCACCCCCCGGCGCCGCCACTCGCCGCCGTCCCCCGGCCGTAAGCCCCAGATGTATGAGCCGGCGGACGAGGAATCGGCGCGAGCGCGTGCGTCCTGAGTGCCTCGGTCCCGAGCGCGAGCCGGCGTGACGGTCGGGACGCTGGGGGAAGTTCGGCTTCGAGCCGGCACGCACCGCCTCTTCCCTGCTGGGTAAATGCTCCTTCCGCACCATGCCCGTCGAGGCCCCGGAACTGGTCTTGCGCCGTCAACCAGGTGTTCAGACCCCAGCGGTACTCGCCCCGAAGCCCGGCGCGTGCTGCGTGGAACTGCGCGGTGAGCGCCTTGGCCGATCCACTCCGTGCACGAGAGAAGCGGAGCCATCATGAACTCGGCCTCTGTCACCGAAGTCACCCTGAGAGGACTGGGAGTCTGCTGCGCCTTGGGCAATGTGGTGCTGCACGGTCTCCTCGTCCCTGATCACCTTGAGGAGAAGTTCTACATCGGCGTCCTGTTCGCCGTGGGCAGTGTCGTCATGCTGGTCGTGGCAGCGGCGCTGGTCGCCTTGAAGCGCCCCATGGCCGCCTGGCTGACCGGGGCCGTCGTCAGCCTCGGCATGATCGTCGGTTTTCTGCTGTCGCGCACCGTCGGTCTGCCGTACGGCTACTACGAACCTGGCTGGGAACCGCCGTACGGCCCCCTGTCCTTGATCGTCGAGGGGCTGTTCGTCCTCGCCTTCCTCGCCTGGCTGGGAGAGAGGCCGGCGCCCCGTGCCGCCCCGAGACCGTCGAAGACACCGGACCGTGTGCGAACCGCGCCAGGGTCCGGAGAAAGGACGCGCTGAGACCGGCACGTCGGCCTGTCGGCTTCAGTCCTTTCTTCCTGACCTGCCAGGGCGGATACGGTGGGTTGATAGAAGTACATGCGAGTTCATGGAAATCGTGAGTCTGACGACGGCTCGACGCATCGCGCACTGACGCACACGGCACTCATGGCGGCCGGCATTACTCCGTCGCACGAGCGGTCGGCAACGGTACTGGTCGGAGCGGCCTGGCACCCGGACGACAGTGCGTCGGCGCTCCGAAGCCCGGTCATCGCAGGGCATCGGGCCAAACCGCCGTGCTTCACATTCGGTCTCTCGCCGAGTGCGACCGGGTCGGCGACAGCCGCGCCCACTGTTCCCACAAGCGCCGCCGGTACGGGGGTGAGCGTGCAGCCGGCGACCGGTCCGGACGGCCGACTGCTGTGGATCTCGCCGGCACCACCCCGCCGGTCCGCCTGGAGGCAATCCAAAGGGACGTTTCAGACGTACTGGAAGTAGGTCGCATTCTGGGAGTGCGCACCCGATCGGCCGGTCCAGTACAGCGGGATCTTGGATGCGGGACGTGCTCCGCGGCTGCAGCCATCCGTCTCGTGCCACCGAGAGCCGCGCGAGACGTCGGAAGGAAGGGCGTATCCATCATGCGAGCACAACGCGCGAGGCGTCTCGGCGCGGCGTTCGCTGCCAGCATTCTGATGGCCGGCGGCGCTGCGATCAGCGCAGCCGGCACGGCCGCAGCAGCCCCTGCCGTGCACACCCAGGCGCCCACCAATTGGTGCTTCGGCAACAACGACTGGCGTTGCTCCGACCACGGCGGGTTCCGCTTCAACCACCAGGGGTTCCGCTTCAACCACCAGGGGTTCTGCTTCAATCACCCGGGGTTCTGCTTCAACAACCGCTTCGACAACCGCTTTGACAACCGCTTCGATCACCGATTCGTCAACGGGAGCATCGTGATCATCGTGGTTCGGTAGCGGTCACCGCAGTTACACAGGGGCGCGCCCGTCCTGGGCGTGCCCCGAGTCACTCCACACCCTCCTCACCACGGCAGGAACCGCGCCCACGTGGTGATGGAGATCTTCGGTCACTTCCGGATCAACGTCACCATGAACGTGTACACGCACGGCGGGCAGGAGACCCGGCGTGCGGTCATGAGCCACATCGGACCGACTGCTCAGAAAGAGCCCCGATCGTCAGCGCCCAGCGCCGTTGATGCCCGACGCGGCTGTCCGAGGCCCCGGACGTGATCGCTCCGGGGCCTCTGACCTGGTGCCCCCGGCAGGATTCGAACCTGCGACACCCGCTTTAGGAGTTTCCTTTGGCTGGGGCCGTGGCCTGCGGGAACGCCGACTGCATGCTGCCTGGGCCGGGGAAACACCCTTCGGTGGTTCTCGCGTGTTCACAGGGATTCCCGGACTCATGTGTACTGAATCCGTTCTGGCTGGGGCTGCCTTCGGCGAGGAATCGCCGGGACGGTGATCCGTCTGCACGGCGGATCACCCCGCGACGACGGCCAAACGGTCGCTGATCTCGTGTGCTGTAGACCGGACACCCTGGACCGTGCCATCGCCGCCGACCGCACCGACGGTAGGTAGCGCCCGGCCTTCCGTGAACACCTCGGCATCACGACGGGCCGATGGTCGAGACGCAAGACGGACCAGGAACGCGTGCTGCTCGCGGAAACGCCGGTGAGGGCCTCGGTCGGCTCGGGGATCTCGTCATGGAGTTTTCGCTCGGCCGGGGCCCGGCCCGACCAGCGCGGCAGGCGGGGAACCTCACGCCGAAGGGCGCGCGGATGCGTACATGACTGAATCTGCAACTGGATCTACACAGCGAAGGCGCAATTGCCGCACAGGTGAGTTCGGTTGATGCAGAGTTGTCCGGGTCGGAGCAGACGTGACAACAGCTGCCGGTTTCGATGTGCAGCACTACATGTAGAGAGGCTGCCCTCTATTCGTGTGCATCCCTGCACGGATGAGTGGCCGACCGTTTCAACTGCCCTGCTGGGAGCAACGACCGACTGGATGCCGGGCATGCTCCGTGATTTGATCCTTCGCGTCGCAGGGATCGCGCCAAGACGTCCGGAAAGAGATGGCGCGGGCTGCGGTCGCGGCCGACCATCTGTCCCCAGCTTGGCCGCCCCCCTTGTAGAACATCCATACGAAGGGCAGTTTCATGATGAACTCCGCTCCCCAGGTTCAGACCCTTGAAATCTCCGACGCCGAGCTCGACACCGTCTCCGGTGGCCTGAGCCCGCAGGTCGGTATCACCGCCGGCCCCACGGCGATCAGCAGCTCGGGCCTCGTGGCTCAGCTCGGCGCGGTCAAGGACGAGGTCCTGGACACCGTCGGTCAGTACCACCAGGTGGGATTCACCGTCTCCTTCTGATCGCGAGATCGCGGGACTCCCTCGTCGGGTGATCGCTGACGGCTTGGCCGACAGCCTGACCGTTGATCGGTAACCACAGCGGGCCCGTAGCTTCTTCAGGCGGCTATGGAAAGCGGAAAGCGTTGTGGCGGTTCTGGTCGAGGTCCGGCGGAAGGCCGAGTCGAGAGATGAGCTGTGACTCCATGGCTCACGGTTCCAACTGCTCGACCAGGCACACTCGCGTGTTGTCCGCCAGTCATCGGTCCAGGGCGGCTTCGCCAGCCTGGCCGAAGGTCCTCAACCTACCGCTGCCACACGCCACCGCGTCTCGGCGACATGATCTGGAAGGGCGGGGAAGAGGCTCCCGCCCAGGAGACGTGGTATCCGCGTGGCATTGGTGACACGCGTCTGGCACGCCCCCGAACGCGACGCAGGGCCAGCTCAGGAGGAAACCCTCCCGAGCTGGCCCTTCTCGCTGTGCCCCCGGCAGGATTCGAACCTGCGACACCCGCTTCAGGAGAGTCCCTATAGTCTTCCCCGTCCGTGATGATCTTCCTCGGGATTCGTCGTTCCTTCTGGTCAGCGCAGTCCGACCTTGCGTTGTCGTTCGATCGTTCCCCGCCTTTACTCGACCTTCCGTTCCCATGAGGTTCCCATTGAGGACTCCACGAGCCCGTAGGAAGGAGGGCTGGGGAGTCGGTCGAGACCGGCTGCAGTCGTCGAAGCGGTGAGCACCCAGACCCCTTGGGGCCGACAAAGACCCCGTTCCCGTCACTTGGGGTCATGGGTTCGCGGGCCGTCTGTGCGGGCCGTGGATGGCCGGGCACCGCGTACAAGACCCCGGTGGCCAACGGCCGTGGCGCTTTCCGCGAGCCTGGCACTCGGCCTCGCGGGGGCATCGTCCCAGGAGGCGCACGCGCAAAATCCGTGCGGCACCAATGGAACCTTCACCGGTGGACCCCCCACCTGCACGTACACCACCACCGGGGAAGACACCTTCACCGTTCCCTCCGGGGTGACCAGCATCCATGTGGTCACCGACGGCGCCAACGGCATCACCACGGATCAGCAGCGGAAGCTCCGGAGCACAGGTGACCGCGGACATCCCGGTCACGCCCGGCAGCACCCTGTATGTCGAGGTCGGGGTGGCAGGTGGCACGGGCGGCAGTGCCCGCGGCGGAGCAGGCGGCGGCGAGTCCGACGTCCGCACGTGCTCAGTGTCTTCCGCCCCTTGCGGACTGACCGGCGTTCCAGCGACAGACCCGCGGATGCTGGTCGCCGTCGCCGTCGCCGTCGCCGTCGCCGTCGCCGTCGCCGTCGCCGTCGGCGGAGGCACCAACTTGCCCCTGCGGCCCGGTGGGCCCGGTGGCGTCGGGACTGCCAACTGCAACCCCGTTGGCGACGGCACCGGCGTCAGCGGTGCCGGCTCGGGCGGCAGTGGGATGTGCGCCTCCGGCGGAACAGGCAGCGGAGGCAGCGGCGGTCGAAGCAACGGTGGGAACGGAACACCGGGTGCCGGGGGCAACGGCGGCACCTTCGGATCCCCCTCGGGCGGCGGCGGGCGGGGGCGCCGGCTTCTGGGGCGGACGTCTTCGGGCCGCACCCCGTTCCCCGCGAAAAAGTGCCCCCGCACGACTGCGCGAGGGCACTTACGGACGCCTGGTCAGAGGGCGTCGACGCCGCTCACCTTCCAGCCGTCGGAGGTGCGGGTGAGCGTCATACGCACCCGGTTCAGGTCCAGCCGGGGCTCCGGGACCTGGGTGCTCCGGGTGACCTGGTTGACGAAGAGCAGGACGACGGCCCGGTCCGGTGTGGCCGACACGACGGAGACCGCCGGGGTGCCGCCGTCGGTGGGTGTGGCCACGGTCGCCTTCACCACGCCGTGGTACTTCGTCGCGGTCGGCGCGACCACCGCCTTCGTGGTCTTGCCGTACTGGTCGCGGAAGTGCCCGGTCAGCAGGGCGCGGGCCCGGGAGAAGTCCCGGTCCAGGTGCCGGTAGTCGTACGACAGCACGACCGGCGCCGCCTGCCGCGCCGCCGCGAGGGCCTCGCCGCGGGCCTGTTCCGCCTGCCGCCCCTGCCGGTACTGCCACCCGAGTACGGCCGCCGCGACCAGGGCCGCCACGAGGACGACGCCCAGCACCGCGGTGAGCACGCTCGGCCCGGCCTTGCGCGAGGGCGCGCCGTCCTCCGGCTGCTCCCCCTCGAACGACTCGGGCGACTCGGGAGACTCGGGCTCCGGCGGGTCCTCCCAGCCGTTCGCCGGGGGCTCGACGAGCAGGGTGCGCCCGGAAAGAGTCTGCTCTTCCTGGCGGGCACCGTGCTCGGGGAACGCGGGCCGTCCGGCGCGCTTGGCTGCCGCGCGGGCGGCCGCGGTCATGGTGCGGCGGGCCGGTGAGCCGGTGCCGCGGGTGCGGGAGGTCGGGTTCACCATGGTGTCTCTTCTCATCGATGGCCTCACGGGTGGGTCAGCCCACGAACGCGACGTCGGAGGTCAGCCAGCGGCCGGCCACGCGCGCGAGGTCGAGTTGGAGCCGGTAGGTGCGCGCCTGGCCCTCGGGCGCGGCGGTGTTGGTCACCTTGCTGTCGGCCACGACCAGGACCCGGGCCGAGCGCGCGTCGGACCGCACGATGCCCGCTTCCAGGACCTGCCCCTCGGACACCGACTTGTTCTGCGCAACCAGCTTCGTCAGCTGTGCGGTCTGCGCGGCGAACTCCTTCTTGAACTCGCCGGTGGCGCCCTTCAGCACATTGCCGCTGTCCCGGTCGTAGTGCCGGTAGTCGAGCGAGGTGAAGCTCAGCGCCGACTGGCGGGCCGCCGCCAGGATGTCCTGGCGGCGCTGTTCCGCCGCGCGCTGGTCGGACAGCTTCAGGCCCAGCCAGACACACAGCACGGTCGTCAGCACGGTCGCGGCGACGAGCCCCGCCGACAGCAGCCTCATGCGGCCGCTTCTCACGCCATCGGTCCCACGAGCAGCCATTGCCACGACTCCTTTCCGAACACGGTCTGTTCCCCGCCCGTCGAGCCGATCTCGACGGGCGTTCCGTCCGGGCCGGTCACGGTGCCGGTCTCCGGGTCGTACGGGGCCACGAACGCGGCCTGGTCGGCGCCGTACCGACCGGTCGTCGCGCCGGGCGCGTTCTGCGCTCCGCGCACCGAGGTCTTGCTGCCGCGCGGTACCGTGCAGCGCGCGTCGGTGTTCGCCGGGCGCGTGCCGGTGTCGGCGGGGTCGCGCCGCCGGGTGCCGTAGCCCTGGGTGCATGCGGGAGGGTCGTCGGCGTTCACGGTCAGCCCGAAGTGGGTGGTGCCGTCGCCGGGGATGACCGTGTAGCTGCCCGCGACATTGAGCGGGAGTGTGACCAGGGCCTGTTCGACGCCGGGCAGCCGGGCCACGGTGATCTGGCCGCCGCTGATGAGGTTGGCCAGCAGGACCGGCACGTGCGGCCGGGTGGACTTCAGCAGGGAGTCCAACTGCCGGGCGGCGGGCGCGGTGTTGCCGATAAGCCTGCGCAGATCGCCGTCGCTCGACTTCAGCTGCTCGGTGAGCGTGGCCAGGTCGCGGGAGAACGACTTGATGGCCGAGCCCTCGTCGGCCTGTGTCTTGAGCACCTTCCGCGAGTCCTCGATCAGCGAGACCGTCCGGGGGAGCGAATCGGATGCCGACTCCACCAGCGCGTCGCCGGAGTCCACCAGTCGGCTCAGGTTCGCTCCGGTGCCGGCGAACGCCTTGCCCAGCTCGTCCACGGTGACCCGCAGATCGTCCTTGCCGACCGAGTTGACCAGCCGGTCCAGGCTGAGGACCAGGTCGGTGACCGGCAGCGGGGTCCGGGTGCGGCTGCGCGGGATCGGGCTGCCGTCCATGAGGTACGGCCCGCCCGACCGCCGTGGCTGGAGGTCGACGTACTGCTCGCCCACCGCCGAACGGTCGGCGATCACCGCGAGCGTGTCGGCCGGGATCCTCGGGGCGCCGTCCTCGATCTTCAGCGCCACCGAGATCCCGGACCCGGTCAGCCGCAGATCGCCCACGCGGCCAACCGGCACCCCCCGGTAGGTGACCTCGGCGCCGGGGAAGACGCCCCCGGATTCGGCGAAGTCGGCGCGCACGGTGTAGCCGCGGTGCAGGACGTCGTCCACCAGGCCCGTGTACCGGGCGCCGACATACGACACTCCGAGGGCGGTGACGGTCGCGAAGGCGAGCAGCTGGGCCCTGACCGTACGTGTGATCACGGCAGTATCCCCTTCAGCATCAGCTCGGCGAGGCCGAGATCGACCCCCGGCGGGAGGCGACGCGAGCCGCCCTTGGAGCCGTAGGCGGCGGTGCAGACCGGCGGGCACAGCAGGGTGCTGCCGTCGGAGGGCGTCGAGGGCACGCCGGGCGCGGAGGGCACGGCGGGTACGGAGGGCACGGACGGGGTGCCCGGCAGGGACGGGACGGACGGGAGAGGGGTGGGAGTGGGGACGCCGGGAAGGTGCGGGGTCCCGGGGGCCGGGGACTTCCCGCCGTTGCCCGGCTTGCCGGTGACGTTGCCGTACAGGTCCGCCAGGTCGAGGTCGGCGGTGATCTTCAGGTTGACGTAGTCGCCCTTGACGGCGTCCGTCGCGTTGCGCGGGAACGGGTAAGTGGTCAGGAGCTCAAGGGAGTCGGGCAGGTCGTCGCCCGCCTTGTTCAGCTCCTGCAGGATGGGCTGGAGCTTCTTCAGGTCGGCGACGGTGTCGTCGTGGGAGGCGTTCACCACCCTCGTGCCGGTCTTGCCGAGCGTTGACAGGGCGGTGAGCATCTTCGTCAGGTCCTTGCGCTGGTCGGCGAGGGCCTTCAGAGCGGGCGGCATGGTGTCGACGGCCAGGGCGATCGTCTTCTTCTCGTTCTTCAGCCGCTTCGCCAGCCGGTCGACGCCCTTGAGCGCGCGCACGATCTCCGCCCGCTGGTCGTCGAGGCCGCCGAGGAACGTGTCGAGCTGCTTCAGCAGGGACCTGACCCGGTCCTCGCGGCCGCTGAGGGCCTTGTTCAACTCGACGGTGATCGTCTTGAGCTGGGCCACCCCGCCGCCGTTGAGCAGCGCGGACAGGGCCGACAGCACCTCCTCGACCTCCGGGTTGCGGCCGCTCCGGGACAGCGGGATGCGGTCGCCGTCGCGGAGCCGTCCGACGGGCCGTGTGCCGGCCGGCGGGGACAGGGCGACGTACTTCTCGCCGAGCATGCTGGTCTGCCTCAGATCGGCGACGGCGTTGCCGGGCAGCTTCACCGAGTCGGCGATTCTGAGCCGCACGCGGGCGTGCCAGCCGTCCAGTTCCACCTTCTCGACCGTGCCGACGGTGACGTCGTCGACCTTGACCGCCGACTGCGGCACCAGGTCCAGGACGTCCCGGAAGTCGACGGTGACGTGGTAGGCGTGACCGCCCGAGGCGGCGCCGCCGGGGAGCGGAACGTCGTACCAGCCGTTGAACTCGCAGCCGGTCAGCAGCAGCGAGCCGATCGCCGTCCAGGCGGCCACCCGCCCCTTGCGCTGCACGCTCATGCCGGTGCCCCCAGAATCCCGCCGAGGGTCTTGTCGACCGTGCCCGTCGACGCCGGGGCCGAGGGAACCTCGGGCAGGGAGTGGAGAAGCTTCTTCAGCCCGGCACAGTTGTCGTGGTCGTCGCCGGTCGTCTTCAGGATCGAGCAGAGAAGGGATGACGGATCCTGCGGGGTCTGCGCGTTGTTGCGGGTGTCGAGGGTGCCGGCGGCGGGGTCGTAGGCGTTCTGCAGGTTCGACAGGCCCGTGGGGGCGACGGTCAACAGCTCCTCCAGAGCGTCCCGTTGGGTGACGAGGACCTTGGTGACCTTGGCCAGGCCCTGCACGTCCGAGGTCAGCGCCTTCTTGTTGCCCTTCACGAAGCCGGACACGTCGCCGAGTGCGGCGGCCAGGTACTTGAGCGCGGCCGCGAGATCCTTGCGCTCCCCGGCGAGCTGCCCGGCCACGTCGGCGAGGTCGGTGTTGAACGACCGCACGCTGGTGTCGTCCGCCGCGAGTGCGGCCGTGAACACCTGAAGGTTCCGCACGGTCCCGAACAGGTCGCCGCGTCCGTCGGACAGCGTGGTGACCGCCTGGGACAGGTCCTCCACCGTCTGGTTGAGGTTCTCGCCCTGCCCCTGGAGGTTGTCGGCGCTCACCCCGAGCAGCCGGGACAGCGAGCCCTTCTTGTTGGCACCGTTCGGGCCGAGCGCCTCGGCGGTGGTGTGCAGGCTGTCGAAGATCCGGTCCAGCTCGACGGGGACGGCCGTACGGGACTCGGGGATGACGTCTCCGTCCCGCAGCACCGCGCCCCTGCGGTACACCGGCAGCAGCTGCACGTAACGGTCGCTGACCACCGAGGAGTTGACGATGGCGGCCTGTGCGCCGGCGGGGACCTTGCGGCCCCGGTCGTATTCCAGCTCCACCCGTACCCGGTCGCCCTCCGGCGTGATCTCCCTGACCTCGCCGATGCGGACGCCGAGGACACGGACGTCGGAGCCGGGGTAGATGCCGACGGTGCGCGGGAAGTACGCCGTGACGCGGACGGGGCCGGGGCCCGGCCAGAGGACGACGGCGAGGCCGACGACGATCGCGAGCGCGGTGAACAGGGCCAGGAGTCTGCGGGTCATCGGGTGCCTCCCGTCCGTGGCGCGACCGGGGCGGCGACCAGGTTCTGGATGTAGGAGTCGAACCAGCGGCCGTTGCCGAGGGTGTTGGTGAAGAGCCGTACGTACGGGGCGAGCAGTCGGACGCTGCGGTCGAGGCTCGCCTGGTTGCGTTCGAGCATCGTCACGAAGGTGTCGAGGTTCTTGAGTGCGGGCCCGATCTCCTTGCTGTTGTCGTCGACCAGGCCGGACAGCTCGATGCCGAGCAGCGCGGAGCTCTTGAGCAGCTTGTGGATCGCCGTGCGCCGCTTGTCGATCTCCTTGAACAGGGCGTCACCGTCCTTCACCAGTGCGGAGAAGTCCTTCGTGTGACCGGCCAGCACCTCGGTGACTCCGTTCGCATGGTCGAGGAGCCCGCGCAGCGCCTTGTCACGGGCGGCCACGGTCCGGGAGATCCGCGACAGCCCCTTGATCGACGCCCGCACCTCCTCGGGGGAGTCCTGGAAGGTGACGGAGATCGTGTCCAGTGCCTTCGCGAGCCGGTCCGTGTCGACCTCCTCGGTGGTGGTCGTCAGGTCGCTGAAGGCCTGGACGACGTCGTACGCCGACACGGTCCGCCGGAGCGGGATCTCGCGGCCCGGCTTCAACTGGCCGGGCCCCTTCGGGTACAGGGCCAGGTACTTCGCGCCGAGGATCGTCTTGACACGGATCGACGCACCCGTGTCGGTACCGAACGCCGGATGGCCCTTCACCTTGAAGGTCACCTTGACGTGGTCGCCGTCCAGGTCGACGCCCTCGACCTTGCCGACCTTGACCCCGGCGATCCGTACCTCGTCGCCCGGCTTGAGCCCGCCGGCCTCGGAGAAGGCCGCGCTGTAGGTGTCGCCGCCGCCGATCAGCGGCAGGCTGTCGGCGTTGAAGGCGGCAAACGTGAGCAGCGCGAGGACGGTGAGGCCGACGGCGCCGACGACGACCGGGTTACGCTCGCGAAAGGGCTTCAGGCGTGGGCGCTTGAGCCGGATCCTGGGCAACTTCGGCGGCAGGACGCGTACCTTCACGAGGGGTTCGGGGCGGGGTTTGCGTTTGGGTAGCAGTCTGGGGAGTTTCGGCAGTTTCGGCGGCAGGACCCGGACCCTCACGAGTGGCTCGGGGCGGCGGACGGTGCGCCGCCTGATGCGCATGCTCATCCGCCACACCTCGCCTGCGCCACGTGCAGCTCCGGGCTGATCACCTGCTTGGTCTTCGGCAGCACGATCCGGCCGTCGAAGTCGCAGAGGTAGAAGTTGAACCACGAGCCGTACGAGGCGGTCCCCGTCAGCTTCTCGAGCTTGTTCGGCAGCCGCTTCAGGACGCCCTCCACGGTGTTCTCGTTCTTGTTCAGCGTTCCGGTGAGATCGCCGAGCCCGGCGATGTCGTCCTTCAGCGGTGGACGCGCGTCCTTCAGCAGCCCCGACGTGACGTCCGTGAGGTCGCCGATGCTCACCAGCGACTCCCCGATGGGCCCGCGGTCGGCGGCCAGCCCCGAGACCACCCGGCGCAGCTGCGTGAGCAGCTCGGAGAAGCGGGAGCCGCGCTTGTCGAGCGTCTCCAGGACGGTGTTGAGGTTGTCGATCACCGATCCGATCAGCTTGTCGCGGTCGGCGAGGGTGCTGGTGAGCGAGGCGGTGTGCGCGAGCAGGCTGTTCACCGTGCCGCCCTCGCCCTGCAGGGTCTGGACGATCTCGGTGGCGAGCTGGTTGACGTCGCTCGGGCTGAGCGCGGCGAACAGCGGCTTGAAGCCGTTCAGCAGCGCGTTGAGGTCCAGCGCCGGCTGGGTCCGGGACAGCGGGATCGTGCCGCCCGGCCGCAGCCGGGCGGTGACGTCACCCGTGCCCTCGGTGAGCGCGATGTACCGCTGCCCGACCAGGTTGCGGTAGCGGACGACCGCGTGGGTCCCGGCGAGCAGCGGCCGGTCCGCGCTGACGGTGAACGTGACCTCCGCCAGGGTCCGGTCCTTGATCCGGATGCCGTCGACCTCTCCCACCCGCACTCCGGCCACCCGGATGTCGTCGCCGGTCTCCAGCCCGGTGACGTCGGTGAACACCGCGTGATAGGTGTCCTCGGGGGTGAAGGAGACGTTGACGATGGTGGCGGCGAGCAGCGCCGTCGCCGCGATCGTGACCAGCGCGAAGAGGCTGAACTTGACCAGCGGGGCGGCGGTCTGCCGGGCTCCTGACCTGCTCATGCGACACTCACCGCCGTTCCGCGCGCGAGCGGCCCGAACAGCAGGGTCGCCACGGGCGGCACCTGGTCCGCGGGGACGCCCATGACGGGGGCCACGAGCGAGCCGACGGCCCGCTGCTCGGCCCGGGTGGCGGACACGTCGACACCTCCGGGGAGTGCGCCGCCGGAACCTCCGGCCGACGTACCGTCGTCGAGGTGGGGCTTCGGCCCGGGCACCTGCGGATGCGGCAGGCCGCGGCAGTTCGGGCCGGACCGTTCGCCGTACACCGGCTCCTCACCGGGCCGGTACGCCCCCTGCGGCCGGACGACCTCGAGGGTGATCCGCATCTCGCCGCCCCGGAACGCGTCCTCCGACGCCTTCTCCTGCCGGACCAGGCCCTGGAACAGACAGGGGTACTCGGGGGAGTAGCGGGCGAACAGCTCCAGCGTGGGGCGGGCGACCCGGCCCAGGGTGATCAGCCGGTCGCCGTTCTCGGACAGGAAGTCGTTCGCCGTGCCCGCCACGGAGGCGGTCGCGCGCAGAGCCGAGGCCAACCGGTCCCTCTGCTCGACGATCGTTCGGCTGGTGGTGACCGTGTTGCGCAGGATCCGCATCAGGTCGGGTGCGGCGTCGCCGTACACCTCGGCGACGTCCGCGAACCGTGTGATGTCCTCCTTGAGGGAGGGCAGGTGCGGGTTGAGGCTGCGCAGATAGCCCTCGACCCGTGTGAGGTTGTCGCCGATCCGGTCGCCGCGGCCCTCCAGAGCGGTGGCGAACGCCGAGAGCGTGGCGTTGAGTTCGCCCGGCCGGACCGTCCGCAGCAGCGGCAGCAGGTCGTTCATCAGCTGCTGTACCTCGATGCCGACCGTGGTGCGGTCCTGCGTGATGACGTCCCCGGCGCGGATGGGCCGGGCCGCCGACCCGGCGGGCGGCACGAGATCGACGTACTTCTCGCCGAAGAGTGTCTTGGGCAGCAGCCGCGCGTGTACGTCCGAGGGGATGTACGGGACGTACTCAGGCTTGAGCGCGATGTCGAGCGTGGCCTTCGTCCCGTCCGCGTGCGTTGCCCGAACCTCGCCGACCAGCAGCCCGCGCAGCTTGACGTCGGCGCGCGGCTCGAGCTGGTTGCCGAGCGTGTCGGCCTGCAGCGTGATGCGCACGACCGGCGTGAACGCCTGCTCGTAGACGGCCACGGCGAGCGACAGCAGCAGCGCGAGCACGGCGATGAACGCGACGCCGTACAACCTGAGTCTCAGTGCTCTCATCGGCCTCACCCCGCGATTCGTACGGTTGTGGTGGCGCCCCAGATCGCGAGGCTCAGGAAGAAGTCCAGGACGTTGATGGCGACGATCGAGGTCCGCACCGCACGGCCGACCGCGACGCCGACGCCCGCCGGGCCGCCGCTCGCGTGGTAGCCGTAGTAGCAGTGCACGAGGATGATCAGGACGGCGAAGACGATCACCTTGCCGAAGGACCAGAAGACGTCGACCGGTGGCAGGTACTGGTGGAAGTAGTGGTCGTACGTGCCCGTCGACTGCCCGTAGTAACCGGTCGTGATGGTGCGGGCGGCGAGGTACGAGGACAACAGCCCGATCACGTACAGCGGGATCACCGCGACGAAGCCGGCGATCATCCGCGTCGTCACCAGGAACGGCAGCGACGGGACGCCCATCACCTCCAGCGCGTCGGTCTCCTCGCTGATCCGCATCGCACCGAGCTGTGCGGTGAACCCGGCGCCGACTGTCGCGGACAGGGCGAGTCCGGCCACCAGCGGGGCGATCTCCCGGGTGTTGAAGTACGCCGACAGGAACGCGACGAAGTTGGAGGTGCCGAGCTGGTTGAGGGCCGCGTAGCCCTGGAGGCCGACCTCGGTACCGGTGAAGAAGGAGAGGAAGGCGATCACGCCGACCGTGCCGCCGACGACGGCGAGGGCGCCTCGGCCGAAGCTCACCTCGGCGAGCAGCCGCAGGATCTCCTTCTTGTAGCGGCGCACGGTGCGGCCCGTCCAGGCCAGTGAGCGCCCGTAGAAGGAGAGCTGGGATCCGAGCTCTTCGAGAGCGTCCAGTGGACGGCTGAGAAGTCGCATGGGCTAACCCCTCTGCGGGACGACCTGGAAGTACACCGCGGTCATCACGAAGTTGGTCACGAACAGCAACATGAAGGTGATCACGACCGACTGGTTGACCGCGTCGCCCACGCCCTTCGGCCCGCCCTGCGCGGTCAGCCCCTTGTAGGAGGCGACGATCGCGGCGATCGCACCGAACACCAGCGCCTTCAGCTCGGCCGCCCACAGGTCGTCCAGCTGGGCGAGGGTGGTGAAGGAGGCCAGGTAGGCGCCGGGCGTGCCGTTCTGCAGGATGACGTTGAAGAAGTAGCCGCCCGCGACGCCGACGACCGACACCAGACCGTTGAGCAGCACGGCCACCACCATCGAGGCCAGCACGCGCGGCACCACCAGCCGGTGGATCGGGTCGATGCCGAGCACCTGCATCGCGTCGATCTCGTCCCGGATCTTGCGCGCCCCGAGGTCCGCGCAGATCGCCGTGCCTCCCGCGCCCGCGATCAGCAGGGCCGTGACGATCGGCGAGGCCTCGCGCAGCACCGCGAGCACGGACGCGGCCCCGGAGAAGGACTGGGCGCCGAGCTGCCGGGTCAGGCTGCCGATCTGGAGCGCGATGACCGCGCCGAAGGGGATGGACACGAGGGCGGTGGGCAGGATCGTGACACTCGCGACGAACCACGCCTGCTGGATGAACTCCCTTGCCTGGAAAGGCCGTCGGGGCAGGGTCCGGACGACGTCCAGGGCCATCGCGAACAGGTTGCCCGAGTGCCGTAGCGCACCGGTGGGGGACAGGTTCATGCGTCGGCCACCTCCTTCCGCTGCAGCTCGGCCTCCCGTGCCGCGATCGCCTCCCAGCGGGGCGGTCGGGTGATGCCGGGGCCCGGCAGCAGGCGGGGGGTCAGGGGCCTGCTGCCGGGAGTCCTGGTGGGTTCCCGGATCTGGGCGAGTTCCTGTTCGACCTGGGCCGCGTCCTTCTCCTCCGCCATGCCGATCGGCCCCTGCATCCGGCCGTTCAGGAACTGGCGGACGACCGGCTCGTCGCTGGTCAGCAGCTGTTCACGAGGCCCGAACATCACCAGCTCGCGCCGGAACAGCAGCCCGATGTTGTCGGGGACCTGGCGGGCGGAGGCGATGTCGTGGGTGACGATGAGGAAGGTCGCGTCGATCTGCGCGTTGAGGTCGACGATGAGCTGGTTGAGGTAGGCCACGCGCACCGGGTCGAGGCCGGAGTCCGGCTCGTCGAAGAGGATGATCTCCGGGTCCAGGACCAGCGCCCGGGCAAGCCCGGCGCGTTTGCGCATACCGCCGGAGATCTCGCCGGGCAGCTTGGCCTCGGCGCCGAGCAGCCCGACCATGTCCATCTTCTCGAGCACGATCCGCCGGATCTCGCTCTCCGACCTGCGGGTGTGCTCGCGCAGGGGGAAGGCGATGTTGTCGTACAGGTTCATCGAGCCGAACAGCGCGCCGTCCTGGAACAGCACGCCGAACAACTTCCGCACCTCGTACAGATCGTGCTCACGCAGCTTGGTGATGTCCCGCCCGGCCACCGTGACCGAGCCGCGGTCCGGCTTGAGCAGGCCGACGAGCGTCTTGAGGAACACCGACTTGCCCGTCCCGGAGGGGCCGAGCATGACCGAGACCTCCCCGGCGGGCAGCGTCAGTGACACGTCCTGCCAGATGACCTGGTGACCGAAGGACTTGGTCAGCCCTTCCACACAGATCTCGACACCCATCCGGTCCCGCCCTTCGCCCGTGCCCTCGCCCGTGAGTAGCTCCGACGACTGCTCTACGGGGAGGGGCGGGGCGTCCGTCGCGGCGGACCCGGATTTTTTTTCGGACGGGTTCGCGGGCCCTACGGCAGCTTCACGCGAGGCGTACTCGGGGTGGGTACGGAGAGCGGGGCGGACGGTACGGCGTCAGGGGCCGGGACCGGCGGGACCGACGGCGGCGCGGGGACGGCCGACACAACCGGCAGGTCCGGAACCCGCGGCACCGCGGGAGCCGACAGGCTCGGAAGCGAGGCGGGCAGGACGGCCGGCAGGGGTGGCACGGACATCTTCGCCGACGACCCGCCGGCAGTGGACGCGGCCGGCGGGTGCGCGCGGCTCGTCGGCTTGCGTGCGGCTTCGGGCGTCCCCGGGACCCACGCCCGGGCCGTGCTGTCCGACCGGATCGCCCCGGCACCGGTGGACACCGCCGGCCGGGGCGCCGGGCCCTTCCCGCCGCCGTCCAGCGCGTACGGCAGCGCGAAGCCCGTCACCACCAGCGTCGCCGCCGTCGAGGCCACGGCCACCGTGTGCGCCTTGCCGCCCGCGCGCGGCCGGCCGCGTCCCAGCAGGAACAGCACGAGCCCGAGCGTCCCGGCCAGCGAGGCGCGCAGCGTTCGCCGGGCGCGGGCCAGCAGGGACTCGACGGTCCGGTAGCTCAGCCCCATGCGCACGGCGACCTGGCCGACGTCCAGGTCCTCCGACTTCAGCCGCAGCGCCTCCGCCTGCCGGGCGGGCAGCTCACCGCTGCGCACGGCGAGCCACTTCGCCTCGGCCCGGTCGCACACCGCCTCCTCGACGGGAACCGGGCCCGGCGCGACGAGTGTGCGGCGGCTGCCCACCTCGGCCTCGCGGTTGACCTGCCGGTGCCGGTCGACGCACAGCCGCATCGTCACCGTCGTCAGCCAGGCGCCGAGCCGCTCGTCGTCGAGGTCCGGGCGTTCCGCGGCCCGCAGCATCGCCTCGTGAACGGCGTCCTCGGCGTCCTCCCGGCTCATGGATCGCCGCCGGGCCACCTTGAGCAGCTGCTCGCGATGGCTCCACATGCGCTGCCAACGCTCGTCGTCGGCCGCTGTGTCCGCAGGCATGTCCGTCGCCATGAGGGCCCCTTCGCACTCACCCGCCGGTCCTGTGCTTCCGGCGGGGGGCGACATTACCGCCGGGTAGTGGCATTTGTGGAGGGGGAGACGTCCATCGTGTTCCCGCCGTTGCCGGTGGTCAGCGGTCCCGCGTCGGGCAGCACACCGAAGTCGGGCAATGTGAGGGTCGGTTCGGGGACGGGAACGAGCGGAGTCCCGGACTCCTTCGGGATGCCGGCCTTGGGGGACGGGCTGGGGGAGGGCGAGGTGGGCGGGGGCGACGGCGTGTGCGAAGGACCAGGGCCCGGCTCCCGGTCGTCCGACGGCTTCGGCCTCTTCGGGCGGGCGGGCTTCGGCCGGTCCGACCGGGAACCGTCGGACGCGTCCGGCACCACGCGGTGTCCGGTCAGGTAGTACGCGTACCACGCCTTGACGGTGCGCAGATAGGCGTCGGAGTGGTTGTAGCCCAGGATCGCCCGGTCCAGGTCGGCGGGGTTCGACAGGTCCCGGCCGCCCGCGCACAGGTAGCGGCCGGCGGCGAGCGCCGCATCGTAGACGTTGTTCGGGTCCGCGCGTCCGTCGCCGTTGCCGTCCGCTCCCCAGCGGGCCCAGGTGGACGGGATGAACTGCATCGGGCCGACCGCGCGGTCGTACACCGTGTCCCCGTCGTACGCACCGCCGTCGGTGTCCGCCACGACGGCGAAGGCACCGCCGGTCAGCCGCGGGCCGAGGATGGGCGTCACGGTCGTCCCGTCCCGGGTCACCCGGCCGCCCCGTGCCTGCCCGGACTCCACCTGTCCGATCGCGGCCGGCAGCTGCCAGCGCAGCCGGCAGCGTGGCGCGCTGCGCGCCAGCTCCTCCTCGGCACGCCGGTACGCGGCGAACACGCTCGCGGGCAGGGCGCCGCCGCCCGACACTCCGTGTGCCGAGCCCTTCTTCCGCGTCCGCAGCGGGGGAAGGCCGGTGCGGTACGGAGCGTCGCCGGACACGCTGAGGCCGTGCTCGGCGGGTGCCGCCCTACGCGCGGGCTCCACGGCCTCGGCCGAGACCGCCCTCGGCGCCTGCGACGCGGTCAGCACGGCCATCGCCGCTGCCGCGATCGCCGTACCCCTGGCACCCCTCAGTGCCCCCTTGAGTGCACGCGCTGTCACTGTGCAGTCCCCTCCGTGGGTGAATCCGTCGTCTGCTCTACGCGGCCGGGGAGCAAGTCCGTCGCGCGCATCCGGGGGCAAACGGCTCCACCCCTGCACGATGCCGCCCGCGTACCTCCCCCTGGAGGGCAGGCGGCCCGACCCACGTCCGGGGGTCACTTTCTTCGGCGCAAGCGGGTTTCAAGTAGCACGGGTGACGGCCCGCCGCCATGAGGTCAACGCATCTGTGTGGTGCTGATCTTGCGAGCGTTACAGATCGTCCACGAAGTCCGCCGCACGCGTGAGCATGAAGGGCCCGGCTGCGGGCTGGCGAGGAATGTGTCGTCTGAGGTGGGTGAGCTTGTCGCGGAGGTCCTGCATGCTCTGAACCAGGCGGGATTTGAGGTGGTTGGCGGAGGGGATTGTCAGTGCGTTGTGGCAAAGGGAGTCCCTGTTCGATGAACAGGGACTTCTTCGTGTGCGGGGCGTGATCGCGGAGGTGTAGGGGCAGGCAGCGGACGG